>DAOTUD010000021.1:0-4177 GCA_034437275.1 Anaerolineae bacterium
CCCATATAAGGGGCGAGGGGAAAAGCGCGCGCTGTGACTCCCCCTCGCCCCACTGGGTGGGAGAGGGGGCCGGGGGGTGAGGGGGGGATAGGGGATGAGGGCCAACCGGTGGGCATATATTTCCGCCAACGTGTACTGGCGGACAACGTGAACACACCGGAGCCGTGCCACACGCACGGCTCCAGTCATTAGGGGGAATCTGGTTGTCGTATCTATTTCCGCGCGCCTACTCGTAGCGCAGCACGTTCAGCGGCTTTTCGCCGGACGCGCGCCACGCCGTCAGCAGCGCCGCTGCCAGCGCGATCAGGATGCACAGGCCCATCAACTCGAACGCGGTCAGGAACGGGATCGAGGTGCCCAGCTCGCCGCCGAAGGCTTGCGTCAGCAGCAGCAATAAGCCGATGCCGCCCAGGCCCACGCCGATCAGCCCGCCGATGAAGCCCATCAGCCCATATTCCAGCAGCAGCATCCCCAGCACACGCTCGCGCTGGACGCCGACCGCCTTCATGATGCCGATCTCGCGCTGGCGTTCCAGCGTGGTCAGCGCGACGGAGTTGGCGATCACGATGCCGCCCACCACCAGCGCCAGCGCCGCGACCAGGACCGGGAACGAGGTAAACTGTTCGATCACCTGGTTCACCAGGTCGTTGAGCAGCTTGGTTTCCAGCACGAACGTGTTGGGCACCTCGCGCATTTCGCGCCGCAGCGCGCCGACCTGGCCTTCCTCGATCTCGACGACGGCGCTCACCATGTTCGGGCTGAAGGGCAGGTCCTCGAACGCGCCGCGCGGGGCATAGCTGAGCGCGGTCGCGCCCACGCTGACCTGCGCGCCGGTGCGGTCGACCAATCCGACGATCTCGAAGGCTTTCAGTTCCGACTCTCTGCCGTCCTGGTAGATGCGGTATTTCACCACATCGCCGACCTGCAGCCCGCTGTCGATCACGCCCTGGTTGGCGGAGATGACGATCGGCGGGTTGCCGCTGGCGGTGCTCTCCCAGGGGGCGGAGTCGTCCTGGCGGCTGAGCTGGCGGCCCGCGTAGAACTGCACATCCGGCAGGTTAGAGCCGACCTCGCGCGCATCCAGGCCGCTGATGGCCCGGTTGAAGCCGCTGAGCGACTCGTCGCCACCCTTCCTGTAGGCGGCGTCCTTCAGCGTATCGACGGAGAAGGTGCCGCCGTCCTTTTTGCTCACGGAGACCAGCTCGGCCTCGTAGTTTTCCAGGATGGCGAATTCCTTGACACCCTCCAGCGATTCAAGCCGGGCACTCATATCGTCCAGCGTGTCTCTTTGCGCCGCCGCCACGATGATCACGTTACCGCCGACCTCGTTTTCCAGCAGTTCCTCGAAGCGCTGATTGATCGCGGAGGTGAGCATGGTGATCACGCTCAGCGTGAAGACCCCCACCACCAGCGCCAGCAGCGTCGAGGCCGCGCGGCCTTTGGCGGAGAGCATCGAGCGCAGCGCGATCTTGAGGTCGACGAAGCGCCACGTCGGGAAGAAACGCCCGACCAGCCAGATCAACGCCCACAGGATCACGTACAGGATGCCCACAATGATGAACGTGGCGGACAGGATCATCAGCGCCGGGATTGCCGACCCGTACAGGCTGCCCAGCAGCGGCAGCCCGATCAGCAGCAGGCTCCAGCGCAGGATGCGCAGCCCGGTGTGGTGCCGCGCCCAGTCCACCAGGACGCCGTCCGCGATCATGGCCAGCGCGCTCAACAGGCCGATCAGGCCCCCGATCCCGGATGCAATGCCGCGCAGCGTGTCCGAACTCAGCATGTCGCCGACCAGGGCTTGCGCCACCAGGCTCAGCGCCAGCATCACGACCATCAGCGCCACGAACGACCGGGCGCGTCCGGCTTTGGGGATCACGGTGTCGCTGGGCCGCAGCACCAGGCTGGGCCGTACTTGCCCGGCGGCCAGTGTCGGGATGAAGCCGAAGATCGCCGTCACGATCACGCCGACGATGAAGCCGGTCAGCGGCGGCAGCAGCGTGATGTGGAAGGTCAGGTCCTGGCCGAGGAAGGTTTCCGCCGCGCCCTTGATGGCGTACACTCCCAGCCAGCCCAGCAGAATCCCGCCGAGGCTGCCCACGATGCCCATCAAGATCGCTTCGACCAGGAACAGCACCGTCACCTGCTCGCCCTCCAGCCCGATCGTCTTGAGCACCGCGATCTCGGTCGTGCGGCGGCTGACGATGACCAGCATCGTGTTCACGATGCCGATGCCGCCGATCAACAGCGACACCAGCCCCATCACGATCACAAGCTGGTTGAGCGAAGTGGAGATCTCCGAATTCTGGTCTTCGAGATCGTGCGTTGTCAGCGTGCTGACGTAGGGAAACTGGTCCTCAAATTCATCGCTGAGCTGTTCGAGGCCTTCCGGGCCGTTTTCCAGCTTGATGTAGATCGCGCTGGCCCCCGGCGTGATGTCGCTGAAGCGCTCCATCGCGCCCAGCTCGATGTAGTAGAAACCCAGCAGCGCGCTGCCGAAGTTCTCGAAGCCGCCGGCCAGCCCGCTTTCGGCAGCGGTCGGCACGATGCCGCGCACCGTGAAATCGCCCGCGCCGCTGATCACCACCGTGTCGCCCGGCTTGACGCTCAGGTCGTCGGCGATGTTGCGGCTGAGCACGATGTCTTGCGGCCCTTGCAGCATGGCGTCCAGCGTGTCGCCGCTCTCCGCCTTGATGCTGCCATAATAGGGGTATTGGTCCGCGTTGATGATGAACGGCACGACGAACTGCTCCGCCTCACCCGGCGTGCTGATGCTCTGCCCGGAGACGAAGCTGGTCACCGCCTGGCGATAGGTCATCTCGAAGTCGCCGGCGTAGTTGTCCTGGAGCCACATCTCGAACTGTTCCAGGCCAGAGGGCTTGTCCGGTTGGACGGCGCCGGGCGAGGTGTCCGGCTGGCTGCCGGGCACCGTGATCACGACGCTGCCGAACGGCCCTTCTTCGGCCAGCACGTTGCGCCGTTGGCCCTCGTCGCGGAGTTCTTCCGCGTCGCGCGTGTCGTCGCCTTCTTCTTCCCACTGGTAAGGATAAATCCGCATGTCGCCCCGGTTGCTCTCTTGCAGGCTGCCGGTGAGCGTGTCTTCGATCATCACGCCCAGCGTTTGCAGGCTGACAATCGCCGCCACGCCGGACGCAATGCACAGCAGCGCGAAGAGCGTGCGCTGGCCGTTGACCTGGAGATCGTTGATCGAGTGGCTGAGGTAAAAGCGTAGTTTTTCCAGCATGGGTTACTCGCTTCCTACCTGCACGGCGGCCCGTTCACCGGTCGACAGCTTGTCCTGCAAAATCTGGACGGCTTTCATCTGCGCCGTCGAGCGTGCGTCGACATCTTCGGCGATCTTGCCGTCGATCAGCGCGACCAGCCGGTCGACCTGCGACGCGACTTCCATGTCGTGCGTGACCACGATCACGGTCGTGTTGGTTTTGTCCTGCACGTCACGCAGCGCGTTCATCACGATCTCGCTGGAACTGGAGTCCAGGTTGCCGGTCGGTTCGTCGCACAACAGCAGCGGCGGCTCGTTGGCCAGCGCCCGCGCCAGCGCGACCCGCTGCTGCTGCCCGCCGGAAAGCTGCGACGGGCGGTGGTGCAGCCGGTCGCCCAGCCCGAGCATCGACAGCAGGTCTTTGGCGCGCCGGTTGGGGTTGTGCTGGCGGTTGCGGGCGAACTGGATCGGCAGCGCGACGTTTTCCAGCGCCGTCAGGGTCGGCACCAGGTTGAAGAACTGGAACACGAACCCGATCTTCTCGTTGCGCACGCGGGTTAAGGCGCGCTCGCTCAGGTCGGTGATATCCTGCCCGTCGATGTATACGGTGCCTGCGGTGGGGGTATCCAGCCCGCCGATCATCCCCAGCAGCGTCGATTTGCCGCTGCCCGACGGACCGATGATCCCCAGAAATTCGCCTGATGTGACTTGCAAGGACACGCCGCGCACCGCGTGGACGACGACCTCGCCCAGATACAGGTCCTTCTTCAGATCCTCGGTGTACACGACAGTGTTGTTTGCTGTAGCCATTCCTTGTTATTGCTCCTCGCTGATTGACTATAAAAGTTGCCCATCTCACTATCTATTACGTGCGGATGGGCCAAAAGGGTGCGCACGTCATTATACGTCATCGAAAATGCCGTGTCAGGGGTGGATTGTGGCCCCACGCTTGACCCG
>DAOTUD010000022.1:0-25567 GCA_034437275.1 Anaerolineae bacterium
GGCCTTCGTGGCCGGCCCCGGCACGCTCAACCTGACGGCTAACGGCCCCGGCTCCGCGACCGTCACCGTCACCGTCGAGGACGGGCGCGGCGGCACGGCCCGCACCAGCTTTGTTGTCGCCGTCGAGCAGCCCAACCGCCAGCCCGCCATCCAGCCCATGCCCGACCAGGCGCTGATGGTTGGTGACGTGGTCGACGTGCCCTTCAATGCCAGCGATCCCGACGGCGACCCACTGACCGCCGTCGCCGCGTCGGATAACCAGGGCGTCGTCGTGGCCTTCGTGGCCGGCCCCGGCACGCTCAACCTGACGGCTAACGGCCCCGGCTCCGCGACCGTCACCGTCACCGTCGAGGACGGGCGCGGCGGTTCGGCCCGCACCTCCTTCGCCGTCACCGTCGAGCAGCCCGCCCCACCGACACAGGCCCCGCCCGGACAGGTCAACATGGCGGACGTGCCCTTCGTGTCGGCGCTGGAAGGCCCAGTGCTGCAAACCATCCGGGACATTCACCAGCGCGGGCGGGGAATGCCCTCGCCGGTCAATCCGGGGGTCTTCAGCACAGCCGGTGACACGCCGCCGAGTGGCTTCCTGGCAGCGTTAGCGGACGGCCAGGCCAACTTCGGCGACATCGACAACGCCGCCCAATACCAGGCCGTGCTGGCGTTCTACACCGCCACGCCGCTGCCGGTGGATGGCGGCAACAGCTTCGCCAGCGGCGGCCTGCTCAGCAGCGCGCCCGGTTGGACGGCTGGCGACCTGCTCGCCCCGATCAACGCGCCGCAAGGCTGCCCGGACGGTGACTCGCCGCTGGTCTGCGAACTGCGCACCAACCGCCCGGCGGTGGTGCTGGTCTTCGTCGGGCGCAACGATGCGCTGCAAGGCACGCCGCGCGGCCAGTTCAAGAACAGCGTCACCCAGATCGTCGAGACGACGATCAACGGCGGCGCGATCCCGGTGCTGACCAGCATCCCCGGGCCGCCGGATGTAGTCGGCGCTTACAACACGGTGCTGTACACCACCGCCACCGACTACAACATCCCGTTCCTGAACGTGTGGCGCGGGGTGAACACGCTGGTGCCCGACGGCGTCATTAAGAAGGACCTGACGCTGACCCGGTCGGATACGCCGGACCAGCTCACGCCGCAGGCCACGCGCAGCTACGGCGCAGCCACCCGCGACCTGCTGGCAGTCGAAATGCTGCGACAGTTGATCGACGCCGTGCCGCTGGCCCAGCCATAGACCACCGCCAACGGCCAACAAAAAAGGGCGCGCCACCCACAAATCAGCGGTGCGCCCTCTGACATCAGGATCGCGTCACACAGGGACCCTACAGCCCAAACATCGCCTGCAATTTGAGCGCCAGCCCCATCTCGCCCTTGACCTTGATCTTGCCCTGCATAAACGCCGGCATCGGGGCCAGATCGCCGTTGATCACCGCGATGTAATCGTCGGCCTCCGCCGTCAGGATCATCGTGGGGGCATCGTGCTCGCCCTCGTGCACGTCGACCTGCTGGTCGGCGACCTGCACCCAGTACTTCCCGCCGTTGTCGCCGGTCAGATCAAACTGGAAGATAGCATCGACCCCCTCGGCTTTGTCTGCCTGGAAATTCTCCGGGAGATTATCGAAAATCTCTTTCACTGAGTTCACACGCGCCATTCTAGCCCTCCTTCACCTTTGCGGATGATATAGCACCCTAACTATAGCAACACATCGCCACAATTCCTAACACCTGGGGTCCACGAACGAGTTGTCAGCAATAGGTGAATATGGTCGCCAAAGCTGGCCCTCACCCCTCCGCCCTGCCGGGCGGTGTCCCCTCTCTCCCATAAAATGGGCGAGGGGAAAAAGCGTGCGCCGTAACTCCCCCTCGCCCACTCGGGGGGTGAGGGGCGTTTTTTGCGCCGGCCAGACTCGACGCGACAGGTTATTCGTGGCCCCCGCAGCCTGACAGTTCGCCCACGCCCGGGCGCGGCCTGTTGCCCCAGCGGCAGTGCTTGGCTACAATTCAACTGTGGGAGTGTTACCAACCGTCACCGCCAGAGTCATCAAAAAGGGGCAATCATGATCATACACAGTCCAAGCCGTGTCGAAATGCCCGTGCTGGAAAGCCAGGTGCTCAAGGATAACCCACTGAGCGATCCGCATGTCCGCCGGGTGCCGGTGTACATACCGCCTGGGCACGACGAAAGCCCGGACCAACGCTTCCCCACGCTGTACCTGCTCAGCAGCCATGGCAACGCCGGCCCCAGCCTGATGAACTGGCGGCCCTGGGACGTGACGATCCAGGGGCAGATCGATGCCCTGATCGAGCGCGGCGACCTGCCGCCCGTGATCGTCGTCATGCCGGATATGTGGACGCGCTACGGCAGCTCACAGTACGTCAACTCGGCGGGCATCGGGCGCTACGAAGACTACCTGATCGACGAAATCGTACCCATGATCGACGCCAACTACCGCACCCACGCCGACCGCAACCACCGGGGCGTGCTGGGGCGCAGCAGCGGCGGCTTCGGCGCGCTCACGCAGGCCATGCACCACCCCGAGGTATTCGGCGCGGTGGCGTGCCACAGCGGCGACCTGTACTGGGAATACACCTGCCTGCCGCACCTGAGCAAGATACACCAACTGCTCGAACGCTTCGACGGGCTGGACGCCTTCATCCGCGATATTCCCGACATCCGGCCCAAAGGCAGCGCATTCTGGGAACTGATCATGACGGTGTGCTGGGCGGCGGCCTTCGGGGGCAACCCGGACGCGCCGCACGGCTTCGACCTGCCCATCGACCCGGCCACCGGCGCGCTGAACCCGGACGTGTGGGGGCGCTGGCTGGCGCACGACCCGATCCGCAAGCTGGACCAGCCAACCTTCGCCGACGCGCTGCGCCAGATGCGGCTGGTGTTCATCGACGCCGGGCAATACGACGAATACCAGCTTCAGGTCGGCGCGCGGGTGCTGGCCCGCAAGCTGGAGGCGCTGGGCATTGCGCACGTCTACGAAGAATACCCCGGCGGGCACCGGGGCACCCATTACCGTTACGACGCATCGCTGCCCCGGCTGGCCGAGGCGCTGCAATGAACCGCCGTGCACGTTGGGCGGGGCCGCTGCTGGCCCTCACGCTGCTGGTGCTGGCCGCGCTGGCCTGCGACCTGGGCGAAAACGTGATCGAGGTGACCGCCACCCCGCTGTGGGATGGCGTGCCGGAGACCGTGCTGCCTGCCGACCAGCCGACCAACACCCCGATCCAGCCCACGCCCAACCCGCCGCGCACCGTCGAGCAGTTGAGCGATACCTACACCGTGCAGCCGGACGACACGCTCAACCAGATCGCGGAACTGTACGGCATATCGGCGGCGGAGATCATGACGCTCAACAACCTGGCCGATCCCAACGTGCTGGAAGTCGGCCAGACGCTGCAAATGCCGACCGGCGCGCTGCTGACCGGCCCGGACATCAAGCTGATCCCGGACAGCGAACTGGTCTACGGGCCGACCGCCAGCGATTTTGACATCGAAGCCTTTATCCAGTACCGGCAGGGCTTCCTGAACGCCTATTCCGAGGACATCGGCACCGAAACGTGGAGCGGCGCGCGCATCATCCGCTACGTCGCGATGAACTACAGCGTCAACCCGCGCCTGCTGCTGGCGCTGCTGGAGTATCGCGGCGGCTGGCTGTCGCGGCCCTACCCCTCCGACGAGGCGGTGCGCTTCCCGATGGGCATCCAGCAGACCGGGCGCGAGGGCTTGCTGCGCCAAACGCTGGACATGGCCGACGCGCTCAACCAGGGCTACTACGGCTGGAAGTACCGGGGCATCACTGCCGCCAGTTTTGGCGACGGGACGCGCATGGTCTTCGCCAGCACGCTGAACCCCGGCACGGTCGGCGTACAGTACGCGCTGAGCGTCGGCAGCACCGTCACGCTGTGGCAGCAGGATGTGCATCCCAGCGGCTTTTTCCAGACCTACATGAGCCTGTTCGGCGACCCCTTTGTGCGCGCGCTGGAGCCTATCGTGCCGCCCAACCTGGTACAGCCCGAGCTGACGCTGCCCTTCCCCCAGGGCGAGGAATGGGTCTATACCGGCGGGCCGCACGGCGCATACAATACCGGCTCCGGCTGGAGCGCGATCGATTTCGCGCCGCCCAAACCGCCCGACGACCAGCCGATTGAGAGTGCGTGCTACCTGTCGCCGTTTTCGGTGACGGCAGCCGCGCCGGGCGTAGTCGCGCGCAGCGACGACGGGCATGTGGTCCTCGACCTGGACATGGACGGGAACGAGCATACCGGCTGGGTGCTGCTGTACCTGCACATCGACCAGTTCGAGCGCATCTCCGCCGGGGTCGTGGTGCAGACCGGCGACCGGCTGGGCCACCCATCGTGTGAAGGTGGCTTCAGCACCGGCACACACCTGCACTTCGCGCGCCGCTACAACGGCGAGTGGATTCCGGTACAGTGTATCGACTGTATGCCGGGCGTCACCACGCCGGCGCTGGTGCTCAGCGCGTGGACGGTGTACGGCTACCCCGGGCAGGAATACCAGGGCTACATGGTCGGCCCCGATGGTGACCTGCGCCTGGAAGCCGACGTGCGCCGCGACTTCGAGCAAAACAAGATCGTGTGGGGCGTGGAGTGATTCGCTGGCGGGGGGTGCTGGCGCTGCTGATGGCCCTCCTGCTTGCCCTGGCTGCATCACGGACCGGAACCGGCGCGGCCCCCTCCGGCACGCTCACCCCCACACCGGACCCCACCCGCCCGACCGGCTACGCCGGGAACCGCTACCGCGTGCAGCCGGGCGACACGCTGGCCAGCATCGCCGCGCTGTACGGCGTGGAGGTGCGCGACATCCTGGCGTTAAACCCCGACCTGCCCGACCCGGACCGGCTGGTCGTCGGGCAGGTGCTCGATATGCCATCCGCGCAGGTGATGACCGGACCCGCCAACAAATTGATCCCCGATAGCGAACTGATCTACAGCCCCGCCGCCAGTGATTTCGACGTGGCGGCGTTCGTGGCGCGCCAGCCGGGCCTGCTGCGCGATTACCGCGAGGACGTGGACGGGCAGACGCTCAGCGGGGCGGCGATCATTGTCCGCGTCGCGCAGGCACACAGCGTCAACCCGCGCCTGCTGCTGGCGCTGCTGGAGTATCGCGGCGGCTGGCTCAGCGATCCCGCGCCGGGCGAGGAGGCGCGCCAGTACCCGCTGGGTATTCACCACCCGGGGCGGGAAGGGCTGTTCCGGCAGATGATGGACGCTGCCGGCGCGCTCAACGCGGGCTACTACGGCTGGAAATACCGGGGCCGGACCAGCTTCGTGCTCGGCGACGGCACGCGCGTGCTGGCCGGGCCGGGGCTGAACGCGGGTACGGTCGGCGTGCAGTCGATGCTCGCCCTCAGCACGCCGCGCGACGACTGGCGGCGCGACGCCAGCCCGGACGCGGGCCTGCTGCCCACCTATCGCGCGCTGTTCGGCGATCCGTTCGCCCGCGCGTGGGAGCCAGTCGTCCCCGCCGGCTTGCAGCCCCCCACCCTGGCGCTGCCCTTCGGCCCTGGCGAGGAGTGGGTCTACACCGGCGGGCCGCACAGCGCCTACAACAGCGGCGCGGGCTGGGCCGCGATTGACCTGGCCCCCCCCGAACCGCCGCCGGGGTTGGTCGCGGCAGAGGGGGCGTGCTACGTCGCGCCGTATTGGGTCACGGCAGCCGCCGCCGGCGTGATCGCGCGCAGCGGCGACGGCTGGGTGATCCTGGACCTGGACCGTGACGGAAATGCAGACGGGGATGAGTATACCGGCTGGACGCTGGCCTACTTCCACATCGACGCTTTCGAGCGTATCCCCGCCGGCACGCGCGTGCAGCCCGGCGATCCGCTGGGGCACCCGTCCTGCGCGGGTGGCTTCAGCCGCAGCACGCACCTGCACATCGCGCGCCGCTACAACGGCGAGTGGATTCCGGCGCAGTGTCACGCCTGCGCGCCGGGCGTGACGGTGCCGTTCATGACGTTCGGGGAGTGGACGGTGTGCAGCTACCCCGGCCAGGCGTACCAGGGCTGCATGACGCGCCCCGGCCCGGACGGCTATCGCCAGGCCGAAATGACGCGCGACTATCCGCTGAACAAGATCATGTGGGAAGACGACAGCGCCGGATACTAGCCCAACCCCGGCACCGGGCAGAACGCCGGACCGGACGCCGGGTACTCATCGGCGGGCAGGTCGGGGTCAATCGCCGCCAGCGGGACCGCCAGCAGCGCTTCGAGGTGCGGGCGCACGTCCCAGTAATCGCGCAGCGCCCGGTATTCGTGCAGCGCGTCCGTGTCGTCGCCGGGGCCGGCGGCTCGCTCCGCGCGGATCATCAGGTTTTTGTCGGTGTGGGCCGCGCTCACGAATTCCACCACGTCGGCGCGGTAGCCCATGATCCGCAGCAGCAGCACGCGCAGCGTATCAGTCAGGATGTCGCCCAGCCGTTCCTTGAGGATGCCCTGCGCCAGCACCGGGCCGAACGGCTCCGGCGGATCCCCCTGCTCCAGTTGGGCTTGCAGGTGATGGTGGCAGCACGGCGCGCTGAAGATCATGCGGCTGTCCCACATCACGGCCTGCGCGAGCGCCTCGTCGGTGGCGGTGTCGCAGGCGTGCAGCGCCAGCACGATATCCGGTGCGTGCTCCGGTTGGAAGTCGATGATCTGGCCTGCCTGGAACGTCAGCGTATCCCAGCCCAGCGCACGGGCCTGCTGGCGCTGCCGGTCGAGCAGATCGTCTTTGGTGTCCACCCCGACCGCCACCGCCGGAATCTCCACAATGTGGTTCACATAGTGATAGGCCGCGAAGGTCAGGTCGGCGCTGCCACACCCGCAGTCCACGATGAACAGCGGCGCGGCAGGGTCGTCAAATGCCCCGGTGTCGCGCATCAGCCGCAGGAAGTCGTTGATCTGGCGGAACTTGCGGCGCTTGTCGGCACGGATGGCCCCGTCCTGCGTCATGATGCCGATCTGCTGCAGGAACGGGTCGCGCCGGTCGGCGGGCAGCGGGTGCGCCTTGCGCCGGTCGTGGCGCAGCTCGGGCGGCGCTTGATCGACGGGCTGGCGGTGCAGGATGACTTTGCCCTTCCTGGTGATCTGCACCTGGATGTTTTCGGTGATCGTCTTCAGGCTGATGTTTTTGAACCCGGCGTCGAGCAGCGTGTCCAGGTGCGCCGTGATCGCGTCGCCCTGGTAATTCTTGGTGATGGCCTGCTGCGCGTCCAGGTAGGAAAACTGCATGTGCCACTCGTCGCGGAGCAGCACCGGGCGCAGCGTGACGCGCCGCCAGGGCACGTCATGCCCGCGCCGCCGCCCGCTGAAGGTGGCGCTGATGAACGTCGCGGGGTCTAGCACGTGCCGGGTGATGAGCGCGCGGGTGTCGTCGGTCATGTCGCCACCAATCTACTATAAACTACACTTCCGGGCTTTTGGGCAGGTGTTTGAGCACCAGCAGCGTGATATCGTCGAACTGCGGTTCGCCCGCCGTGAACTTGTCCAGCGCCTCCAGGATGCCCTGCGTGATCTCCTGGGCGGAGCGATGGCGCAGCGTGGCGACGGTCGATTGCAGCCCGATCACGTCGAATTCGGTCTGGTCGGAGCGGTGCGCCTCGGTCACGCCGTCGGTATACGCCACCAGGATATCGCCCGGCTCTAGCGTGACGACGTCCTCGTTGAGCGTGATCTCGGACACCACACCCAGCGCAATGCCGCGCGTGTTGATCTGCTCGGTGTTACCGTTGGCGCGGATCACAATCGGCGGGTTGTGCCCGGCGCTGCAAAAGGCGACCTCCCCGGTGCGCGTATCCCACAGCCCGTACCACACCGTGACGAACAACTCGGAGCGCGTGTCGCGCAGCAGGACCTCGTTCACGCGCAGCAGCGTTTCGGCGGGCGCTTCGCGGTTGGAGCCGACCGCGCGCAGCAGGGTGCGGCTGAGGGCCATGAACAGCGCAGCGGGCACGCCTTTGTCGGCCACGTCGGCCACGACCAGCGCCCAGCGGTGCTCGTCCACCAGGAAGAAATCGTAAAAATCGCCGCCGACCTGCCGCGCCGCCCGGTAGTACGCGGTCACGTCCCAGCCGGGCACGCGGGGGAAGGTATCCGGCAGGAAGCTGGTCTGGATGCCGCGCGCGACTTCGAGTTCGCGCTCCAGGCGCTCGGCGGCGGCGGCCTCCGCGATCAGGCGTGCGTTTTCCAGCGCGAGCGCGGTCTGGTGCGCGATGCCGTTGAGGATATTCAGGCGGCGCTGGTCGATGGAACCGCCCAGCGCGGGATGGTCCACGATCATCGCGCCGACCTGGTGCCCGCGCGCCACCAGCGGCAGCCCCAGCAGCGCCGGGCTTTCGAACAACCGCTGCAGGATCGGCGGCAGCGGGCAGTCCGTGCCAACGCCGCACGCCACCGGCTCGCCCGCCTCGGCCATGTGCATCAGAAAGCGCCCGTCCTCCCCGGTGAAGGTCAGTTCGGCGAAGGTGGCGCGGTTTTCGGCGCTCAGCCCCCACGACATGCCGCCCGCGAAGCGCTCCTCGCCCGGCTCCCACTTCATCACCCCGCAGCGTTCGACGCCGACTAGCAGCGGCGTCAGGCGCACGATGGTTTCCAGGCTTTGGTCAGGGTCGATCTGGGTGTTGACCGCCTCGGCCACCTGCAGCAGCGCAGTGCTGACCCAGGCTTCCTCCTGCTGGGCGGCGAAAAGCTGCGCGCTCTCGATGGCAAGCGCGGCCTGGTTGGCGATACCGCTGACCAGTTCGATCTTGCGGTTGCTCATCGGCTCGGAGCCTTCACGCTGGCCGATCAGGATCAGGCCCATCAATTCCCCTTTGGCGAACAGCGGCAGCACCACCCCCTGCCCGATGTCAATGTCGATGGGCAGGTTCGTCGGCGGCGGGCTGTCGCTGTCGATCAGGATCGGCTGCCCGTCATGCTTGAGCTGGGCCAGCAGCGGCCACGTCAGCGGCGTCAGCGTGAAGCCGGTCAGCGCGTTGGTGATCTCCGGGCGCGTCCCGGCCAGCTCGACCACGCGGTAGGTGTTGGGATCGTCGGCCAGCACCACCGCGCTCCACTGCACGCCGACCAGCAGCGGCGTGATGCGCGCCACCGTGCTCAGCACGTCGTCCAGGCTGGTGGCGCGGGCGGTGGCTTCGGCCACCTGCAGCAGCGCGGTACTGACCCAGGCTTCCTCGCGCTGGGCCATGTAAAGCTGCGCGTTGGTGATGGCGACGGCGGCCTGGTTGGCGAACGTGTTGATGATCTCGTTGTCCTCCGGGGTGAAGCCGTCCGGCCCGGTGCGCTCCAGGACCAGATACCCGATCGGATCGCCGGCGACGGTAAGCTGCACCATGATCGTGTCGTGGTTGTCGTGGGGATTTTCCGGCTCGTCCGGCGCGCTCATCGCGTGCAGCACGTCGACCAGCCGGTTTTCGTCCACCTCGCCCGCCGGGATCAGCGCGTCCCACACCCCGGCATCCGCCAACGTGATATCACCCTGCGCCGCGCTGATCTGGTAGGCGTCGTCTTCGGAGTCGTAAAGCAGGATCATGCCGGCGGTGTAATCCACCACGCGCTCCAGCCCGGTCAGGATGCCGTCCAGCACGCTGTTGAGGTCCAGCGACGACCCGAGCACCGTGCTCAGTTCGCGCAGCGTCTCGGAGAGCATCCGGCGGCGCGTCTCGTTGGCGAACAACGTCGCGTTGCGCAGCGCAACCGCGACCGTATCGGCCAGCGCCTGGATCAGGGCGACATCGTCCCCGCTGAAGACATCGCGCTCCGTGCTCTGGATATCGAACACGCCCAGGATGTGCGACCCCATGCGGATCGGAACCGCCATCTCGCTCTGCGTGTCTTCCATGCCGGGGCCGGGATGGTAGTTGGGTTCGGCATGGACATCCCCGCTGTACAGCGGCTGCCCGGTGCGCGCCACCTTGGGGATCAGCCCCTCGGCCTGGATGTCGTAGGCCAGCTTCTCCAGCGCCCAGCGCCCGCTGTGCACGCCGCTGCCGCTGCGAAACACCAGCCGGTCCCCTACGCGCAGGAACAGGTGCACCCGCCCATAGCCCAGGTGATCGGTCACCAGATCGACCACCTCGTCGAGCAGGTCGTCGATATCCAGGATCGAGACCAGCGCGCGCGCGACCTCGGTCATGGCGTTGACGCGCTCGGTCTGCCGCCGCTCGGCGTCGTAGCTCTGCGCCTCCTGGATGGCGATGGCAAGCTGCCCGGAGAGCGTCTCCAGCGTGAACACGTCGTCGGTGTCGAAAGCGTCGAGCCGGTTACTCTGCACGTCGAGCACGCCCAGCACCCGGTTTTGGGTGATTAGCGGCACACAGATTTCGGAGCGCGTGGCTTCGAGCGTCACCGTCGCCAGGTAGCGCTCGTCCGCGCTGACGTTGGGGGCCAGCGCGGGTTGGGCGTGGGTCAAGGCCCAGCCGACCAGCCCCTGGTCGCGGCGCAGCACGATATCGTCCGGGTTGAGTTTGGCGTGGCTGCTGGCCTTGAGCACAATCGTGCCGGTTTTGGGCGCGGGGATGAAGATATTGACCGCGTAATAGCCGAACGCCTCGCGGATCTGCGTCACAATCTGGCGAAACAGGTCCGGCAAGGGCTGGGTGGCTGTGATCTGCCGCGACACATCGTTGATCAACTGGAGCTGGCGGGCCTGCTCCTGGGTGGCTTCGAAGGTTTGCGCGTTGCGCAGCGGGCTGGAAGCCTGGTTCGCCAGCAGCGTGAGCAGCCGCATGTCCTCGTCGTTAAAGCTGTTGGGGCGGTCGCTCTGGATGGCGATCACGCCCAGCACGCTCCCGGCGGAGATCAGCGGCGCGAAGATCGCCGAGCGCGCCGGCTTGACGGTGTAATGGCTGGGCCGCGCGGGCAGCGACTCCCATTCGCGCTGGAAATCCCGCACCAGCAGGCCGCTGCCGGTGCGCCGAATCCAGCCGATGATGCCGGCGTCGGCCTGCCCTTCGAAATTCTGGGCGGGCAGCCGTTCGGCGTCCTTCAGCCAGACTTTGATCGCGTAATCTTTGCCTTCAAACAGGCCGATCTGGAAGTTGCGGGTGTCGACGATGCGCGTCGCCTGCTGGTAGACGACCTCGCACAGCGCATCGACCTTAAGCTGGACGCTGAGGATCGCGTTGCCGACCCCGGCCAGGATGTCGAGTTCGGGGCTGGTGCGTTCGTGGGCGGCCAGCGTGACGCCGCGCGCCCGTCCGCGCCAGTAGCCAGCAATCAGTCCCAGGCCCACCCCGCCAACGGCCAGGGTAGCGCCGACCACCATCACAACGATCAGCGTGGTGTTCACAGGGCACCTCTGCCGGAATAATCAGCTTTTAGAAGAACGAGCAGCGACCGCATCATCGAGGGTGGGAAAGATCTCAAACAGCATGTCGAACCCCACCATCTCAAAAATCTCGACGATGCGGGGTTGCAGGCCGCTGAGAAAAACGTTGCCGTCGTGGTCCTGGGCACGCCGCCAGGCCGAAACCAACACCTTCAATCCGCCACTGGCGATATATTCCACCGCACCCATATCTACAAACAGCCAGTACCGCCCCTGCTCAAGCTGCGTACTGAGCGTTTTTTCGAGCTTGGGGCTGGTGCTGCTGTCGAGCCGTCCTTCGAGCGACACGACGACGCCCTCGTCGTCAAGCTGGCGTGTGGGGAACAGATCATCCACCTCGTCAGCCGCCGGGGCTGCCGGGTGGGTAGCAGGCAGATTTTTGTAGAGTGTCAGATGGTTTTTGCCTTCATTGCGCGCGTAAGTGACGTCGTCCATCAGCTTACGGATGAAGTAAATGCCCCACCCGCCGGGTTCGCGCTCGTCCAGTTCGCTGGACGGGTCGGGTGCTTCGTGTTCGAGCGGGTTGAAGGTCGGTCCATCGTCGATAATCGTGATCACAAAGCGGGCCTGCTGGGTGGCACAGGTTACTTCGATCTGGCGTTCGTCGCCCTGGTACGCATAGCCATGCTCGATCACATTCGTGAGGGCCTCATCTACCGCCATCTGGCAATGGTAGACGGCACGCTCGTCGAGGCCGGCGTCTTCGGCGACCTCGACGACAAAATCACACGCATCACGTACTTCTTGAAGGCGGGCGGAGATAACAAGGCGTCTCACTTCGCCCATGTAGGGGTTCCTCAGTCGATTAGTGTGCTGATAGGATAAGACTTAGAAGCTGCCGACAGCCTCTACCTGGGTCGCGTAAATCTCAAAAATGGTGTCCAGCCCGGCCAGTTCCAACACTTCCTTCACGCGCGCGGACGGGTTGGCAATGCGCAGGTCGCCGCCGCCGCGCTTGACGCGCTTGAGCACGCGCACCATCTCGCGCAGCCCAGCGCTGCTCATGTACTCCACGCCCCCCAGATCGAGCACCATGTTGTTACGCCCGTCGTCGACCGCTTTGTCCAGGGCACCCCCCAGTTCGGTCGCGTTGGTGCTGTCGACACGCCCGATAATTTCGAACAGTTGAACCCGCTTCATTTCAGAAGAATTGATTTCCATAACCATATTGTCGTTTGCTCCTTTCGCGCAATGCCGGGGATTATACCACCAATCGGCGTTGGCGCTAATCACGGCAGAACGGCTACTGATAACTCTCCACGGCGGCGACGTCGCGGGGGTAGATGGCGAGTGTTTTGTCCAGCCCGGCCAGCGCCAGCACCGACTCCACGCGCTCCGACGGATTGGCCAGCCGCAGGTCGCCGTCCATGTCGCGTGCCCGCTTGAAGGCGTTGACAATCGCCCGCAGGCCCGCACTACTGATATATTCTACATGATCCAGCGCCAGCACAAGCTGGCTGTGGCCGGCGTCCAGGGCGGTGTCGAACGCGGCGGCCAGGGCGGGCGAATTTTCGCTGTCCAGCCGCCCGGTCGGTTGAATCAGGTGTACGCCTTTGATTTCGGTTACCTGGATGTCCATAATGATTGAGCCAAGCTCCTTTCGCTGGCTATTATAGCATTGGATCGCATACAATGGAGAGGTCGATTTTGTGCGCAGCATACAGGTGAGGGTAGTGTGAACATTTGGAATCTGGTTGGGCAGCAGTTGGGACAATACGAACTTCGCGAGTTGTTAGGACGCGGCGGGATGGGCGTGGTGTATCGCGCCTACCAGGCCGATCTCAAGCGCGAAGTGGCGCTCAAGGTGCTGGCCCCGGCGCTGGCCGAACAGCCGAACTATCGCGCGCGCTTCGACCGCGAGGCCGAGATGGCCGCCGGGCTGGAGCACGCGCACATCATCCCCGTCTACGATTACGGCCTGATCGGGTCGCACAGCTACGTGGTGATGCGCCTGCTGGAAGGCGGATCGCTGGCGCGGCGCATCGCCCGGCACGCACGCGGCGAACGCCCCCGCCCCACCCTGACCGCCATCGCGGCGCTGCTGCAGCAAGTCGGCAGCGCGCTGGACTACGCGCACAGCCAGAATGTGATCCACCGCGATGTCAAACCCAGCAACATCCTGTTCGACCGGCAGGGCAACGCTTACCTGGTCGATTTCGGGATCGCGCAGTTGGCCTACCCGGCGCAGCAGGGGCGCATCTCGCCGACCTCGGCCTCGTACCACTCCCCGGAGCAGTGGCTCTCCGGCGATGTGACCCCGGCGGCGGACCAGTACGCGCTGGCCATCACGGCGTTTCTGCTGGTGACGGGCCACCTCCCCCCGCCCGACGACCGCACGCCGGACGCCGTGCGCATCGCACGGCCCAATGTGCCCGACGCGGTAGCGACGGTGCTGGCGCGGGCGATGGCTCCGCAGCCGGACGAGCGCTTCCCGTCGGTGACGGACTTCGCCGCCGCGTTCAGTCGTGCGCTGGGCACGGCACGCCCGGTGCAGACCGATTTCTTCGCGGAGCCGGACGCGCCGCCGGTGCACAAGAACCGCGTAGTCCAGACTGGCGTCGGCATCGTGCTGGCCGCGCTGCTGCTGGCGGTGATCGTGCTGCTGGTGTTCCCCAGCCTGGACTCGGAGTCGGACGCAAGCCAGCGGCGGCAAACGCTGCTGGCCCAGACCCAGGACGCCATCGAAGCCACCCAGACCGCCTACGCAACACGCTCGTCGCCCATCGAATCGGCGGCGGTCAGTACGCCGGTGATGTCCCCCATCCGCGAGGAGTAAAGCACGATGCGACGAAAATTCGGGCTGGCGCTGTGGAGCACGGTGCTGCTCGCTTACGGGCTGTTTCTCGCGCAGACGCTGCTGGCCGGCAGCGATAATCTGACGGCGCGGCTGTTGATCAATGTCGTGCTGACCGGCGGCGTGGCGGGCGCGCTGATGGCGCTCCAGGGGTGGCGCTGGCGCGACGTGCACGATCCGCCCCCGGACCCGGCAAACCTGATCCTGGGCGGCGTGGCGGCGCTGGCCGTGTGGCCGGTGGCGTGGTGGCTGATGAACGTCACCGACAGCGGCCTGCACGACGTCGCTGGGGCGCTGCCGCTGCCGCACCCGATCCACGATCTGTCCGATTCACTGGCCGGCCTCGACCTGCAACCGCTGGCCTACGAACTGTACGTGTTGGGGGCGGTGGTCCTGCTCCCGCTGGCCCAGGGCTGGCTGTTGTGGGGACTGGTCCAACCGGAGCTTGGCGCGCTGGTGGGACGCTGGCGCGCGGCGTGGGTCGCCGGGCCGGTTGCCGGGCTGGTGATGACGCTCTCCGCCGTGCAAGACGTCACGCTGGGCCAACCTGCGCTGGCCGAAGTGGAGGGTGTGCAACGGCTGGTGCTGGACGTGGCCCCCACGCTGCCCTGGGGGTTGGCCGCCATCGGGGGCTACGTGCTGCTCGGGTGTGTGGCGGCGCTCAGCGTGTACCTGACCGGCTCGCCCTGGGCTGGCTTCGCAGCACACGCCACGTTTATGTACGCCAACCTCGCGCTGCGCGATAACCTGGCTGATGCGTTCTTCGACAAGGACAACCTGAGCATCGAGTGGCTGACGCTGCTGGTGATCGGCGTCTTCGGGGTGTTCATCGTGCTGCAGGTGATGCGCTACCGCACGCCGCGCCCACCGGAGCCAGCACGACCCGCCATCAGCCGGACGGGGCGCGTGTTCCGCGTCGGGCTGGCGGTCGCGCTGCTGGTACTGGCGATTGTCGCCGTCGCCGTGCTCGATTTCGACGCGCGACTGTAGCACGCCGCAGCTCGCCCCACCACTACACCCGCCGCAGCACGCTCACCAGCAGCCCCAGCAAGCCCACCCCCGCCAGCGCCAGGATCGGCACAATCGGCGGCAGCCCGCCCTCCGAGCTTTCCGCCGCCGGGGATGTCTTCGGGATCGCCATCCAGGTTGGGGTCTGGGCGGGCGGCGAGAGTGTGGGCGGCGGCGTGCCGGGCGGAGTCGGCGATTCGCCCGCCGGATCGGCGGTGAAGACCCCGGTCGGCGTGATCATCATCTGCGCGGTGAGCGTGATCGCCGCGCCGGGCGTGTCCTGGATGGCCTCCAGCGTTTGCTGTTCGGCCAGCACCGCCGGGTCCTGGGTGGGGATATCTTCGGGAGCCAGTTCCGGGATCAGGTCGGCGTTGCCGCTGATGCGCACCACGCTCTGGTGCACCCAGGCGAAGCCGGTCGGCGCGTCCGGGTAGACGATCTGGTACCACTCGAAGCGCTTGCCGAGCACATCGTAGGCCGTGCCGGGGAAAATCTGGGCGACGCGGCTGGCGGTAATGTCCGGCTCGGAGCGAATGTTGGTGTTATCGTTGAGCGCCTCAGCCCGCGCGCGCTCCTGCCACACGGTCGGGGTGCGCGTGGGCGGCACAGTCGGCGTGGTGGTCGGTGTCTCGGACGGGATCAGCAGTTGGGCCGGGGTCGCGGTGGCGTCCTGCCGCGCGACAGGCTCCCGATCATCTTCACTGTCCTGGTTCGCGTGTACGCTGGCAATCGACGCGCTGATGATCAGCATCACCAGCAGCAGCGCGAACACCAGCGGGTGTCGTCGTAGAGTCATCATAGCGCGCTAGCATACCGCAAGCTGTGGCCGGTTGGCAATGTGTGCCGCATCAGTTATCCTGCCCCCAGTTATCGAACGGGCGGCAGTTCCCTGCCCCACCATAGCACGCGGACGGCAGCGGGTTCCCGTCGGCATCGACGCGGTTCTGGTCGACGTCGTTCAGGTTCACGTCCTCGGGGTCCATCACCGTCACGCAGTCCACCGCGCCAAACGGATTCAACGGCTCGCGCAGCTGGTACTCCGTGTCGGGGTTGAAATACTTATACGTCAGGTAGCTGATCACCTCGATCAGTTCCCAACTGGCCAGCGTCGGTAGGTTGTTGCTGTCGGTGTCCGGCTCGTAGACGTACACCGAGAGGATATAGTCCCCACCCGGCGAGAACACGATCCCGGCGTCGGCGCTGGTCACCGGTCCCCAGCCGTTCTTGTGCGCGATGCGCGTCCCCAGCGGGACGCCCAACTCGATCAGGCGATCGATGCGGTTGCCGCTCATGACCTCGATCATCTGCTGGCATTCCAACTGCGTGATATCGTCGGGATAGGCCGCCATCAGCCCGCTGCCATAGGTGGCGCAGTCGTAGATCAGCGTGAGCAGCATCCCCATATCCGCCGCCGTCGTCTGCATGAAGGGATCAGGCTCGGTTGCGAACGATGTGTTCGCTGGCGTCTCGGGACGGCACACCGCCGCCTCGAACTCGTAGGCGCGGTCGGCGACGTACAGCGGCGCGCTGATGTAAGTGTGCTCCGCGCCCAAAGCCTGGGCAGTACACGACACCTGATTCAGCCCGTCACGCAGCGCGCTCTCGAAATCGTTGCCCACGCCAGAAAGCTGCATCAGGAAGTTCGACGACGAGTTGTTGCTGCACAGGACCGACTCGGTGAGCAGGTAAGCCGCCTGCGGATCCGAGGTCAGCAGCAGTTTTTGGCGGAACAGGTTGACCATGATCGGAATCTTGATGGTGCTGACCGCGCTGTGCGGCACGTCGGCCCGGATCGCCACCTCGTCGCCGGACTGCAAGTCGAGGATGTACACCGACGCGACCGATCCGTTCAGGCTGCCATCGAAGCCGCGCTCGCCGATCAACTGCTCCAGCGCCTGCCGCAGCATGTTCATATCGATCGTTTGCTGCGGTTCGCTCTCGATCACGGGCAGCTCCACCTGCCGGTTCTCCGGCTCTGGCTCGCGCAGCGCCTCCTCGATCAACACCATCGCCCGGTCCACGTCCAGCCGCTTGCCCGGCGCTCCGGGCGTGAACTGGTACGACGCCAGGTCGAAGCTGGCCTGCGAGGACTGCTCGTTGTAGAAATATCCGGCCAGCGACTCCTCCAGGAACGCGCGCAACTGATCGCGGCCCTTGTCGTCGTAGTCCACCTTCAGCGGCACGCTCACGGCGGAGACCGGGCGCTGCCACAGGTAATTCCAGAACCCGGACCAAAAGTTCGTTTCCTGGCGACTCCTGGCGCGGGCCTCGTCGAGCATGGCGTCGCTGTCAAGCTGGAACCCGGCATCGCTGACCGGGTCGAGCAGGATCAGGTTGTCCTCCAGGTACAGCCACACCGGCTGCTCCAGGTAGACCTGCTCCCAGCGGGCCTGGGCCTCGGGTTCGCTCAGCCCGCCGACCGCGACCCCGGCGACGGTGAGATCGGTCGCCAGTGAATCGCGCGTGTTGCTGTAATCGACCAACTGGAACATACTCAGCACAATCGCCACCAGCAGCAGCGCCGCCGATCCCAACGCCAGGATCGGCAGCCGCATCCGCCGCTGTCGTTCGCCCAAACGCCCATAATCCATACTACTACACTCCTCGCCTGATCAATCCCGGTCGAACGCAGCGCGGATCGCACGCGCCTGCAGCGCCATCAGCGGCGGCAGATCGTCGGGCCGCGCCCAGCGATAATCGAGCAGTTCGGCGCTCAGCCGGATTGCCTGCTCGCCGCCGCCTAACGCGCACAGGTAGACCACGTCCAGGTGCCGGCGCATCGCCGGCGTCACTTCGATGCACAGCGGGCGCACGGCGTGCACCTGCAGGCCGGTCTCCTCCTGAATCTCGCGCTCAACCGTCTGGACCGGGGTCTCCCCGCGCGACATCCAGCCGCCGGGCAGTCCCCAGGGGTGGCGCGGGTGGAAGATGTGCTCGACCAGCAGCACGCGCTCGCCGGACGCATCCAGCACCACGCCTACCACCCCGATCGTGACGCGCGGCTGCAGCCGCTTCATCACGCGCTGAGCCAGCCAGCCCAGCCAGGGCCACCGGCGCAGCAGCGCCCCTACCCACCGTTTCAGCCTATCCACCGTCCATGATCCCCGTAAAGCAGCAAGAGGCCAACACCGCACGCAGCGCATGGCCCCCTTTTTTGCGAAAGACAACGCCGGTAGTTTAACGCGCCCGGCAGTAAATGCCAAATCCGCCAACTGCCAGTATAATTCAAACGAAACTCTTACCATAGCGTGGCATATGCGGCATTTGCCCGACGCGCAGCCGTCGCACAACCGTGCTATACTGGGGAAAGAATGCCGTTTGTACTCAGTCAGGACATCCTATGGACTCTGCGCCGGAATTTCTGGACCTATTCGTTGAACCCACGGGCGAACTGCTCTACTTCCTGGCAGTGATCGCCATCAGCCAGGCCGCGCTGCTCATGGCGCTGGGCCAGCGGCTGCGCGGCAAGAACGAAGTCGCCGCCGGGCGCTACACCGTACTGCTCACGGGCATGGTGCTGGCCTGGATCGGGATGATGGGCGGCGGGCTGTACACGCTCATCACCGACACGCCCGACGAAGCCGTGCTGCCCCCGCTGGAACGCGCGATCAATGTGCTGGTGATCATCCTGGCCAGCGCCGCCCTGTTGGCCGCCGACAGCAAACACCGGGAGCGCGGCACCTGGGCGCTGGTGATCGTGCTGTGCCTCCTCACGCTGGGCGCATACGCGTACACCGCCCAGGAGTGGCACACGTTGGCCGAGACCCACAACTTTAACGATCACTGGCTTGGGTTCGCCTGGACGTTTGTGCCGGGGCTGTTGATCATCTCGGCAGGGGGCTGGCTGGTGACGATGTACAACATCACCGCCGATATCCCGCTCAAGCTGCTGTTTTTCGGCATCCTGCTGACCGGCTACAGCTACACCACCGCGCAAATGAGCGCCGGCACCCTGGAGGGCCACACCTCGGGCGCGCTGCGGCTGGCGTTCCTGGCCGCGCTGCCGATCATGGCCACCATCGTCTACCGGCTGGTGCTGGATCGCCTGACCGATGCCATCGACGAAGTGTCGGAATATGCCGAAGCGATCTCGCGGCCCCAGGTTGCCATCACCCCGCCCGACGTCGTCCCGGCGCGCCGTCCGCCCGCGCCCCGCTTCAGCCCAACGTCGGAGTCGATGACGCTGCTCAAGGCCATCGGGATCATGCTGGAGCAGACCGAACCGGAGCACATCCCCCGCCAGATCGTCGAAGCCGTGGCCGCCACGCTCAAGGCGGACGTGGCCGTGCTCGTCGCCCACGAGGAGGAACCCTGGGCCGACGTAATCGCCGCCTACGACAACATCCAGCAGCGCCCCATCCCCGGGCTGGCGCTGAACCTGGACGAACAACCGACGCTGGTCGCCGCG
The DNA here is from genome assembly GCA_034437275.1 of Anaerolineae bacterium. GTDB lineage: Bacteria > Chloroflexota > Anaerolineae > Aggregatilineales > Aggregatilineaceae > TC-15. The sequence continues at coordinate 19,551 of DAOTUD010000022.1, forward strand.
CTGGACAGCAAAATGCAGCAGCAGCTCGCGCCGGACACCCACACCGACGAGTTGGTCGACCTCTACACCCGCCTGGATATCGCCCAACTCGGCCCGGCCTACTTCCAACCCCTGACGCGCGCCGGGCAAGTCGTCGGGGCGCTGATCGTCGGCCTGCCCTACACCGGGCGCGATCTGCTCGAAGCGGAGGTCAGCCTGCTCGAAGGCTTAGGCCCCATCGCCGCGCGGCTGCTGGGGCTGAGCCAGACCGCCCAACACAGCCGCATCAGCGCCGAAGACATGGCGATCCAGGCCATCGTCAGCGGCGAGGAAGGCGACGAACTCGACGCCGAGAGCGTGGCTGCCGCCCGCCAGGAGATGCAATCCAGCCTGGAACTCGCCCAACAGCAGATCGCTGAACTCAGCCGCATGGTGCGCGATCTCCAGGTCGAACTGGACTACGAGCGCAGCCGGCTGGCGCAGGTGCTCGAAACCGAAGACTCCGACATGACCATCACCCAGCGCATCGAGACGCTCTCCCAAGAGCGCCAGGAACTCGCCACCGAGCGCCAGATGCTCTCGCAGGCGCTGCAAGAGGCGCAGGCGACGCTGCTCGGGGTCACTGCCGAGGGGGACGAGGACGTCTACGGCAGCATAGTCGACAAGCTGCAGCGCGAGCGCGACGAACTCGAAGTCCAGAAGAACAAGCTCGCCCGCCAGCTTGAAGAACTGCGCCAGGCCGGTGACCAGGCCATGCCGCATACCCTGCGCGACATGCTGGACGAACTCAGCGACGATAAAGCACAACTCACCGAAGAGCGCGACTCGCTGAAGACCGAACTGGAGGAAGTCCACCACCAGCTTGAAGCGCTGGGCATGGACGGCGGGCCGGTGTCCGTCGCCAAGACGCTGGCGCAGCTCACCGAAGAGCGCACCTATTACAAGACGCGCGCCGAAAAGATCGCCAAAGAACGCGACCTGCTGCTGGCCGAACGCGCCAAGCTCAACAACCAGATCGAGCGCGAATCCGAGCGCGATGCCCAACTCGCCGCGCTGGAATCCGACATCCGCCGCCTCGCCACCGACCGCGAAGCGCTGATCAAGCAGCGCGACTCGATGCGCGGCGAGCGCGATGAACTGCTCAAGGCGCGGAACAAGTGGCTCGACCAGCGCACGCGGCTGCTGGCCGAGGTCACCGGGCTGCAAGCCGAACTCGAGGACGTGGTCTTCGAACTCAACCAGGCCAACGCCGACAAACAGCGCATCGCCGAAAAGCTGGCGTCTGTCGAGGGCCAGCACGACCGCCAGACCGCCGAACGCACCGCGCTGCAAACCGAGCGCGACCAACTACTGGCGCGGGTCGAGGGCAACCGCGAACTGCTGGAGCAGTTGGGGGCGGATGGCGTCGGCGCGCTGAAGGACATGATCGACGAACTGACCGAAGAGCGCGAAACGCTGCAAAACGAACTGGAACAGGCCCGCCAAAACCTGGCCCTGCTCGAGCACCAGCGCCCGCCCGGCGAGTCCACCACCCAGGGCACGCGGCCTATCGCGCCGGAGAACGCCGACGTGATGCTCTCGATTTCGCAAGAACTGCGCACGCCGATGAGTTCGATCATGGGCTACACCGACCTGCTGCTCAGCGAATCGGTGGGCATCCTGGGGGCGCTCCAACGCCAGTTTTTGCAGCGCGTACAGGCCAACGTCGACCGGCTGAACCACCTGATCCAGGATTTGGTGAGCATCACCACGCTGGACACGGACGGCGTGCGGCTGGAGCCGGTCACGATTGACATGCTGGAAGTTGTCGAGGACGCGATCACCAAAGCGGGCAACCAGTTCCGCGAGAAAAACATCACGCTGCACATGAACCTGCCGGGCCAACTCCCGCCCCTGCGCGCCGACCGCGACGCCATGCACCAGGTGATCATGCAGTTGCTCTCGAACGCCTATCTGGCCTCGCCGACCGATGGCGAAGTCACGATCAGCACCGAGTACGTCGAGCACTTCACCCCGCCCAGCCGCGACGATATCGCGCCGGTCGGGGAGCCGGTCAACGGCATTTACGTCCGCATCACCGACCAGGGCGGCGGCGTCCCGCCGGACGAACAGCGGCGGGTCTTCGGGCGGCTGTACCGCGCCGATAACCCGCTGATCGAAGGGCTGGGCGACACCGGCGTCGGCCTGTCGATTGCGAAGGCGCTGGTCGAAGCGCACGGCGGCACGATCTGGCTGGAGAGCGAACTGGGCCAGGGCAGCACCTTCCAATACATTCTGCCGCTGGCACCGCACCACACCGCCGCCGAACAGGATATCGCCGAGCCGGAGGAGGCCTAACCCATGCCGCGCCCACGCAACCGCAGCAACGAAATTCTGGTCGCGATTGTCGTTGTCGCCGTGCTGGCGGTCGCCCTGACGTTCGGCATCATCCTGTCGGTCAGCACCACCGCCGACGATGACGACGACGCGCCAGCGGCCACCACGACCGCCATCGCCGGGGATGTGCGCGATACACTGCCCCCTCAGGCGACCACCTCGCCCACGCCCGCCCCATCCGACACCGCGACCCTGCCGCCGCCATCCGACACCGCGACCCGCGCGCCTACCACGCCGCCCACCCAGGTCGCCGCCGTCGCTTCCGACACCCCATCGCCGGAACCGTCACGCACGCCGCGCCCGTCGAACACGCCATCACCGGAGCCAACCCGCACGCCGCGCCCGTCGAGCACGCCATCACCGGAGCCAACCCGCACCCCGCGCCCGTCGGATACGCCAACCGTTGAGCCGACAATCACGCTCACGCCCAGCGCAACCCGCATCCAGCCCACGCTGACCTTTACGCCCTACCCCACCCTGACGCCCAGCATCACGCCTTTCAGCGGCGGACAAACCAGCAGCCGCGGAACTCCCGCCGCGAACGTGTGCCTCCCCCCGCCGGACTGGATACCGTACACCATCCAGCAGGGCGATACGTTGTTCGGGCTGACGCTGCGCATTAACCAGACGCTGCCTGCCAACGAGCAGATCAGCCTGGAGACGCTCTCGGCAGCCAACTGCATCCGCGATCCGGGCAAGATCACCGCCGGGGAGACAATCTATGTCCCGGCAGGCACCAGCATCGCGGCCCCGGTCGCCACCCTGCCCAACGGCAGCGCCGCGACACCCAGCGGCCCACTGAGCTTCAACTGCGGCAACCCGGCCTTCACCATCACCGAGCCGCGTCCGGGCACCGTGCTGCGCGGCACGTTCGCCATCTACGGCACGGCCACCCACCCGGACTTCCAGTTCTACCGGCTGCAAGTTTCCAGCGGCAGCGCACAGGATGACGACTTCGCCACGCTGGATGTGTTCCGCGAGCCGGTCATCAACGGGCAGCTCGGCATCGTCGATACGGCGGCCTTCGGCCCCGGGGACTACTGGCTGCGGCTCACGGTGGTGGACAACACCGGCAACTACCCGCCGCAGTGCACCATCCGCGTGAGTTTCGAATAGTGAGCGCACCCATCACGGTCTGCGTCGACTCGCCGCTTGGCCCGCTGGCGATCAGCGGCACCCCCGCCGGGATCAGCGCGGTGCGCTACATGGATGCGCCCACCGGCACGCACACCCCGCCGAACGACCTGCCGGCCCCGGTGCAGGCGTACATGCAGCAGTTGGCGGACTATTTCGCCGGGACGCGCCGGGCGTTCGATGTGCCGCTGGCGCTGGCGGGGACGCCGTTCCAGCAGCGCGTATGGGCGGCGGTGCAGCGGATTCCGTTTGGAGAGACACGCGCGTATTTGCAGATCGCCGGGGAACTGGGCAATCCCCAGGCGGTGCGTGCCGTCGGCGGAGCCAACAGCCGCAACCCGGCAGCGATCCTGGTGCCCTGCCACCGTGTGATCGGAAGCAGCGGCGACATCACCGGGTATGCCGGGGGGTTATGGCGCAAACAGTGGTTACTCGCGCATGAGGGGCACCTGTTCCAACAGGCGTTGTTCTAGGCGGCGCTATATGTCCTGCCCCCGCGCGTCACAAAACAGGCGATTTTGGGCGTGCAGCGGTTCGTCAGCCTCGACGTACAGGTAGTAACTCTGCGTGGGGGATACGTCCGGCTCCAGGAATTTTCGCTCGTAGAGGGGCGGCTTGCGCCACAGCGAACTGTTGAAGAACGGGCCGCCGGGCCGCGAGGGTACCTTTGGCCGGTTGGGCGGGCCGAACCAGTCTTTGGTCGTGGTGTAATGCGCGCCGAGGTCCACCTCCACATGCAGGCCCTGCGCGCGCCGCATACACACGCCGAACTCCATCACAACGGCATACTTCCCCCCGCCGACCGGGTTCACCTCCCAACTGCGGAAAATGCGGTTGGTCGTCGCGCCGTTGCAGTCGCCATGCTCCAGGACTGCGAGCAGCTCCTGGCAGCCGTCATCAAGGAAATCCGCTTTGGCCCTAACACCGACGATCACGACTTTGACTTTAAGCTGCGTCACGCCCAAGGCTTTTTGGAAGAGGGCGCTAAGGTCAAAGCCTTTGTCCATTTCCGTGGCCGTACTATCGTGTTTAAAGAACGCGGTGAACTGCTCCTGCTCCGGTTCATGAAAGAGTTGGAGGAATACGGTGCTGCTGAGGCACTCCCTAAAATGGAGGGGCGCCGCATGATCGTTATCATCTCGCCTAAGAAAAAGAGCAAGAAATGATTACCTCGACGCCTGCTGTCGCACGCCCCGTTATTTGAGCTCCACAGCCCGATCTACATTATTACCCATAAGCACAGCTGCGGGAGAGGTTGTAGAGTGGGCTTGCCGTACGTTGGCAAAGTCAATGAACTCGCCGTCTTCGCTCAGCATGATCTTTTCGAGGTCAATGCGGAGTTGCAGCGTGGATTCGGTATTGGGCATCAAGTTGATGGCTTGTGCGAAAGCGGCTTTCCGGAAGTTACTGTCGCCGCCAACGTGGAAAGTCAGCTTGTCTGTCAGCTCACCGTCGCGGTCGACATCAGCATTGCCTTCAACCTTAAAGAAGATATAGCTACTCGCATCTTCCCAATAGTTTTGCGCTAAAGGGTGGGTCACTTCGTAATCCGGCGGAATGGTGGCATTAAGTTCCGGCGATACCCCCAGCCCCAGCTTAAGGCCAGTGTAGTTGCGGGCGGGAACTTCAACTTCAATCAAGTCGAGGCCCGCTTCAGCGTCGTTGGCGGAAAAAATCCTGCCAAAATTAGCCAGCTTTACATCAGTGACAGGTTCCTGCCGCTCTTGCCCTTCTTCCTCGTAGGTCAGGGCAATATCGGTAAGGTAAATTTGAAAGAGCTGCAATTGCAGGGGTTGACCCTGGTAATCGTAAATTTCCTCAAACATCACTAAGGGCTGATCCCCAAATGTCGCTTTGGCATTTAGCGTAAGCGTGGTTGTCTCTTTCATTTCCGGCTCGTCTTCGCAGCTGCTGAAAAACAGCGGCAGTACGAGCAGCAAAAAAGGAAGTAGTTTATTCATAATTCGGTTTTATATAAATAACGCCGCTTTTAATCGGAGAGTTGGTGACCTTAGTCACCTTGGAGGGTGATAGCTGACAAAGAGAAGGCTTCTGCCGTGTTGCTGACTATTTTTTGCGCCAGTTCGGCATTGGTGTCGGTCTCGACGTTGATCCCCTCTAACCATTTACGGTAGTCGATCTGCAGGGTAAGCCGGAAGTGGAAACCGGGTTGTTTTTCTGCACCCACGGGCAACGATATGAATTGCAGATTGTCATTAGTGCCGATGCGCAGCAGTTCCGGTATAGTATCGGTAGCGGCGGTATCGCGGAAAAGCTCAAGGAGCTGAAAGACATAACCGGAGTCGCGGTTAAAATAAATCAGGCTGTCACTAAGCCCCAAAGGGTGGGTGATCGGGAAAGAGTCGGGGATGGCTTGATTGGCCTGCCCGGCTACGCCGACAAAGAAGTTGAGGGCATCGACGGTGCCGACAGCGGGTGCTGTGCCAATGGCAAGGTCGCGGCTGTTGGTCGTTGAACCAAAGGCAAAATTGTCGGTAATGAAAAATTCGTTGATGCGCCCCTCGTCG
>DAOTUD010000023.1:0-37893 GCA_034437275.1 Anaerolineae bacterium
CGCGAATGACGTGTACGAATTGACGAGCGACGTGTTGCAAGAATACTTTGAGTTGGACATGGATAACAGCGAGTATGAAGCCAGCGACATCTGGGATGTGCTGGTTACGGCAGCGGTCCAACAAACGACCGTCGAAACCGCGTGCGGGTTGCTGGAGCGAGCGCCCAGCGCGAATACAGTGCGCAACGCGGTGAAAGCGCTGCTGATGGACGATGAGCAACTGGCCCAGACCACCACCGTCCGCAACGAGTTGTTTCGCATCGCGTCCGTGCTCAAACAGCTCGACGTGACAACCATCATGACGGCGGAGCGCGTCGACGAGTATGGCAGCATCGCGCGTTACGACATCGAAGAATTTGTGGCCGATAACGTCATCGTGCTGCGCAACGTGCTCGAAGACGAGAAGCGGCGGCGCACGGTCGAGATTTTGAAATTCCGGGGCACATCGCACCAGAAAGGGGAATTCCCCTTCACGGTGCTGCCCAGCCAGGGCATCGTGGTGATCCCGCTGTCGGCCATCGAACTCAAGCAGCGGTCGTCGGATACGCGCATCACTTCCGGCAACAGCGAACTCAACCGCATGTGCGGCGGGGGCTTCTTCCGGGATTCGATCATTTTGGTGTCCGGGGCGACGGGCACGGGCAAGACGCTGATGGCGACCAGCTTCATGGCGGGCGGGGCCGAAAACGACGAGCGCTGCCTGTTGTTCGCGTTTGAGGAAAGCCGCGACCAGTTGTTCCGCAACGCGATCGGGTGGGGCATCGACTTCGAGCAGATGGAGCGCGAGGGTACGCTCAAGGTCGTGTGCGAATATCCCGAAGTGGCCGGGTTGGAAGATCACCTGATCATGATGAAAGAAATCATCGACGAGTTTAAGCCCAACCGGGTAGCGGTCGACAGCCTGTCGGCGCTGGAGCGTGTCTCGACCATCAAGGGCTTCCGCGAGTTCGTGATCAGCCTGACCTCGTTCATCAAGCACCAGGAAGTCGTGGGGCTGTACACCTCGACCACGCCCACGCTGCTGGGCGGCACCTCGGTCACCGAGGCGCACATCTTGACCATCACCGACTCGATCATCCTGCTGCGCTACGTCGAGATTTACGGGGAGATGCGGCGCGGGCTGACGATCTTGAAGATGCGCAGCTCGATGCACGATAAAGACATCCGCGAATTCACGATTGGCGGGCAGGGCATTCACATCGGCAAGCCCTTCCGCAATATCTCCGGCATTCTTTCCGGGAACTTCATGTACGTCACGCCGGCGGAAATTGAGCGCATCGGGACGATGTTCCAGGGCGACGAAGGCGAGCAGCCCGGCATCACCTGACCGCGTCGCCAGTGAGGTGTCCGGCACAGGGACGTCCCGTTGTGCAGCGGCGCTATGTCGCGGGGTCGGGCGGGGTTTCCGTTGCACGCAGCAGCAGGTTGACCACCCCCATGTTTTCCATCAGCCGGGTGGTGAGCTGTGTGAGGGCCTCCTGGTCGTGCGAGAGATCGGTGGGCGTGCCGTCCGGCTCGATGATCGCCACCTGCTGGAACCCCAGCGCCCGTATCTCGTCCAACGCGGCGGCTGGCTCAAAATCAAACGCCTTCAACGCCTGGGGGTTGTACTCCATCACCAGCACCAGCCCCGGCGACCGGCGGATCGCCTGCGTCATGCCGCGCAGCGCCCCGATCTCGGCCCCTTCGATGTCCATCTTCACAACATCCACCTGCGCGATGTCCAGGTCGGCCAGGCACGCATCGATCGGGCGGGTCTTGACGCTGAAGGTCTGCACCGGGAAGTTATCGGCAATGCGCGGGGCGACGTCACTCTGGGAAAGCTGCGACTTCTGGAGTTCTAACATCGTTTCGTCGTAGTGCAGCGACCCGCTGGCCGACATCATCAGGTAGTCGTACAACTCGGCGGTACCCTCGGCCTCGGCGACGGCAAGCTGCAGCGGCGTCACGTTGTCGCAGTCCTGCACGTTCTGCTGCAATACGGCGAAGGTGCGCGGGTGCGGCTCGAACGCGATCACCCGTCCCTGGGGGCCAACCCGCCGGGCGCAGCGGCGCGTATAGTAGCCGACATGCGCGCCCACGTCCAGCACCGTCATGCCCGGCTTGACGACCCGGTCGATCTGCTGGACGGTCTCGTGTTCGTGCCGGTCCAGCAGCAGCTCCAGCCGAAACCAGAACGGATCGTCGGGCATCGTGCGGAAGCCGCGCCGCCGTTCCAGCAGTGGGATCACGGCGGCGGTCATCAACCAATGCACGGCGACATGCACCGGGCGTACGTGCTTCAGGGTTTTGCGGTAGAACCTCAGGCCAAGATCAAATAGGCGCATTCTGCACTTCCTGTGTCGGGGGGTTGGTAACGGGCTTAGACTACCGCAGAGGCGAGTAATGGTCAATACTGCGCCACGCGGCAAACGTGCGCCTGCCGCATTGAACCATATCCCGCCCGGGCCACCTTGCCTATCCCCGGGTCCATCACCCTACCTATCCCAAAATCAGCCACCCGCCACATGTGGAACCACCGGCGTTCTTCTACACTACAGTAGCAAGCACGAAAAGGAGAGTTATTGTGCAATACGATGATTTTGTTGGGCAGGTTCAGCGCCAGGCCCGGTTGGAATCGACGGGAAAAACGGTACGAACTATCCACGCGACATTAGTCACGCTGGGCGAACGCCTGACACAAGATGAAGTAGACGACCTGGCGGCCCAGTTGCCGGACGGTATCGCGGCCTATCTCCACGAAGCCGAAACCGATGAAGCATTTTCGCTGGAGGAGTTCTTTAACCGGGTTGTGGAACGCACCGGGATCGATTTACCCGAGGCGATGCACCATGCGCGGGCGGTGTTTGCCGTGCTTGACGCGGCGGTGACCGCCGGCGAGATGGACGATGTTCGCGCGCAACTTCCAGAAGACTACAGCTTATTGTTTGAAGGATAGAAGGGACAACACATGCAACGCGGTTTTCCACTTGGTCGCGTCTTTAACATTAATATCCGTATTGATTGGAGCTGGCTGCTGATCTTTTTCCTGATCACCTGGAACATGGCCGCCGTGCTCAACGAGTATCATTCCGATTGGGTCTTTGCGCTGCAGATCGGGGTCGCCGTGGTGGCTGCCTTGCTGTTTTTCGCATCGCTGCTGGCGCACGAGTTGGCCCATTCGCTGATGGCCCGCCGGCGTGGGGTGCCGGTGCGCAGTATTACGCTGTTCCTGTTCGGCGGCGTGTCGAACATCGAGCGCGATCCGGATTCCCCCAAGTCCGAATTTCTGATCACGATTGTCGGGCCGCTGACGAGCTTTGTGCTGGGGATTGTGCTGTTGATCGCGGCGAACATTATCGCCGAGCCGCTGCAGAGCACGGTCTCCGCCCCGGAAGAAACCGTCGAAAAGCTCAGTCCGCTGTCGATGCTGCTGCTGTGGCTGGGGTCGATCAACATGCTGCTGGGTATCTTCAACCTGATCCCCGGCTTCCCATTGGACGGGGGGCGGCTCTTGCGCTCGCTGCTGTGGTCCGCCACCGGTGATCTGCGACGCGCAACGCGCTGGGCGTCCTATGCCGGGCAGGCGGTCGCTTGGACGTTCATCCTGATGGGGATTTCGATGGTCTTCGGGGCGTATATCCCGTTCTTCGGCACCGGGCTGAGCGGGTTGTGGCTGGCCTTTATCGGCTGGTTCCTGAACAGCGCCGCGATTCAGAGCTATCAAAAAGTGGTGATCCAGGACGTGCTGCAGGATGTGCCGGTCACGAAGATGATGCTGGCCGAGCCGCCGACCGTCGCGTCGGATGTATCGGTGAGCGCCCTGGTGCATGACCATGTCATGCGCTCGGACGATCACGCGTTCCCGGTCGTAGAAAACAGCCGCTTAGTTGGTATGGTGACCCTGGACGATATCCGCAAGGTCCCGCGCGAGGAATGGGACAGCACCATCGTCCGGCAGATCATGACACCGTTCGACGAACTGGTGACGGCGACAGACGACGAAGAAGCGGCGGAAGTCTGGACCAAGCTGGCGCGCAAGGACGTACGCCAACTGCCGATCCTGCACGGCGACCAGCTCGTCGGGCTGCTGCGGCGGCGCGATGTAGTGCGCTGGTTGCAGTTCCAGTCTGACCTCGCCCATATATAACATACTAACCGCTAACGACGTCCGCGCGGCAGGGATGCCCCCCTCATCCTTGCCGCGCGTTATTGTTTTACCTGGTCCGATTCATCGCAAACTGCATCAGTCGCCTTTGATCACGGCCAGCGGGGTGAGCTGCACGACTTTGGTGGTGATCCCCGCCGCGACCAGCGTATCGATCACAGCTTCGACGTCCTTATAGGCTTTGGGGGCTTCGTCGGCGATGGCTTTGTACGGCTTGTTGTAGACGATGCCCCGCATCTGCTCGATGAAGTCCGCCTCGCTGAAGTTGCGACGGGCGGCCTTACGGCTCATGGCGCGCCCAGCCCCGTGATTCACGCTGAAGAAGGTCGCGGCGGCCTTGTCTGTCCCCACCAACACATAGGACGGGGTGCCCATGCTACCCGGCACAAAGGCGGGATGCCCGAACTGCTGATAAGCGGTGGGGTTATCAGGGTGCCCGGCGGGCAGCGCCCGGGTTGCGCCCTTGCGGTGCACCAGCACGCGCCGGTCGCGGTGCATCTCCCACTTGGCGCTGTTATGTGCCACGTCGTAGACCAGCTCGACGTCCGGGGTGATGCCGCGTGACTCCAGGTACGCGCTGAACGCCTGGCGGAACTGGTGCGTCATCATCTGGCGGTTGGCGAACGCGAAATTGATCGCGGCGTTCATCGCGTACAGGTAGTCTTGCCCGACGGTGGAATCAACCAGCGCCGACGCTAGATTCTTGGTCGGCACCAGTTCCGGGTGGGTGTTGCGGTTGACATTGGCGAATTTCTTGGAATAGTCGATGCATGTCTGGTGGCCCAGCGCCCGGCTGCCAGAATGGATCATGAAGCAGATCAGCCCCTCGTGCAGGCCGAACGCCTCGGCGATATCCTCGTCGAATACCCGGCTGACGCGCTGAATTTCCAGGAAGTGGTTCCCGCTGCCCAGCGTCCCGATCTGGCGGCGTGCGCGTTTTTTCGATTTGTTGGAGAGCCTGCCGGGGTCCGCGTCCGCGATGCGGCCCTCCTCCTCGCAGTAGGTCAGGTCTTCCGGGCGGCCATAGCCCTGTTCCACCAGGTGACGCGCCCCGTCCAGCGTGGTTTGCTCCAGGCTGATGCCTTCGTGCTGGTGGGCGTATTCCCCGCCCAGCCCGACCGGGATAGTCTGCTCGATGGCGTGGACCAGTTCGACCAGCCCGCGCTCGTCAAACAGGCGCGTGTCGTAATCCACGCCGGTCCGCAGCAGCCGCACGCCGCAGTTGATGTCCATCCCGACCGCCCCGGCAGAGACGATCTTGTCGCTGGCGATGATGCCGCCGACCGGGATGCCGTAGCCTTCGTGCATGTCCGGCATGCCCAACACCGGGGACATCAGGTGCGGGAGTTTGGCGGTGTCGGTCAACTGCTTGAGCGACCGGTCCCGCGTGACCAGCGGCAGCAGGTCGTCACTGGCGTAAAAGATCGCGTCGGCTTCCATCCCCGGCAGTTTTTCCAGCCGGTAGGTGTTCACGCCGATTTTTTCAAAATTCATGCTCATTCGCTGCTCCTTACGTGGTGTAGGGCTGGCCAAAACGCTCGTTATGCGCGACTTCGGCCAGCGGCTTGCGGTCTTTGCGTCCCTTGCCGACTTCGCGCGCCGGATACCCGAAGGGAATGATGTTCAGGACCAGCCGGTCGGCGGGGATGTTTAATAACTGCTTGATCGGCCCGGTGTTGACATTCCCCACCCAGTTCGAGCCAACCCCGGCTTCCCACGCGGCCAGCATCATATCCTGCGTGGCGCGTGCCCCGTCCATGTAGCCGACCGGGGCGTCGGGCACCACCACCGCCACCGCCAGCGGCGCAGCGGCGATATACGAGCCGGTACGCGCCAGTTCGCCCAGCCGGGCGAGTGTGTCGCGGTCCTGGATGACGACGAAATCCCACTGCTGGGTATTGCGCGAGCTGCCCGTCAGCCGTCCGGCCTCGACAATTTGAGTCACAACCTCGTCCGGGATCGGGTCGTCCCGGTAGCTGCGCACGGCCAGCATGGTCTGGATCGCTTCAAATACGTTCATAGTGTTCCCTCCCTCTCATGCTATCGGATCGCGGGTGGTCACGCGCTGCAACCCGCGCCGGGCGAACTCGCCGAATCGTTCGTTGGCCAGCGCCTCGAAATCGATCTCAGGGTGCGCAACAGACGAGGTGCAGTCCTCCAACAGGCGGACTTTCTTCAGCAGGTCCGGCTGGTAGCCAGTGTAGTTGGCGATGGACGTGATCGACTCCATCACGCAGTGGCTCTTGGCCTGGCCTGCGAAATAGATCAGGTCGTAGGTGGCCAACTGGTCGAGCAGCGCGCTGTTCAGGGTGCCGCCTGGCGCGTCGGGCACCTTCACTTCCGGCTCGAACAGCGAGTAATATTCCGTTTCGGCGATGCGGCCCTTCACGACCTGGGTAAAGGTCGACCGGCGCGCCTCGGCGTGGTAGGTGATCGCTTCGTAGAGCACTGGCGTGATCGAATGGCCCACCGTGCCGAGCATGGTGTGATACGGCCAGATCATCAACGTTTTCCTGGCGCGACGTTCCAACATCCGAATGTAGTGCCGGGTCCAGTCTTCGCGGACGGTCGGCTGCCAGCGTCCCTGCTCGACATCGTCGGTGGTGATGGGCGTCATCGGGTCGGGCGGGTTGCCGTCCGGATCGGCCCACCATCCGGGATAGAAGACCTGCATCGAGTAATGGCTGTCGAGCGAAATCGTGATGTCGGTGATCGACTCCAGGTTGCGGTAGAGCCATTCGACGGTGCGGCGCGCATCGTCGACCGCGCCGGGCACGCTGAGCGTGCCGTCCGCGTGGACGAAGTCGACCTGCGGGTCGACCAGCATCAGCAGCACGCGGCGCTCGTCGCGCGCGGCAGGGCGGACCTTCGCCTGTTTCGCAGCTTTGACGATGGCGTTGATGTCGGGCCGGTAAACCGTGCCTGCGTTGTCGGGTCGGTAGAAGTCAGGAAAGTTCATGTAATCCTCCCTACGGGTATGCTATCGTGTTGGGGATGGGCTGCGTTTAATACTCTGGGGGCGCGTAGATGTTGATGGTGACCAGCGGTTGGCTGCCGGAGTTGGCGATGGCGTGGGGTTCGTTGGCTTCGATCAACAGCAACATGCCCGCTTCCAACGCGATCTGCTGCTTGTTGACGGTGGCAGTGCCGTGCCCAGCGATCACATACAGCCACTGATCGCTGTGCGGGTGCCGGTTGTTGGGGCCGCCGGTCGCGCCATTGGGCGGCAGCACCATCGTGGCCGCCTGCGAACGCGCAGTACTGGCCAGCACACGAAAGCCGGATTCCGATGTGATGTGAAATGACTGCATATGTCCCCTCCTGCCTATATTTTCGCAGCACCGACCACCAGCCGCAAAACGCCCCTATGTCAAAGCATAAGAGGGGGGTGCACTTGTGAATGCACCCCCCTCTGTCAGACGCTATCGGGTTATGTCAGAACGACGCGCGGGCTACTCCTCCGGCGTGACCGTGAACAGCGTTCCGGCCCCACGCCCGAACACTTCGGGGAAGTAGAAGGCGTAGGCATGGCTGGGCATGGTCTGGAACTCGCCGGGGATCGTCGCGCGCACCTCGTAGGTGTACACGTAGGTGCCGCTGGGCAGGAAGTCCGCGTACAGGTTGATCTGCTCGTCGCGCATTTCGGTGCGATCAAACAGCCACCAGCCCCAATACCAGTACGGATCGTAGGCCGGCTGCACGGAGGGAACCTGCACCTGCTGCGTCGTGGTGAGCAGCGACGTGTCGACCGGTTCGGTCCCGGCGGGGATCGGGTCTTCCAGCACGAAGTAGTAGATCTCCTGGGGCAGCGTCATTGTGACGCGCACCGTGATCCGGTCGCCGACCTGGGCCTGCGTGACCGACTCGCCCGGTTTCGCGGAGAGGTAGTACTCGCGCTGGACCTTTACGCCGCGACTGATCGGCTCGGCTTCGGAGGCCCACAGCCGGGTTTTCAGGTGCGCGGTGTAGTATAACACCCCGTCACCCGCGCCCCGGATGAACGTCAGCCGGTTGGCTTCGTCCTTGAGCAGGTCCTTGATCTGCACGCGCAGCACCGCGCCATCGCGCACCGTGTCCGGTGTGACCGCCCCTTCGGTCAGCGGGTTGCGGTTGAGCGTGACAGCGTAGTCGTAGTTGCCCCGCAGTTCGCCGCTGGCAACCATCCAGTCGGTCAGCGCCATCACGGCCCAGGCGGTTTCCTGCGTGGTGACCCAGTGATCGCCCTGCCGCGCGACCATCAGCCAGCGCACGATGTTCGGCAGCAGGTCGTGTTCGGGCTGCACGCGGGTCAGTGCGGCGAGGGCCATCGCGGTGGTGCGCGTGTCGCTGCTCCAGTTCCACCAGTCGATGTCGTCCTCTTCCCAGTGTGCGCCGGTGGCCGAGAGGATCGCGCCGGTTTGCAGATCGCTGACCAACTGCGGGATGGCCGAGTCGTCGGGATTATACTCGTGATAGGCCATCAGCAGGAACGACTGCGCCCAGTAGTCCAGCTCCAGCCGGTAGTCCAGCAGCGCGTCGAGGTCGGCCTGGTTGGCCTGCCCGGCACGCGCGAAGACGTACAGGTAGAACGCCTGGCGATTGAGCCGCCACACGGGCGTGTCGATGGTGAGCGTGACGAAGTTGGAGCGGACGAAGTTCAGCGCGCGGTCGATCATGACCTGGTCGACCTCAAAGCCGGCAGTTTTGGCTTCCGTCAGGCCCAGGACGGCATAGGCGGTGATGTACGGGTTGCTTTCCATGCCGCTGAACCAGCCCCAGCCGCCGTCGGGATTTTGCTCTTTGGCGAGGCGGTCGAGTGCGTCCACCAGCACCGCGTCCAGGTTGGCTTTCAACTCCGGATCGTCGATGCCGAGGTCCTTCAGGGCGCGGTAGGTCATCACGTTGGGCAGGAAGCGGCTGATGGTCTGCTCGATGCACTGGTGCGGATAGTTCCGCAGGTAGTCCAGCGCGTCGATGGTCGTCGCCGCCAGCGAGTGGTCGACCTTGATGGTGAGTTCGCCCTGGTCGACATCCAGGCGCGGCGGCAGGCTGATCGCCTCGGTGCGTGCGCCTTCGGTGCGCAGCACGCCACCGGTGCCGGTCGTGTCCGGCGCGGTGTAGCGGTAGACGGGGATGGTGCCCTCCGGGCCGGTCGCCAGCGTGGGTTTGCTGGCGTCCGCGTAGCCATCGGCCCCGACGGCGTAGAAGGTCAGGTCGACATAGGGCACATCCTCGACCTGCACCCGCCACTCGACGCGGGCGCGCTGCCCGGCCTCGATGGTGACGGACTGCATGGCGTCGCTCTCGAAGGTGACGCCGGTCGCTTCCAGCGTGGCCTCGACCTGCTGCGCGGCGTCGGTGTTGTTGTTGATCACCGAGGCCAGCGTCACGCGGTCGCCGACAACGAAGAAGCGCGGGGTCACCGGGCGCGTGAGCAGCGGCAGCGTGCTGATCACCTCGTCCTCGCCGCCGCCGACGCGCGTATCGACCGTCAGGCCGCGCGCGTCGATGTGCCACGTCGTCAGGTTGTCGGGCAGATCAAGCGTGACGGAAGCCTCGCCGCTGCTGTCGGTCACGACGTGCGGCTCCCACAGCGGCGTTTGCTGGAAGTCCTCGCGGATGTCGACATCCGGTGGCCCGGCCCCGTCATCGTCGACCCCGGCGACAGCATCGGCGGCGAATTCGGCCTCCGCTGCCGGGGGAGCTGCCATGCCCAGCTCGGCAGCATTGCGCGCTTTTTCCTGGGCGGTCAGTAGTTCGTCGGTCTGGGTATCCAGCAGCGCGCGCAGGGCGAGGGTGGTGTTGGTGTAGTTGCGCTGGTAGCCGTAGAAACGGTCGATCATGGGTCCGCTGTTGGGCGGCATCAGCGACAGGATGGCGAGATCGGTCACAGTGACGCCCACCTCGGCGCTGACCGGCTCGCCGCGCGCGTCGACGGTCTTGATGTCCAGCGTCACGCTGTCGCCCGGTTGGGCGCGCTTGGAGGAAGGCGTGATGCGCACGTCAAGCTGCTGGTCGACCGGTTCCACATTGAGCGCGATCTCGCCGAGCCGGTACTGGGGATTCGGGCTTTCGTCGTCCATGCCCTTCACCAGCGTGGCCGTGACGTGAATCGTCGGGACGTGCTCCCCGGTGATCGGCAGTTCATAGACCAGGGTCGAGCCGGTGACACGCCGCACCTCGACCTGCTGGATGCCCTCGCGCTCGACGGTCATCAACACCGAGGATTCGCCCGCGAACGGGATCGGGACCAGCACCTGCGCGGTGTCGCCGGGCTGGTAGCTGTCCTTATCGGCGATCATGTCGATGCGGTCGCTGGGGCGGCCCCACCACACCGACTGCGTGCCCGTCACCCAGATGCGCAGCGAACTGCTGTTGAGCCGTTCGCGCTGGTCGCGCGTCAGGGCTTGCACGCGGTAGATGCCGGCTTGGGGCGGTGTGAAGGTGTACTGCGCGGTGCCGTCGTCCCCGGTGACGATCTCGGCGGTTTCGACCTCGATCTCCTGCCGTTGCCACTCGTAGCGTCCGTATTCGCCTTCGATGGGGATGCGCTCCCAGCGGATCTCGACGATCTTCACGTCGACATCCTGATTGGCAAGGGGCGCGCTGTCCGGCGTGACCGTGATCAGATCGATGTTCAGCGGTGTGTTTTCGCGCCCGAAGTAGCGGTCGGTGCGCAGCCCAACGTAGACATTCGCCGGGTGCGCCATGATCGAGGTGCGCCCGCTGATGGTCTGCCCGGACTCGTCGCGGACGGTGGCTTCCAGCGAGATCGACATCGGGCGGCGCGAGGGAGCCTGGACATTCGGAATCTCCAGCAGCATTTTACCGCTGCCGTCGGTGGTGCCGCTGCCTTCCTTCAGATAGTGCCAGCTAAAGTAATCCTGCGTGCTGTCGAGGAAGTTGTAGCGCCCCGGGCCGGTGTAGTTGAACCCGGTGGCGTCGCCGTAGGCGTTCCAGGTGAGGTCGGCGTTGCTGACCGGGCCGCCGAAGTAATACGACGCCTCGAACACGGCCTGCAAGCTGTCGCCCTGGACGATGGTGTTATACTCCGGCGTGACGGACACCTTGTACTCCGGCACGCGGAACTCGGCGATGGTGAAGGGCACGCTGTACATCCCACGCGAGCGCACTTCGATCTGGCCCTGCCCCAGTTCGACATCATCCGGCAGCTCGAACTCGCCGCTGAAGGTGCCGAACGCATTGAGCGGCAGGTCGCCCTCGAACAGGATTTGCGATCCCCAGTTCACCTCGGCGGTCACATAGACGGTTTCGTCACGGGGCAGACTGTAGTCCATCCCGTCGCGGGCGCGCAGCACACCCCGGAAGTAGACCGTTTCGCCAGGGCGGTAGATCGGGCGGTCGGTGTAGACGTAGCCGTTTTCATTTGGCGGGGAACCGGGCCGGCTGTACGAATGCCACACCCCAAACACATCATCCCCCTCAGCGACGGCATACAGCAGTTCGTTGCCGGACCAGTCGACGGGCAGCGGCGTGCGGAACAGGCCGTCGGCGTCGGTCGCACCGCTGGCGATCACCGTGCCGTCGATGCGGTGCAGGGTGACGGTCGTGCCGGCTGCCGGTGCGCCGGTCTTCAGATCGGTCACCCAGAGCAAGCCTTCATCCTGCGAACGCTTGAAGGTGATGTTGGCGGTTACCACTCCCAGCGACATGTTTTGGTAGGAGTCGTAATCCTGGGGCACGCGGGCTTCGAGATAGTACACGCCCGGCGGCAGTTGGCCGCCCTGCTCCGACGCCAGCCGCACCTCGTCGATGCCGTACAGCAGCGGGCTGGGGTCGAGCACCTGCTCCCAGGCACGGACCAGCCGGTCGTCTTTGGCCACGAGCTTACGATCATCGTCGTCATAGACATCGATCGCGTGGCCGATGTTCGCGGTGTCGACCGTGTACAGCCGGAACCTGACCTGCGGCTTGCCCTCCACACTCATCGCGATGCGGGTATTGTCGCGGTAGGCGTTGGTGATCATCATGTTGTACATCACCGGCAGCCGGGCGTAGGGCTGGATCGCGCCGGTCGTGAAGGTGAGCGTGTAGTCGGTGTCGATCACGTTGCCGTAGACGTCCTCGGCCCCGCGCCGGAAGACGATGGTGTAGGTCGTTTCGGGCTGGGTGGTGAAGCGCATGTAGAACCCGGAGTTACCGGAAATTTCCGGCTCCCATTCCACGCCCTCCGGTTGGATGATCGCGGCCTTGCCCTCGAAGGTGTCGGTGTTCATCGGTGATTTGAACGAAAAGCGCACGCCGCCGCCGGGCGATACATCTTGTGCGCCGTTGTCGGGATCGGTGTCGGCAATGCCGGGATAGGGCACGGTCGTGAAGCTGTAGGTCAGCCCGCTTTCCAGCGTGGCCTCGCCGGACGCGCTGCGCGCGGTGGGGGCGAGGGTCACGGTGTACAGTGCCTCAATCTGGAGCAGATCGTCGGGGACAAACGTCAGGCGGCGGTCGTTGTCGGACCACTCGAACGTGCCCGGCACGCGCTCACCATTGTACAGCACCATGAAGGCTTCTTTGGTGCTGGCGCGGTCCATTGGCTGGCTGAACTCCACCGAAACATTCTGCTCCAGCCGAACGCCGGTCGCGCTCTGCCGGGGCCTGACGTTCAGGATTTCCGGGGCCAGCGTCTTGAACTGCCAGCGATAACCCTCGTCGAGCGTGGCCCCGGTGACGTCGGTCAGCCCAGCAGGCACCTGCGCGGTGAAGGTGGTGCCGCCCGGCAGCGGCTCGCTGGGCGTGAACACGTAGATCGACGTGTTGACCCATTCGCCGGTGCCGTCGATGGCCGGCTCGAAGGTCAGCGGATCGGGCAGATCGTCCATCTGGCCGGTCGACACCAGCGGCACGACGGGCCGGTTGAACGAGACGGTGATGGTCGCATCGGCGGCCACGCCTTCCGCGTCCGGAGCCGGGATCACTGCCGCGACTTCCAGGTAACCGATGGTGCGCACATGGAAATCGTAGGGTGCTTCGAGCGGCAGCCCGTTGGCAGCCTGCGCCCCAGTCCCGATCGTGATCGCGTAGCGGGTGGCGCGCTGCCAGCCGCCGCCGGGCAAGAACTCCAGCGTGCGGTCATCCGGCCAGGTGAACTGCCCCGGCGCGGCAGGTTCCATCTGCCAGGCAGCCTCGACGCTGGCGGCGTCCATCGCCTGGTCGAACGTCACCGTTACCGGCTGGTCGGTCGGCACTTCTTCGCCGGGATAGGGCCACACGTCGATAACATGGGGCGGGTACTGGTCGTCGTCGCTGGTGGCGAGCACACTGCCGGCCAGGACGAGAATCACCGCGCCCACCATGAGCAAAATCGTAAGGCGCAAACGGTTCACGGCAATAACTCCTTTAACTGTATCGGGCATTCTGTTCTTAGGACGTCAATTGGAGGTTATAAGTTCCAGGTGAATTGTGATATTATTCTACTCGAACATGCGCCCGCGACGCGAAACCGGCGCAGGCGCGGATAAATTTCATAAATTCGGTGAACAGATCGCGGTGGGGATGCGTATATATTGATAGGGCAGCTAGCATTCCACATTGGAAAGATACACTATGGATGACGAAGGCCAATTAATTCGCCGTGCTCAAGGTGGTGACGAACGGGCTGCGCGCCAACTGTTCGACAAGTACCAGCTGCGGAGCTATCGCCTGGCGCTGGGTCTGCTTGGTGATCCTGCGGATGCCGAGGAAGCCGCGCAGGATGCGTTGACCTATGCACTGTTGAACATCCACCGTTACAAACCAGAACTCAGCAGCTTCAGTACCTGGCTGCACACCATCACCGTCAGCCGGTCGCGCGATAAGCGCCGGCGGAAGGTGCTGCCCAGCATCCCGCTGAATCAGTGGGTCGGCATGGGGCACCAGCTTCAGGACCACATGCCCGGGCCAGAGGCATCCTGTATGCGCCGGGAAGTGGAAGGTGGTCTGGCCCAGGCGCTGAACCAGCTCAGTCCCAAGCTCCGCGAGGCAGTTGTGTTGCGTTTTTATGCCGACTGTACGTATAAGGAGATGGGAGAGATTATGGGCTGCTCTCTCAATACCGCGCGCTCACGTCTGCGCCTTGCCATCGAAAAACTGCGAGCCCACCTGGGAGATAAGCAATTCCGATGGTTAGCAACCGAAACCATCCGTTAGCGCATTACGATGATGCGACTTTAGAGAAGTACGCTTTAGGCCAATTGCTGCCCGCCGAGGAACAAGACATCCGGCAGCATTTGGCCCACTGTCCCGAGTGTCGTGCCCGGGCTGCCGACATTCAGGCGGTGTGTATCGACCTTCAGAGCGATCTACAACATACGCTCGACCACGATGCCCCGGCTCCGAAGCTGAGCTTTGACACCATCAAGGAGCAGTGGCACGAACCACCCCAACGGGTCACCTGGACCTACAAGCTGCAACAGCTACTGCCAAGCGCGTCGACAGCGATTTTGCTTGGCCTTTTTGTTTTGGCCTTTTTGATGCTGGTGCCCGGCAGCAACGCCGACCTGCTGCGCAATATGTCCGCCATCGAGGATTACGATGGCCCGCCGGCGGTGATCGCGGCGCACACCGACGAGGGGCTGGCGGTGCTGCGGCTGGCTGCGGACGGGGCGTATGTGACCAAACACTTTGATTACCTCAGCAGTCCACGCAACCTGACGCTGTCCCCCGATGGGCAGTGGTTGGCGCTGCAACAAAGCCACACCCTGCACATCATCGAGACTGCCCGCACCGGCACGAGCATCCGTGTCGCGGTGCATGATGCGGCGGACTGGGCGTGGTCCCCGGACAGCCGCACACTGGCCTATACCGACGGCGAAGGGCGGCTGGCGCTGTTCGATGTCACCACGCAGACGAATCGCATCATTGTGCCCGCCGCAGAAAATGCCTGGGGGATGCCGGTCTGGTCCGCGGATGGCAGCCAGCTTGCTTACGCGACGGCGTATCCCCTGCCGGTGGAGAGCAGCGTGCAGCGCCAGCAGAGCATCTGGCGCGTGCAGCCGGAGAACGGCTACCGTGTGGAACTGGCGCGTAACCCCGCCCCGGACACGACCCTGCTGCTGCCAGCAGCGTGGGTCGACGGGATGGCGGCGATCCTGGCCTGGGACCTGAAAGCGGGCATCGCCGGTGAGTACCCCGCCCTGTACCGGGTGGATGTCGCTCGCCACCAGTTGACGCCGGTCGGCGCGCTGTCCGTCGCGCAGGGGCCGCAGTTGGCCTGGCCGGTCAGCGCGCAGGGGAGCACGCTGGGCATCGACAACGATCAACTGCACCTCCTGGATTTGGCCGAACGCACACGCCAGCCCATCCTGGAGCGCATGCCCTGGCCGGACACGATGGCCTGGGCACCCAACAGCACGTGGCTGGCCTTTACCGACACCAACCGTGCCGAAGGAGCCGGGCTGTATGTCTTTGCTCCAGACGACCGGACTTTGCGCCAGGTCCGGCTGCCGAAAGGCGCGACGGAAAAAGCGGTCTATTGGGCAGATGCAGAGCACCTGTTTGTCATCCGCCAGCAGGTGGCTTCCCCGGTCACCGAGTTGTGGCTGGTATCGCTCACCAGCGGCGACGCCCAACGCCTCATCACCAACGTCGAGGCCCCGCTGCCGGATGTGTACAACGGCTGGCGCTGGCAGGATGTGCTGGCGATGCAGGCCATCCGCTGATGTTCCACTGCCGGTCACTGCCCAATAAGGCGCTGGCCCTCATCGATCACGATCTGGTCGCGGAATCCGGTGAGCGTTTTCTCCCCAATGCCGTACACGTTGAGCAGTTCATCCACGCTGGTGAACGGTCCGTTCTCCTCACGATAGTCGATGATGGCCTGCGCTTTGGTTTCGCCGATGCCCTCTAGCTGCTTCAGTTCGTCGACCGTTGCCGAATTGATGTGGATCAACAGCGGGCGGTTGGGCGTCGGAAGGGCGATATCGTCGCCTTCCTGCGGCGGGATGTAGACCAGATCGCCATCGTCGAGGCGCTGCGCGGGATTGACGCGGCTCATATCGGCGTTGGCGGTGATGCCCCCGGCGGCGTCGATGGCGTCCTCCACGCGGCTGCCCGCCGGCAGGTTCAACATTTGTAGCGGGCGCGCTACCTCGCCGACGATATACACCATGTAGAAATCCGGCGTCGGCGTGACCAACCGCACTTCGGGCAAGCCGGACGCCGCGCCCGCGTCTCCCGGTGCGCCGGATCGCGCGGTGGGCACCGCGACATGGTCGCCATCTTCGAGCACCTGGGCCAGATTTACCCGCGCCAGGTCGGCCCCCTCTGCCGGGCCGCCAGCAGCTTCCAGCGCGTGCAGCACCCGGCTGCCATACGGCAGAGTTACGACGATTTCCGGTGTGGCGACCGCCCCGGTCACGTAGACCGCGTACGGGCCGGGCGTGGACGTAGCGCTGGGCGGGGGTGTGGCGGAGGGAATCCCGGTCGGTTCAGGCGGAATCACGGTGATCGCCGCCGGCACGGGGCGTCGCCACAGCAGCACCGCGATCCCCGCCGCCAGCACAATGGCGATCACCAGAAAGACCAGATACTTGTAACGTTCCAGCCACGGAAGGCGTTCCTTCCCCATGTTTCCCCCCCGTTAGTATTGCGCTTCGCTCGCTTCATCACCGGGCGCGTGACCCCGCGCTTCCTGCACGATGCGCACCCCGGCGCTGGCTCCGATGCGCGTGGCACCGGCCTGGAGCATGGCCTGTGCGTCGGCGTAGGTGCGCACGCCGCCCGCTGCTTTGACGCCCATCGCCGGCCCGACGACACGCCGCATCAACGCCACGTCGTCGCGGGTGGCCCCGCCGCCGGCAAAGCCGGTCGAGGTTTTCACGAAGTCCACGCCGACCTCTTTGGCGATGCGACACGCGGTTTCTTTTTCGTCCGCGGTGAGCAGCACATTTTCGAGGATAACCTTGCAGATGGCGTTATGCGCGTGTGCGGCTTCGGTGACGGCGGCTATATCGCGCCGCACCAGGTCGTGATCGCCGGACTTCAGCGCGCCGATGTTCTGGACCATATCGACCTCGGTCGCGCCCAACGCGATGACCCGCTCGGCTTCGTACGCTTTGACCTCGGGCAGCGTGGCCCCCAGTGGAAAGCCGATCACGGTGCACACCGCCACATCATCGACGCCTTGCAGCAGCTCGGCACACAGCGCGACATACGCCGGGTTGATGCAGACCGATGCAAAATGGTACTCCCGCGCTTCGTCGCACAACTGCGCGATCTGCTCGCGGCTGGCGGCGGGCTTGAGCAAGGTATGGTCGATCACACGCGCGATCTGCGCCCTGGAGAAAGTCTCTTGGCTCACAATAGCACCCTTTCGTTAATTCTTTTCCGGCCCGCAATTATAACACGCGCACAACACATCGGGACAGGCCACGCCCGTCCCGATCCGACTCTTTCAGCGATGTGATCTGCGCAAGCCGTGACGGCTCAACGTTTGCCCCACAAGCGCCCGGTAATCGCGCCGATGACCCCGGCGATGGCGGTCACCAGGGCGGCCAGACCCAGCCGGGCGGGCTTTTTGCCGGTGGCGTCCAGTTCTGGCTCGCCGACCGGTGGATAGTCCTCTCTTTCGACGGCGGGGGCTTCCGGTTTGAGTTGGCGTTGCAACCGGCGGATGCGGCGCTCGGCCAGCCATTTGTTCCAGGTGCCGACGATGCCGTTGGGCAGGACCATCACTGCCAGCACGAACAGCGTGCCCAGCAGCAGGTCCCACAGCTCCGCGACGGTGTAGTCGCTGGTGTCGACCAGGTGATCGGCGACTAGCAGCGCAATGATCGCGGGCACGATGAAGACTTCCACCCACGCCAACAGGTTAAAGCGCTGGATGACATCCATTACCGGGTTCGGCTCGTGCTCCTGCGGTTCCTCATAGTCGACTGACTGGGTCCGGTTATTGAACCAGGGCATGATGTATTTGCGCCGGGCGATCCGGAAGATCAACCCGAGCACCACGAAATACAGCAGCACGAATGCCTGCCAGACCGTGATCAGCCCCAATAGCTTGAACGTCACCGGCTCGTCGCGCAGGTAGCTTTCGCCCAGCACCAGCCCCACCGCCGCGATGACCGGTCCGGTCAGCGTGCCGACGCCGCCGATCAAGGTGTAGAGCAGCGGCTCGACGGTGTAGTTCAGGCTGAGATATTCGGGCCGGACCTGCCGGAAGCTGTCCCAGATGACGAACAGCACCCCGCTGAGACTGGCGATCACACCGGCAAACGTCATCGTGGCCAGCTTGTAGAAGAACGTGTTGTACCCGATGGTGCGCGCGCGTTCTTCGTTTTCACGGACAGCCAGGATCACGCGGCCCACCGGCGAGTTCAGATAGCGCCGGATCGCCAGGAACACCACCACGAAAAACACAACCGTCACGTGGAAGGTGTACAGCCGGTTCTCCAGCGGCATGCCGCGCTGGTCGCCGCGAAACGGCTTCTGCACGACGTTAAATTGCTCCGGGATCAGGCGGCTTACCAGCAGGCCATCCTCGGCCCCGGTATAGTCGACGAACGCGCCGCTTTTGGCGATCACGAAGAACATCTCGGCCAGCGCCAGCGTGAACATGGCGAAGTAGACGCCCTTCAGGCGCAGGGTCACCGCGCCCGACAGCAAGCTGAGCGCGATACTGACCAACACTGCCAGCCCGACCGCCTGGTAAAAGCCCAGCCCAAAGTCAATCGGCATCAAGGCCAGGATGATGGCCAGGCTGCTGGCGAACAAAATGACAAGCTGCCGGCCCGGCAGGCGGGTCAGCACGGCCAGCACCAGGATACCGATGTTCACCCCGATCAACGTCCGGGGCAGATAGGCCGGGTCGTAGTGCTGCAGCATGATGAAGGTGGCATACGCGCCCGCCCCAAAAAACAGTGCGTGTCCGAAGGAAATCACGCCGTTGAAGCCAAACAGCAGGTTGTAGCTCATCGTCAGGCACGCGATGATCAACGCCTGGGCCATCACGCTCTGCCAGTTGGCCGACGCGCCAGCTTTGCGGAAGTTGTCCGGCATGACCTCGGAGCCAGTCAGGTCGGCGACGATGTGGGGCGACCACCACAACAGCACCAACATCAGCACGAACAGCCAGTTTTCGAACAATGTCCGGGCGGCCACGTCTGCCATACGGCGCAGGGTAGGGTCGCCAATGCGTTCAATGTTTTTATAGATGCGGTCGATCATGCTTCCTCCCTGCCGAACAGGCCGCTGGGCTGGACCAGCAACACCACGATCATCAACAACAGAATCGAGGTTTCGGCCAGTACGGACGTATCCAGCCGCTCCAGCGACACACGCCCGGCGACTTCACGGGTCAGCCCCACGACAAGGCTGGCGACAGCCGTGCCTTCATAGCTGCCAAACCCGCCGATGACGATCACCACAATCGACCAGATCAAAAACTGGTTGCCCATTTCCAGGGTCGCGCCCTGGTTGGGCACGATCGCGATCCCACCGAGCGCGGCCAGCGCGGCCCCTAAGATGAAGACCAGGGTAAACACGCGGCGCACGTTGATACCGAGCGCCTGCACCATCTCGCTGTCCTGGACACCGGCACGTATGATGATGCCGATCCGGGTGCGGTTGAGCAGCAGGTAGACCCCGATCATCATGACCAAACCCAGAAAAATGATAAACAAACGATAGACATTCAAGTTTTGCCCAAACAGCGAAAACTGCCCGTCCAGTGATGGCGGCGGGTCGAGCGCCTGCTTGGGGGCCGGGCCATAGTAGCGTTCGACGGCATCCAGCAGGATCGCGGCCAGCCCGAAGGTCAGCACGATCTGGAAGATGGGGCGCTCGTACAGCGGGCGGATCAGCCCGGTTTCGATGATGGCCCCTAAGATGCCGACCGACACAATCGCCGCCAGGATCGCTGCCATGAAGCGCAGTTCTCCCTCCAGCCCGACGTTTTCGTAGGTCTGGTAGCCGACATAGGCCCCGATCAACACAAAGGCACCCTGGGCAAAATTAAGGACATCGAGCAAGCCGAAAATGAGCGACAAGCCCGATGCGGATAGAAAAATAAGCATCCCCAAAAAAATACCGGCAAATACGGTCTGGCCGGTGGTGTTATAGCCAAACTCGATCCAGCAATACGCGATTAAAACGGCAATGTACACAACCACCAGAACCCATGACCGGCGGTGCTGGGGTGGCAAGTTTGCAAAGTAATTCTGCATGATATCCTCCGGTCCTACGCGACACCCAAATAGGTTCTGATCAGGGTGGGGTTGTTGACCAGGTCCGCGATGCGGCCTTGATGGACCGACAGCCCTTCTTCGATGATCACATACTGTTCGGCTAACTGGCTGGCGACCTGGAAGTTCTGCTCCACGAGCAGCACGGTGGTACGCTCCGACAACTGGCGGATGGCCTTCATCACCTGCTCGATGAGTACCGGGGCCAGCCCCTCGCTTGGTTCGTCAATGAGCAGCAGGTCGTTATCCGGCACCAGTGCCCGGGCGATGGCCAGCATTTGCTGCTGCCCGCCCGACAGGTTCCCGCCCGGCAGGTCATACAGGCGCTTGAGGTCCGGGAACAGGCCGAAGATAAAATCTGCCTTCCGATCCAGGTCGCCGTTTTTGCGCTCGGCGATCTGGAGGTTCTCGGCGACCGTCAGGTCGTGGAAGATGATGCGCTTCTCGGGCACATAGCCGATGCCCATCTGGGCGATCTTATGCGTCGCCTGGTGGTGGATCAGCTCGCCCTTGAACATGATCTGGCCCGCGCGCGGCGGGGTCAACCCCATGATGCTGCGCAGGGTGGTGGTCTTTCCGGCCCCATTGCGCCCCAACAGCACGGTAATGCTGCCCGGCTGCACCTCGACCGTGACCCCCTCCAGGATATGAAATTCGCCGATGAACGTATGAATGTTCCGTACGTCGAGGATCGTGCTCATGACAGGCCCTCCTGGACAACCCCTGCAAAATCACCGTACAGTTCGCCCAGGTAAGCCTGCTGCACGGTTTCGTTTTGGGTGATCTCGGCGGGGGTTCCCTCGGCCAGGATGCCGCCATGATGCATGACGGTGATCCGGTCCGAGATGTTCATCACCACGTGCATGTTGTGTTCGACCAGCATGATGGTCTTGCCGGTGGTTTGCTGAATGTCCTGGATGGTGTCGATCAAGGCTGGGACCTGCTCGGTGGCCATGCCGGCGGTCGGCTCATCCAGCAAAAACAGTTCAGCGTCGGAAGCCAGCAAGATCGCCAGTTCGAGTTTGCGCTGGTCGCCGTGCGGCAAAATCACGGCGGGGACGTGTCCCTTGTCCAACAGCCCGACCCGTTCCAGGGCGTCCTGGGCGGTGTTGGTGTACTGCTTGAAGCGCCGGAAGTGCTGCCAGAATTTGTAGCTGTCGTCACCGATCGCCTGGGCGGCCAGCCGCACATTTTCCAGCACGGTGAGGTTGGGGAAAATATTGGTAATTTGGAACGAGCGACCAATCCCCAGGTGGACCCGGCGGTGCAGCGGGACGTTGGTGATATCCTGTCCCTCAAACCACACCGTGCCGCGTGTCGGCTTCAGATTGGCCGTCAACAAGTTAAAAAGGGTCGTTTTGCCGGCACCGTTGGGGCCAATGATCGAGTGGAGTTCACCCGGCTTGACCTGGATATCGACATCATCGACGGCAACCAACCCGCCAAATTCTTTACGTAAGCCATGACCTTCGAGAATATATTCCATAAGCTGCCTCGTTACACGGGGGATACACAGGCGTGCATCCCCCGCTAAGGTTAACGATGGGGACTACTCGCGTTCCGCCAGCGGCGTGCAGTCCAGGTCGTCGCTGCTGCGCTCGGCCCCGGCTTCGCACGGCGGTGCGGTCTCGTCCGCCGAGACTTCCGCGATCAGGTTGTAGAACATTTGATCGGGATCATCCAGGTTGTCAAGCTCGACGACGTACATCGGCATGAGCGCCTGGTGGTCTTCGGGACGCATGTAGTAGGTGCCCTTCGGGCCTTCCCACTCCAGCCCTTCGAGCGCCGGGATCAGGTCATCGGGGAAGGTCGAGCCTTCGGCCTTCTCGACGCCGGCGACAATCGCCTGGCCGGTGGCGAACCCGCATTCGGTGAACAGGTCCGGCACGTCGTCATAACGCTCGATGTGCTGTTCGGTCAGCCAGTCGTTGATCTCGGTGTCAGGCAGGGTGTAGTGGTACACGATCAGCCCGATGTTGCCGATCTGCGATTCGTCGGCGAACGCCAGCACGATGTCGTTGGAGTTGTAGCCGGTGATGATGGTCGGCTTGTCGGGGTCAACGCCCAGGCCCAACTCGGTCGCCTGCTGGAACAGGCTGATGGAGCTGGCCCCGGCCCAGGTGATGATCACGCCATCGGCCCCGGAGTCGATGACCTTCTGCAAGAAGGGCACGAAGTTGGTGGTGTCGGTGGGGGCGAAGATTGGGTCGGCGACGAACTCCGCGCCTTTGCGGAGGAAGCCGTATTCGAAAGCTGCCACCGAGCCATAGCCGAAAGCGTAGTCCGGCGCAAGCTGGACGTACTCGTTGCCGACATTGTCGGTCGCCCAGGTGGCGATGTCGAGCGCGTCGTGGTACGAGTTACGGCAGGCACGGAAGGTCGTGTCCTGGAAGAACTCGCCCGTGATGCGCGGGTCCGCCGCCGGGCCAGCCATCAGGACCACGCCGTAGTCGGCGGCGATGCTGACCAACCCCTGGGTCACGCCCGAGGAAGGCGCGCCGACGAGGATTTCTACACCCTCGACCTCGATCAGTTCGCGGGCCTGGGTGGCGGCCAGTTCGGCGTCATTGGCATAGTCGCGGATGATGATCTCAATCGGACGCCCGGCAACCGTCATCTCGCCATCGGTCGCATAGTCGAGGCCCAACGTCAGGCCGTTTTCCAGTTCGATACCGTACAACTGCAGTACTGCTGACAGGTCGGTGATCAAACCGATCTTCAGCGGCTCAGCATCCTGGGCTTCGGTCTTGCCGGATTGTGCAGGCATCATCACAACCGACAGCGCCAGCACGACAACTAACACCAAAAGAGATAGTTTACGCATTTTGTAAGCTCCTTTTTCGCATTACTTTTTTAGTATGGACAGAATAGGCGATGTACGTTGTTTCCTCGTTTTCCTCGAGTATCCCTCCTTTTGAGCTAGGCATCAGGTGCAAAACGTTCACGGAGTTCGCGTTTTAAGATTTTGCCCGCCGCCGAAATCGGCAGGGCATCCAGGAATTCAACGGTTTTGGGCACTTTGTACCCGGCCAGGTGATCGCGCATGAAGGCGAGCAACTCGTCCGCCGTCACCGATGCGCCGGAGTTGAGCACGACGCAGGCTTTGCCCACCTCGCCCCATTTGTCGTCCGGCACGCCGATCACCGCACACTGGTGCACCGCCGGGTGGTCGTACAGCACGTGCTCGATTTCGGCGGGGTAGACGTTCTCGCCGCCGGAGATGTACATATCTTTTTTGCGGTCGACGATGTAGAAGTACCATTCGTCGTCGTGTTGGGCCATGTCGCCGGTGTGGAACCAGCCGTCCTCGTCGACGACCTCATCCATCGCGCCCGGCATGTTGAAGTAGCCGGAGCAGAACGACGGGCCTTTCAGCACCAGTTCGCCGACTGCGCCCGGGCCAAGCGGGGTGTTGTCCTCATCCACGACGCGCGCATCCACGAAGAAATTGGGCCGCCCGATGCTGCCCGCCTTGCGGATCGCGTCTTCCGGGGCCAGCGCGAAAATGCCCGGGCCGAACTCGGTCATGCCGAAGCCCTGCTTGAAGCGCACGGCTTTCTCATCGCGGAACTTCTCGACCAGCGGCACTGGCAGCGGCGCGCCGCCGCTGGTGCAGAAGCGCAGGCTGCTCAGGTCGGCCTTGTCCCAGTTGGGGGCCTGGGTGAGCATCTGGTACATGGTCGGCACGCCGGCGAAAAAGTCGGCTTCGTACGCCTCGATCAAGTCCAGGACCAGCTCCGGGTCGAAGCGCCGGACCAGGGCCACCGTGCCCCCGGCAATCATCAGCGGGACGGTATACACCAGCAGTCCGCCGGTGTGGAACATCGGGAACACGTTGACCGTCGTGTCGCCCGGCAGGATGTCGTGGATCATGGTGTTGAGCGTGTTCCAGGCGATCATGCGGTGGCTGATCTTGGCTCCCTTCGGCACGCCGGTCGTGCCGCCGGTGAAGATCAGCGCGGCGGTGTCTTCCTTGTCCAGGGTCTCGGTCGTGACCGGCGCAGCGTCCCCGGATTGCAGCACCGTCTCGAAGTGCTGGCTGCCGGGGATGCCGCCGCCCTCGATGTGCAGGGTGTGCGTCACGCTGGGGGTTTTGGGCAGCAGGTGCTCGATGTTGTCTTTGAATTCGTCGGAAAAAATCAATAGCTTGGGCGTGGTATCGTTGACCACGCGCGCCAGCCCGCGCCAGTGCATCCGCCAGTTGTAACAGGCCAGGATCGCGCCCAGCTTGCCGCACGCGAAAAATGCGTCCAAAAACTCTACGCCGTCATGTGCCACGATCCCCACCCGGTCGCCTTTCCGGACGCCCACCGCGTGCTGCAGCCAGTTGGCGAAGCGGTTGGCCCGTTCGTTCATCTGGGCGTAGGTGTAGTGCGGGCGGTCCGGTTTGCCGGCATCGACAATGGCCAGCCGGTCCGGGGAATAAATCGCGCGTCGTGCCAGCGTATCACCAATATACATTGCTAACTCCTGATTTCCGTCCACTCGAACGCTGCGGTGGCCATCGTATACCCGGCCCCACTGGCGCAGAAGACCACCAGCTCACCCGGCTCCGGGCCGATGCCCTGCGTGATCGCGTCGTCGAGCGCCAGCGGCACGCAGGCCGAGCCGGTATAGCCCCATTTTTCCATCGTGGTATGGGTCTTTTCCATCGGCAGGCCGAGGTCGTTCATCACATATTCGATGGTGCGCAGGTTGAGTTGTGTAAAATAAATCTTGTCGATCTCATCCACGTCGCGTCCCAGTTTGCGCATCAAATCGCGCACCAGCGGCGGCCAGCCCTGGTTGTTGGTGGCTGGCGGGAACCGCTTGCGGATTTCGAGCTTCTGCGGGCGGGTGCCCGGTCCGCCGGTCGGCTCGACCGTCCCGCCGATGAACACGCCCATATAGTCATGGAACGCGCCGTCGGCCTTCATGTTCGCGTCCAGGAAGCCCGGCCTGTCACCGGCGCTCAGCACGATCGCGCCCGCGCCATCGCCGAACAGCGTGCAGGTGCGCTTGTGCGTCCAATCCACAAAGCGGGTCATGCCGTAGGAGCCAATCACCAGGATGTTGGTGTATGCCTCGTCCATCGCCAGGTAGCGACTGGCGATATCCACGCCCAGCACCCAGGCGGCGCAGGCCGCGTTGATGTCGAAGGTGCCCGCGTTGACCGCGCCGAGCTTGTACTGCACGACCGACGCGGTGCCCGGCGAGACGTAGTCCGGCGTGTCGGTCGCCAGGATGATCAGGTCGATGGCTTCCGGCGCGAGGTCGGCCCGCTCGAGCGCCTGCCGGGCGGCATAGACCGCCAGGTCGGAGGTGTTCTCGTCGTCGCCGATCAAACGGCGCTCGCGGATGCCGACGTTGTCGATCAGCCATTGGTCGACCGGCTCGCCCAACATTTCGTCGAGTTCGGCATTGGTGCGCACTTTTTCCGGCAGGTAACGCCCGGTGCTGACAATTTGTGCGTAACGGGGCATGAAGAGGCCTTTCGCTTAATTCTATTATTGACAAACTTATTATACTCGCGAGTTGCTATCCACGTGAAATGCCGATCCGGGCGTCCGCCGTGAATTCACTTCAGAAAGTCCAGGATCGCCTGGTGTGTGGCTGCTGGCTCCTCGATGTTGAACAGGTGCCCGGCCCCTTTGATCTCGACCAGTTTGGCGTGTGGCCACACCGCCTGGATCGCTTCGCTGTTGGCGGGCGGGGCGACCTCGTCATGCTCCCCGACCAGCAGCAGGACCGGCATGGGCGGCGCGAAGTCGGCGATGTGATCGTCCTGCAGGTAGGGCAGCCCGGCCTGGCTCTGGCGCAGGTAGAGATTCGGCGTTTGCTGGCTGTTGAAGCGCAGATCGACGAGCTTCTGGAACGCCTCGGGGTCGCGCGCCTCAATGCCTTCTGCGCAGGCGATGCGAATTCCGCGCTTGACCAACTCCAGCGGATCGCCGGAGCGATCTTGTAGGACCTGCATGGCGCGCTCGGAGGGCATGGCGACCTTAGGCCCCCAGTAGAGCGTCGAGGCCAGGATCAGGCTTTGGATGCGCGCCGTCGCTTTGCGCGCCATGAACAGCGCGATCCCGCCGCCCAGCGAGTGCCCCAGCACGTGCGTCTGCTCGATCTCCAGCGCATCCAGCAGGCCGAGCGTGTCATCGGCCATCATCTCCAGGTTGTAGGGAATATCCGGCTTGCCGGAGTCGCCGATGCCCCGGTTGTCGAAGGTGATCACGCGGAAATGCTCGGCCAGCGGGCCAACATTGCGCCACCACGCTTCGTGCCACTGGCCCACGCCGTTGATCAGCAGCAGCGTCTCGTCGTGCTGCGCGCCGTGAATTTCGTAATAAAGGGTGATATCGTTCGACTGTACGGTTGGCATGTGTGTCAATCCTTATACTGCTCGACCAGCACTTTTTTGTCGATCTTGCCCGCGCCGGTCTTGGGGAGTTCGTCCACGAATACGACCGACTTCGGAACCTTGTAGCGGGCCAGATACTCGCGCAGGAAGTCGATCAACTCCTCGGCAGCCAGCGTTTGGCCCGGCTCGGTGACCACTACCGCGCGGCCTACCTCGCCCCATTTTTCGTCCGGGATGCCGATCAGCGCCGCCTCTTTGATGGCGGGATGGCGGTACATGACGCTTTCGACTTCGGCGGGGTAGACGTTCTCGCCGCCGGAGATGATCATGTCCTTCAGCCGCCCGACGATGGTGTAGTAGCCTTCATCGTCGCGCGTGGCAAGATCGCCGGTGTGCAGCCAGCCGTCGCGGATGGCGTCGGTGGTCGCCTCGGGGTTGTTCCAATAGCCGGGCGTGACGTGCGGCCCCCGGATCACCAGTTCGCCCGGTTCGTCCGGACCGCACAGCGCGCCGTCGTCGGGCTGGACGTTCTTCACGTCGATATGCATCAGCGGGTAGCCGACCGCGCCCGGTTTGCGGCGGACGTCTTCTTCTGGCAGCCAGAAGGTGTTGGGGCCAGCTTCGGTCAGGCCGTAGCCGGTCTTGAAGTCCACGCCCTTGTCCCAGAAGCGTTCGAAGACGGGCATGGGGCACGGCGCGCCGCCGCTGATCACCAGCTTGAGCTGGCTGAAGTCGGCTTCGGGCCAGCGCGGATGCTGCTGCATCACGATGAACATCGTTGGCACGCCGAAGAACAGCGTCACGCCGCCGTCTTTGATCAGGTCGAAGACCTGGTTGGCATCAAACCCGGCGCACAGGATGTTGGTCCCGCCGGCATGGATCAGCGGCAGGGTAAAGACGTTCAGCCCGCCGGTGTGGAACAGCGGCGAATTGAGGATCGCCACGTCGTTCTGGTCCAGGCCCCAACTCATCACGGTGTTGATGCTGTTCCAGGTCATGTTGCCGTGCGTGAGGATGGCCCCTTTGGGCAGGCCGGTCGTGCCGCCAGTGTAGCAGATCACCCAGGGCGAGTCCCAGTCCAGCGCCGGGCGCGGGGTGGCGAGTTCGCCGGGGAAGGCGTCGCGCGCCGCGAAGGTGTGATCGCCGGGCTGCGCCTTATCGCGCATGGCGACGAAATGCGCCACGCTGGGCAGGTGGGGGCGCAGGTGGTTGACCTGCTCGACGAAGTCCGTCGAGTAGACCAGCACGCGCGGGGCGGCATCTTGCAGCAGTGTCTGGAGCTCGTGCGGCGTCAAGCGCCAGTTGACGTTTTGCAGGATTGCGCCGATCTTGCCGCACGCCATCCACACGTCCATGTAATCCATGTTGTTGGTGGCGTAGACCGCGACGCAGTCCCCGGTCTCAACACCCAGGCTGCGCAGATAGTTTGCCGTCTGGTTGGCCTGGGCATTCCAGGCCGCGTAGGTGTAATCCTGCCCGGTGAGCATGTCGTGAATGGCGAGCTTGTGGGGCGAGAGTTGGGACCGACGCTGCAAAAAGTCCGTAATATAAAGCGATTTTTGTTTCATCAGAACTTGGCCGAAAATCCAGTTTAATAATATGAACCGTAGGGGACTCAAAGCCCCCTACGAACCAGTTTACATGACCAGCCCACCGTCCACGCTCAGGACGGTGCCATTCACGAACGACGCTTCGTCCGACGCCAGGAACAGGTAGGCGTTGGCGATGTCTTCCGGCTTGCCCAGGCGGCGGACCGGCGTGCTCTTGATGAAACGGTCCAGGATTTCCTGCGGCACGGATTTGACCATGTCGGTTTCGATGAAGCCCGGCGCGATGGCGTTGGCGGTGACGCCCTTCGGCCCCAGTTCGCGCGCCCACACGCGAGTCATGCCGATCACGCCCGCTTTGGTGGCGACGTAGTTGGTCTGGCCGAAATTGCCATACAGCCCGACGACCGACGACGTGCTGATGATGCGCCCGTAGCCCTGCTCGACCATGATCGGGGCGACGGCTTGCGTCAGGTTGAAGACGCCCTTCAGGTTGACGTTGACCACCTGGTCGAACTGCTCTTCGGTCATCTTCACCAGGCGGGCATCGCGCGTGATGCCCGCGTTGTTGCACAGGATATCGATCTGGCCGTAAGCATCCATCACGGTCTTCACGGCTTTGTCGATATCGTCACGCTGGGTGACGTCACACACCACGGCCAGGGCGTCGCTGCCGGCGTCTTTGATCTCGTCGGCGGTGGCTTGCGCTTTGTCGGCCAGCACGTCGATCACGACGATCTTCGCGCCTTCCTCGGCGAAGCGGAGCGCGATGGCGCGCCCGATGCCCTGGGCGGCCCCAGTGATCAGGGCGACACGGTTTTCTAAACGGTTTGCCATGTTTTTTCCTCACTCAAAAGAATAAACGTAAACGTACGGTGATCACTAGCCCCAGCGGATCGCGGTTGCGCTCCAGGTGTAGCCTGTGCCCGCCCCGGCCAGCACGATCAGGTCGCCGGGCTTGATTTTGCCGGCTTCCAGGCCCAACTCGAGCGCCAACACCTGGTCCACGCTCTGAATGTGGCCGTAGTGGTTGAGGTAGACTGACTGCTCCGGCGTCAGGCCGACCGCGTCCAGAATCTGCTCGTAGAACGAGCGCTTCATGTGTGTGATGCCCAGGAAGCGCAGATCGTCGAGCGTGTGGTCGCTGCGGGTGATGGCTTCGGTGATGACCTCGACGAAACGATCCAGCGACACCGCGCCGAGCCGGTCGGCCATGTATTCCGCGTGCTGTACATCCAACCGGCCATGCAGCGTGCCCATCTCCCCAGGCAGCAGCGCGACCTCGTCTTCAGCCGGCGTCATGATCACGGTGTCGGCCAGGCTGCCGTCGGTGCGCACGGCGGACTCCAGCACCAGGTTGTGCGCCAGCCCGCACTGGAAAAGGGCGGCACTCCCCCCTGCGCCGAAATTGAACATAAAGCGGGTGCGCATGTTGCCGAAATCGATCAGGTCGTTCTCGCGGCTGGCACTCACCAGCAGCACATTTTGCAGCCGTTCGTCGACGCGCATCATGTCGCGCACCACCTTATAGGCAATGGGCGCACCGGCACACAGGGCATACGTCTCGAAAGCAAAGGCGTCCGTCGCCCCCAGCAAGTTCTGAATTTTCGAGGCCGCCGACCACACGATGTGATCCTTGTATTCGCTGCCATGATAGACGATCAGATCGAGGTCGGCGGGGTCCAGCCCGGCCTTTTCGAGCGCCTGCTGACCGGCGCGAGTGGCCATCGCGGTGATGGTGTCGTCCGGCCCGGCGGTGTGCACCTCGCGGATGCCCATTTTTTCCAGCACGACGAATTCCGGCAGCCCGGTGCGTGCTGCGATGTCCTCGCCGGTGATGACAGTCGGCGGGATATATAAACCGGTCCCCGCGATGCCGATGGAGGGGAGTTCAATTGAAGGCATAAAGATTTATCCACGCTTAAAAAGGATCTTATACTATGCAGCATACCGCGCGCGAGTTACGCGCCAGTTACGCGCTCAGGAGCGGTCGTACAGCCACCGGCTGAGGCGTGGCCACAACTGCGTGTGGGCATCGGAGCCGACGACCATGCCGATGTGCCCGCTTTCCAGCACGATGCGCGCTTTGTCCGGGCTGGCGATCAGGTCGTGCAGCACGACAACCGACTCCCAGGGCGCGATGTGGTCCTGGCGGGCGGCAATCGTCAGCGTGGGGGCCGCGATCTGGTGCAGATCGATGGGCTGTCCGTGAATCTCGAACGCGCCCCGCAGCAGCAGATTGTGCTGGTAGAGGTCCTTGATGTATTTGCGGAAGACCTCGCCGGGGAAGGGGATCGGGTCGTTGAGCCAGAGCTGCATCGCCGCAAAGCGCCGCAGATAGGCCGGGTCGTCGCGGCGCTCCCAGTAGTTCAACGCCTGGAGCAGTTCGTCGGTGGGCCGCACCATGTGAAACGTCGTGTTGAGCAGTTCGGCGGGGATGTTGCCGAGCGTGTCGACCATCAGGTCGACGTGGCACCACTCCGGGCGCGTCCACACGCTGTAGATGCCGTCGTCGTGGTAGTTGATCGGTCCGGCCAGGTTGATCAGGGTGGCGACTTCGTCCGGAAAGAGCACGGCATACGCCGCCGCCATCATGCCGCCCATACAGTAGCCGAGCAGCGACACGGCAGGCTGCCCGGTTTCCGCCTGGACGTGCTGCACGCAGCGGCGCAGCAGCCCGGTAATGTGTTCGTCCAGCGACCGGTAGCGGTCGGCTTCGGTGGCTCGGCCCCAGTCCAGCATGTACACGTCGATGCCCTCGGCCAGCAAGTAGCCCACCAGCGAGCGCTCCGGTGTGAGGTCCATCACGTAATACTGGTTGATCATGGACGGGATGCACAGCAGCGGCACCGCGCGCGGGGTGTCGACCTGGGCATGGTAGTGCAGCAGGCGCAGGTGGCCTTCGGTATGCACCACCGTCGATGGTGTCTGGCCGACCAGCAGCTTCCCTTGCCGGCGCAGGGTGCGCTGTGCGTTGGTATAGTCGCGCCAGACCTGGGCCATGCCGCGCTGCCACAGCGTAGACCACTGTTCGAGCAGTTGTTCAATCATCGTTGAGGGCGGCTTCCAACCGTGTGACACGCTCCAGCAAAGCGTCCACCCGCTTCTCCAGGCGTTCCAGCAGGTAGATCGCACGGGCAGCGTTATCCTGGGCGGTTGCGGCGTGCAGGAACTGCTGGCGCAGCGTCGCGGTGATGCGCTGGTACGAGCGCAGCGATTCGTCAAGCTGCGTACCCATCCGGCGCAGAAAATCCGGCGAGCGAATCAGGGCGTCCCAATGGGCCGCGACCTCGGCTTCCCAGGCTTCCAGGCTGCGGCGCAGCGAAAACGGCTCACTCATCGCTCAGCCGGGATTCCAGTTCGTCGACTTTGGTTGCCAGCGTGTCGACCTGCGCGGTCAGGCGTTCGACCAGGGCCAACATCTGGGTGTGCTGCTCCGGCGACGAGGGCTGGTTCCAGCTTGAGATGTTTTCAGCCATCGATTCGCCCATACGCCGCCCTTGTTCGAGCATCAGTTCCATCGATTGCAGCACGATGTCGGTGTAACGCGGCGCCAGTTCGCCCCACAGCCGCGCGGTTTCGGCCAGCATTTTCTCCGGCGTAATGTGCTCATCTTCGGCGAAAGCCTGCCGGATCGCTTCGGTGACATGGTCCTGCATGAATTCCAGCGCATCGCTGAAGTGGGCGAAATCGGCGGTGCTGTCGCTCTGGACGTGCTTGATCACGCCGCGCCAGCGCGCCGGCTGATCCTCGCCCGCTTCGCGGACAAAACGCAGGACAAATGAGACAACTTCTTGATTCATCATAGACTCCGATTGTTCATCCTAAACTCAGGGTACCTCGTGCGGGTTGCAGATGGGTTGCAAAACTAGGGGGGTGTGACCGGATCGCCGCGCTGGATCGCGTGGTAGAGGGCGGCGGTCTCGTCCATCGGTGGCAGATTCAGCCCGTCCTCCAGGGCAGCGCAGCATTGTTCGTAGACGCGCAGCGCCAGCGGACGGTTGCCGCGCAGGGCATGGCCGATCATCATCAGACGGTAGGCTTCTTCCCAATACTGGTCGATCATCAGCACGGACTGGCACAGGTGGATCGACTCCTGGTAGCCCGCGCGTTGCAGCAGCAGCGCCGCCAGCCGCATCGCACCGGAGAGGTACAGCATTTGCAGCCGTTCGCGCTCCAGGCTGGCCCAGTCCTCGTACATCGCATCTGGCAGGTAGTCCCCGGCGTACAGGTCGATGGCCGCGCGGTAAGCGTCGATGGCCGCGTCGAGGTCGTTTTCCTCCAGCCGGGCCGCCGTCTTCAGCCCCTCGCGGAAGTCCTCGGCGT
The DNA here is from genome assembly GCA_034437275.1 of Anaerolineae bacterium. Lineage (GTDB taxonomy): Bacteria > Chloroflexota > Anaerolineae > Aggregatilineales > Aggregatilineaceae > TC-15. Next base: position 32,512 of record DAOTUD010000023.1, read on the forward strand.
CGATCTGGACGCTCGCGTCCGGATTCAGGCCGTAGGCCAGCCCGTGCCGGATCACAAACGAGGACAGCGTCCGCGCGGCGCGGTCCGGCTCCAGCGCGTCGTTGAGGGCATTGAGCGCGACCTTAAAATCACGGTCGGCGCGTTTGTCGTCCAGGGTCGGCCACAGTTCGGCGACGATGCGCTCTTTGGGCAGCACCTGGTGCCGGTCGTTTAATATCACCGTGACCAGGAATTGAAACAGGCGCTGGGCTTTTTCGCGCTTCCAGGCGGCGTTGTGCATCAGGTCGCCGTTGAGCCACACGCGGAACATACCCAGAGTCTGCACTCGCAGCAATTTGTTCATCACGCCTCGAAATCTTTCGTGGGTGGCTAATGGATTGTACTCGGTCCGATCATACTACGCGCGCCAGGTGGCTGTCGTGTAACTTGGCAAGTGTAGTATAAACAATCACAGCCGCGAATTAAAAAGGAATTTTTCTCATGCCAAAAATAACCGTAAACGATGTTGAACTCTATTACGAACTGCACGGCGACGGCGAGGATGTACTGGTGCTGAACAACGGTATCATCGCCAGCACGGCCACCTGGGCTTACCAGCTGCCGGTGCTGACGCCGCACGTCCGCGTCCTGCTGTACGACATGCGCGGACAGGGCCAGTCCCAGAAGTGGTCTCCCAGCGATGCGGACTACACCTGGGAGCAGCACGCGGACGATCTGGCCGCGCTGCTGGATGCGCTGGACATCGAGCAAGCCCATATCGGCGGTATTTCCTACGGCGGCGAGCTGACGCTGGTATTTGCGCTGCGCCATCCCAACCGCTGCCGCAAGCTGATCATCGCCGACGCGGTGAGCCACATCGAGCCGCAGTTGCACGCCATCGGCGACAGTTGGCGCATGGTGGCCGAACTGGGCGACCACGAGTTGTTTTACAAGACGACGTGGTACTGGAACTTTAGCGAGCAGTTTTTCAAGGAGCAGTACGACCTGCTGCTCAGCCGCGTGGACGCGGCCAAAGCGCTCGACCTGCCTTCGGTCGCGCAGTTGTGCTGCTGTTTCCTGGCGATGAACGTCACCGCGCAACTGGACCAGATCGCACAGCCGGCGTGTGTGATCGTCGGCGAGAAGGACATCCTAAAGCCGGTGCACTACGCCGCACTAATCGCCGAGCGCATCCCCGACGCGGAACTGCACATCCTGCCCGGTGCGGGTCATGCCTCGTTTTGGGAGTGCGCCGAGGCGTTCAACAGGGTGATCGTCGATTTTCTAAGCGCCTGACGCGCCGCACGATCCGACCGCACGCAGCGGAGAGCCAGCCGGACGCCCCGCTGCGCTGCGCGCGGTGGGGCGTCAGCCCTCGTATTCCCGGACCTGGCGCATGTCCTGGCTCACCATGCGGAACGCGCGCTGCTCGGCTTCGTGCAGGATGCGCTCCTCGTCGAGCGTGAGCAGCTCGCGGTCGCGCATCAGCAGCGTGCCGTCCACGATGGTGTGCGTCACGTCTGCGCCTTTGGCGGTGTGCACCAGGTTGGCGATCAGGTCGTGGCGCGGGCGTAAGTGCGGGCGCTGGAAGTCCACCAGGATCAGGTCGGCGGGACGCCCCTCGGCCAGCACGCCGCTGTCCGCGAAGCCGAGCGCCGCCGCGCCGTTTTGGCTCGCCATGCGCAGCGCGGTATCGCCGGGGATGGCTTCGGGGTCCACCTGCTCGTATTTCTCCAGCCAGACCTGCTGGCGCAGCACGTCCCACATATCCAGCGTGGCGTTCGAGGCCGGGCCATCCGAGCCAAGCGCGATGCGCGTGATCCCGGCCTGCTGGAGCGTGCTCGCCGGGGTGCGAACCGGCATTGCCAGCTTCATGTAGGTGATCGGGGTACGCGGGATGTAGACGCCCTTTTCGGCCAGGATCGCCATGTCGTCGGCGCTTAGTGCGAGGCAGTGGGCCGCGACCGTGTGGTGCTCGAACACGCCCAGCGTCGCCAGATGCTCCACCGGCGACTTGCCGTCGCGTTTGGCGCGGGAATTGTCGACCTGCTCCTGGGATTCGGAGACGTGCAGGTGCACCGGCAGGTCGTGCTCGGCGGCCAGCGCGACGATGCGCTCCAGGAACTCTGGCGGGCACACATACGGCGAATGCGGCCCCAGGCAGGTGTGGATGCGCCCCCCGGCGGCATCGCGCCACTGCTGGCTGAAGGCGATCTGCTCGTCTGTGCCGGGGCCGATCTCCTTGTCGTCGCCGATGCCAAACACACACCACGTCAGCATGGCGCGCAGCCCGCTTTGCTCGACGACTTTCGCCACCTGGTCCATGTAGAAATAGTGATCGTTGAAGCCAACCGTGCCGCTGCGGATCATCTCGCAGGCGGCCAGCGCCGCGCCCCAGTACACGTCTTCCGGCGTGAGCGCGCTCTCCGCCACCCAGATTTTCTCGTTGAGCCAACGCGGGAAGGGCAAATCCTCGGCCCAGCCGCGCTCGAACGTCATCGCGGCGTGGCTGTGCGCGTTGAAGAATCCCGGCAGCGCCACCTGCCCGCCCCCGTCGATGATCTCGTCCGCCTCGGTACCGGCGGGCACGTCGCCAATGTGCGCGATCTGCGTCCCGTCGATCAGGATATCCACCCCGCGCCGGATCGTTCCGGCGTCGTCTAAGGTGACTGCATCAACATTTTTGATCCAGATTTGTCCCATCAGCCGTACTCCTTCGATAGAAATAAGCAGCTTTATCTGCGGGCATTGTACTGCGTCCGCCGCCTGTCGCCAATTGCCCCTGACGCCCGAGGGAAGTTTGCGTTAAAATTAAAGATGTTACTACTCTGTCCAGCGACAAGACCAGAGGACAATCTGCTATGGCATTAAACATCTACAATTTCCTGCACCGCGAAAAAGAACCGTTCGAGCCGCTGCACGAAGGCAAAGTGAACATGTACGTGTGTGGCCCGACCGTTTATGATCATGCCCACGTGGGGCATGCCAAGACGTATGTGTCGTTCGATGTGATCGTGCGCTATCTGCGCTACAGCGGCTACGATGTGCTGTACGTGCAAAACCTGACGGATGTCGGCCACCTGCTCGATACAGGCGAGGACCGGATTTTGAAAAAGGCGCGCCAGGCCGAATCCGGGCCGATGCAGATCGTCGAAACCTACGCGCGCAGCTACTTTTCTGACATGGACGCGCTCGGCGTGCAGCGCCCGGACATCAGCCCGCGCGCCAGCGGCCACATCCCGGAACAGATCGAGATGATCGAGGATTTGCTCGAGAAGGGCCACGCCTACATCTCCGACAGCGGCAACGTGTACTTCGACGTGCGCAGCTGGCCGGGATATGGCAAGCTCTCCAACCGGCGCGTCGGCGAGCAGGAAGACGGCACGCGCGAGACGGTGCGCGAAGACAAGCGCAACCCGGAAGACTTCGCGCTGTGGAAGATCGCCGCACCGGAGCACATCCTGCGCTGGGACAGCCCCTGGGGCGTTGGCTACCCGGGCTGGCACATCGAATGCTCGGCCATGTCCCGAAAATATCTGGGCGAAACGTTCGACATTCACGGCGGCGGCGTGGACAACATCTTCCCGCACAACGAATGCGAGATCGCGCAGAGCGAAGCAGCCAACAACGCCGACTTCGCGCGCTACTGGATGCTGGTCGGCAGCCTGAACGTGCCGGACGAGTTCGGCATCCCGGTCAAGATGTCCAAGAGCCTGGGCAACTTCTACACTATCAAGGACGCGCTGAAACTGCACCGGCCCGAGGTACTGCGGCTGTTCATCCTCAACAGCCACTATCGCAGCCCGGTGGTGTTCAGCGAGGAGGCGCTCGAGTCGGCGCAGAAAAGCTGGGAGCGCATTTACGGTGCGGTGCGCCTGACGCGCGAAAAACTGCGCCAGGCTCCCGATGGCGACGAGGGCAATGCCTTCTTCGATACGCTGGAAAAAGCCAAACAGCAGTTCGTCGACGCAATGGACGATGACTTCAACGCGCCAGGCGGGTTGGCGGCACTGCACGACCTGACGCGCGAAGTCAACACGCTGCTCAACAGCGATCAGACCGTCGGCAAGACGGTACTGGAAGCCATCGACACGACCTACCGCGAACTGGGCGGGGATGTGCTGGGCATCGTGCGCGACGAGATCGAGGCCGGCGGGGCCAACGCCGAACGCGAAGAGGGCTTGATCCGGCTGCTGATCGACCTGCGCGCCGAGGCCCGCGCCAACAGGGACTTCGCCCAGGCCGACGCCATCCGTGACCGGCTGAAGGACCTGGGCGTCACGCTCGAGGATCGCCCAGACGGCACGATCTGGCGCATCGAGTAGACCGCCGCTTTCACCACTCCACACCACACGATGGGCAGGGCGCTGGGTCAGTGCCCTGCTTTTTACTGTCCAAATAACGAATCCGGGTGCTGTGTGTTAGTCTAAGCGCAGGGTAGTTTAGCATTTTGGAAGGAATGAGCATGGCTGAATATCTGTATGGACGGTGGCCGGTTCTGGAGAGCCTGCGGGCCGGGCGACGGCACTTCGAGCAGGTGTTGCTGGCGGAAGGCATGGAGGGCAAGGACATCATCGAGCACATTATCCGCGAAGCCGAGGCGCAGGGCGTCAAGCAGCGGCGGGTGCCGCGCCGCGTCCTCGACGACCTGGCCAAAAACGCCAATCATCAAGGGGTAGCGCTGCGGGTGGGCGGCTATCCGTACGTGGCGGTGGATGATATCGTGCAGACCGCTGCCGACCGAAATGAGCCGCCTTTTCTGCTGATCCTCGATCTGCTCAAGGACCCGCAAAACGTCGGGGCGTTGCTGCGCGTGGCGGACGCAGTCGGTGTGCATGGCGTGGTGCTGCAAGAACGGCGCGGGGTGGACATCACGACGGCGGTGGTCAACGCCTCGTCCGGGGCGGTGGAGTACCTGAACGTGGCGATGGTGACCAACCTGGTCACGGCCATGCGCGGCCTGAAGGAAGCCGACGTATGGATCGCCGGAGTCGATATCGGGCCGGATGCCTCCACGCTGGACCAGGTCGACCTCGACATGCCGCTGGCGCTGGTGCTGGGCAGCGAGGGCGAGGGGCTGCGGCGGTTGGTGCGCGAAACGTGCGACCTGCTGATCACGCTGCCGATGCGCGGCCACGTCCACAGCCTGAACGTGGCGACGGCGGGCTCGATCGCGCTGTATGCCGCGTGGCAGGCGCGCGGCTGGCAGGGTTGGTCGCGGCCCGAGTGATGCGCTGGTTTTGAGCATGGTATTCTGCGATGTTATACTTACAGGAGTCTCCTGAAAAAAGGTTAGGCCGCGCTGACATTTGTGCTCAGGCGGATGCCGATTTCAGGCGAAAATGTCAACACGAACTGGCCGAAATGGGGTAAAATAGGGGGCACCGCATCAGACCCGAAACC
>DAOTUD010000024.1:0-4497 GCA_034437275.1 Anaerolineae bacterium
TCGGCGTTGGTCTGCGGGCGGAATGCGATAAGAGTCGCTGTTGCGTCGGGTGTTGGTGTCGGTGTTAGAGTTGCTGTTGCGGTATTGGTTGGTGTCGGTGTGGCCGTCCATAATGTGGCTGTCGCGGTCCTGTCTTCCATCGAACCCACCAGAAATGCAATTCCGATCACGGATGCCAGTACCAGCGCAACGACCCAGCCTGCGGTGTGTACAGTGAACCATTTTGGACTTGCATTCCGCTGTGCTGGCGGACTGTTCGGAGCTGCCGTCGGCGCGGATGGTGGCGTTGTCACAGCGGAGGCAAAGCGGGGATTGGCGTCTTCCTGAACGACCGGCTCTGAGGCCGGCTGTACAGGCGGTGTGTGAACCGACTGCGCGATAACCTGTTCGGGCTGGTACCACTGCAACCCGGTCTCGTGGATGAAGGTGGCCAATGAGGGCACGGCTTCAATGTCATCCTGACAGATAGCCGTCAGGCGCAGCGCCGCCGGGAACATGCCCACCTGCTTTAACTGTGCCATGCGCGCCGACTGCTCCGGAGCGCGATAATCGCTCTCTTGCAGGTAGATCGCCTCGGCGGTGGCATCGTAGAGGTCCGGGTTCGCGGCAATCGTCAGCAGTGACAAATAGATCGTGATCAGCGAGAAGCGGTCCAGGCGCTGGTCAAAGAATGCCGGTCGCCCCTGGCGTTGTGGGTGTTGATAATGGCGGTGGCCCGCTTCGCTGGCTCCGTAGCCAGCCAGTGCCGGAACATACATCCCATCGTAATCGACCAACCGCAGCTTGCCATCTGCCTGTACGATGACGTTGCCGTGTTGCAGGTCGCCGTGCGCGCAGTCCAGCGCGGCCAGGTCTTCACCCAGTATCCTGAACCGTTGGGCCAGCCTGTGAACACGTTCACGGTCCCGATGATGCTGCGCTAGATATGTTTGCAGCGTCTGTCCTTGCACCCATTCCATGCGGCAGATTGGATACCAGCCGCCGTTGACCAGGATCCCCTCAGGCTGAAACCTGATCGACGCGAACAATGGCGTAGCACTGGTGTCCACAAAGGCACTGATCGCTCGGTAGCGCTCGGCGATGTCATCGGGCAGCGGGCGGTGAAAACAGCGCACAGCGATCTGTTCGCCAGTTGGCAGGGTGAAGGCACTGGTCAGGGCGAAGTTGCCCGGGTAGATCAACGGGTTGGCAATGCCCGGACCGGAGGTGCGCCGGGCCGGGATGAATTGAGACTGGCGCAGGTCGTCATCTTTGAAACAGGCATGCGGGTTGCGGAGCGCGTTCTGGTAGTCGCTCAAGGATGGTAGCATTGTCATTTACCTTTCACAGGCAAATCTAAACGGGTAGTCAGGAAGGCAGAGGATGTCACCAACATCAATAGTATCCACATCAGGGATATTGTTTACCGCAGAGATTCGCTCTACATCAACGTTAGATAGTCGATCGGCAATATTAGCGAGGGTATCACCAGATGCTACAGGGTATTCTTCAAAGCACCCTGCATCCTGACAACCTTGCCTCAGATCTGTGAAATCGGGCGTAAGCGATAGCGTGGGATTTGTCGTTGAAGTTGGTGTTGGTGTACTGGTCAGAATTGTTGTTGGTACGCCGGTTGTTGTCAACGTGATGGTAGCAATAATTGTATCGGTAGGCTCCGGGCTGGATGCAATCCCTGGGGGTGTGAATGATTCTGATTCAACAATCAGTGTTTCTGTGGGTGGAGGTATCGTTGCCTCCGGTGTATCAGCAAATTCCGTCGCAAAAATCCATACGCTGCATAACAGGATTGCAAGCAAGACTATAGAAGCTCCTACGAAGCGTTTAGGGTGCCGCTGTAATAGCGTTTTCGGAACCGGTGGCAATTCATCTACAGCACTGGATACAGCCTGAGTTTCTAAGGCTGGAAATAATGGTCGGCCATCAATCTGAATCATCAGGAGCGTTGTATCATCGTTTTTAAGAGCTTGCTCTCTGCGTAATTCATCAATCATCTGTTGAAAATGAGTATCGCTGTTGATGCGATACAATTCCGAGACGATAAGTTGGGGATTACTATGTTCGCATTGACGGATAAACCATTCCGCCAGTGCATCGGTCATGAGTAGTAAGACATCACCAGGTTTGTATGTGGCATACAAATACAGTGCTTCTCGTTCTAATTGTTCTCGAATCACCCCCATCCGATCCGGTTGCGTACTGACGAGCAGAGGACTGGTATCAAAATCGGATGCACGCGTTATGGTCTTTGGCAAATAATCGAGGATTTTGCCATCGCGTATGTGAAAAATACAGGAATCTCCCAAACTGATACCACGCCAGCGTCGTACTGTCGGATCGACTTCAATCATGGCCAATGTCGCAGCCGATCCCGTTAGCAGTAAACTCTGCTGGATGGCATAAAAGCGTGACGAACTGCCGTATTCTCGGATCAGTTCGGGCACGATCTCCTGCTGCCACTCGTCCACGCATGCAGCGAGGTAGCGTTGTAGTGTCTGCGGCGTGAGTGAGTCTTCATCCAACATTGCTGTCAGCCGTTTCACCAGAAGATTGGCCCAGCGGCGGGAAAAACCACCCTCACTGGCCCCGTCTGCCAGGCCACACAACCAGCGAGACTCTATCCGAAAACGACCCGGTTGGTCAGGTGCAAACGCGTCTTCGTATTGATCTCCGGTATGCCCGGCTTTAGGCACATAAAAACAGCGATAGTAAACGGAAACCATGGTTATCGAAGCTGCTGACTCGTCTGGCGCGTACCGATTTCGATGAAGCGAATAGTCGCGCTCAGATCAGCGTTGAAGGCAAAAGCTCGGGAGTTCTGTTCAACCGGAATCTGCATCTCTTGTGCTGCTTGAATGAAGGGAGGAGGCATGACGCTCGACATTTGATACAACATGCGAGCATAATCATCCGGCAAACGGGACGGTGAGTTGGGGAACAGTGTGGGGGCTACCATTCGTTCGGATAGATGCAGATTGAAAAGAAGTACATTGCCATCAGATGTAGCCAGATTACGAATATTTGCCGCAACCGAGGAAGGATTACCGTCCCCCGATTCGCCGTCGGTAATATGTATAACGACTGGTGGGTAGGCCTGTGGATGCTGACCAATCCAATAACCGAGTAGATCGTATGTGTATTTAAGCGCAGCACACATCGGTGTTCCACCTTCTGCAACTGGTTCAATCCAGGTTGGGAAGTTGATATCAACTTCGATAAGCCCACCAACACCATCGGGGATTTTCTTCTTTCGTTGCTCTACTCGCATCGGATTATCGGCAACCACATCGATCCAGTTTAAAGGCTCATGCGCGAGGGGGCCTCCGAGGGCTGATTGTATTTTGGTGGTCTTGCCGCTACGGTCGGTAGTATAACCAATCACACCAATCTGAAAATAACGATAAATGTCGCTACCTTTCGTACAGCGCAGAATCAACTCATTCAGAATTCGGTTCAATACTTTTGCCAGGTTTTCTGCTTTGCGTCCCTGTGGCCCGTCCGGCCCTCCTTGCTGATCGTTCATAGAATAGGACTGGTCGATAACAAACAGCATCAACGTCGGATTTGGACGGCTAATTTCGGCTTGATATGGCATAGTGGTCTCCTCATAGTTGGTCAGCTTAAAAATCGTTGGACTGTATATCACAGTTTAAATAGGCGCTTATTCCCCCGGCTGCAATGGACAAAAGGATCTGCCCAAAGTAAAGGATAATCATCTCAATCTCCCAGTCCAGCGACTGCCCGCTTGCTTCCGCAATACCCACATTCAGCATGATACCAAGCAGGAGATTAATCGAGACACCAATGAGGACACTGATAACTGCTTCCATATGTGAACTGACGGGAATTGATTTCGCGCTTGCTCCCCCAATGAACGCAGCAGCAACTAGTACCACACCATTAAAGAGCGAAAGCAAGAAAAGATTGTCTTCAGTAGCTTCCAGACTACTGAACAATAGTCCGGCTATAAATCCACCGATAAATGTGATACCAAAGACGGTCAACGCTGTAGAAACGACAAGACGCCAGTTGACCCAAGAACCCGATGAGATTGGATCTGCACCGGATTGCCGAGGGTCCTGATTGTTGATTGGAGACAACGATGACGACGGCGGCCAGGGTGAAGACGAAGAGGCAGGTGTATTTTGTAATGGCTGGGGCGGAAGTGGATTGGGCTGCGGCGGAGATGGTGGCACCTGATGGGTGTGATGGATGGAAGCAGCCGCTTTCTCAACGGGGGGCTGGTAGGGCGCTGACGCAGGTGACGATGGCTGCCGGGGGGATGCACCACCACTTTGTATTTGTTGTGCCCGGGGATGTCCAGGTTGTAGTAGCTGTACCCTATCAAGGGCGTGCTGCCGCTCCTGTTCGGAATCGCTGATCTCCGCCAGCAGCAACCATGCTTCGACGTTATCACGATCCACATCGATGGCCTGCATGATGTGCTGTCGCGCTGGCTGTAACTGGCCTTGCTGTGCAAGCTGCCGGGCCTGTTGTAAA
>DAOTUD010000025.1:0-8497 GCA_034437275.1 Anaerolineae bacterium
GATGCTGTCGGCGAATTCAACTGAAATGGTTTTTCACAGAAATCGACTAGAATGGGAAGCATATTCGTGCAAGTTCAGTTGTTGGAGAGATAACCAATGAGTTTGCATCCGCAACCCATCAACGAGATACCCGAACAAACTATGGCCGTGGCCCAAGCGGCATTTCCCAAAGGCAGTGTTTACATGACGATGCGGGATGAACTCGGCGTATTCTATACAGATGAAGCATTCGTCGAGTTATTTTCAAATCGTGGGCAACCGGCTGAAAGTCCCTGGCGGTTAGCGCTAGTCACCATCATGCAATTTGCTGAGAATCTCACAGATCGGCAAGCAGCAGATGCGGTGCGCAGCCGGATCGATTGGAAATATGCTTTGGGTTTGGAATTAACCGATCCAGGGTTTCACTTCTCCGTGTTGAGTGATTTTCGAGCGCGCTTGGTTGCCCATGAGGCGACTGAGCAGTTGCTGAATGCGATGCTCATCCGGTTCAAAACACAGGGGTTGATTAAGGTGAGAGGCAAACAACGAACTGACTCAACGCATATTGTGGCGGCAGTACGGGGGCTGAATCGCCTTGAACAAGTGGGAGAAACAATCCGTTCTACCTTGAACATTTTGGCCGAATTAGTGCCCGCCTGGCTCAAAACTCAGGTGCCAGTCGAATGGTTTGACCGTTATAGTGACCGTTTCGAAAACCACCGATTGCCTACGAAAAAACAGGAAAGAGAAGTCTTAGCCAAAACCATTGGGGCGGATGGATACCACCTGCTGGCGGCGGTCTATGCGACCAAGTCTGCGTCAGGTTTATGGGAAATTGAGGCGGTTCAGCACTTGCGCAGCGTGTGGCTCCAACAGTTTTATCTCGAAAACAATGCTGTTCACTGGCGTGACAAGCACAATGTGCCTCCCGGTGAGAAGATGATCGTCTCGCCTTACGATCCGGAGGCGCGTTACAGCCGTAAACGCAGCACAGAATGGATAGGTTATAAAACGCATCTCACCGAAACATGTGATGCGGATGCCCCGTCCCTGATTACCCATGTTGAAACGACTTCCTCTACGGTGCAGGATGTTGAAGTTGTTGATGACGTTCATAACGATTTGGCGGAACACGATAATCTTCCCGGTGAACACCTGGTGGATATGGGGTATATGTCCAGTGATGTATTGGTCACCAGCCAACAATTGGAGGTTAACCTGATCGGGCCAGTTCGTCCTGACACCAGTTGGCAAGCGCAAACAGAAGGGGCGTTTGACCTCACCCAATTTGAAATTGACTGGGATCGTAAAACGGTGAAGTGTCCCCAGGGCAAGTTCACAAGTTACTGGCGTGAAGGACTTGGCAAATTCGGTAAGCCCAACATCCTTGCCGGGTATAAGCCCGCCGATTGTCGCGCCTGTTCATGCGCTGCACATTGCACACGCAACAAAGGGAATGGCGCGCGCACGTTGACTTTCCCTCAGAAAGAACAATATCTAGCACTCAAAGCGGCGCGTGAACGTCAACAAACCGATGAATTCAAAGACCAATATCGCGCGCGTGCGGGAGTAGAAGGCGTGATTTCTCAGGCTACCGTTGCGCTCAACATGCGGCGAACACGTTATCGAGGTCAGGACAAAACTCATCTGCAAAATGTTGCGACAGCTTCAGCAGTTAATCTGCTTCGAGCGGTTAATTGGCTCAACGGTAAACCCAAAGCCAAGACGCGTATTTCGTCTTTTGCAGCTCTGGCTGCCTAATTCCGAATTCGCCGACAGCATCCGATGGGTGTGATAATTGGGGGAAGGTGTGCAGACTGTCCTTATATATTAATATTAGCAGAATACGCCTGACCGTAGCGTATGGGGGAACCCATGACCGATAATTACACGCCGGAAGAAGAAGCGCTGCTGCTGGAACTGGCGCGCACCGCCCTGGAAGCACTCACCACCCGCCGCGACCCGCCGGCACTCGACCTGGACGCGCTGCCGGAATCCCTGCGGGCGGAGCGCGCCTGCTTTGTCACCCTGCGCCACCGCGAGGATGGCGCGCTGCGCGGCTGCACCGGCACGTTGGTCGCCCGGCGTTCGTTGGCCGAAGAAGTGGTCTACATGGCCGGGCAAACAGCCTTCCACGATCCACGCTTCCCGCCCGTTGAGGCGCACGAGATCGCCGGCCTGCACATCGACATCAGCGTGCTGACCCCTTCGCAGCCGCTCGATTTTGAGGACCCCGACGACCTGCTGGCCAGGCTGCGGCCCGGCGTGGATGGCGTGACATTGATGCTGGGGTCGCGGCGCTCGACGTTTCTGCCCCAGGTGTGGGACAGCTACCCGGACCCGAAAATTTTCCTGGACTTGCTGTGCCAGAAGATGGGGATGCCGCCCGACGCCTGGCGCACCGCGCCGATCCAGGTCGAGACGTACCAGGCGATCATGATCGAGGAGGCGCTCTAGCGTGCCCGATCACGTTGCGCGCATCGATCGCAGCCGCGCGATCCGCCGCATCTTTGCGGGCTGTGCTGGCTCTGTTACAATCGACGCGATGTGGGGGGCTAAACGCAACAAGACCGGAGACGACTCATTCATGCGACAATTGCTGATTCTGCTGGCGCTGGCGGGTGTGGCGCTGGCCGCCTGCGACGATAACGACTTGCCGGACATTGACGAGGTGATCATCACCGACACCCCCGGCCCGCGCGCTGACACAACCGAAACCCAGCCGCCGACCCAGATCGTGATGGTCATCACCGCGACCCCAGAGCCGGGCGTGCTGCTGGTGCCGATGACGTTTACGCCGCAGGGGACGCCCCCCGCCACAACACGCAATCCGTCGCAATCCGATACCCCGGCGCAGACGGCGACGTCCTCGCCCAGCGCGACCCCGTCAGCGACCGCGCGCCCGCCATCCCCCACGCCGCGCCCGGCGATGTTCCCGACGGACACCGCCGCGCAGGTGGCGCTGGCCGAGCAGATCTTCCAGAATGGCCGCATGTTCTGGCTGCGCTACAACCGGCAGATCTGGGTCATGGTCGCCAGCGAGGACGATCCGAACGTGGGCGACTGGTACTGCTATTACGACACGTTCCGCGAGGGCGAGCAGGAGCTTGACCCCGACCTGATCCCGCCCCAGGACGCCGGTCAGGAGTTGTACCAGCCCCGGCGCGGCTTCGGCAAGCTGTGGCGCAACAACCCGCAGCTCAAGAACGCGCTCGGCTGGGCGATCACGCCCGAATTTGAGCTGACCAGCGCCTACCGCTACATCGCGGGGGGCACCTTCGACGCCGACGGAAATTACATCTCCGGCCCCGGCGAGCATCGCCTGACCTCGCTGTACAAGGAGCGCATTTCGTTCTATGAAGAAGACATTCGCGGCGACTGCCTGGGCGGAAGCTGGCAGTTGACGCCCAATCCGCAGGACTAGGGCAGGGGGATGCCGATGGGCCGCACCGTGTGGAGACTGGCCGCGACGGTCGTGCTGGTCGTGTTGGGGGCCGCCGCCTGCCGCCCAGCGCCGAACGCAGCGCGGCCAGACCCGACAGCGGTGCCCTCCGGCGCGTTGATCGCGTTCATCTCCGACCGCGACGGGGGCGACGAAATCTACACCATGCGCCGCGATGGCTCCGAGGTGCTGCGCGTGACCAACAACACCGTCACCGAGACCGGCCTCGCGTGGTCGCCGGACCGGGTGACGCTGGCCTATGCGACGGTCGAGGACCCCGACATTTACACCATCCAGGCCGACGGCACGCTCCCCGCGCGGCTGACACAGGGCGGCCACAGCCGCGATCCGGCCTGGTCGCCGGACGGGGCGCAGATCGTGTATGTCAGCACGGAAGCGGGCGACGCCGCGATCATGCGTATGGACGCCGACGGCTTGTATCCCGTCGCGCTCGCCGGTGGCCCGACGGACGACACCGCCCCGGCGTGGTCGCCGGATGGGGCGCGCATTGCGTTTGTGTCGGCGCGGGAGGATGGCGTCGCGCTGGTGGCGATGGACGCGGATGGGGCGAACGTGACGCCGGTCGCACCGCTGCCCGGCCCGGCCTGCTGCGTGACGTGGTCGCCGGATGGATCGCGGATCGCGGTGGTCGTCACGGTGGGCGACGCTGCCGGGCTGTACGTCGCTGGTATTGACTCTGGCGGCGCGTCAGACCTGCGGTTGATCGCGGCGGGCGGGGCACAGCCGGCATGGTCGCCGGATGGATCGCGGCTGGCCTACGTCCGCCCGGCAGAGGATGGCGACGGCTCCGTGCTCGAAGCCCTGGATGGCGATCGCACGCTGGCGCTGACCGGGGCCGGTGCGCAGCACACCGCGCCGGACTGGTCACCGGACGGGGCGCAGATCGTGCTGGCCAGCGACGAGGCTGGGACGTCCGATATCGTCGTGCTCGACGTATTCGACGCGGGCCGGGTCATCACGCATCCTCTCACTGAGGGCGACGCCCGCGACCGTGCGCCCCGCTGGCAACCCTGAGCGCGCCCGGTCATGGCTCCGGCTGCCTGCCGCCTGTGCGGCAATTCCCACCATAGCCAACTGCATACCGCCCCGGAGAGCCGCTATCGCAGCGGCGAGGCGTTCGATTATGTCGACTGTGCGGCGTGTGGCAGCCTGTCGCTGGTCACGCTGCCGCCCGATCCGGGCGCGCACTACCCGGCGGACTACAGCGGCTTTCGTCCGGCGGCGGGTGGCCGGCGGCGGGGATGGCTGCGCCGCCAGCGGGATCGCTATGTGCTGTGGGGGCGTGGCGTGATCGGGCGGCTGCTGCTCGCGCGCTATCCCGAACCCGCGATCCGGGCGCTGGCTGGGACCGATCCCGCGGCGCGGGTGCTGGACGTGGGCGCAGGGGGCGGGGCGCTGGTCACCCGGCTGCGCGCGCTGGGATTCGCGCATGTGCTGGGCGTCGATCCGTACACCGCCGCGACGTATCCCAACGGGGCGCGGGTGGTGCAGGGGACGCTCGATGATATCACCGGGACGTGGGATGTGATCATGTTTCACCACGCCTTCGAGCACGTCCCCGATCCCGGCGCGACGCTGCGCGCAGCAGCGGATCGCCTGGCCCCGGATGGCACGCTGCTGATCCGTGCGCCGCTGGTGCCGTGTGTGGCGTGGCGGCGCTACGGGGTGGCGTGGGTCCAGCTAGACGCGCCGCGCCATGTGTTCATCCCGTCGCTGGAGGGGCTGACGGAACTGGCGCGTGCCAACGGGCTGGGACTGCTCAGCGTGCGCCATGATTCGACCGCCTTCCAGTTCTGGGGCAGCGAGTGCGTGCGGCAGGGCTTCCCCCTGGACGATGCAGCGGCGGCGCGGTTCAGCCGGGCGCAGCGGCGGCGCTGGGCGCGGGCGGCGCGGCAGCTCAACGCGCGCGGGCAGGGCGATCAGGCGGCGTTCACCTTTATGCGCGCCCCGGCGGAATAGGACTGCAAAAAAGCGACCCGGCCCGGGGTCGCTTTTTGTTTTGCGTCATTGTGTTGGTGTGCGGAGCCTAGTCTTCCCACTCGACGTGGATCACGGTGACCTCGCTGCCCTGGTGCCGCTTGGGGTAGATGTCCTGGTGCAGGCCGTGATCTTCCAGGATGTGCGCAAAGTCGCTGTGCATGATGCTTTGCAGGAACGCCTGCACCGTGCGGCCTTGCAGTTGAACGTTTGGATCACAGATCAGGTTACGCATGTGAGTTCTTCTTCCCCTTTAAACTCGGCCTTCGATAGCCAGTCGCTTACCCGTTGGCACTCTCAATTATAATGCAAAAAATTGATATCTAATTTTCAAACAATTAATAAATTGTGAATATGTTGTAAAAGCCCTATTGCAATTCATGCCAGATAGTGCTACCATTTCTTTAACTAAATTTAACGAATTTTACCTTTGTTTAAATTTTTGCCCGTTTTATGGCGTATTGAACTGGCCTGAACGTTAAACATTATTAAAGGAGACGCGGCCATGTCATTCCGAATTACCCCGATTGACGTCACAGTATCCCGCTGCCGGCGCGTGGGGGCGTTGTCCTCCGCAAGCTGCCGCGAACTGCGCGAGGCGCTGGCCCCGCTTGACGGCAATCTTTTGATCGATGGCAAGACGATGAACACCTTTGAGTGTGCGCAACTGCTGCTCAGCGTGCGCCCGATCCTGCCGCGCACCGCGATTGTGGGCGGCGACCTGGCGTCCTTTGTGGCGGCGATGCTGCCCGGCAAGGATTATTACCAGCACGAACTGCGCTGCTTTGAATCCGAGGACGACGCCATCGCCTGGCTGCACGGCGATCCGCCGGCGTCGCAGATCGTGCCGATGCCGCACCAGCAGCAGGATGTGGAGGCGGTGGTATAATCCGGCAGCCTGATTATTCGGGCGGTTAACGCGCTGTGCTGGAAACCGGCACGGCGCGCATCTTTTTTGGGGGTGGCGGCGGGTTTGCGCCAGAGGGCGGCCCGGCATATAGTGAGGCATCGCTGTTTGGATTGCAGGAGGCTGCCATGCCGCACGAGACGCTCGACAAGCCGGTGCAACTGCTGCCGGTGCCGTATATGTCCCAGTTGGGCGCAGGGGCCGACGCTTACCATAACGATTGTGGCGCGGCCAGTGGTGCGATGTTGATCAAAGCTTACACCGGGGACATCATGACGCCGGATGATTTTTACCGGGCCACCGGCCAGGAATCCGACGCCTACTTGAGCGCGAACCAACTGGCGACTGTGCTCACCACCAAAGGCATCGCCACCGAGTGGCGGGAGAACATGACCCTGGTCGACCTGTTCGAGACGCTGGCCGGGGGCCGCCCGCCGATTGTGCTGTTCAATTATGGCGCGCTGCGCGAAAAGGTGGGCGACCTGGAGAACACGACCTTCGCTGGCGGGCATTTTGCCGTGACGGTGGGCATCGACACGCAGAATGTGTACCTGCACGATCCGTTGTGGTCGGTTGAGGAGGAGGACTCGGGCGGGGCCGCGCTGGCCATTCCCCACGTGGATTGGATGTATATCTGGCGTGAGTCCAAGCGCGACCTGAACCCCGAATGTGCCGCGCTGGTACCCAGCATGGGGATCGGGGCGTTTGCGGGCGTGACCGAACTGTACCGGGCGCGCGTGATCTCGCAGAATGGCGTGCGCGTGCGCAATGCGCCGCGTGTCGCGCTGGGGACTGACACCGGCGAACGGCTGGCCTATAACTACGTTGCCAAAATCTGGGCCGAGGCCACCGATAACGAAAACAACCTGTGGGGCGCGATCACGGTCGGCAAGCGCAAGTGGATCGCCATGACCTATGGCGAGGTGCAGCTCGCCGAACGGATCGAGTAGGGCGCGCGTTTTTTTCGTCTTCGTTTATATACAGGGCGGATCGCGCGGTGACAATAACTGGCCAGGGCGACTTTTGCGCCCCCCTGGCAACCCTCGTATAATGGCCCTAGAGATCACACCGCCCTGGGA
Source organism: Anaerolineae bacterium (assembly GCA_034437275.1). Classification (GTDB taxonomy): domain Bacteria; phylum Chloroflexota; class Anaerolineae; order Aggregatilineales; family Aggregatilineaceae; genus TC-15. The sequence continues at coordinate 7,406 of DAOTUD010000025.1, forward strand.
GGGACGTATGGACAGAAGCTTTGGCGATATCGCCGACCGGCTGCGCAAACATGCCGACGATAAAAGCGCACAAGAAGACGCCCCGCGCAATTTTGAGGAACTCTACCGGCTGCGTGCCCGGATTCTGGGCGTGTTGATCCGGGACGCCCGGCAAGCGGCGGACCTCAGCCCGGACGACTGCGCCTCCCAGATCGGTGTGCCGGTCGAGCTGTTGCAGGCCTGGGAGTTCGGCCAGAAGATGCCCAATCTGCCGCAGTTGGAGCTGCTGGCCTACGTGCTCAACGTGCCGATCAGCCATTTCTGGGGCACCGAGACGCTGCATCACGAGGCCGCGCGGCAAGCCGTCGACACCGGCGAATACGTGGCGCTGCGCAATCGCCTGATCGGCGGGCTGCTGCGGGCCGCGCGCACCCAGGCCAACCTGACGCCGGAGCAGTTGGCGGCGGAGGCCGGGGTATCTGCCGAGCACGTCAACACCTACGAACTCGGCCAGCGCGAGATTCCGGCCCCGGTGCTGGTGTCGCTGGCGCAGGCGTGCCGCGTCAATGTGTCGTACTTCCTGGAGGATGGTAACCGCGTGGGCGATTATCTGGCGCTGCGCGAGGACCTCAAGCAGTTTTCCGAGCTGCCGGATGACGTGCGGCACTTTGTGTCGTCGCCGGTCAACCAGGCCTATATCGAGCTGGCGATGCGGCTGGCGCGCATGTCCAGCGGCGAACTGCGCGGCATTGCCGAGGCGATCCTGGATATTACGCTGTGACGCGCGCCGGTTTTTCCCTGGCGTAGAGCGTACACAACCCAAACGCACGCTGCCGTCCGGTGGCCGTGCGTTTTTGGTTTGTGTTCAGCCCCTAAAATCGCATATTATTACAATTAGGGCGTTATGCTAGTTTTACCCCTCCCCCTGGCCCCCTCCCCGCGCGCGGAGAGGGGGAAACAAACCAGGACCCAAAGTCCCTCTCCGTGATCTTGCCCCATTTCAACGGACAGTTTTTGTTTCGTAGTAACGTTGTTCAAAAGCAGCAGGGCTGAGATAGTCCAATGACGAATGCAGCCGATGACGATTGTACCAAACTTCAATGTGTTCAAAAA
>DAOTUD010000026.1:0-42496 GCA_034437275.1 Anaerolineae bacterium
GCACTTACTCCCTCTTTCTCCGTTTACGGGGAAAGGGGGCCGGGGGGATAGGGGTAAAATCCGGGCCGATCACGCAAGTTATCAGAGTTAATGCAAGAAGCAACGGTCGTTTGAATTTCAACCGGCAAATAAAAAAAACTGCGCCGCGTTCGCCGCGCAGTTCTCTTAGCAAGCCCAAAGTACAAGTTTGCTACAGGTGCGATGGCAGCACATAGACGGTGTCATCGACGATGTGTAGAGGGAGCACTGTAAGCCAGTGGGACTGCAAAAGCGACTGCCCACCGCCAACATATTTGCCGGTCTCCAGATCGTAGCGCGCACCCGTGTGCGGCGACGTGATCACGCAGTTGAGCACTTTACCGTGCGCAATCGAGCGTCCGGTCTGGGGGCAGCTGTCTTCCACTGCGTAATACCCCGTCTCGCACGACACGATCAACACGCGCGCTCCGTCCACCGTCACCGTCTTCTTGCCGCGCAGCGGCAGCGCACTGACATTGCAGACCTGCACATATCCCTCAAGCATAGCTACCATGTTTGACTTCCTTCCTGTCATCTCCGATAAACAACAAAAACAGAGCGATTGTAACGTATCTCGCCCCCTTTTGCATCAGGCATATTGCATAATGTCTGTAACACTATTTTACTACAGTTTGCACAACTTATGAGGGGTTTTTGGTGCAAAATTTGCCCCTCCCCGCAGATGGATGATCACGGGAAGGGGCTTAGCAATAGGTTACTCCCTCTTTTCTCCGCGTGCGGGGAAAGGAGGGCGGGGGAGGATAGGGGTCAGGCGTCGCAGGCCCGACTCGGGGATCCGTCCCTACTCGCCCGGCGCGTGATGCTCGAGCATCAGGCCAACGGCGGTACGCGGCAGGAAGCCCGGCCAGTAGGTGTGCTCGTCGGTCGGGTTCCCGGCGTCATCGAGGGCATACACGCCTTCGGTCGGATCGGGGATCACGTCCAGGTATTCGGCGTAGCTGGCGTCACCCTTCAGGTGCAGCCCCAGGAACGCGGTGATGAAATGCTGGTTGATGTTGTTCATGCGCCGTTCGTCCCACACCGAGTCGTCGTAGCGCAGCCACTCGTCGAGGTGCAGCCCGGCGGCGTAGGCTTCTTCGGGCGGCGGGTTGGGGGCGACATTGTGCCGCGCGCCCAGGTACGTCAGCAGATAGCGGTCGGCGTTGACCGCACCCTCGAAGATGGGGACCACGCCGGCTTCGTACCCAGAGACATCGTCCTCGCTGCCGACCACGAACAGCAGCGGCAGCTCCAGCCCGGCCAGCCCGGCCTCGTCCCACAGGCCGACGCTCATGCCCCAGGGCGCAAACAGCACCATCGCCTTGATGCGCGGATCGGCCTCGAACGTCCCGGCTTCCCAGGCTTTGATCGCGTCGGAGCCGGAGCGACTGGCCAGCATGTTAGCCGCGAAGGTGCTCAGGCCCGCGCCCCCGGCCACTAACGCGCCATAGCCGCCGAACGAGTAGCCGACGAGGGCAGTGTTGCTGGCGTCGACCAGCTCGCCGTCGATTACGCTCCCCGCCGCGACCTGGTCCAGCACGAACAGGATATCGCTGGGGCGGTGGTAGAGCGCGCTGGTGGGGGGGGCCGTGTCCCGATAGGTGGACTCGGTGTGGCCAATCGCCGCCACGACATAGCCCTTCGACGCCAGGTTTTCGGTGAGGTAGGTCAGCATATAGCGCGAACCGGGGTACCCGTGCGAGACGATCACCAGCGGGTACGGTCCGCCGCTGGCGTCCGGCGCGGCGTCACGCAGCGCGCGCCCGGTAAAGCTGAACGGGATCAGCGGGCGGTCGGGGTTGTCACTGCGCCCGAGCACGTCCTCGTATTCGACCAGCGGCATGGCATCGTCCGGGATCACCGCCGGATACCACACGTCGACCGTCAGCGGGCGGTCGTAGGTCGGGTTGGGGGTGTCGTCGCTGATGCTGAGCACGTCGATCTGGTCCGGGTTGACCAGTTCCGCCGTCTGCACGCCGACGCCGTACTCGCCGCGCACGGCCAGCGCTGGGGCATCCGGCAGCGGGTCGCCGAACACGAAATCGTCCGGCCCCTGGGCCAGCGCCACACTGCTGAAGCTGAACGCAACCAGGAACACCAGTACAAGCCATTTCTTCATCGTGAAAACTCCTTAATAGGTGAAAAAAAGTATCTAACGCACATTATCATGATACCACGTTTGCCGCGTAGGGCGAGGGCATCGCGGCGGCTATCGTTGGCGCGCACACATGGTATACTGGGATGGGGTACGACTACCCGCCGCACTTGCCGGGGCTGGTGCGTTTTGTGTCAGGCGAGGCACAGGTATGGCCGATCACGATAGCACGCTTCTGGAAGGTTTTATCGCGGTGCGGGCGGCACTCAAGGCCCACAGCCGCGATATTCACACCATTTACCTCCGGCACAACAAGCGCGATCGTGGCGTGGCGTGGCTGGAACATGCCGCGCGCCGGGCCGGGGTGCCGGTCGTGCGCGTCAACGCCGCGACCATCGATGCGCACGCGGGCGGCAGCACACACGGCGGCGTGCTCGCCGAGGCTGGGCCGCGCCGTTTCGTCCCCCTTGATACGCTGGGCGCGGACGATCTCGCCCCGTTCGTGGCGATGATCGACGGGGTGGAAGACCCGTTCAACTTCGGGCAGGCGGTGCGCGCGCTGTACGCGGCGGGCTGTGCCGGGCTGGTGCTGCGTCCGCGCAACTGGATGTCGGCGGCGGATGTGGTGGCGCGGGCGTCGGCGGGCGCGTCGGAGTGGATTCCGACCGCCATCGCCGATACCCCGCAGGCCGCTGCCGATCACTTCCGGGCGCGGGGGCTGGCGGTCGCGTGTGCGGCGAAGGAAAAAGCCGTCTCGATCTACGAGGCCGATCTGGCCGCGCCGCTGTTCCTGGTGATCGGCGGCGAGAAGCGCGGCATCACGCGCTCGTTCGTCGCGCAGGCCGACCTGCGGCTGGCGATCCCGTATGGCAGCGACTTCGACCAGTCGCTCGGCACGGCGGCGGCAGCGGCGGTCGTCGCCTTCGAGGTGCTGCGCCAGCAGGAGCACCGGCGCAGGTGAGGAAGGAGCATCCAGCATGACCCCACGCAAAGGCAAACCCCGCGTCCAGCGCGGCAAGCGCCGCAAAATTGCGCTGCCGGCGCGAGTCCGGGGCGAGGAGATGCGCTCGAAACTGGAGGCCCGCTTCGCCCACCAGCTTGAGGCGCGCGGCATCGCGTGGCAGTACGAGCCGGAGCGCATCGGGGCCGGGCATTACCTGGTCGATTTCTACCTGCCCGACCTGGCGTGCTGGGTCGAGGTCAAGGGGCGGTTCGAGCCGCGCGACAGCCTGCTGCTGCCCAACGTGGCGATCAACCTCAAGCGCGAGCGCGGCGAACGGCTGTTCCTGTACATGCCGGACCAGGCGTATCGCGTCGGCGGGAAGGCGTTCACGCCGCTGTCGCACGAGGACTTCTGGCGCGCGATTCAGGAATCTCCGGCATAATTGGCGTATCGCGGTGTAATGGTAGGACTGCAAGATAACGTGATTGGCGGTTGTTTACCCCTATCCCCCCCAGCCCCCCCCTTTCCCCGCAGGCGGAGAAAGGAGGGAGTAAGCCCGCCGTTAAGCCCCTCTCCGCGCGCGGGGAGGGGTTTGGGGAGGGGTAAACTGACGATCACGCTATTCTGTGGAGCTACTGGTGTAATCAGGAGCGAGATCATCTATGCATATTTTCTTGGTGCGGCACGCCAAAGCGTCCAAAGACCCGCAGTACAAAATCGACGCCGAGCGCCCGATCACGCGGCGCGGGCGCGAGGACATCAGCAAAGTGGCGAAGTTCATGGCCGACTCCGGGGTGGAGGTCCACCAGATTCGGCACAGCGGCCTGCTGCGCGCGCGGCAGACCGCCGACATTCTGCGCGACTACCTCAAGCCACCGGAGGGCGTGCTGGCGGTGCGCGGGCTGCACCCGTCCGACCCGGTCGAAACGCTGGCCCGCGAGCTGCACATGGAGCCGGAGCCGGTGATGTTTGTCGGGCATAACCCGTTTATGGAGGACCTCACCAGCGTGCTGCTGACGCGCGCGCCGGGCCGGGTGCCGGTTTGGTTTACGACATCGTGTGTGGCGTACTTGCGGCGCACCAACGGCGAGTGGTCGGTGCGCTGGGTGCTCAACCGGCAGATCGTGTCCGGCGTGGAGTAGGGCCAGGGCACAGTCCGGCGGCGGCTACCAGCCTTTTTGCTTGACCGGCGCTTCGGCAGGGGGGCCGTTGGCCACGACCGGCGGTCTGTAGTTCTCGATGGTCAGCCCATACGCCTCGGCCACCAGTTCGACCGGGTGGATCGTCGTTGCCCCGGTGAGCGACGTGATCTGCCAGCGGCAGGTTTCCGTGTCGCACACGACCGTGTTGGCCCCGGCGTCGTAGACCTGCTCGGCGATGGGCCAGCCGACGGCTTCCGAAATGTCGCGTTTTTCGGCCTTGTAGCCGTACGTGCCCGCGATGCCGCAGCACTCCGCGTCGATCTCCCAGCAGCGCAGCTCCGGGATCAGGTCCAGCACATCGAGCGCCGGGCGGCCCATGCCGTGCGCCCGCAGTTGGCAGGGCGCGTGGTAGGGCAGCTCCTGCGCGACGGGGCGGAAGTCCTCCGGCAGCCGTCCCTCCAGGTGCAGCTTCCACAGGTATTCCATGAAATCGTAGGTGTGTTCGGCCACCAGCCGGGCGTCGTCGTCCTCCAGGCCGAGCACGTGCTGGTAATCGCCCTTGATGGCGGTGATGCAGCTCGCCGAGGTGCCGACGATGGGAATCCCGCGCCGGGCGTAGTCGACCAGCGCGTCAATGTTGGTGCGCGCATAGCGCCGCGCGGCCTTGAAGTCGCCGTTGGACTGGGCGGGCAGCCCGCAGCACGTCTGCGGCGGCACCTCGACATGCAGCCCGATGTGCTCCAGCACCGCGATGGCGGTCTTGGCGATGTGCGGCTCGTAGGTGTTGCTCGAACAGCCGTGAAAGTAGACCACGCGGTTGGCGTCGCTGGCTGGCTCTGGGCGCGGGTGCTGCTTGAGCTGCTTCTTCCACCAGCCCCGGAAGGTATACCCGGCCCAGCCCGGCAGCGGGGCACGCGCCGAGACGTTGAAGACTTTTTCCGCCAGCCAGCGCAGCACGCGCGAGCGCAGCCCGAAATTGATCAGCGGCGCGAATGGCGTGCCCAGCCGACCCCACAGTTCGTTACGGCTCAAGAACCAGTTGCGCAGCGACATGCCGTGTGTCGCGGCCATCTGCGCTTTGGCCTGCGTGTTGATCTCCATGACCTTGACCCCGTGCGGACAGACCAGCGTGCAGATGCCGCACCCGGAGCAGTAGTCGATGGAGTGGTCGGGGGAGGGTGCGCCCGGTTCGCGCAGGCGCTGCGCCTGTGGCCCGACGGTCTTGGGGCCGGGGAACAGCGGCGTCACGGCGGCGTAGGGGCAGGCCGCCGTGCAGATGTTGCACTTGATGCAGTGATCGGCGGTGAACGGGGTTTGATCGATGAGGTGTAAGTGGTTGTCGCTCATAGTATCTAGTTTTTAAGTCCCAGCGCGGTCTGAACGGCCTTATAAGCCGTAGCCAGTTGGATGCCTTCGGCACAGCCATCCGTGATCGGGTTGAACCCGGCCAGCATGTTGCCGATCACGTATACGTTGTCGAGCACCGGCTCACCGTCAGCGTCCAGCGGGAGCAGGTCGAGGTTGACGCGAACCCCGGTGTAGCGATGGACTGGGTGCCCGTGCTGCACGAGCAGATGGTCATAGAACCACTCGGCGCGGCCTTCGCCACGCGGCTGTTCGACCGGCAGGTCGAAGATCGGCTCCCAGATGCGGCCTGTGTCGTCGCTCTCGATGCCGCCGTTGTACAGGCCGCCGGTGGCCAGGATCACATGGTCGGCGTAAAACGTGTTGAGGTGGCCCAACGCCTGGACCTGCACCGCGAGGCAGCGCCGGTCCTCCACAATGCCGCGCGTGACGGCGTGCCCGATCTGTACGCGCGCCCGCTGGCGCAGCAGCCAGCGCCGCAGCCGGTTACTGAGCCGCACCCCCGCCGCGCTGGGCGGCAGGGTCGGAATCTCGAACACCGGGCGGCCCAGCGTAGCGGTCAGGTCGCGCAGGGCGGCCCCGGGGGCGTCCAGGCCGAGCACCGCCGGGAAGCCGATCTTGGCGGTGCCGCGCGCGTGCCGCTTGACCTGTTTGGCGATCCCGGCGCGCACGTCCTCGCTGTCGAACAGCCTGGCTAAGTCGCCGGGCCATTCGTCCCACGTTGCGTGGCCGGTGTCGGGCAGCGCGACGGTCAGCGCGCGGGCGTCGATGCCTTGCTGGCGCAGGTTGTCGACCGCGAGCTGCGGGAAGAAATCGCGCCAGCCCCGGAAGCCCACCACCAGCACCGGCCCGTCGATGTCCGTCAGGTCACCGGCGGCCAGGCTGCGCGGGGCCATCATCGGGGTGCGGATCGCGCCCAGCGTCGTCATCAGGCGCATGTTGTGCCCGTCTTTGGTGCGTTCGTCGTAGGGCAGGCCGATGCGCGCCGTGATATCGCGGAAGGCGTCCAGCCCGTGCACCATCGCGTCATCTTCGGCCAGCGCGTAGGGATGGTCGGGGTGGATGGCGGCGTAGCCACGCACCTCGGCGATCACGTCGTCTTCGGCGCGATCGCACACGCTGAGCCAGCCCGGCGTGACGATCTGCTGGCCCCAACCGGACGCGATCAGGCGCACCCTGGCCCCGGCGTCGACGGCGGTCACCGCCGCCATCAGCCCGGACAGGCCCGCGCCGATCACGATCACGTCGCTGCCGGTGGTGTGCTGGTGTCCGTTGCCGCTAGTCATTGTCAGCTTGCTCCTCGGCGGTATCGCCGGCCAGCACGTCCAGGCCCAGCGCGCGCCGGTAGATCAACTCGTCCAGGTAGAACTGGCGTAACTGGTGGCCCCACAACAGCGGCTTGACGCCCCGGAAGCGCTCGTCGACGAAATCGACCAGCGCGCGGGCGGCGTCCTCGCCGGAAAAGCCCTTCGTTTTCTGGAGAATCCCCGCCGCGCGGTAGCCGCAAAAGCCCGCCTGGCACGGCCCCATGCCCAGCCGCAGATCGCGCCGCAAATCGTCCAGCGCGACCGGCTGGTCGCCGTAGGCCCGGATCGCGTCCTCAAGCTGCGGGCGGCTGACCATCTCGCACTCGCAGATCAACTCGCCGGGCAGTTGGTCGTGTTCCAACTGGTGCAGCCGGTGATCCAGGCGGTGATAGCGCTGCGTGGTGGGGCCGGGCAGCAGTTCGTTGGCGGTGGTGCACGGCTTGTCGACGCCGAGCTGCTGGCAGACGACATCGACCGCCTGCTCGGCCATCATGCGGCAGGTGGTCAGCTTGCCGCCGACGACCGTCACCAGCCCGCGCAGCCCGTCGCGCTGCGTGTGGTCGATCACGGCGAAGGTGCGCTTCACCGCGCGGCCTTCGTGATCGTGCTCGGCGCTGGGCGGCTCGTACAGCGGGCGCACCCCGGCCCAGGCGCGCAGCGCGCGCCCCTGCCGGATGCCTGGCACGACCGCGTCCGCTTCGCCCAGGATTTTGCTGACTTCCCACGCCTCGATGCGGTAATCGTCGGGGTGGTCGGTGTGGACCGAGGTCGTGCCCAGCACGCACACCGTCCCGACCGGCACCAGGATGTCGCCATCGTCCGCCGGGCGCAGCCGGTTGACGATGGTGTTGACCCAGCGCGTGTTCATGGCGACCATCGCGCCCCGGTCGAAGCGAATGTTCACATCCAGCCCGGCCAACCCCGCGACCTCGCCGGCCCACGCCCCGGCAGCGTTCAGCACACACGCCGCCTCGACGCGCACCGTCGTGCCGCTGCGCGTGTCGTGCAGTACCGCGCCGGCGACGGCATCACCTGCGCGCACCAGTTCGGTCACGCGGTGGTAGATCAGCGTGTCGCCGCCAAAGGCGCGTGTCGCCTCGGCGAAGGCGTGGATCAGGTCGAACGAATCGCACGCGCCATCCGGCACGCGGTACACTGCCGTCATCTCCGGCGTCAGGGCGGGTTCTTCTTCGCGCGCCTGGGCGGGCGTCATCTTCTCGGTGGGGATGCCGGCCTCGGCGCAGCCCTGCAGCCACTGCGCGGGGAAATCGGCGGGGTCGTCGGGTACGGCGACGAACAGCCCGCCAGTGTCCTCGATGGAAAACGGCGCGATGCGGCGCAGAATGCGGTTTTCGACGATGCACTCGGCGGCGGTTTCGGGGTCGCGCACGGCATAGCGCCCGCCGGAATGCAGCAGGCCGTGATAGCGGCCCGAGGTGCCGGTCGACAGGTCGTCCTGCTCGACCAGCAGCACCCGGACGCCGCGCCGCGCCAGATCGTAGGCTGCCGCCGCGCCCGTCGCGCCGCCACCAATCACCAGCACATCTACAGATCTATCGGACAAGGGTCTTCAACTCCTGGCAAAATCGTATCGAGTATGACCGTTCTTAATCAAACGCAAAAAGGAACGTTTGTGGATTAGCATATCGTGCGCATCCAGCCCCAACTAGTAACAACTGTCACAATTAGATGATACTAAAGGAACAGCCTGGTTGTTGCCGCCCTTTTCCCATCACAAATGTGTGCCTTATACACATCTCGCTAGAGCAGGTGCTCGGGGCTGCCGGCAGACGGATCGTCCACGCAAAACAGCCGGGCAGCGTGTCATGACGCCGCCCGGCTGCGGGGTCGTTGTGTCTCGTGTGCGGCCTACATCAGCAGGCGCATCGGGTTCTCCAGCAGGTCCTTGAACACCCGCAGGTAGTCCGCGGCCTCCGCGCCATCGCTGACGCGGTGATCGACGCTGATGGTCGCCTTCATGTGCATCGCCACACCGATGCTGTTGTCGTCCAGCACGACCGGCTCTTTGCGCGCCGCGCCGATGGCCACGATGCCGGCTTCCGGCGGGTTGATGATCGCCGAAAAGTGATCGACATCGTACGGGCCGAGGTTGCTGATGCTGAAGGTGCTGCCTTCGATCTCGTCGGCCTTGACCTTGCCCTCGCGGGCGCGGAAGATCATGTCGCGGTTGTGGGCGGCCATGGCCCCCAGCGCGGTTTTGTCGGCGTCGCGCGCCACCACGTTGATCAGCCCGCCCTGGGGCAGCGCCACCGCGATCCCGATGTGGATGCGTTTGTGGCGCACCAGCTTGTCGCCGTAGTAGTGCGTGTTCAGGTTGGGGAACTCGCGCAGCGTGAGCGCCGCCGCCTTCACGATCAGGTCGTTGACGCTGATCTTCTCGGCGTCGTCGGTCACCTGGGCGTTCAGCTGCTTGCGCAGTTCGAGCAGGGCGGTTACGTCGATGTCGGTCGTGACGTAGAAGTGCGGCACGTACAGCTTGCTCTGCACCATGCGCTGCCCGATGCGCTTCCGCAGCCGGCTGATGTCGACGATCTCGACGTCCGGCCCGCTGGGTAGCTCGCCGTAGGTCGCTTCGACCTGGGGCGGACCGGCAGGCGTTTCCGCCGGAGCCGCCGGTTTTTCGCCGGTGGGCGGGGCGGCGGGGGCTTCCTCGGTCGGGAAGTCCTCGATGTCCTGCTTGACGATACGCCCGCCGGGGCCGCTGCCCTGCACCTGCTGCAGGTCGATGCCGCGCTCCTCGGCGATGCGCCGCGCGACCGGGCTGGCCTTGACGCCGCCGGGCAGTTCGCTGTCCTCGCCGCTGGGGGCGGGCGCTTCTTTTTCGGCTGCCGGGGCGGGTGCTTCGGCTTCGGCGGGGGCAGCTTCCTCGGCAGGAGCCGCGCCGTCTTCCGGCACAGCCTCACCCGGCTCGCCGACGAAGCCGATCGCCTCGCCGACCGCCACAATGTCGCCCGGTTGGGCCGACAGCTTGAGCACGGTGCCTGCCACCGTCGACTCGATCTCGATCGTCGCTTTGTCCGTTTCGATTTCGGCGATGACGTCGCCTTTGCTAATGTCCTGGCCTTCTTCAACCGTCCAGTTGACCAGGGTGCCTTCGGCCATGTCGAAGCCCAGCTTGGGCATGATGATCTGTTCGGCCATTATGCAATCACCTCCTTGACGGCGGCAATTACTTTGTCGGCGCTGGGGAGGGCCATCTTCTCGATGCCGTCGGAATACGGCAGCGGCACGTCCATCGCGCTCACGCGCTTGATGGGCGCGTCCATGTAGTCGAAGACGTGCTCCTGCAACTGGGCCGAGACTTCCGCGCCGACGTTGAAGTGGGGCAGGCTTTCCTCCACGATCACGCAGCGGTTGGTCTTCTTGAAGCTCTCGAACACCGGCTCCAGGTCCAGCGGACGCAGCCAGCGCAGGTCGATGATCTCGGCCTCGATGCCGTCGTTAGCCAGTTCATCCGCCGCTGCCAGCGACCACTCCAGGCCCTTCTGGTAGGTGACGATGGTCACGTCGTCGCCTGCGCGCTTGATGTCGCTCTTGCCGATGGGCAGCACAAAGTCGTCGCCGTCCGGGACTTCGCCGCGCTGCTGAAGCATGGTGCTGTGCTCTACGAACAGCACCGGGTTGTCGTCGCGGATGGATGCTTTGAGCATCCCTTTGGCGTCGTAGGCGGTGCCGGGCACGGCCACGTAAATGCCGGGGAAGTGCGCAAAGATCACTTCCGGCGCATGGGAATGCGTCGCGCCAAGCTGCTTGCCGCCGCCGGTTGTGGTGCGTACCACCATCGGCACGGTGAACTGCCCGTTGAACATATAGCGCACTTTGGCCATGTGGTTCACGATGGCGTCCATCGCCACAAAGGCAAAGTTAATCGTCATCAACTCCGCGATCGGGCGTAACCCGGCCATCGCCGCGCCGACCGCCGAACCAACGATCACCATCTCCGAAATCGGGGTGTCGCGCACCCGTTTTTCGCCAAACTCGTCGAGGAACCCGCGCGTGACGGCATACGTGCCGCCCCACACGCCGACCTCCTCGCCCATGATAAACACACGCTCGTCACGGTGCATTTCTTCGCGCAAGGCCGAGCTGAGTGCCTCGCGGATTGTAATCGGTCTATCTGCCATGTTGCCCCTCTAGTCAACGTACACGTTGCTGATCAGATCCTCGTAGGTCGGGTCGTCGCTGTTTTTCGCGTATTCGACGGCGTTGTCGATCACGTCCAACACTTCTTCGTCGATCCGGTTGAGCGTGTTCTCGTCCACGCTCTTGTATTCGGCCATCAAGAACTGGCGGAAGCGTGAGATCGGGCCGCCCTCGATAAATTTCTCGACTTCTTCTTTGGTGCGGTAGCGCTCCGGGTCGCCCATGCTGTGCCCTTCCAGCCGGTAGGTCAGCGCCTCGACCAGGATCGGGCCGTTGGCGCGGGCATAGTCGGCGGCTTCGCTGATGGCGTCGTACACGGCCATCACGTCCATGCCGTCGACGCGCGGGCCTTCCTTCATGCCGCGCCCGTCGGGGCCGCAGCAGTACGCGCGCGCCTTGTTGACGATCTCGGTCGCGCCGCTGGCCCGTTCGACGGCGGTGCCCATGCCGTACTGGTTGTTCTCGACCAGCCACACCACCGGCAGGTCCCACACCGCGCTGAGGTTGAGCGCCTCGTGGAAGTAGCCGATGTTGGTCGCGCCGTCGCCCATCAGGGCCAGCACGACGTTGTCCTCCTCTATATACCTGATCTTGAGCGCGATGCCCGCCGCCAGCGGCAAGTGCCCGCCGACGACGGCATAGCCGCCCCAATAGTTGCGTTCGATGTCGGCCAGGTGCATCGAGCCGCCCTTGCCGCCGTTGATGCCGGTGCGTTTGCCCAGCATTTCGGCCATCAGGGCGTCGATGTCCAGCCCGCGCGCGATGGCGATGCCGTGATCGCGGTAGGCCGTGATCACATGATCGTCATCGCCCAGGGCGTTCACCGCGCCGACGCCGGTCGCTTCTTGCCCGATGTACAGGTGCAAAAATCCACCGATAAATCCCTGTTGGTATAATTCGGCGCTGCGTTCCTCGAAACGCCGGATTAACACCATCTGGCGGTACCAATCTAGCAGTGTGTCCTTTTTTGGTGTTGCCATATATTTCCCTCAAGCGCATGAAAACAGGCGTCTTGCCAACGCCTGCAAAAATGAAGATAGCTTCGCTGTGGCGATTGCCATAGATTATAGGTAAGTCAGGCGAGGGTTGGCAAATAGATCAGGCGGCGTTGGGTCCACGAATAACCTGTCGCGTCGAGTCTGGCCAGCGCAAAAACGCCCCTCACCCCCCTCCTGCAGAGCAGGTGAGGGGGAGTCACGGCGCGCGTTTTTTCCCCTCGCCCATTGGATGGGAGAGGGGAGGCCGCCCGGCAGGGCGGATGCCCGGGTTGATAAATGATTTTTAACACCCAATCGCTTTCCCTTATCCGACACATCCGATATTATGTTAGCCAATAGGGCGTTATACTAGTTTTACCCCTGGCCCCCTTTCCGTTCACGGGGAGGGGTAAACCATCGACACACGCGCCAGGATATCTAGCATAACCCCCCAATAAGTGTATTGCGCGGGGGAAAAGACGCGATGAAACCCAAACTGTTTGTGATGGTAATTGTGCTTGTGTTGTTGGCCCTGGTGTTGGCCGGTTGTGGTGAGGACGACGCCGGGGATGATGCTGACGCATCCCCCTGGGATGCGCCGCCGATGCTCGCCGACGATGAACGCGCGGCCCAGTTGGCGTTTGCCGAGCCGGAACTGCTGCGCCTGCCCATCGAGCAGGTACGCAGCATCGCCTACAGCCCCGACGGGCAGCAGATCGCCCTGGCCAATGAGCAAGGCATCTGGCTGTATACGGCGGACCTGGAACTGGTGCGGCTGCTGGAGGGCCATGCGGAGATGGTGCGCGCGGTGGCGTGGTCGCCGGACGGCGCGCAGTTGGCCAGCGGCGGCCTGGATGACCGCGTGCTGGTGTGGGATGTCGCCAGCGGCGCGATCGTGACCGAAATCACCGGCCACGCCGACACGGTAACGGCGGTGGCGTGGTCACCGGACGGCACGGAACTGGCCAGCAGCAGCATCGACGCGACGATCCGCGTGTGGGACCCGGCCACCGGCGACGAACTGCGCACGCTGCTGGGGCATGAGAATTGGGTGATGGACATGGCGTGGTCGCCGGACGGCGCGCAGCTTGCCAGCGCCAGCACCGACCAGACGGTGCGCCTCTGGGATGCGGCCAGCGGCGAGCTGCAGGTCACGGTGGCCGGGCAGCACGCCGCGAGCGTCAACGTGATCGCGTGGTCGCCAGATGGCGCGCAGCTTGCCAGCGCGGATGCCGGGGCCAACTGGATGGTGTGGGATGCGGCCACCCTGGCCGACGATGCCGATCCGCTGGTCGAGAACGATGATCACAAGGACGGCATCACCGATCTGGCGTGGTCGCCGGATGGGACGCGGCTGCTCACCGCCAGTTGGGATGCGACGGTGCGCGTGTGGGACCCGGCCACCGGCGACGAATTGATCGAGCTGCCAGACCACACGGAGGGCGTGTTGTCGGTCGCGTGGGAAGCCAGCGGACGGCGCGTGATCTCCGGCGCGCGTGACGATACGGTCCGCCTGTGGGACCTGGGCACCACGCTGGACGCCCACCGCACGCCGGTTTTTGCCGGGGCGTGGGCACCGGAAGGGCTGCGTCTGGTCACCGCCAGCGCGGACAGCATTCGCCTGTGGAACGTCCCTAATCGCTCCGGGCGGGCGCTGGCCGGGCCAGAGGACGACCTCACCGCTGCCGGCTGGTCGTCGGACGGGGCCTATATTGCGGCGGCGGATGCTGGCGGGTCGCTGTGGCTGTGGGATGCGAGCACTGCCGGGCTGGCGACCGTGCTGCACAGCCCCGGCGCGGCCCTGACCGCGCTGGCCTGGTCGCCGGATGGCACACGGCTGGCCGGGGTTGCGCCGGACGGGGCGTGGTTGTGGACGGTGCCGGACGGTGGCGAGCCGGTCGCGCTGGGCACCGGGGATGCGCTGGTGACCGGCGTGCAGTGGTCGCCGGACGGGGCGACGCTGGCCGCCCTGGACGACACCGGCGCAGTCTGGCTGTTCGCCGCCGCCGACGGCGTGCTGCTCGACACGCTGGCCGGGCCGGTGCAGGTCGTGGCGTGGTCCCCGGATGGGGCGCAGATCGCCGGGGGCGACCCGGACGGCATGGTGTGGATCTGGGCGCTTGACGATCTGGCCGCGCCGGTCGCGGTCGGCGCGCACGGCGACCCCGTGACTGCGCTGGCGTGGTCCCCGGACGGGGCGCGGCTGGCGTCCGGCAGCGAGGACGAGGATATCCTGGTGTGGGCCTTTAACAACAACGACCCCGCGCTCGAACTGGGCCACCGGGGCGTGATCCTGGCGCTGTCCTGGCCCGGCGATGGCGCGCATATCATCGCCGGCGACGACCGGCCCGAGGTCCGCGTGTGGGATGTGGCCAGCGGCGAGCTGCGCTATGCGCTGCGGCATTTCGGCGCGCCGGTGCAGGATGTGCTGCTGTCGCCGGACGGGTCCTATCTGGTGGTGCTGTCCGGCCCGACGGTGTACGTGTGGGGCTGGTGAGATGGCCCGGCCCGGAGCTGGTCGCCATCTGTAACGCTGGTGGGCGAGGGGGAGTGAGGACCTTCCCCCGTCCTATGGATATTGTTTAGCCGCGCGGGGCGATCTTGTTGCTTGTTGACGAACTGCCTTTTTGGCCCTCATCCCCGGCCCTTCTCCCTCAGGGAGAAGGACTCGGCGCTGCCGGAAGGGTGAGGGCAACCATCGGCGTCAAACTGGTTCGCCAACGGTAGCGCAGGGCGGAGCAAGGTCGATATACCGCTGCATAAGGAGTTGTCATGCTGTCTATCCGGCGGCCAATGGCCGTTGTGTTGTTTTTCATGGTGTTGAGCTTCGTGGTGCTGGCCCCCCTCACGCTGCGGCTGGACTCGTCCGTCCCGGCCCCAGCGGACGAGGTGATCGACTATTATCATTTCCACTGGAATCTGTGGTGGCTGCGCCATGCCGTCACGCACGGGGAGAACATCTGGTACACAGACTATGTGCTGGCCCCCTTCGAGCACAACCTGGCGTACCACTCGCTGACGGCGTCGCTGCTGCCGGTGTACGTGGTGTTCGAGCCGCTGGTGGGCCACTACCGCACCGCCAACGGCATCATCTGGGGCAGCATGGCGCTCACTGGGGCGCTGATGTTCGCGCTGCTGCGACGCATGGAGATCAGCCGGGGCATGGCGCTGCTGGGCGGGGCCGGGCTGGCCGCCTCGCCGTACATGCTGCACCACGCCGGGATGGGCCACCTCAACCTGCTGACGGTGTGGTGGCTGCCGCTGGCGCTGCTGGTGTGGCGGCACACGCACGCCACCGGTCGCTGGCGCTGGGCGCTGCTGACCGGCGGGGTGCTGTGGGGCATGTGGTTCACCGACACGCTGATCGTGCTGTGGGGCGCGCTGCTGCTGGGGCCGCTGGCGGTGTGGCAGCTTGCGACTGCGCCGGATTGGGCGGCGCGGCGGCGGCTGGTGCTGCTCGGCGGGCTGGCGTTGGCGCTGGCGATTGCGCTGGCGTGGGCGCTGGGGCCGTTGCAGCCGACGCTGGACTTCGACCGCGACACGCTGCGCCCGGCGCGCCTGTTGACGCTGCGTTACTACGCCGTGCCGCTGGAGGCGCTGCTGTTCCAGCCCGGCGCAGGCAATCGCAGCATCGGGCGGCTGCCGGTGGCGCTGGTCGTGCTGGCGATCCTGGCGGGGTGGCGGCAGCGTCAGGCGCAGGACCGCGAGCGCTGGCTGTGGTTTGGGGCAGGGGCGTTGGCGCTGGTGCTGGCGCTGGGGCCGGATGTTGACGTGCTGGGCGTGCGGATTCCGCTGCCGTTCCGCATCATTCACGCGGTGTTCGATGGCCAGATGCGCACGCCGGTGCGTTTTCTGCCTCCGGCGATGGCTGGCCTGGTCATCTTCACCGCACGCAGCCTGGACCCCTGGCTGCGGCGGCGCTCGCAGCGCGGGCAGTATGGCGTGGTGGGGTTGGTCCTGCTGGCGCTGCTGGTCGATTTCGGCGCGTTGCAACCGGTCCCGCTCAACCCCAAACTGCCGGAGTATGACCTGTACGCGATGATGCGCGCCGAGGACGAGGCGTACGTGGTGGTGGACGTGCCTGCCGGCCCGTCGAACGGCTGGGACGAGCTGGGGATGCACCCCGAGGCGATGATCTACGGCATCACCCACCAGCAGCGGATGCTCAGCGGGCTGCTGTCGCGGATTCCGGTCGAGCAGCGCATCTATTACGAGACGTCGGCGCTGATCGGCTGGCTGGCGGGCGTGCGTCCCCTGGATGCGGCGGCGGCCAACAGTGAACTGCGCGGCATGGTGGAGCAGGGCATCTGGTCGCGCGGCGTGGCGGATGGCCGGGTGGGGTATGTGGTGGTGCACCAGGACTGGATCGAGGACCAACGTTGGCAAGGGGAAATTCTGGCTTTCCTCAACCTGCATCCCTCGTTATGTTACATCACCACCGAGCGCGACGCGGTGCTCTATCGCGGCGTGTGGCATCCCACAGGCTGCCCCGATCCGACGCCGCCGCAGCCCACACCGGGCGCGTATACGCTCGACTTCGGGCTGCCGGGTGACGAGGGGGCCATCGGGCCGGGCTGGTTCTGGCCGGAGCCGGGCTTTCCGGGCGGATCGGCGCGCTGGACGGGCGCGTATGCGGATGCCGCGCCGCTGCCCAACGCCGAGGTGTACACGCACCTGCCGCCGGGCCGCGCCTATACCCTGACGCTGCGCGCGGTCGCTTACCAGGAACCGCGCCGCGTGCAGGTCATCGCCGCATACGAGATCGACGGTGAACTGCTCCAGGCGGACCTGGGCACGGTCACGGTCCAGCCCGGCGACTGGGACACCTACACGCTGCCGGAGCCGGTCCCGGCGGACATGCTCGCGCGGACGGGCGGATCGCTGGCGCTGGCGCTGCGCGCGGACGGGGCACAGCCTGCCGGAGAGCGTCGGCTCACGGCGGCGTACGATTGGCTGCAATTTCAGCCAGTTCCCGCGCCGTGATCGCGCCCGGTGTGCGGCGCTGCTGAAAGGCGTCGTACAGGACGTTGATCGCCGCGCGCAGGTCGCTGCCGCAGCGTTCCCACAGCACAACATACGCCGCCGGGGTCAGGGTGACCGGGGGCGGGTCGTCCAGCGCGAAGTACGCCAGCCGCCGCGCGATCACGGCCCGCACGTGCGCCGGGGTGATCAGGTCCTCCAGCCGGACGCTGGCCAGCGCCAGCCCGTGCCGCACAAACGCCCGCCGGATGTCCCGGTGGCTGCCCAGGACCAACCGGCAGCGCCGCCCCGCGCGCAGCAGCCGCCAACGTGCAAACGGGCCGAGCCGCTGCGCCTCGTCCAGCAGGAACACGTCCAGATCGCCGGGCGCGGTGTGGTAGCGGTGCTGCCCGACCGCCAGCCGTTCGTAGGCGGCGCGCCGTCCGGCGGCCTGGTGCTGGTCCGTCAGCGCGTGCAGCAGCGACGTTTTGCCGCGTCCGCGCGCGCCCAGGATTTGCAGGTGCCCGTCGATATCCCGCAGCGCGGCGGGCAGCACCGTGATATCGGCCCATTCGTCGCGGTGCAGCGATCCGAACGGGTTGCGCGCGAAGCCCAGCGCGCGGGCGGGCAGGTAACGTTGCACGGGTGGCGCTCCTGGCGGTATGCTTGTCTGGTAGACTGTGTGACGACTCTCCCCGCTAAAGCAGGGAGCTTCTCAGGCTACGCGCGC
Organism: Anaerolineae bacterium; assembly: GCA_034437275.1. Lineage (GTDB taxonomy): Bacteria > Chloroflexota > Anaerolineae > Aggregatilineales > Aggregatilineaceae > TC-15. The sequence continues at coordinate 17,701 of DAOTUD010000026.1, forward strand.
CCCAACGGGCCACGTTAGCGCCTGACCGCCCCGTCCGGGCGGACTCGACCGCTAGAGACAAGATATTTCGAGCGGCATTCACGTCACGGTCAAGCGTGAGGCCGCAGTGAGGACAGATATGTACGCGAACGCGCAGGTCTTTCTCGACCAACGCACCACAGCCGGAGCACACCTGCGAGGTGTAGGCGGGGTTCACGGTCACCACCTCAGTACCGGCGCTTTCAGCCTTGTACTCAAGCAGTTGTTGGAACTCGCCCAGACCCGCGTCGTGCGCACTGAGGGCCAGGTGGTGATTGACGGTCATGAACCGGAGCGTGAGGTCTTCCAGGGCGATCACCGAATAAGTAGCGGTCAACTCGCGGGTGAGCTTGTGCCAGAAGTCGCGGCGCTGGTTGGCGATGCGTTCGTGCAGGCGCGCCACCTGTTCGGCAGCTTTGCGACGGCGGTGACTGCCCTTTTTGCGGCGGCTGAGGCGGCGCTGGGCCACCCGAAGCTGTGCCAGCGACCAGCGCAGCCAGCGCGGGTTATCGACGGTTGCGCCATCCGACAGAGCCAGCAGGCTGTGCAAGCCCATATCAACCCCGACTGCCGGACCGGGGTGTTGAGCTACGACCGGATCGGGCAGCTCGAGTTGCAGGCAGACGTACCACTTGCGATTGCGCCGCTTGAGGATGACGTGTTTGATCCCAGCGTCATCGGGCAGCGGGCGGTGATACTTGACCTTGACCTCACCCACGTTCTGCACGTAGAACAGCGCGCGGTCGCGGTCGTCAAAGCGCAGCTTGCACCCGTCGCCGTACCGGTATTCCAGGCTGTTGAAGCGGTGGCGCCCCTTGAAGCGCGGGTATCCTGGCTTTTCACCTGCCTGCACACGGCGAAAGAACGCGCCGAACGTCTTGTCCAGGCGGCGCAGAAGCTGCTGCATACTCGTGGCGTTGATCTGGCCCAGGGTGTCGGGGTTCTCGCGGCGCTGGTCGCGAAAGTGCGTCCATTGCTGCGGGTAGGTGACGCCTTTACCCGTTTCCTGATACACCGTGATCCGTTGTTCCAGCGCGGCATTGTACACATTCCGCCCCTGCCACAGCAGAAAGTCCAGGGTGCGGGCCTGGGCGTTGGTCGGATACAGCCGGTACTGGTAGGTGCGAATCATCGCCGTCTCAAAACAGAACACCCCGCCGAAGCTTGTGTGTTGCTGAGGCACACGGACGCGGCAGGGTGCTCTGCTCACAAGCATATCGTCCTTTTTGTACCTCAGCAACATCAGTATATCGCACATTCGTTCGTAATGCAAAAGCCGAGAGGAGGCAAGCGCCATTCCCCACCCCGCTAAAGCAGGGTGTCCCCTGGCGCAAATTCTATGGCACGCTACCGTACTTTGCAACACATTGGGGCGGAGGGGTGAGGGACTGCAACCGCGAATCGCCGAGCTACAGGGTCAATACATATCGAGCATACCTTTAAGGCCTGTAGCCTGCATAAGACCCACACTGTAATCCGCATACGAAAGGGGGCCTGGAGTGTCTCTTGAACCGAACCAGCGACCGCGCCGGTTTTCCCGGCTGGATGCGCACATCGTCGTCACTGCGCTGGCCGTAGGGCTGGCGGCGTTGGCGTTATTCGTCGCGCTGCGCATCGACAACCGTGTCGAACTGCGCACCGAGGACGGCGTTTCGCAAACCGACGCCGAAGCTATCCTGGAGCGTGCCAACGACGCCGTGACATTCGCCGACAGCATTTTGAGCTTCCTGGAGGGGGCGTCGGTGGTGGTCGGCGCGATCCTGGCCGTGGGCGCGTGGATGCTGCGCAACAGCATTCAGAACCAGATCGAAGCCACCAACGAGTTTGTCCAGCGGGCTGAACGCGAATTCCAGGAGCGCGAAGCCAGCCTCAAGGCGCTGGAGGCGTCGCTCAAGCAGCAGTTGGAGGACATGATCGTCTACACGCGCGACCAGCTTGGCGAGGCACAAGCGCGCGCGCAGGATGCGTTCCGCGTGCTGTCGCTGCTGGTGCTGGCCGAGCAGCAGATCCGCGATCACAACATCGACACCGCGCTCAGCACGCTGGAGGATGCTCAAGAGCTGGACCCCGACAACCAGGCGACCAACTACCTGCTGGGCTACCTGTACACCACGCGCAAACAGTTCGACGAGGCCATCGACCGCCTGGAGCGCACGCTCCAGACCGAGCCGAATTTCGCCCCGGCGATTGCGGCGCTGGGGTTGGCGCTGCGGCGCAAGGGCGACGGCATGGCCGACCAGCCCACGCAGCGCGCCCAGTTGTGGGCACAGTCCGAAGCCAAGCTGCTCGACGCGCTGGCCCGCGACCCACACCTGACCGACGCCGACGGGGAATCCTACTACGGCACGCTGGGCGGATTGTATCGCCGCCAGGGCCGTTACCAGGACGCGCTCGACGCTTACGGACGGGCGCACCGCGTGCGGCCCAACTCGTCCTACCCGATCGTCAACCTCGCCACGCTGCACAAGCACGAGGGCCACGACGAACAGGCAGCGGATTTCTTCCGCCGCGTGATCCGTGCTGCTGAATTGCAGCTCGACGACGATCCGCGCGATTACTGGACGCGCGCCGACTTTGCCCAGGCCAGGCTGGTGCTGGGCCAGGTCGAGGACGCGAAGAAGGAACTCCGCACCGTGATCGACAGCGTGCAGGAGCGCGGGCTGCTGGAATCGATGCGCAGCGGGCTGTTGTTCCTGGCCGAGTCGCCGGGCGAGATCCCCGGCCTGGATGACATGGTGGGCCTGTTGAACGACGCAATCGCGGCGCTCGACAAGCAGGCACAGGCGAACCCGGAGCAGGAGGCGGCGGATTTGTGACCAGGGGGCTATTCGACCCTCAGAGCGTGTTATGAACTTACGCAGGCTGTTTACAGTGGATTTTTCCCATAAGTTTTACCCCTCCCTAAATCCCTCCCCGTAAACGGAGAGGGACTTGCACCTCCCCCCTTTCCCCGCACGCAGAGAAAGGGGTCGGGGGATAGGGGTAAAAGTACATAACAGCCTCTAGCTAAACCGTATTGGATTCAGGGAGGGGTAGATGAAGATCGGCGTGCATTGAAACGGGGGTGAGGGTAACTGGCATAACGCCAGAATAGTATTTTTTGACTGTACTTTTTTCAACCCGTGCTAAAGCATGTAGAACAGAAGGAAAATCATGGATAACCGTATACAGAAGATGGCGAATGTGTTGATCAACTACTCGACCGAGGTCCAGCCCGGCGAGCGCGTGCTGATCCGCAGCATGAGTCCGGCGGCGGAACCGCTGTGCCAGGCGCTCTACGAGGAGGCGCTGCGCGTGGGGGGCCGCCCGGTGGTGTACATGCACATGAGCCAGGAAGACCCCATCGCGCTCGAAGCCACCGGCGATCCCGACCTGCTGGCGGATGTGAACCCGATGCTCATGCGGATGTATGAGGAGGCCGAGGTCGTGATCCGCATCGAGGCGCTGGAGAACATGCGCAACCGGTCCGGCTACCCGCTGGCGCTGCAAGAGGCGCGTGCGGCGTCCCATGCGGCGCTGATCAAGGTGCAGATGCGGCGCGAGGCGGCCAAGACGCTCCGGCGCTGCACGACGCAGTTCCCGACCTTCGGCTATGCCCAGAACGCCGGCATGTCGCTGCGCCAGTACGAGGATTTCCTGTACGGCGCGTGCAAGCTGGACCTGGACGACCCGGTCGCGGCGTGGCAGGCGGTCTACGCCTCGCATGAACGGCTGGTCAACTGGCTGAAGGGCAAGCAACACGTACAGGTGCGCGGCGACAACATCGACCTGGAGCTGTCGATTGCGGGGCGCACCTTCAAGAACGCGGGCGGCAAGGCCAACTTCCCGGACGGCGAAATCTTCACCGGGCCGGTCGAGGACAGCGTCAACGGTTGGGCGCGCTTCACTTACCCGGCGTTTTATGAGGGCAACGAGGTCAAAGGGGCGGAGTTGGAATTCCGGGATGGGCTGGTGGTTGCGGCGCGGGCCGCATCCAACGAGGACTTCCTGAAGGCCAAGCTGGACACCGACCCCGGCGCGCGTCGCCTGGGCGAGTTCGCCATCGGCACCAACTGGGACATCCAGCAGTTCACCGGCTCGATCCTGTTCGACGAGAAGATCGGCGGCACGGTGCACATGGCGGTCGGGCAGGGCTACGCCGAAACCGGCAGCGTCAACGAGTCCGACGTCCACTGGGACATGATCTGCGATATGCGCAACGGCGGCGAAATCATCGTCGACGGCACGCTGTTCTATCGCAACGGCGAGTTTATGATCTGACGCGGCGGGGCGCTGCTTCCGGCGGTGTCCCCTTGCCCACTGTGTGGGAGAGGGGGCCGACTCTGCCGGAAGGGTGAGGGCTTGTTGCGCCAGGCACTGGCTAGTGCGTGTTATGAACGTACGCAGGCTGTTTACAGTGTTTTTTCCGTACGTTTTACCCCTCCCCGTAAACGGAGAGGGACTTGCACCTCCCCCCTTTCTCCGCGTGCGGGGAAAGGGGTCGGGGGATAGGGGTAAAACGTGCATCACAGCCGCTAGCTACCTCTTAGCTTAATGCGTATAGGACCAGGGGTGAGGGACAGCGGACACCCGGTCCGACCTGATCGCATGGTCGCCCTTCATCCCGACTTGTGTATAACACATCCAAGCGAGAGAGGGGTCAGGCGAGTTTCTCCACCCCGCTGCCCGCCGCGGCCTGGCAGACGTAAATCTGCGGCGTGAGGCCGGTTTTTTCCTCGTAGGCCGGAGCGACTGCCTGCACGAAGCTTTCGACCGTCTCGTCCTCGACCAGCGCGACCGCGCACCCGCCGAAGCCCGCGCCGGTCATGCGCGCGCCGTAGCAGCCCGGCTGCGCGTTGGCCAGGTCGGCCATGATATCCAGTTCGGTGCAGCTTACCTCGTAATCGTCGCGCAGGCTGGCGTGGCTGTCGCGCAGGGCCTGCCCGGTGGTGCGCAGCCCGCCCCTGCCGCTGTGGCCCATGCCCCCACCGCGCAGGATGGTGCTGGCCAGCTTGACGCGCAGGTTTTCGCTGACGATGTGCCGCGCCCGGCGGTAGAGCACGTCGCCGAGTTCTTTGCGGGCGGCTTCCAGCATCGGGCCATCGACGTCGCGCAGCGCGTCCACGCCGAGCCTGGCAGCGGCTTCCTCGCACTGCTGGCGGCGCAGCGCATATTCGCTGTCGACCAGCCCGCGCTGTTTGCGCGTGTCCATGATCACGATGCTCACGCCGGACGGCACCGGGATCGGCGTCGTCTCCAGGCTGCGGCAGTCGATCAGCAGCGCGTGCCCGGTCTTGCCCATCGCCGAGGCCATCTGGTCCATCACGCCGCAGGGCATCCCGATGAACTCGTTTTCGACCTCAACCCCGGCCAGCGCCTTGTCCTTCTGGCGCATGGCGTCCCCGGCCAGCGCCAGCCCCAGCTCCAGCATGACCACCTCGACCGCCGCCGAGGACGACAGCCCGGCCCCGATCGGAATGTCGCCGCCGATCACGGCCTCGAAGCCCGGCAGCGTGTGGCCGTGCTCGCGCAGCCACCACAGCGATCCGCGCGGGTACTTGCTCCAGTCCAGCAGGTCGGGGTCGTCCAGGTGATCGAGCGTGAAGGCGATCCGCTCGTCGAAATCGACCGAGGCCAGCTTGACGATGGAGTCGTCACGCGGGCGGGCGGCGACGTACACCGCGCGGTCGATGGCGGCGGGCAGCACCAGCCCGTCGTTATAGTCGGTGTGCTCGCCGATCAGGTTGACGCGGCCCGGCGCGCGCGCCAGCAGGGTGGGGGGATGTTCAAACTCTTTTTGGAAACGTGCTAATACGGTGTCTCGTACTGTCATCAGCCTTAACTCTCTCGCGTCCAGCGCAAAACAACATTATACAGCATATTCAATGGGTGGCACCCGCGCCGCTAGGACGTGCGGAAATGCACGGCGGGCTGCTCGCGCAAGCGGGCGGCGGCCTGTTCGGCGGTGATATCGCGCTGCGGCGTGCCGAGCATCTCGTAGCCGACCATGAACTTCTTGACCGTCGCGCTGCGCAGCAGGGGCGGGTAGAAGTGCGCGTGCAGGTGCCAGTATGGATGCTTCGCGCCGTCAGTCGGCTGCTGGTGGAAGCCCATGCTGTACGGAAACGACGTGCGGAACAGGTTGTCGTAGCGCACCGTGATGTGCAGCAGCGCATCGGCCAGGGCGTCGCGTTGGGCGTCGTCCAGCGCCGGGATGCTGCGTGCCGGGCGGTTGCTGACGACCAGCGTCTCGAACGGCCAGATCGCCCAGAACGGCACCAGCACCGTCCAATGGGCGTTGGCGTAGACGATGCGCGCCTGGCGGCGCTGCTCCTCGGCCAGGTAGTCGGCCAGCAGCGTCGCGCCGTGCGCGTTGTAGTAGGCGCGCTGGGTGTCCAGTTCCTTGCTGACCTCGCGCGGCAGGCGTTGGTTGGACCAGATCTGCCCGTGCGGGTGCGGGTTGGAGCAGCCCATCATCTGGCCCTTGTTCTCGAAGATTTGCACGTAGTGGATGAAGTCCCGGTCGCCGAGATCGACCGTCTGCGCGTGCCACGTATCGACCACGCAGCGGATGGCGGGCACGTCCATTTCGGCCAGCGTCAGGTCGTGGCGCGGGCTGAAGCAGATCACCCGGCAGATGCCGCGCTCGCCCTGCGCCCGGAACAGCGGGTGATCGTCGTCTGCTTCGTCGCCGGGCGTGTCCGGCAGCAGCGCCATGAAGTCGTTGTCGAACACGAAGGTATGTGCGTAGTCCGGGTTTTGCTTGCCGCTGACGCGCGTATTGCCGGGGCACAGGTAGCAGTCCGGGTCATAAGCCGGGCGCTTGTCGGGCGGCGCGTCCTCGACCTTGCCCTGCCAGGGCCGCTTGGCGCGGTGCGGCGACACCAGAATCCACTCCCCGCTCAGCGGGTTAAACCGCCGGTGGGGATGTTCGTTTAGGTCCAGCATGGTCCTCGTCTTTCTCTGCGGCACAGAATCAGCTCAGGTGCGTGTACAGCTAAGTGTACAAAGCGGACCGGGATCGCGCTATGTTTGCGGCGGGGGGTGTCCCCTTTCCCATGAAATGGGCGAGTGGAAAAAGCGTGCGCCGTGACTCCCCCTCGCCCACTCGGTGGGAGAGGGGGCCGGGGGGTGAGGGCCTTGTGAAATAGACCGGACTGCCCCTCACCTTCCCCGCTGCGCGAGCACGACCAGCGCGCCCGACGGCACGTCGATGGCGCGCGCCAGCACGTCGCACTTGATCTTGGCGATGAAGTACAGGTTAGCGTCCACCGTGTCGAGCGTCTCCAGGTTGGCCATGCCCTTCGCGATGATCACGTCCGCCGCATCGAAGACGGCCCGAAACGCCCGGGAACACTGCTCCAGCGGCGCGCCGAGCATGGCTGCGCCGGTGTCGATCACGTCCGCGACACGATCCAGGCCAACCTGCACGGTGTCGGCGCGGGTGACGTCGTTGGTGATGGGCCCACCCTTGACGGCGTAGGTCACCGTCCCGGCAGGCAGCGCCTCGACCAGCAGCCGGTCGAACACAATCTCGCCCGCGTTATCGCCCAGCACCAGGATGCGCGCCGCCCGCGCAATGTCGCGCTGGAGCGGCGGCGTGTGGTCGATGGCCCACGTCATGGCGCGCGCCTGCTCGACCGCCGCTGACACATCGACCTGATCGAAGATGTTGAGGTCCAGCACATTCCCAACCGCCGCCACACGCAGCGCCGCCGCCAGTGGATCGGGCGCGGCCTGGATGTAGGCGTGCAGCGCGTCGTAGGCGTGCAGCGCGAGGTCGTTGTAGCGCGCCTTTTCGGCGGCGTAGGGATCGCCGGTCCCCAGGTGTTCCGCGACGGCGTGCAGCAAGCGGCTGGCGTTCTCCGGCGGGGTGCGGTCGGCGGACAGCGCCGGGAAATGCCGGGCCGCCGCCTGGGCTGCCGCCAGCACGCGCACCGGGTCATCCGTCACGCGCTGTGCGGCCAGCACAATTTGCTTCATGAAACAGGGCAGGCATTCGGGATGCGTCTTCATGAGGATGATCGCTCCGCGTGCAAAAAGCCAATATGCCGGTGGGCCGGGTTTGGGGTGGTGCGCACCCGGAAGCCGTGCTGCTCGAAGAAGCGGGCCAGGTCGGCGCGGGTGTAGCGCGTCACGCCCTCGTGATATTCCAGGGCCACATGGCGCAGCTTGGCGAGCGTCGCCGCGCTGGCGTTGAACAAAATCTCGTACTCGCCGCCCTCGCAGTCGATCTTCAGGAAGTCACAGCGCGGCAGATCGCGCAGTGCGTCGTCCAGCGTCACGCTCGCAACCGCCAGCGCGCCGGGATCGCCGGACTCGTCCGGGGCAAGGTCGGCAGTGCGGTGCCGCACGGGGACGCCCGTCCCGGTGTCCAGCGTGACGGTCCCGGCCCGGCCCAGCACGGCCTGCGGGAACGCGCGCACGTTGTCTTCCACGCCGTTGAGCGCCAGGTTGTCGCGCAGCAGCGCGTACGACTGCGGGAACGGCTCGTAGGCGTGCACCGTGCAGCCGGGGTGCGCGTGCGCCACGCACACCGCAAAATCGCCCAGCCCGCCGCCGATATCGACCACCGTCCAGCCATCCTGCACGGCGACCGCGTGCCGTTCGTAATCGCGGTCCAGGCACGTCTCCTTGATGATCCACACGTCCATGCGTGTTCGCACGCGGAAGCGCGGCCCGTTTCGCAGGTGGATCGTGGCCGGGGTGCGCACCGGCAGCCCCACGAACAGCGCCACCACCAGCGGCCAGTTGCGAATCCCCAGCAGCAGCGTCGGGAGCGAGGTCAGGTAATACCACCCGCGCGACATCAGCTTTCCTCCGCCGGCTGCGCGGTGTCGTCGATCTTCTGCACGCCGCGCCCCTTCGAGACGTGGAAGCGGTCGAAGTCGCGCACCACGTAGCTGTCCGGGAAATGCTGGCGCGCCTCGCGGATCACGTCGCGCTCGCGGTAGCGGCGCGAGACGTGCGTCAGCAGCAGTTTTCCGACCCCCACCTCGGCGGCGAAGCGTGCCATGCGGCCCGCCGTCATGTGGCCGAACGAGTGCGCCATCTCGGCCTTGTCGTCGAGATAGGTCGCCTCGGTGACCAGCGCGTGCGCCCCCTGTGCGACCGCGGCCAGCCCGTCCAGTGCGCCGATATCGCCCGTGAACACGATCCGCGCGCCGGGGACGTCCTCGCCCAGCACGTCGTCGGGATGGATCACGCGCCCGTCGTCCAGCGTGACGGACTCGCCGCGCACCAACTGCGCCCGGCGCGGCCCGGCGGGCACACCGAGCGCCTCGGCTTTGTCCACCAGGAACGGGCGGCGCGGCTTTTCCTGGAACACGTAGCCGAAGCTGCCTGGCCCCCGGTGCTTGACCGTGAAGGCCGACACGCTGTAATCGTCATCTTCCATCAGCACGCCCGGCTTGAGATCAACCAGGTGCACTGGCATCGGCGGCTTGGCCCCGCGCAGCACCACCCCGTACACCAAATCTTGCACGCGGTCCAGCGCCCACGCCCCGCCCCAGATTTCCAGCGCGTCGATGCTCTCCCAGCGCATGAAGGTGGACAGCAGCCCGCCCAGCCCCAGGATGTGGTCCAGGTGGCCGTGCGTCAGCAGCACGTGGTTGAGCCGCTTGAAGCCGATGCCGCTTTTGAGGATCTGGCGCTGGGTGCCTTCGCCGCAGTCGATCAAAAAGCGGTGATTTTTGACCATCACCACCTGGGCCGACAGCCCCCGATGGATCGAGGGGGCGCTGGCCGATGTACCTAAAAAGACGATCTCAAACATGCTGCTCCTTGCTAATCACGCTACAGTTACGCAATGGTCACGGTGCGGCGCTTGTCGTCGACCGTGATCGGACGGTCGATGAACGCCTTGACCACGCTGATATTGGTCCACAGATGGCGCGTGAGCTTGTGCGCCGAGAATACGCTGGTGCCCTCGGCCAGCGCCAGCGGCAGCACCAACTGGTCGGCCAGGTGCAGGTCGACGGCGGCCCCGGAGTCGTGGAAGTTCAACAGCGCGGTGACGGCTTTCTCCGCGACGGCTTCTGAGGGCAGGCCTTTACGCCCCAACGCGCCGAACCCGCCGCGCCCGCTGGCGTATTCCGCCGCCAGGAAGATGCCCGCCCCGGTGCTGACGCTGCGCGTGCGCACCGCGCGGATGTCCAGCGGCACCTCGACGCCGCCCAGCAGGTTCGTGGCACGGTTGGCCATGCGCTGGGGGATGTGCGAGGGCAGGTTGCAGCCGACCGCCGTGCCGAACACGCGCTCCGGTCGCCCGCGCGCGTGCATGGTGAGGGCGTGCGGCTGGGCGTCCCCCTTCACGTAGGCGCTGATCGTGCCGCCGCCCTCCGGCAGCCAGCCGGTCGCCTCGATGTACAGCTCGATGTCGAGGCCCATGCTGAGCAGCACCGGCACGTACACATCGCGCAGGTAGTGCCCCGGCGGGCTGTTGGGGACGTGCGTGCCGCCGTGCACGCGCAGCGACGAATCCCCGCCGGCCAGCGCCAGCGGCAGCAGCACGGTCTGCACCACCAACGGGGCCGATCCGGCTGTCCCTACGCCGAAATCGTACTCCCCGGCCTGGGGTGGGTCGCCCGGCCAGAAGGTGAAGCTCCGCGAGGTGACGGTGTCGCCCTCGACCGCCGCGTTGCAGACCGCCGCCGCCGCGCGAATGGCGGTCACATGCTGCGGGCGCAGGCCGGGCGTGCTGCGCCCCGCGCGGATGTTGTCGATGCGCACCGGCGTACCGGTGATGCAGCTCAGGCTCAGCGCGGTGCGGACGATCTGCCCGCCGCCTTCGCCCCGGCTGCCGTCGATGTGCAATAGTTCGTCAGTCATACGTCATGGTTTGCCCCCAATACCTGCCTGTTACCGGTGGTGGGCTGCTGGCTGGCCCTCGCCGCTCAATTGCCCAACGGCGCGCGCAGCGGCACCCCGTCCAGCCACAGCATCATGCCGCGCGCCTGGCCGTTGGCGGTGCGGTCCAGCACGCGCACCCGGTTCTGCGACGTGCCGTCGTATGCCCCGAACCCGATCGCGTAGTCGCCCGCCGACAGATACGGCAGCGGCAGATACAACACCTGGAGAAACACGTCCTTCTGCGCCAACTCGGCGGGGCGCACGCTGATGTTGGCCGCGCGTGCGCCCTCCGGCTTGACGCTGGTATCCGGCATATACACCCCGGAGCCGACCGCCTGCTCGCGCAGGATCAACAGTTCCGCCCACAGCCCCATGTCACGCGGCAGCGGCCCGTCCACGCGCCACGCAGTGACGAACACAATCGGGTGGCGGGGATCGTTGGGCACACGTCCCCCGGCCAGTTCGTAGCCCTTAAACGTCAGGTTGTACTCCAGCGTGACCGGCACCTCGGCGGGCAGCAGCATCGGGCGGTCCGGCGTGTGGAAGTACAGGCTGCGCGCGCTCCAATCAGTTTGTTCGTCGGCGATATCCTGGGCGATATCCACATGCAGCACGGTCGCGGTGGGCAGTCCGTCGATGGGCACCGGTTCCCCCGCCGCCAGCCAGCGCGCCAGCTCGGGGCGCATCCCGGCCACCTCGTACCACACCGGGACCGGCATCGGCCCGCCCGCTGCCAGCCAGCCGGACAGCGCCGGGGACAGTGTGTCGCGCATGGCCAGCAGGGCGGGGTCGGGCATCACGCCCTCGGTGTTCAGCCACGCGCCCAGCGGCGGCCAGGTGTCGACCAACTGCGCACGGATCGCGGCGCACGGCGGCAGTTGCAGGAACACGAAGCGCATCTCGGCCCCGCCATTGATGAACACCAGCCCGGTTTCGCAGTCCGAATAGCGCAGTTCCAGCGATTCACTGTGCAGCATGACGTCGAGCATGTCGCGCGGCGTCATGTCGAGCACCGCCGGCTGCTGGAAGTCCACCGCGCACAGCGACACCGGCGGCCCGTCCGCCGTGCGGTCCAGGTAGCGCGCCACCCGCCCGATATCGGCGTGGTACGCCTCGGCGACGGTGTCGTCCTGCCGCCAGTCGTTGAACAGCCGTTCGCGGACGCCGATCACGTTCACGGCCAGCAGCACCACCACGCCCGCCGCGACCGTCCGCCCGGCGTAGCGCGGCTGGCGGGTGTGCAGCGCCTCGCTCGCCGCCTGCACGCCGAGCGCCACCAGCAGCACAATCGCGGGCAGCGCGACCAGGTTCTCGGAATAATTGGTTTCGGTCCCGGCCCAGGTATCGGTCAGCAGGCCCGCCGCCAGCGCCAGCAGCAGCAGCGCATAGCGCGGGTCGCGCCACTGCCGGGCCGCGCGCACCAGCCCGACCAGCAGCAGCACGCTCATCAATGGGCCGATCAGGGCCGCGCGGGGCACGTTGTGGGTGATGCGCTCGTCGCCGGCCAGGAAGACGCCGCCCACCGCGTGCAGCGCGCCGTCCACCACGTCGCCCACGCTGCCGGGGCGCTCCGCCCACAGTACGTACGATTCGCTGGCGCTCGGCTGGCGCAGGGTCGAGATCAAATAGGGCAGCGCGACGACCGTCGCCAGCACGATCACGAAGATGCCCGCGTTCCACATGCCCCGCGAGATCGGCTGGCGCGTCAGCAGCAGGTGCACGAAGAAGATCGCGCCCAACGGCCCCAGCACCAGCAGCGTGTGGTGCAGCGTCCCCGACAGCCCGAACGCCACCGCCAGCAGCACGAAGGGCAGCGTTTGCGGCGCGCGGAAGCGGATCGACCGGTGCAGATTGACCGCCACCGCCAGCACGTAAAACGTCAGCAGCACGTACAGCGGCACGAACACCTCCGAGGTCGCGCTGCGGGCCAGCATGATCGCGCGCAGGTTGACGCTCATCACGCCGACCGCCACCAGCCCGACGGTCGGGCCGAACAGCCGCCGCGCCAGCAGGTACAGCGCCGCCAGCGCGGCCATGCCGCCCCACAGCGCAAACAACCGGTAGCCCAGCAGCCCATCCCCGGTCAGTTCGGAGAACAGCGCGTTCCCGACCGCATACATCCCGGCGCGCGTCTGGTCATCGCCGATCTGGTAATGGATGGCGATATCGCCATCGCGCACCATCTCCGTCATGCGGATGTAGGCCAGTTCGTCGGTGCTGAAGCCCGGCGACAGGCTGGCCAGGTCCCAACTGCGCAGTGCAAACGCCAGCACCAGCAGCAGCGTGATCACCACCAATTCTGTTTGTCGCTTCAAGTTAACTCCGCGTTCCCCATCAAGAATTTTAACGTCGCGCTATTGTAACACGTTTGGGTGCATTTGTTGGGGGCGAGATTGTGGTGGGCGGCGGTATGTTAGTCTTACCCTTCCCCCTGGCCGCGCGCGGCTGATCTTTACCCACATGGGAGATGCGTCGGTTAACTGCCCCTCACCCCTCGCCCACCGCGTGGGCGAGGGGGAGTCACAGCGCGCGTTTTTCCCTCGCCCATTGGATGGGAGAGGGGTGAGGGCCAGCTTTGGCGACCATATTCATCTATTGCTGATAACTCGTTCGTGGCCCCCCACAAAACTGCCAGTTGACAGCCCTCGCCCGGTTTGCTACCATCTTGGTACGATGATAAAGGCTGTGACGGAGAAAAGTACGCGGGAGGGTCACTCCCAGGGAGTGCGGGCCAACGACTGGAAGCCCCCACGAGCCGGCCCCCGCCGAAGTTCGCTCCTGAGCCGACGGGTGAAGGCCCGGCGACGGGCTGGTAGTCCGCTCCGCAGGTCCAGCGTTAACGGGACAGCCTATCGCGCGTCGTGAACGTGACGCGCCGCAGGCATGAGCGAGTCCGGCTGCCGCGTGCAGGCGGGCTAAGCAGGGTGGTACCGCGAGATCGACCGTCTCGTCCCTGATCCATGACGGATCGGCGACGAGATTTTTGTTTTGGGCTACAATAGACCGGCAGTGTGGACCGCAACCAGCACAGCGAGAGGACGACTATGCTAGAAGAACTCGAAGCCACATACCAGCAAGCACGCGACGAACTCGACTCGATCACCGCCGGCGACGCGCTCACCGAGTGGGAGCGCCGCTACCTGGGCAAGAAAGGCGCGGTGACGTTGGCGCTGCGCTCGACCGGCGAGCTGCCCAAAGAGCAGCGCGCCGACTTCGGGCGGCGGGCCAACGCCATCAAGCAGGAATTAACGGCGGCCTTCGAGGCGCGCGAAGAGGCGATCCGCCAGCACGAACTGGCGGCGACGCTGGAGGAGGGCGCGATCGATGTGACGCTGCCGGGACGGCGCATCCCGACCGGCGGGCTGCACCCCGCCACGCAGACGCTGCGCGAAATTTATGCGATCTGGGCTGAGATGGGCTTCCAGGTCTACCGCAGCCGCGACGTGGAGGACGACGACAACAACTTCACGCTGCTCAACATCCCGCCGCACCATCCCGCGCGCGATATGTGGGACACGTTCCACACCACCGACGACGGGGTGATCCTGCGCACGCACACCAGCCCCGGCCAGATTCACGCCATGCGCGATTACGGCGCAGGCGGCACGGAACCGATCCGCGTGATCCTGCCGGGCATGTGCTACCGCTACGAGCAGATCTCGGCGCGCAGCGAGGTGCAGTTCAACCAGGTCGAGGGGCTGGCGATTGGCCGCAGCATCCGCATGACGGACCTGAAGGGCACGCTGGCCGAGTTCGCGCGGCGCATGTTCGGCGCGGACCGGCGCGTGCGCTTCCGGGGATCGTACTTCCCCTTCACCGAACCGAGCATCGAGGTCGATGTCGAGTGTTTCCTGTGCGGCGGCGAGGGCTGCCCGGTGTGCAAATACACCGGCTGGATCGAGATCGCCGGGGCGGGGATGGTGCATCCCATCGTGCTGCAAAACGGCGGCTACGACCCGACCGCGTGGAGTGGCTTCGCGTTCGGCATGGGGCCGGAGCGCATGACGATGAACAAGCACGGCATCAACGACATCCGCTACTTCTGGCAGAACGATCTGCGCTTCCTGGCGCAGTTCTAGGCGGCGTGGCGCTTTTACCCCTCCCCCTGCACGCGGAGAGGGGGAAAATGGGTCGAGGTTGAAAGTCCCTCTCCGTTTACGGGGAGGGGTAAACTCACCCGCCCGGATTGTGTCACAAATAAACCATTGTTGGCAGGGTTACAGGAGATTTTGGCACAAATGTTATTGAACCTGAAGACCATCCACAAACCGCAGACGCTCGAAGGCGCGGCCCAACTGCTGGGCGAGGAGGGCACCTACCCGCTGTACGGCGGCGTGGCCTTGCAGCGCAACCCCCGCCCGGAAGTAGCGGCAGCGGTGGACCTGGCACACCTGGGGCTGGACTTCGTCCGCGACAGCGACAACTCGCTGCGGCTGGGGACCATGCTCACGCTGGAGCAGGTCCGGCAGGCGTGTGACGAGCGCCGCGCAGAGTCGCCCAAGCTGGGGGCGGTGGCCGATGTGCTGGCCCGCGAGCAGCCGGAAACGCTGCGCAACACCATGACGCTTGGCGACCTGCTGGCCGAACGCGATTCCCACTCGATGGCGCTGACGCTGTTCCTGGCGCTGGGGGCGGTGCTCAAGCGCTTCGACCTGGACATGCACTTCACGACGGCGGCCTGGCTGGCGACGCGGCGCGACGTGTCCCGCTACCTGATCGGGCAGCTGCGCATCCCACGCCGGCCTGCACGCACCGCCATCACGATTGAGCAGGTCGGGCGCACCCCGGCGGACGCGCCGATTGTGGGCGCGGTGGCGCTCGTCGAGGTCTACAACGACAGCCAGCCGGCGCACACCATCCTGGCGCTGTGCGGCGTGGACAGCGCCCCGGTACGCCAGCCGGACGCCGCGCGCGTGATGGACGACCGCGGTGATATCGACGCCGCGCTGGACCGGCTGGTGCTCGACCCGCCCGGCGATCACTGGGGCAGCAGCGAGTACCGCGCCGAGATGGCGCGCGTGCTGTCGCGCCGCGCCCTGGCGCGGGCCTGGGCCGAGATTAATGAGGGCTGACCGGTGACGATTGAAAACGACGACGCCCTGCGTAACCTGCTGCGCATCGGCGCGGACACGTCGATCCTGGCGACGGCAGTATAAGCGAGTTTTTCAGGATTAAGGTTTTGATCCTGGCGGTTTACCCCTCTCCCTGGCCCCCTCCCCGCACGCGGAGAGGGGGAAATTGGCCAGGATCGAAAGTTCCTCTCCGTTTACGGGGAGGGATTTAGGGAGGGGTAAGCGCGAGGCTGCACGCATTAAAAACCCTACCCTCTGGAAGGAGAGGGGCGGGGGGAGGGCCAGCTTTGCGCCGTTCAGCCTGGACCTGGCAAGTGTTTGTGAACCCAATAGTAAGCTCAACACACGGGAGAAAATACGCGATTATGAAAGTTCCGATTTCCTGGCTCAAGGACTACGTAGATATCGAGATCACGGTCGAGGAACTGGCCGAACGGCTGACGCTGGCCGGGCTGGAAGTGGGCAGCATCGAGTATATCGGCATCCCCCAGGGCGACCCGCCGGAGGGCATCAACCTGCCGCCGTCGGATCACCTGGTGTGGGACCGCGACAAGATTGTGCTCGGCGCGATCCGCGAGGTGAAGTCCCACCCCGACGCCGACCGGCTGGTGCTGGCGCTGGTGGACTATGGCGGCGGCGACCTGGAGCAGTGCGTCACCGGCGCGCCGAACCTGTTCCCCTACAAGGACCAGGGGCCGCTGAAGCCGCCGCTGCTCGCGCCCTTCGCGCACGAGGGAGCCGAACTGATCGACGGGCACGCCGACGACGGCAGCCGCCTGATCCTCAAGGAGCGCAAGCTGCGCGGCATCCCCAACCGCAGCATGGTGTGCTCCGAGAAGGAACTCGGCATCTCCGGCGAGCACGAAGGCATCCTGCTGCTGGACGCGGGCGAGTTCGGCGACGTGCCGCCCGGCACGCCGCTGCAAGACGTGTTCGGCGACGCGGTGCTGGATATCGACATGCTGCCCAACATCGCGCGCTGCTACAACATCCTCGGCGTGGCGCGCGAAGTCGCCGCCCTGACCGGGCAGGAACTGCACTACCCGCCGCTGGACGTGGTGATGGAAGGCCCGCCCATCGAGGGGCAGGCGGCCATCGAGATCCGCGAGCCGGAACTCAACCCGCGTTTCGCCGTCGCCCTGATCCGTGATGTCGAGATTCAGCCGTCGCCGCAGTGGATGCAGCGCCGCCTCAAGCTGGCCGGGATGCGGCCCCTCAACAACATCGTCGACGCGACCAACTACGTCATGCTCGAACTGGGCGAACCGCTGCACGCCTTCGACTACGACATCCTGGTCGAGCGCGCCGGCGGCGACGCCCCGACGATCATCACCCGCCTGCCGGAGCCGGGCGAGCATCTCGTCACGCTGGACGGGGAGGACCATGCACTCGACGATTACAACGTGCTGGTGGCCGATACGGCGGGCGCGCTGAGCATCGCCGGGGTGATGGGCGGCCTGGAAAGCGAAGTGCAGGACCCGTCGGTCGATATGCTGGACGCGATGGGAATCGAACTCAGCGCGGAGCAGGCCGAACGCTTGCAGACCGAGGCCTGGCCCGCGACGCAAAACGTGCTGCTGGAGGCCGCGAACTGGAACTACATCAACATCCGTCGCACCATGCAGAGCCAGAAGATGAGCAGCGAGGCCGGGATGCGCTTCAGCCGGGGCGTGCACCCGTCGCTGGCGATGGATGGCCTGCTGCGCTGCATCGAACTGATGCGCCAGGTCAGCGGTGGGGTGGTGGCGCAGGGTGTGGTCGACAACTACGCGCTGCCCGCGCCGGCGGTCACCGTCGACCTGCCCATCGGCGACGTGGACCGACTGCTGGGCTTCCCCATCCCCGAGGACGAGATCATCGCCATCCTGGTGGGGCTGGAGTTCGAGGTCACGAAGGAGCTGGACGTGCTGCACGTCGTGGTGCCCGATCACCGCATGGACATCGGCACCGGCCTCACCGGGCGCGCCGATCTGGTCGAGGAGATCGCGCGCATTTTCGGCTACGACCGCATCCCCACCACGCTGATCGCCGACGAACTGCCGCCGCAGCGCGCCAACGAGTCGCTCGAACGCGAGGAGGCGCTGCGCGATGCGCTGGCGCGGGCCGGGCTGCGCGAGATCGTCAACTACCGGCTGACCACGCCGGCGCGCGAGGCCATGCTCACGCCGCAGGGCCAGCCGTCGGACTGGCCGGACCTGCCTTATGTGACCCTCGCCAACCCGATCTCCACCGACAAAACCGTCATGCGCCACACGCTGCTGGCCGGGATGCTGGAGATTGTGGCTGCCAACGCGCGCCACACCGACCGCCAGCAGTTGTTCGAGATCGGGCATGTCTACTGGCCGGTCGCGGGCGAACAACTGCCCGATGAACCGGGCCGTCTCGGCCTGATCATGACCGGGCCGCGCGGCGTGCCGCAGTGGGCAGGCGACGGCGAGGACGGGGTGATGGACTTCTTCGACCTCAAGGGCGTGCTCGAAACCGTGCTGGTCGATCTGCGCGTGGCGGGTGAGGTGCGCTACGCGCCGGTCGAGCACAGCACCTTCCACCCGGGCCGCGTGGCGGCGCTGCACATCAATGGCCGCGCGATCGGCGTATTGGGCGAGGTGCATCCGCTGGTGCGCGCGGCGTTCGGGCTGGGCATGGACCTGGACGTGCCGGTGCTGGCCGCGGAACTGGACCTCGACGGGCTGCTGGCCGACCTGCAATTCGTGCGCGAGATCGACCCGGTGCCCACCCAGCCGGCGGTCTACCAGGATATCGCGCTGGTGGTCGACCGGGACGTCCCGGCGACGGAGGTGCACGCCGTGATCATGCAGGCGGGCGGCGACTTGCTGGAGGCGGCGCGCTTGTTCGACGTGTACGAGGGCGACCCGATCCCGGCGGGCAAAAAGTCGCTGGCCTACGCGCTGACCTATCGCCACCCGGAGCAGACGCTCAAAGACAAGGCGGTCGCTAAGGTCCACAAGAAGATCGCGAAGGCGTGCGAGAAAAAGCTCGGCGCACAACTGCGGGCGTAGGTAGGATAGACCGTCGCTTGGTTTACCCCTCCCCCTGTCCGCCCCTGAACCGCGCGCGGAGAGGGGGGAATTACGCGGCGATCAAAAGTCCCTCTCCGTTTACGGGGAGGGATTTTAGGGAGGGGTAAATCCTCACCGCCGGCGCATCAACCACACCGCGAGGCCCGTCCCAGCGGCCAGCATCCCGCCCACGATGATCACTGCAACCGTCGCCGCCTGGTCGAAGCGGTCCGCATCGGAGCCGCTGACCGTGCCGGTCGCGCTGGTGTCCGGGTGCGGCGTCGCGCTCAGGCTGAGCGCGGCCACACGCGGCGGCGTGGCGCTGGCTTGCGGCGTGGCGGAGAGTGCGCTGGTGCGCGTGGCGGCGGTGAAGCCGGGCGTCACGCTCAGGCGGGGCGGCGGCACGGACGCGGTCATGTTCGGCAGCGGCGTGGTGACCGGTGGCGGCGGCGTCGGCGTGTCCTGCGGCGTGGGGCTGGCGGTCGCGGTCGGCGTGTCCGACGGGCGCGGCGTGACGGTGGGCGGCGGGGTCGGCGTGGCGGTGGGGTCCGGCGCGCGGATCACCAGCCGGTCCCCGGGCTTGATAATCGCGCCGCGTTCCAGCCCGTTGAGCGCCAGCAGATCGTCCAGCGCCAGATCGTACCGCGCGGCAATCGTCCACAGCGTTTGTCCGTCCTGCACGACGTGATGGGTCTGCGGCGTGGGCGAGGGCGGCGGGGGCTGACCCGGTTGCAGCCGGATCGTGATTTTATCGCCGGGTTTGACGACCGCGCCGCGTTTCAGCCCGTTGAGCGCCAGCAGGTTGTCGAGTGACAGCCCGTGCAGGGCGGCTATCGTCCACAGCGTTTGCCCCTCCTGCACGATGTGCACGTACTGCGGCGTGGGCGAGGGCGGCGGGGGCTGGCCCGGCCCCAGCTTGATGTACAGTTCGTCGCCGGGGCGCACGTAATCCCCGCGCTCCAGGTAATTGAGCGCCAGGATGTCGTCCAGCGGCACGTCATAGCGCGCGCCGATGGCCCACGCAGTTTGCCCGTCCTGCACCACATGCACCACCGACCCATCCGCGCGCGGCGTGGCAATGGTGATCGGCACGACCACCACCGGCTCATCCGCGGGATCGCCCGGTTCCTGGCTGCCGTCTTCGGGCGCGGCGTCGTCACCGCTGGCCGCGCGGGCCGAGGGCTTGCCGATCACCAGCACGAAAAACTCGGCGCTGCCGTTGCTCGCCACGCCGACCCCGGCGTGCGGCGCGTCCAGCAGCATGTTCCGGCGGTGGGCCGGACTTTGCGACCACCACGTCACCGCCCACTCAACCGACGCATAGCCCACCGTCCCCCAGGCGTAATTTTCGAACGCGAAGCCCTGGTATCCAGCCGCCGCGGCGCGGTCCTGCGGGCGCGATCCCCCTGCGCCGGTATGGCCGGGCGGGTTGCCCTCGGCCATCCAACTGGCATGGCCCTGGGCGGCGGCCATCAGCGACGGCTCGGTGGCGAAGGGCGGCATCCCCTGCGACGCGCGGAAGCCGTTGACCAGGCTGATCAGTTCGCTGGTGGATTGGGTGGGTGGGGCGGCAGCGGAAGGGGGCACGACAAAAGCGGCGATCCCCACCATGATGAGCAGACTGGCTGTGATACGACGCATATTTTCCTTATCAGTACATGCTAATTCCTCAAACCTGCCTGTACTATAGCGTGTTTGGCGCGCCGTAGACCCACGCTCACGCTACGGAATCCGGGCTTTGGCCGGTGTTGTTCAGGGCTAACTGGAAGAGGTGTGCGATGTTATGATCGTCTTCGATGATCAAAGCCGGCATGGTGTTTTACTCCTTGTGTACACGTTATGATGTTGGTTGGGACTAGTTGGGGGATGGCGGCGGCAGAGATGCGCGCAGCCACTCAACAATGGCATCACCCGCGTCTGGCGCAGTGTCCAGGATCGCGGTGCCGTGTCCGGCTGGATAGATTGTAAGATTCGACGAACCACTTGCCAATTGATTGATTTCGATGCTGTCAGCAGGATTATTATTATCATTTTCGCTGGCGAGGATCAACAGCGGGCGCGCCCCCAGCCGGGCCAGCGCGCCGCTGGTGGTGATGCCGTGATAGTCCAGCCCGGGGCTGAGCAGCACCGTCCCCGCGCAGCCGGGATAGTCGGCGCACAGGTTGAGCGCGAGGTTGGCCCCCACGCCCGCCCCGCCGATGATCACCTGGTCGGGGATCACGCTGGCGAACTGCAGCAGTTGGCGCAGCGCCGCCTGGGCGTCGTCCGGGGTGCGCGTCCAGTCGACCGGGCCGGGGGTGGCGCCGTGCCCGCGCAGGTCGACCGTCAGCACCACGTAGCCCGCATCCTGTAACTGCCCCGCGAGTGCGTCCCAGTCGGCGCGGCTGCCGCCTGCCTGGTGCAGCAGCAGCACGCCGGGCGCGGGGCGCAGCGGGGCGCTGTAGTAGGTGCCTTGCAGGAAGTTTCCGCCACCCCCCGGGATCGCCATATCCAGCGCGGACGCGGTGGCCTGCGGGGTGAGGGTGGGGGCTTCGCGCGAGGGCTGGCCTTCCGCCGGCAGCCGGGCCTGCGTCGGGTTGCTGGAGCCGATGACCAGTCCCCCGGAGCCGTCGCCGGTGGGCAGCACCGGGTCGACGGTGGGGCTGGCCGGCACGACCGCGCCGGCGGGCGCGCGGTTGGGGGTCGGCGTGCTGGCCAGGGTCCCGGTGTCGCACGCGGCCAGACCCAACGCGATCAGCGCCAGGAGGATGAGCATGTGCCGCGCGTTCATGCTGTGCCGTCCTTTTCCGCCACTACGATCATACGCGGGCAGCCCTCTGCGAAGGCCGCTTCGTCGTAGTCGCCATAGACCGCCACCTTGCGCAGCCCGGCGGCGGCCAGCATCAGGTCCATCTCGCCGGGGAACACGTAGCGCAGCACCAGCGGGGCCAGCGTGCGCCGCAGCGTGCCGTCGGCGGCGATCTCGTCGTACACCCAGGTGATCTGCAGGCGCTGCGCGACCCGGTCCAGGGTGCTGATCGCCTGCTGCATCACCAGGTGGCCGCTTTCCGGCTCGGTGAACATGCGCTCCAGCGCCAGCCCGTGTTCGTCCTGGGTGCCGAAATCTTCGCCCGCGTTGGGGATGTCCAGCACCAGCAGCCCGTCGTCGTGCAGCAGGGTGTGGAACCGGCGCAGTGCCTGGAGCTGGCCCGCCTGCGTGGGGAAGTGCATAAAGCCGTTGTAGGGCACCACGATCAGGCGGAAGCAGTTGTCGAAGGCGGCCTGCAACACGTCGCCCTGCACGAACAATACCCGCTGGCGCAGCGTGTGCGGGGCGGCGTCGAGCTTGCGCTGCCCGCGCTGGAGCATCGCGGCGGCGTAGTCCACGCCGACCACGCGGTGCCCGGCCTGCGCCAGGTGCAGCATCACGCGCCCGGTGCCGCAGCCGACATCCAGCACCGGGTCGCCCACGTCCGCGGCCAGCGTGCGGTACAGCGGCAGGTCGTCGGTCATGGCGGCGTTTTCGGCGTCGTAGAAGCGGGCGATGGTGTTGTAGAATTTGTCGCTTTGCATCGTGTTGGCTCCCTCACGTCCTTCAGTTTCGCATAATTTCGGCGAAACGCCAGCGTTTTTAATCAAGCGCTAATCTTTAGTAAGGGGTTATGCTAGATATCCTGGCGCGTGTGTCGATGGTTTACCCCGCCCTAAATCCCTCCCCGTGAACGGAGAGGGACTTTGGGTCCCGGTTTGTTTCCCCTCTCCGTGCGCGTGTTCTTTATGCACAAGTCGGGATGAAGGGCGACACGGGCGTTTTGAGCAACCATGCGATCAGGTCGGACCAGGTGTTCGTTGTCCCTCACCCCCCGGCCCCCTCTCCCACCGAGTGGGCGAGGGGGAGTCATGGCGCACGCTCCTATTGATAACGACTCCCATTTTTCTTAATGCCCGAAGCTTGACACCCGGCTGGAATTGCATTAAAATTTCTATAGTTGCGCAATGATGCAATAGTGCAATGTGTCAATCGAATGTGTTGAACGAGGGAGCGCGCTATGCACCAACCCCAGACCACCGAACGAGTGCCCGCCTACACGACGGTCAGTTGCCCGGCGCAGGTGCTGGTCATTGATCGCCCCAACGGGCCTGCCGGTGTGTTGATGGGTACCATCAGTTTACTGGCCGCGCGCGAAGTGTCGCTGACGACGGTCGACGACTACGACGATGTCGTGCGCGCGCTGGCGTTCTACAGTTTCGACCTGGTTGTGATCGGCCTCGAAGCGGCCCAGGCCTTGCAGTTGAGCGTGCTGCCGCAGGTCCGCGCACAGTGCCCGGACGTCCCGGTGCTGGTCGTCGGGCGCGGCCTGCCGCCCCTGTACCGCCAGCACGCCCGGCGTTATGGGGCCGACGACGTGATCGACGTGCCGCAGTGCGCCGCCGAACTCAAGGCATTGGTGCGCCGTGTGGCGTGCTGCTACCTGGCGGTCGCCTAGCGGCCCGGCCCGGCTGGCACATCACGCGGCAGTTGGGCCGGTCACAGCCTGGCTTGCCCCACCTTTGACACGCATAGTTGACAATAGCTGCAATTCCGCTTAGCATCTTGAACAATAATGCAAGCATGAAGATACAGCCAGTCGAAAAAAAGGTGATGCCATGCCATTAGAAGTGATCGAATCCACCGATGCCCTGACGGACATCATCCGTTTGCAGCCTTCGCCCGTCTACGAGATGATCATTAGCCTGCGCACGCTGATGCGGCCCAACCGCTTTACCGAGTGGGACGCGGCGGCGCACCGCACGCTGCCGGGCGCGTTCTGGGACGAACTGGACGACGTCTATGGGCGCTACAAAGAGGGCTTTGTCTTCTTCGAGTTCGCGGTGGATTACCCCGATCACGACGATGTGCCGGGCTTCCTGGACTACGTGCGCGGGCTGGACCCCGTGCAGTTCGTCTTCTACGTGATTGGCCGCATCCTGCCGCCGGAGGCCATCGCCGCGACCGGCCTGGACCCGGACGCGCTGATGGCGGCGGTTGATGAAACGCCGTTTGGCGGCGAAAACTGTATGTGTACCAAGATTCCGCTGGACGAGCTGCTGGCCGATGTCCCCGCGCTCCAGGGGCGGCTGGTGGACCTGTGGCGCTGGTATTGGGAGGGCTTCTTCCGGCACCATCTCGACGACCTGCGCCCGCGTTGGGAGGGCGGCCTCAACGAAAAGGCCGCGCTGCTCAACCGCGAGGGCGGCCAGGTGCTCTACGAGCACGTCACGGGCCGCAGTAAACTGCCCCCGCCGCTGCCGCCGGACCAGCCGGTGCGCGAGATCGTGTTCATCCCGCTGTACCTGCTGCCGTCGCCGGTGTATATGTTCTATGGCTACGGCAACATCACGGTGCTGTACGACAGCGAGCGCACCGAGGCGCGTATGGCCGAGATCGAGCGCGACAAGCAGCAAGCCGTCGCCGTACTCAAGGCGCTGGGGGACAATTCGCGCCTGGACATCCTGCGCCTGATCACGCGGCACGGGCCGAAGATGCATGGCAAGGCGATTGCCGCCAAGCTGGAGCTGTCGGCCTCGGCGGTGTCGCGCCACCTGGGCCAACTGCGCGACGCCGGGCTGATCGCCGAGGAGACGCAGGACAACCGCACCATCACCTACCGCCTGCAAGAGGAAGCCATCACCGGGCTGCCCAACCAGATTTTGAACTACTTGCAGCATTGATCGCGTATTAGGGGGTTATGCTAGATATCTTGGCGTGTGTGTCGATGGTTTACCCCTCCCTAAATCCCTCCCCGTGAACGGAGAGGGACTTTGGGTCCCGGTTTGTTTCCCCCGCTCCGCGCGCGGGGAGGGGGCCAGGGGGAGGGGTAAAACTAGCATAACGCC
>DAOTUD010000027.1:0-16675 GCA_034437275.1 Anaerolineae bacterium
CACAGTTGTCGCCACTGGATGCCGCTGCTCTGGTTGTCAAACATCTTGATAACCGTACTCGTTCCCGTAAATCACGCCTGAAAAACTACCCAACCCGTTTGGGTCCTTAAATGTGACATTGTCGAACTAGTTATTTATATATTTGAGGAATATCACAGCACATTTGTCCTGTTGCCGGCGATCAACATGGTATTACGGCGGTAACGCAACAGAAATAGAGAGGCAAGGCATGTCAAACCAAAAAGAAGGCGCGTTGGCCGGTGTGCGCGTATTAGACTTTTCGCGCGTGTTAGCCGGGCCATTTTGTGCCATGCTGTTAGGCGACCTCGGGGCAGATGTCATCAAGGTCGAGCGTCCAGGGACCGGCGATGACACGCGCCAGTGGGGGCCGCCCTGGCACAGCGACAGCACAGGTGAGCAAAAACACAGCGCCTACTTCCTGAGCGTCAATCGCAACAAGCGCAGCCTGACGCTGAACCTGAAGTCCGCCACCGGGCAACAGATCGCGCGCGATCTCGCGGCCAGGAGCCACATCGTCATCGAGAACTTCAAGCAAGGCCAAATGGATCGCTTTGGTTTAGGCTATGACGAGTTGCACGCGCTCAACCCGCAGTTGGTGTATTGCAGCATCACCGGCTTTGGGCAGACCGGACCGTATGCCGACCGGCCCGGCTACGACTTCGTGATCCAGGCCATGAGTGGCTTGATGTCGATCACCGGCCCGGTAGCGGGACCGCCGTACAAGATCGGCGTTGCGATCTCGGACGTGATCGCCGGGCTTTTCGCATCGCAGGCCATCCTGGCCGCGCTGCGCCACAGCGAGCATACGGGCCATGGACAATATATTGATACCGCCCTGCTCGACACACAGATCGCGTCGCTGGTGAATGTGGCTAGCAATTACCTCATCTCCGGGCAAACGCCAGGCCGTTATGGCAACCAGCATCCCAACATCGTGCCCTACCAGACCTTCCGCGCGGCAGATGGCGAGTTTGCTGTGGCAGTAGGCAATGATGGGCAATTCGCCCGTTTGTGTGCGCTGCTCGATCGCCCCGATCTCAGCCGCGATCCCCGCTTTGCGACCAACCCGGCCCGTGTCGAACATCGTGAGGCCCTCATCGCAGAACTCCGGTCGATCTTTGAGCATCGCGTTGCCGGCGACTGGGTCGCCATGCTGCTGGCGGTTGGTATTCCGTCCGGGCCGATCAACGATCTTCCAGCGATCCTGACCGATCCGCATATTCAGGCCCGTGGCCTGGTTTACGACGATGAGAACTTATCGCTCATCGGCCCACCAGTTCGCCTCTCGGAAACACCGGGCACGGTGCGCAGCCTGCCGCCCCAACTCGGCGAACATACCGGCGACGTGCTGCGCGACGTGCTGGATGTGGACGACGAAACGATCGCACGCTACCGCGCTGATGGCGCAATCTAGCCGACAAGAACCAGAGCAAAAGGAGTTAGCTTTCATGA
Source organism: Anaerolineae bacterium (assembly GCA_034437275.1). Lineage (GTDB taxonomy): Bacteria > Chloroflexota > Anaerolineae > Aggregatilineales > Aggregatilineaceae > TC-15. Next base: position 1,474 of record DAOTUD010000027.1, read on the forward strand.
ACCTAGCTACAACTTTTTTCGAGAAGAAGATGAGCTTCTGAGCGCTACGCGAATTCATGCCTGGAACAAAGTTGATCAACCGTGCTGGTTACCGCTGTCACCCTCCAGTCGAGCGAAATGAGTCGAGGTGCCGGTCAAAGTGCTGCTTGAGCGTAGTGGCATACAGATCTTCATGGTGGCCCAGCATCTGCTTGAGTTCGCCTCCCCAGCGCTCCAGGACCGACCCGTAGGTAACATGCAAGACCTGCCGCGCATCGAATTGGTTTAGTAGATCGGGCAGGTCGGCATCCGCCACGTCGCCGGCGTGTGGCACCCGTTCCAAAACGGCGGAGACATGGTAAGTGGCGCGATCGGTGGGGTAGCGCTCGCGGGAAAAGTCCAGCACCGCACGGAAGGCATCCGGATCAACCATTGCCCACACACGTAGCGCTTCGAGATAGCTGGTCCCTGCCGTCTTGAGATGAACCAATCCCGCCGCGTGGCGCGCCGCCAGCGGATAGACCATGAATTTATCCGAGCCGGAATGTAAGCTGAGCTTGTAGCCGCCGAAGTGGCGCATCACCGCCGCGTGCCCCGCCAGGTTGCCATCCAGATCATCCAGGTCGCCGATGTAGTCCACACCTTTCTCGAAGCGGCCCACAAAACGCGGAGCCAGACTCTGCCATGTGATCCCCAGGCGCTGCATCTCAGCGGCAATGTAAAAATGCTCGTGGATCGAGGTCGGCGTATCTGTTTCATCGACCGATACCTCAAAGTCAAACGGTTGGCCAGCCATCTGCGCGGACACTTGCCGGTACATCGCCGCAATGTGGGGCACCGCCCGGCCATACTTGGCCGCCGCACGAAGCAGCGTGAGCCGGTCAAAGGTGAGTGCCATCGTTTCCAGGTCGAAGGTTTGGCCCAGCAAGCGTGCTTCCACATCCGCCAGCGACGTATCCATATCGGACCACGGCAGCGCCTGGACTTTCTGCTGTAAGGTCGCGTCCGAATCCGTCTGCGCAGCGTTGTCTACATAGTCGCTGGGATCAATGGTAAAAAACGAGTATCCAGCCTGCACAAACGGCGCAATCACATCTGGCGTCTTGAGGTGGTCGGCATCCGCGCCCCAGGGCGCACGCCAGCCCACCTCAAAGACGCCCCACATGGCGTCATCCACGACTTCTTGCGGCGTGCGGCCTGTGCGCGCGTTCTCGCGCACCGACTGCTGAGCGAAGATCGGCGCAATGCCGGTCCCCTGTGCTGCCTGGGCATGGCCGGGCGTAGCCAGGCCCAACCGGTCTCCAAGCCCGGCGGCGGTTTGCAGCGCCAGCGGAGCCGGATTCAGCCAGGGAAGCCGCTGGCGCAGCGCTGCCGCGTTCGTGGGGGTCAACGGGCACAGCAGTACGTCGCCGGTGGAGTGTGGCGTGCCAGAGAACCCGGCAGTATCGCCCTGCACCCCCAGCACCTTGACGCCATCTTCCGCCCGCCGCGCTAAGAAATAGGTCGTGCCGTTGCGCTTGAGTTCTGACTGCGTGTATACGGTGTAACCATCAAACGCTTCCATGCTTGCCCCCTAAAGTTTGTAGGCGCGCTTGGCCAGGCCATACGCCAGTTCGGTAGCCATATCTTCCGCCTCGGCCATGCCGACCATGCGCCGCAGCACCAACCCGGCCAACCAGTTCGCACTCGCCCGTCGCCAGACATCGTGCCGGGCCGAAATCGACGGGAACGCGCGCGTGTCGTCGTTGAAACCCGCCGTGTTATAGATGCCAGCAGTTTCCATCACCTGGTCAAAGAAGCGCGCCATGCCGTTCAGGCTGTCGTGGAACCACCAGGGCGGTCCCAGCACAATCGCAGGGTAGTGTCCCGCCAGGGGAGCCAGTTCGCGGGCGTACGTCGTTTCGTCCAGCGTGAACAGGATCAGCGTTAGGCGTGGATCATGGCCGAAGGCGTTCAGCAGCGGGCGCAAATTGCGCGTATAGTCGATAGCCAGCGGAATATCAGCGCCTTTGTCCGTCCCAAAGGTCTCGAAGATAAAAGTGTTGTGGTTGCGCAGGGATCCGGGGTGAAGCTGCATCACCAGCCCATCCTCGGTGCTCATGCGCGCCATCTCGATCAGCATATGCCCGGTGAAACGCCGGGCATCATCGGCAGACGCATTTCCGCGCAAGGCCCGTGTAAAAATGCCGCTGGCTTCCGCCTCGCTCAGCTTCTCGGTATAGGGCGTCAGCGCGGCGTGATCAGTGGCAGTCGCGCCCATGTCCTTGAAGTAGGCCCGGCGGTTTTCCAGCGCACGGATGAACGCGCCATACCCGCCCACCGTGATACCGGACACAGCGCTCAGGCGGTCGATGTTGTCGCGCCAGTCGGGGGTGTCGAGATTGACGACGGCATCGGGCCGGAAGGTAGGCCGGATGGCCCCCTCCCACCCCGACGTGCGGATCGCGCGGTGATGCTCCAGCGTGTCGGTCGCGGTATCGGTGGTACACAGCACCTCGATGTTGAACTGCTCGAACAGACGGCGGGGCGACATCTCCTCGGTCTGGAGTTTGGTCGCGATCTGGTCGTAGATATCCTGGGCTGTATCGCTGTTCAGTTTGTGCCGGATGCCGAACACATGGTAGAACTCGTGATCGAGCCAGATGCCCGTCGGCGTGCCGCGAAACAGGTAATAGTGATCGGCGAAACGCTGCCAGGCCTGGCGATGATCGGTTTCGACGGGCTGTCCATCCCGGCGTGGGATGCCCAGGTCCTCCATGCGAATACCCCGCGAATACAACATCCGGAAAATGTAATGATCCGGGATCAGCAGCAGGTCCACCGGGCTGCCAAACGAATAATCCGGATCGGCAAACAGGGCGGGATCGACATGCCCGTGCGGGCACACCAGCGGCAAGTCCGCCACAGCGTCGTACAACTGCTGCGCGACTTCCTTCTGCTTTGAGCCAGGCCCCAAAAAGCGATCTGCGTGCAGCTTCAGTTCATGGGTCATGTTCACGAAAAACTCCTTGCCCCGTGTAAAAGGTGTACTGCTTAGCTACTCAGTCCTGATGCTGGCGTGCCCATTCGCGCGCAGCAGCCAGCAATGCATCAACATTCTCTGGGGGCGTCCCCGGTGATACCCCGCCGCCAAACGATAGAATCATCCCGCCGCCCGGGGCAGCTTTGTCCAGACATTCGACTGCCGCTTGTTTGACCGCATCCGGCGTGCCGTTGACGCCCAGGTCCAGCGGCGCAACGTTGCCCATCAACGCCACCCGGTGTCCCATCCTGGCCTTGACAGCCGCGATATCCATCTTGTGGCTGAAGTTGAACACGTCAAAGTTAGCTTCAACCAGGTGGTCGACCAGCTTCGGACAGGGGGTATCGTTGTGATAGACGCGCACCAGCCCTTCGAAGGCGTCGAAAATGCGGCGCAGATGCGGGTGGACCAGTTCCTCGTAATGGCGGGGGGAGACCATCCCGACGATGTCATCCAGCAGCATGATCCCCTCTGGCGCGTGCAGCATCGCCAGTTGGGCGCGCAGCCAGTCGATGATCGTCGTCGTCACAGCCTCCAGGATTTTCGTCACCCGGTCGGGGTTCAGCGCCAGTTCGGTCATCAGCGACGTGATCCCGGTCAGCCAGGACGCCACCGTCATCGGGCCACGCGCACACACCATACGAATCCCCAACCCCTCGGCGCGCAGGCGCTCATCCATCACCTGGTAGCGGCGCAGCACCAGCGGCATCAGGCCCGCCTTGTGCGGATGCGCGGGTTGGATGTTCTCAGCCCAGAAAGCGACGTCGGTAATGATCGATTCGATGGACGGCGGCTGATCGGGATGGAAGAGCAGCCGCACCCCAAAGGCTGACGGTTCCGCCGCCATGCCATATTCAACCCAAAAGCCGGGCACCCACGCCGCATCCGGGAAGCGCTCCAACAGCTCCCGGTTGATGTCCAGCCATTTATCCGCAAACAGGTAATAATCCCGCGTATCGATGCCCGCGTATCCGGGCAGCCAGGGGCTGTCCACAATCAGGCCGACGGGTAAAGGGTCGGGTTCTTCCAACCAGGCAGCCTGCTTAAAGCGTTCCCAGGGTGTTGCTACCACCGGTATCTCCTCCAAACTATGACGCGGCGATCCCCGCCGCCTGATAAATCGCGTTGAGGACGGCCACACTGCGCCGCCCTTCGCGCCCGTGCACGGCAGGCAAACGGTCCTCCCGCACGGCATGGATAAAATCGCGGAACAACGCGGCATGGCCCTGGGCATTGGTGCCACGTGGATCGCTGCCTGCACCCGCGCCGGTTACGGTACCAGCCTCCGGCACATCTACCGTGCCCGTTGGTTCGACCAGCGTCCAGTTGCCCAGCACATCCCCTTCTGTGCGTATCCCCCCACCCGTACCGTAGATTTCCAGCCGGTGAGGAAAGCCAGGATTAGCCGTCGTGGTGGCGGCGATGGTAGCCAGCGCACCGTTCGGAAAATGCAGCACAGCGGCCAGCGTATCTTCGACCTCGATCTGGCGGTGCAGGGTGCCGGCGAACGCTTCCACGTTGACCGGATCGCCCATCAGCCACACCAGCAAATCGACCTGGTGAATCCCCTGGTTCATCAGCACACCGCCGCCGTCCAGTGCCCAGGTGCCACGCCACGCGGCCTGATCATAATAGCTTTGGGGCCGGTAGTAAGGCATGGTGACGACGCCCAGCGTCAGGTCGCCCAGGTCGCCCGCCTGAATGGCCGCGTGGATGCGCTGGAACAGAGGCCGCCCCCGGCTCTGGAAGCAGACGCCCAGCTTGACACCCGCTGTGTCGCAGGCCGCGATCATGGCGTTGGCATCAGTGGGATTAAGGGCCATCGGCTTTTCGACCAGGACGTGTTTCCCGGCCTCTGCCGCCGCGATGGTCTGCGCCGGGTGTTGGCCGCTGGGCGTGCAGATACACACCACGTCCACAGCAGGATGTGCCAACAGGTCGGCTTCCGTCATGCACGGTGCACCAAACGCCGCCTGGATGGCGTCGAAGCGCGCCAGGTTATAGTACCCCATCGCGACCAGCCGCGCGCCCAGGTCGGCGTTGGCCCGGATCGCGGCGACGTGATGATCGGCGATCACGCCCGCACCGAGAACAGCGAAACCCATCATATCGTTAGCCATCAGCCGTACACTCCATATTCCTGCAGCGCTTCCCACATGGCGAGGATGTTCTCCGGCGGCACATCGGCCTGGATGTTGTGCACGGTGTTGAAGACATAGCCCCCGCCAGGAGCCAGCGCGGCGATGTTGCGCCGCACGTCGTCCTTGACTTGTTCCGGCGTGCCAGTCGGCAGCACGCCCTGCGTATCCACGCCGCCGCCCCAGAACACGATATCGTCGCCGAACTCTCGCTTGAGTTCGCCCGGATCCATGCCCGCCGCCCGAATATGCACCGGGTTCAAGATCTCGGTGCCGATTTCGATGTAGTCCGGGATCAACGGACGGACATTACCGCACGAGTGGAAGAACTGCTTGACGTGTGGGGCCAGTTCCTTGATGCGCGCGAACAGGGTTTGGATGCGCGGCTTAAGCTGCTGGCGGAACATGCGCGGCGAGATCAACTGCGACTGCTGGGTGCCGTAATCGTCCGCGTAGGTCACAATATCGACCGCGTCACCGATTTTTGGCAGCGCCATTTCCCAGAACGTGAGTTTGAGTTGCAGCAGTTGATCAAACAATATTCCGGCCCGATCACGGTCGGTGGCCATCATCATCATGATGCGTTCCATGCCCACAATCCGCTGCGACATTTCGAAGATACCCGCGAACGGGTCTTTGATCACCACTGCGTAACCGGCCTCTTGGTACGCGAGGGCCTGTTCACGCAGGCCCGCAATACGCCGGGGATCGGCCATATCCGGCCAGTCGTGGCCCCGTATGTCTGCCGCGGTGATGTCTGGCTGATCGAGTGGTACGTCGATGATGCTGTAATACAGGCCTTCCGGGTAGGGGCGGCGGTGGGTGATGCCCCATTCATCATGATACCGCCAGTATTCCCCCGCCGGTTCCTCGTGGACCTGCCAGTTGTGGCTGTTCAGCGGGAACAAACCGCGCACATCTACCCCCAGCCGCGCGATGACGTCCTCATCCGGTAAGGCGAGCTGCTGGATTGCGTCGCACATCTGCACCTCAACCGGGGGCAGCCCTAGCGCATCTCGCAAATTCTGATAGGCAACGGTATGAATCCCAGTCACCTGGACGCTGCCCAGGTCAAACGGAATCCGATCTGGTTCTTGATGATCAAGGGCGGTTAATACGCGCTCGCGCGAGTTCATAACGTTCGTCAGGCTCCATAACTGCGGTAACGCTGGATAACGTCATATATGGCGAAGATGTTGTCGTCAGGCGTGCCATCGTCCATGTTGATGCAGCACACGCCTGCTTGCTCTAACGGTCCTGCCGTTTGCAGCAGGTTTTCGGTGTCCGCCGCGATCTCGTCCGGGGTACATTGCAGCATCCGGATCGGGCTCAGGCGCAGGTTAAAGAAAGCATCGGGCAAGGCGGCCCGGCTGGCTGCCGGATCCGATCCCCAGCCAATTTCGTAATAATCGGCGTTCGTTTCGGCGTAGACGGAAGCGATCTTGTGCACGTTGTCGCCACAGTGGTGAATGCCATAGGGCTGGATGCGCGCCGCCATCCGCTGCTCCACCGGCAGTTGCATCTGGCGGTAGCTGGCCGGCGATATCATCTGTACCGAGCAGTTGGCGTGCAAAAACATGGCCGGATCAACATGCGCGACCATCCGGTTGACGGAGATCGAGCAGCTCCCGGTCCGCGCACGCACATACTCGGCCACATCCACGATCAGCTCGCCGATGAGCGCCAGCAGGCGGCGCACACGTTCGGGGGCTGCGTAGAAGTCGAGAAACAGATTTTGCCCATAAAGGTGATAGGCTGCGTTGAGCAGCCCATCCGTGTTCAGGTCCCCGACCAGGTAGCCGTACTCGGCGTCCAGGGCGTCCATACTGGCGATGATGTCTGTCATGGGCCACCGCGTGCGAAAATCCGGCTTTTCAAAGGCGTCGAGCTGGTCCAGCGAGAGACTCACGGGCAAGGGTTGGGGGGCTTCGTCTGCCGCGAACCTGATTTCCGCGCCCAACAGCGCCGGGATCACAAAGCCGCCCGCGACATGCAGCGAACCGATGATCGGGCGGGGTTGGGGATCGGGGTCCCCCAGCCCGATGTCACCGTAGCGCGCGTGCAGCATCCGGCGCATGGTGATATCGTGCTGGATGCGGGTATCAGCGTCGAAATAGAATGCTTCGTCGAACGAAATACCCGCTGTGTTGTACCACCAGTTGGGATTAAAAACCAACTCCACCGGCAAGAATTCCTGGGCGGTCACTGAAGGCATTAAATAACCTTTCTCAAGCTGCGGCTAGGAGCTTTGCAAGCCGCGCAATTGTAGTTCCTCCGCGCGATGACAGGCCACCCAATGATCGCTGCCCAAATGGCGCCATTCCGGCATTTCGGTGCGGCAGATATCTTCCACGTAGTGACAGCGCGGATGAAACTTACAGCCCGGTGGTGGGTTCGATGGGCTGGGCACATCGCCTTCCAGCAAGATGCGTTCCCGAGTTTGTTCGGGATCATCCTTGGGCACCGCCGACAGCAGCGCCTCGGTATAGGGGTGGCGTGGACTCTCGTATAGCTCGGTGGAAGCGGCCAATTCAACCAGCACGCCCAGGTACATCACCGCGACCCGCGCGCTGATATGTTCCACTACCGAGAGGTCATGCGCGATAAACAGGTAAGTCAGGCCAAATCCTTCCTGCAAATCTTCCAGCAAGTTGATCACCTGCGCCTGGACGGATACATCCAGCGCTGACACCGGCTCGTCGGCGACGATCAGGCGGGGGCGCAGCGCCAACGCGCGCGCGATGCCAATCCGCTGTCGCTGCCCGCCGCTGAAGGCATAGGGATAGCGGTTCATGTGCTGGGAATTCAGCCCCACCGCTTCCAGCAATTCGCATACCTGGTCTTTCAATTCTCGTCCCCTGGCGACCCCATGAATCGACAGTGGTTCGCCCACAATATCCAGCACCGTCATGCGCGGATTCAGCGACGAATACGGGTCTTGAAAGATGATCTGCATCTCGCGGCGCAAGGGTTTAAGCTCGCGGCGAGAAAGGTCGGCAACGTTGATCATCTCCCCGCCGCCCAGCCGAAACCATACCTCACCTTCTGTCGCCTCAATCGCGCGCAGAATCGTGCGCCCGGTGGTCGTTTTGCCACAGCCCGACTCGCCGACCAACCCCAGCGTTTCGCCTTCGCGCACAAAGAAGCTGACCCCATCTACGGCCTTAACATGACCAATCGTTTGCCGCAGCAACCCCCGTTGGATGGGGAAATATTTTTTCAGGTCGCGTACGTCTAAGAGTATTTGTTGGTTATTGTTCGACATGGGGATCGTCCTGAGATTGAGAAATCGATTGGTACAGCGTGCAGCGCACCGTATGTCCCGGTTCCACTTCGATTAATGGAATATCCTGCATACAGGCATCGTTTTTGGGCGCAATGCAGCGTGGATAAAACGCGCATCCCTCCGGCACAGCGAGGGGATCGGGTACGCTGCCCGGAATGGGCGTGAGGCGCGTTTTCTTGCCCAGCCGGGGGATAGATCGCATCAACCCCACCGTATAGGGATGCAGCGGTCGACTAAAGAGCGTGTCCGCATCGGCCATCTCGACCACGCGGCCCATGTACATGACACTCACGCGCTCAGACATCTCGGCAATGACGCCGAGATTGTGGGTGATGATCAGAATCGCCATCCCAAACTGGTCCTGCAGCGACTGCATGAGGTCGATCATCTGCGCCTGGATGGTGACATCCAGCGCGGTGGTGGGTTCGTCAGCGATCAGGAGCGCCGGGTTACAACTGAGCGCCATCGCGATCATGGCGCGCTGGCGCATCCCGCCCGAAAACTGGTGCGGGTACTCGTTGAAACGCTGCGATGGATTGGGAATCCCCACCTGCGCCAGCATGTCGAGTGCGCGTGCTCTGGCTTCGTGTCTATGCACATTTTGGTGCAGTTGAATCACTTCGATGATCTGGTTGCCGATGGTGTGTACCGGCGAGAATGAGGTCAACGGCTCCTGAAAGATCATGGAGATTTCGTTGCCCCGGATGCGGCGCATGGTAGTACCGTTGGGATTCAGATGGGTCAGTTCGAGTGGAGGTTCGCCATTTTGCCGGTAATAATGCACGCTACCATCCACAATGCGTCCGACCTTGCGGGGCAGCAAGCGCAAAATGGTAAACGCGGTCACGCTTTTCCCGCTGCCAGACTCCCCCACCAACCCCATCGTTTCACCGGGCTTGATGTCGAACGTCACGCCGTCAACCGCGCGGACTGTCCCGTCCAACGTGTCAAAATAGGTTTTCAGGTTCTCGACGCTGATTAACGGGCGTTGGTCTCCGGAATGTGTCATGGTCTTTGTCTATCCCCTAACCTGATGATGAGGACTAGAGCGAATAGGGATCCGATGCATCACGCAGACCGTCCCCCAGGAAATTGAATGCCAGAATCGCTATCGCCACAGTAATTGCCGGAGCAGCAAACTCCCAGGGATAGACTGTCACCGCATTGATTCCGGCCTGGTTCAACAGCACTCCCCAACTGACTGCAGGGGGGCGCAGCCCCAAGCCCAGATAACTGAGCGCCGTTTCGGCCAGGATCATGGCAGGTAACGCCAGCGTCGCCACCACCACAATATGGCTGAAGGTCGCCGGCAGCAGGTGCCGGAAGATTATGCGGAAATCGCTGGCCCCCGCCAGTTTGGCCGCCGTCACGAACTCCTCATTGCGCAGCGAGAGCACCTTACCCCGCAGTTGCCGCGCCAGCCACGTCCAGCCGATGAGCGACAGGATCAGCGTGATCAGGAAATACTTGCGCAGCATGGGCATGTGGGCAGGCAGCGCATTAAACAACGCCATCCATAACGGAATCGTAGGGAAGGAACGTACCAACTCGATCAAACGCTGGATCAGATCATCAATGATCCCGCCATAGTAACCCGACGCAATCCCCAGGGTGGTGCCGAATAATAAGCTGAACATAACCCCAATCAGCCCAATCGTCAGCGAGATTTGCGCGCCATATATCAGCCGCGAGAGCATATCGCGCGAGTCGGCGTCGGTGCCCAGTAAATACAGCGGCGTTTCACCGTCCGCCGGTTGGAACAGGTGAATGTCAGTTTCGAACAGCCCCAGTAGCTTATACTCATAGCCTCTGGCGAAAAATTCGATCGGGACTGGTTGATCTTTATGAACGGTTACAATCGGTTCAACCGCAGGCTTTGAACCACCACCCAAGTCCATACGCCCAGGGGCGAGCCTAGGCGGAGAAATTGCGGTCATTTTATAAACATGGGGCTTGAACGTTCGATCCTGGAACAAATGGAGCCGCTGCGGAGCTTGATTGGTCAAATTGCCGCTTGCCAGATAATGGTCAGCCTCATAGGGAGCAAAGAAACCCGGTATCATCGCAAGGATATAGTAGATCAAGATGATGATGCCGCCGACCAGGGCCACACGGTTACGCACGAACTTTCGCCACATCAACTGCCATTGCGATGCAGCGTACATGGCCCTATCCGCCCTCGGCAACTGATCCTCTAGCGTTCCGGCATCTACCTCACGCGCCTCGAGGGCACTCTGTTCATATTGTTCGTACAGTTCTTTGGACTGTAATTCTAACCTGTTCATGAGTAGACAATCCTTGGATCAGCCCAGGCCAGCAAGATATCAGCAATCAAATTCGAAATTAACAGCAGGGCACTCATGAACAACAATACAGTACCAGCCAGGAAGATGTCTTGATCGCGCAAGGCACTAAACAGCAGTGGACCGGCGGTCGGCAGCGTCATCACGATGCCTACAATAGTCGACTGGGAGACAACCTTGGGCACTTCCAGCGCCATCACACTGATCAAAGGGTTGATCGCGACACGCACCGCATATTTGTTCACAACCTGATTCTCTTTAAGCCCCTTTGCACGCGCCGTTGTGATATACGGCTGGCCTAGCTCGTCGAGCAGGTTGCCACGCATGATGCGTTGAATCTGCGCGGTGCTGGCCAGCGCCAGCACAATCGCTGGCGGGATGAGATGTGCGATGTAGTCGATAGCTTTGGCCGTGGACCAGGGTGCATCCTCATATTCTGGTGAGTAGACCCCACCCACGTCGAAATCCAGCACCGTGATGCCCAACGCCATCCACAGCAACGCCAGCAAAAAGCTCGGCATCGAGAGTCCTAAAAACCCGAGGAACGAAAACACATGATCGCCGATGCCATACTGGTGACGTGCCGCATAGATGCCAAGTGGCACGGCTATCACGAGCATAAATACCAGCGAAAGCCCACCCAACAACATGGTGTAGAGCATTCGATCCCAGACAATAGGTAACACCGGCCCTTGTTCACCGAAGGAATGCCCAAAATCACCTTTGGGGAAGCCGGAGATCCATTGCCAATACTGGATGTGCGGTTTTTCGGTCAGACCATATTTTTTCGCCTGCAACTTGGCCTGCGCGGTATCCTGGCCCGTCCCCGACGCCTCAGAGCCAGCAAGGACTGTGAAAAAGTTCCCTTCTGGCAGTTGGACGATGTAAAATGTGATCATTGAGATGATTATTAGGGTTGGGATCATGCCCAACGCGCGCCGGATAATGTAGGCCGTCATCTTAACTACTCCTCAACTGCTCGAAACACGGACATCACACTACCCTACCATCCGATTGGTTATGATGGCTGGCAGAGCAAGCCAGCGCCTGCTCTGCCAGTTTATCCGGACTACATTACAGCCTACTGTTCAATCCAGAACTGAGGCGGATCCATCGTGCCGGGGGTGAAGACCAGCCAGTCGGAGGTGTGTTGCTCCATCACATTGTGGAAGTTATTCCCAATCACCACCAACCCTGGGAGTTCGCCCACCGTACCGATGGTGAACAAGCCCGTCGTCGAGAGGCGAACGATTTCTTTCGCAATCTCAAGCTGTTCGTCTGGATCGACGCTCGCCTTATAGGCGTCGTAGAGATCCATGACTTCCTTCAGATGCTCTGGCGGGGGAGCACCCAACTCGCCGCCAGACTTGTACCAGATGCCGAACTCCGGTCCCATCCAGGAACGTTCATCGAAGGGGAACTGGTAGATCGGGTCGACCATCGGCACCAGGCCGCGATCCGTTTCCCACGTGGCGATCATGACTTCGTTGGAGGTGGCGCGTGGCCAGTAGATATCACGCGACATGGTTTCGAGCACCGTCGTCAAGCCGACATCGTTCCAGTTGCCGACGATGATTTCCAACGCGCTCGAGCTTGCGCCAGAAACCGCATCGGTCGCTTCTACGATCAACTCGACCCGCGTGCCATCCTCGAAGTACCACGACTCGCCTTCTTTGACCAGCCCGGCTTCCTCGAGCAGTTCTTGGGCTCGATCCGGATCGTATTCGGCGTAGTATTGCTCGATCTCCTCCTGGAACAACGCCGAGCTGCGGACCACCGTTTCGGTACGCGGCACGCCCTGGCCCAGATAGGCAACATTGTTGATCAAGTCACGGTCAATAGCCAGTGACAGCGCCTGACGGAACTCAAGCTGCTGGAACAGGTCGCGATACTTTTCATCCGCGTAGCTCTGGTTCGGGAGCAAGGATACACCCGACGCCTGAGCCGTGTTCCACAGCAGCAGCCCATAGTCATTTTTCGCTGCTTCCTCTTGATACACCGGCAACTGTGCCAGATCGATGCGGCGGTGTTGCATATCCAGATCACCGGCGATTGCCATCAGGTTAACAGCCGCGTTATCTTCAACCAGCGTGTAGTTAATCTGGTCGATATAGGGCAGCTGGTTGCCAGCCGTATCAACTTTCCAGTAGTAGGGGTTGCGCTCGGCAACCATGCGCGTAGCCCCGGGTTCCCATTCCGCCACGCTCCAGGCGTACATCACCGGCAGATCGGGGTTGAAGTTGAAGGCTTTTTCTTCGAACAGTGCGTAGTCGGCATTGTCATTATAGCGGGGGTGGTACTGCTCCAGGTAGTGACGCGGTGCGAAGAAACCAAAGCGTTCGAACCCCAGCGGCCACTGGCAGCCATGGAACGCCAGGCCAACCGATTCGGCCAGACCGTTCGGGGCGGCAAACTTCAGTTTGAGCGTGATGTCGTCAAGACGTTCCAGTTCCATCGGTTCGCCATTGACCATCCACTCGCCGTGGACGGAATCGGTGATTTCGGGATCGTTCTCGATGTCTTCCCACCAGAAGATCACATCATCCACAGTAAACGGCTCACCGTCTGACCACTTCAGGCCTTCGCGGAAGTACAGGGTCAGTTCGGTACCGTCGTCCGACCATTCCCATTTTTCAGCCAGACCGGGCTGGATCGGGTCGGCGGGATCGCGCGGCCAGCGCAGGACCGATTCGTAGATCAGGCGGCCCAACGCGTGGAAGTCTTTGATCCCCAGGAAGGCACGATGCCATGTGCCACCGTACTGGCCGATCTCATCGATCGGTTCAACGATCATTGGGCTGGCAGGCAGACGTTCTCCGACAGACGGCAGCTCGCCAGCATCAACCATTGCTTTGAGCATGGGAGCTTCGTTGTATTCACCATCTTGTGCAGAAACGGAGAAGGCCCCCAGTGAGACAACCACCATAACCAGAACAAGTAACAAACTTAATTTCTTGGACATGTAATGTTCCCCTCTTTGAAACTAAACAAGCTTTTGTTGAGTAGAAGTTGGCTCAAACTAAATGGTGCCCGTTTGTACCTCCTTTCCATCCTAAATAGGTGAGATGCGCTTGGGGATGGAGGTTAAAAAGTAGGGCTACGGCGCACTCTCACGGATAACAAGTTCGGGTTGGAAGATGACATTGGCACAGTCTTCCGCACAGTCATGGATGTGGGCTAAGAGGAGTTCCATTGCCTGGCTGCCAAGTTCATATTTCGGAGCCCAGCATGTGGTCAATGAAGGGAAAACAAGATCAGCCAATGGAATATCGTCAAAGCCAACAATTGCCAGATCGTCTGGAATTCGGCGGCCCAGTTGCCTACAAGCTTTGAGGGCACCAACGGCCACCAGGTCGTTATAGCAAAACAAAGCACTAAGTTCGGGATGTTCTGTCAGTAGATTGAGGGCCTGTTCGGCACCATTTTCAACAATTGGCAAACACGCTTGTTCCCATCCAGGATTTGGTGTTATGCCAGCCTCGGCCAGCGCCCGGCGATAACCGCTGCCACGTTGTCCGCCGCTGAACGATTTTGGCGGTCCGGCCAAAAACCCAATCGCCTGGTGTCCACTGGCGATCAAGTGCTGCGCGGCAAGATAGCCGCCATAGGCATCATCCAGCAGCATTTCACCAATTTCGCCGGTATTTGCGGGCCGGTTGACCAATACCACGTGTGGATGTGTGGCCAGGGCGGAATACATCGCGGCATCATCCAGGCGCGAACTGCACAAAATCACCCCGTCAACATGCTTGTCGCTGAGCGATTGTAGAATGTCCAGTTCGCGTTCGGGGTCTTCTTCAGTGTTGCACAAAAAAACGTTGTAGCCTTCGGCATATGCGACGTGCTCAACGCCGCGCGCTATCTCTGAGAAGTAGGGGTTAGAATTGTCAATCACCACCAACCCTACAGTGCCCGTGCGGTCAGTCACCAGGCTGCGCGCCAGCGTGCTGGGCCGGTACCCCAGGCGATCAATGATTTCTTGAACGCGCTTGCGGGTTGCAGCGCTGATGCCGTCCTTCCCGTTAACAACACGGGAAACCGTCATAATCGATACGTCGGCTTTACGCGCGACATCAGCCATGGTAACACGACGAGACACTGCCTCCTCCTGGATGTTAACGTTAACGTTAGCGTTAGCACCAGCATATCACGGATTAAAGTTTTTTGTCAAGTTGTTAACCCTCTCGATACTTATCAAAAAACGTGCACGAGAAAATCTGAGCACAGCGGTGGCGAACGATCAGCCGTTGGCAAGATCGCTACGCAGTGAGCGGCACAGCGATATTTGACCGACCATATTTCTTACCAAAATGCGCCGTAAAGCCCCTGTCTTTAGATATGGGGAGCGCACAAGCGCCTTATATGGTACAACTCACTAAATACGATTGTGCGCTAAACGTCAGAAGGAGAATAGCCTCAGCGTTAGCACAATGCGGCATCTTAACAACTTCAAATAGCCGGTTGTGGCGAGCAG
>DAOTUD010000028.1:0-10852 GCA_034437275.1 Anaerolineae bacterium
TGCAATATCGGTCACATTCTGAGTGGCGTTCCGCAACTGTCCATAGGTTCTATCGTGGGCGGGGCCTCCATTGTCCTGGGGGGCTGGATAGCGGCATACATACTATTTATCGTGCCACAGAAGCGAATGGAACGCGAAATGCAGGCCGCAACCCATACCTGATCTACAAGACGATTGATTGGACATATCTGGGCGCAGTCAAGCGAATGTGACCTCATTCAAGACGAGGGTCACATTCGCTTAGCTTGTACATGATTTGAACGGAGTATTTGTTTCACACAGCCGCCTTGAGTTGTTGAGATCAGTGTGTACAGATCGTTATTAGTTGGGTCGTGAACAAAGTTCCAGAATACTTCCTGGGCACGGTTGGGCGCTCCGGTGCGCCTCCGAACCATGTTAATTCTGCGGTGCAGATCAAAGCCTTCGACAGGCACTTCGGCAATACACCCAACATTCAGTATGCATGTAGCAGACAGTCGAGAAACAAACGCTACTCCGTACCCCGCTTCGACCGTCCTCACAATGGCTTCGGCGTTTCCAACTTCCAGAAAAATATTCAGGTCGTCCAGGCTAATATCATGTTTAGCGAGATGAGAAAGCAGCATTTTGCGTGTTCCTGAAGTTGGTTCGCGGATAATTAGCTGTTCGTCAAGCAGTTCTTCCACGGTGATAGATTGGCGGAAAGCCCAGGGATGACCTGCAGGAGCGATCAAAACAATCTTATCATGAAAGAACTCCTGGCAAATCAGTTCGTCTCCGCAAACTTCGTAGCTGACGACGCCCAGGTCTGCATCTTGGTTTAACAACCGTACAACAGCCGTTTCTGGTAAGCAAGACAATACACTTATGCGAATTTCTGGATGGTGTTCGCGGAAACGCGCGGCAAGGAGCGGCAAGAGATACTTGCCAGATGCGGTGCTACAGGCTATTCTGAGATCACTGACGCCTTCTTGCTGAAAAGAATCCATTACCTGCTGCAATTGGACCGACTGATGCATCAGTTCGCGTGCTCGGGGCAAGAGCAGGCGGCCAGCTTCGGTTAATATGAGTCCATGTTCAGATCGCTCAAATAGCTCGACCCCTAATTCTTTTTCCAACAGCTTGATTTGATAACCGACCGTTGGTTGGGAGAACTGAAGCCGCCTGGCCGCTTCAGCGAAGCTCAGAGTTTCGGCGGCGCATAAAAATATATGGAGTTGTTTCAGGTCGAACATCCTTTTTACCTCTCAATAGATAGTTGTGCCTGGCGATTACTTAACCGTCAAACTGCGGAATCCCCCCTCGTTTGGGCACAATCTACTGCGAAACGATCCGTTTTGTCAGGCCGTTTCACTCAAAACACCTAACGGAAATACGACCACGTGATCACTCTCTCATAAACTCAATCTGGCAGTTACCTGGCACAAAGACGCCGGCAGTTACCTCCATCGTCTTAAGAATGGCCGCGGGCACAATGCAGCTATTACGGCAGACATGCTTCGCAGCCAGGGCATAGATCTGCGTCTCATTTAATGGGCAGGACATTTCCCTTCCCACGTTTACTTCTCCTAGTTCCGAAGCCAACGCCTGAATACGTTCGCAGGTTGTCGTAATCTCAAATACCATCTTGACCGGGCCAACCTTGCGCGCCTCAATGCTTGTTTCTTTTCCACATTCACCGGCACTCACCCAACAGAGGGTCATTTCAATCTCCGTTTACTTCGAGTTAGTCCTCTACAAGTGTTGCTGGTAAAATACGGCCAGCAATAAAAATAATGGGTACAACAGCCGAAATGTTACGATAAGATGCGGCCAATTTTGCCTGTGCCAATCACAGCAGACTGCTTCTCAACCAAGACACTCGTGTGTGAACTCTCCTCCTCGGTTAAGGACACTGCACAAACCCCTGCGCCCACAGGCAGCCGCCGCATGTCGGGAAACCGTTGCCGTAACAATCTTCTTCGTTTGTTTCCGACAAGGGACAGCCATCACAAATGGTGCATGGAGAAAAATCAAACACCTGGACCCGTGCCCGGAACTCGACGTATTCAGGATTCTGCCACAGGTCGGTCAAACTGCGTTCATTGACGTTACCAACCACATACCGGCGCGCATGGCGATCCAGCCCATTCAGGTAATTGTGGTTGCTGTGCAGAAGCGGCAAACATGGACTCACCCCACCATCCCATCCTATGGCGGTTGCCCCGGCGTCGATAAATGGGCAGCGATCACTCGTCAATTGTGACTGCGTGCCAATGAAGTTCAAGTTCCAGTTGCCGCATATCGCTTCGTACAGCGGTTGGTTCGCCAATCGCGCTGCGTCCATCTTGGGCATGGTCAATTCCGGTTGGATCGGTGACGGAAAATACGTGTCATTGCTCATGGCATAGGTATAAAGCACCTCGCCGCGCATCTCTGGCGTATGGGGCAGCACGTTGCTCACCATAAAGCGTGACGCACCCAGTTTGCGTGCCAGCCGCAGCAGTTCAGGCAGATCGCGAAAATTCCGCTCCATCGCTACAAACACAATTCCAATTTCGGGCGATGGAAGGTGCGCGGTCGGGCGCAGCCTGCGAAAGTGATCAATATTGTCGATGACACGCGTTAAGGCTGCCCCCAGACGCACATCGGTGTAGCTCTCCGGCGTCGCACCATCCAGCGACACCCACAGCACGTCCAACCCGGCGGCGATCAACTGCCGCGACCGTTTTTCGTCCAGCAGCGTGCCGTTGGTGATCAACTCGACGGATGCGCCCCGGTCTTTGGCCTGGCTGACCATGTCAACGATATGCGGATGGAACAGCGGCTCGCCAAACCCGCCAAAGAACACCTTTTGCGGCAGAGGAAAGGCTCTGATTCCCTCCATAATCCGCGCGAATGTCGCGTCCGACATGTGGCCCATCGGCTCGTCCCAGACATTCCGAATGCACGTGCGACAGGCCAGATTACAGTGCGTCGTTGGCTCGATATAGACTTTGGAGAACCGGTGAATGGTCGGGCGGACACGCAGGGTGTTACCGTCTAGTTCTGCATGGACGGTAGCCTCTGGTGTCAAACCAAGCCGTTGGGCTGTTTCGGGCGAGATGACCAAACGACCTTCAGCATCAACGTCGAGTTCAACTTGTCGTTTTGATTCCAAAAAAAATCGCTCCTAAGGTAGACGGCATTCTACTCATCCTGTTCTGTAATGCTCGCCTTCTGGCCCCGAGTGGCGTACCACCAGCACCGGATGGTGGCTCAGACGCAGCACATTCTCGAACGTACTGCCGGTTAAAATCTCTCGCAACGCACTACGCCCGTGAGATCCCAAGACAATCAAAGACGGGTTCTCTTCCTCAGCCACACGCAAGGTCTCGCGCACCGGGTGCCCATGACGAAGCAGTGGACGAGCTTGCAGCCCAAACATCCGCAACGCGCGGCACAGTTTCTCTAATCTCTCGGTATCTTCGGCATCGAAAGCGGCGATTTGTTCTGAGGTCCGGCGCTGCATGGTGCGCTCATCCTGCACGTGCAGGACAATCACTTCCCGGGTGCCGGCACTTTTCAGACGTTTAACAACCTGGAAAGCTGCATTGGCGCAGTCCGAAAAATCGGTGGGATGCAGGACACGGGAGAACATTTCTTTACAGGCAAGCTCGCACTGTACGTGCCCCATGTCGCGTACAACCAGCGCTTTCTCAATCAGCACGGGTACGGCTGCGCCACGCACCACTTCGTAAGCCACACTGCCTAATAAAAATTCCTGGCCCAGAGTTTTCCCCTGTGCACCGATGACGATCAGGTTGACTTGTTCCTCTTCGGCTACACTCAGAATCTGCTCAGCAGGCGACCCATAACGTACATGGGTAAAGACGCGAAAACCCTGTCCTTCCAAGGCCATGCGTGCGATATTCAACTGCTCCTGCGCACTCCATTCAACACGCTTCAGGTCTTCGCGGTTCAAGGTATCGGGCATTGGCACATCACTATCTTTGATAACATTTACCAAGACCACAATCCGCAAACCTGCTGATTTCAGATCAGGCAGGCAGGTGAAAATCGTGTTGGCATACGCTGAAAAGTCCGTTGGGAAAAGCACTTTCGCGAACATCTCACCCTCTCATTCTGGTTGAGGTTGCATCAGCGTGATCTCATTTGGCTGCTGCCGCCCCGTCGCACAGCAATAATCTCAGCAAGAATAGCCACGGCAATTTCACCGGGAGTTGGCCCGCCCAAATCCAGACCAATGGGTGCATACACACGGGCAAGCACATCATCCCCGTAGCCATCCGCACGCAGATGATCCAGGACGATCTGGCACTTGGCGCGGCTGCCGATCATGCCAATATAGGGCACCGGCGAATCGATCACCTGGCGCATGGCGGCCTCATCGGAGACATGATCGGTCGTGATAAGCACGACGTAGGTATCTGTCGTCAACTCGATCTCCTGTAACTCTGGCACCGTCCCACGTCCGGTCTGCACATCGACCACCACCGTCTCAAATCCCGCCGCATCGGCCATCAACTTCAGGGGATATCCAATGTGCCCGCCGCCCACAATGACCATTCTTGGCGGCGGTGTATAACTCTGGATAAACACGGTTAACTCACCCCCACATAACGTCCCAACCGCGTCCTCACCTTCTTCTTTGAGCGTGTAGTGCTTAAGCAGTGATCGCCGTGCCGCCAATACCTCCCGCGCATCTGCCAGAATGGCTGCCTCCAACCTACCTCCGCCAACGGTTCCGGTGGTATCGCCATTGTGCTGCACCACGATTTGTGCCCCTACTTTTGCTGGAGAAGCCCCCTTCACCTCGACCACAGTAGCGACTGCTGCCGGTTGTTTGAGGCGGATGGTCTCAGCTAAAACGAGCATAGGATGCTGCATTGTAGTTTCGTTACTCATGGTCCAGTGTTTCCTGATTACCCGCTCCTTGTTCCGTTCGGAACCGGTTGAGGATCTCGCCGCAGCACCTCGTTACACACTCGGCGTTGGCCTGATAATACACATGCCGCCCTTCTCGGCGTGCCGTGACAAGGTTAGCCCGGCGCAAAACAGCCAGATGATGTGAAACCGTCGGCTGATGGACTGTCAGAAGTGCTTCGAGTTCACTCACGCACACCTCACGCTGGCCCAACAGCCTCAGAATTTCCTGACGGGTTTCGTCAGCCATCGCTTTGATGAAATCATCCAGATCACAGCACGATGGCGCGCTCATTCGCAGCCTTTCAAGCAGCTTCCTGGACAGAGGTCGTCAGCCATTGCAACACTTCATCGACCGATGGAATCCGGCCAGCGCAGATCACTTTCTCGTTGATCACCAGCCCTGGCGTGGCAAAAATGGGATACTGGCGGATTTCCACTGGGTCCTGGATATGTTGAAGCGTGATCTCCAGATCGGAGTAACGCTCTGAAAGCTGTTCCAGACTGAGAACGACTGCCTCTTCCACTGCGAAACAGTTAAAACAGCCGGGGCCAAGAATCTTGATGTTGAGCATGGTTATTCCTCCTGTGACGCGTCGGTGTGAGGAAGTTTCACACCCTTTTTCTCACAATCCACGCAGAGATCAGTGGCCCGGTTTGTCCAGTACGACAACCCGCAGCCCGGACAGGTCACTTTGCGTAAGCCGCCCATCGCCGATTTCGACTTGGGACGCAGTTCGGGCGGCAGGGCGGCAAATGGGTCTTGAACACAGGCGCATACAGATGGATTGTCATCCGACGGTTTGTGTTCGGGAGCCGGATCATTTTTCGAATCAGCCATAATCCAATCCTCCGGGTTAATTTATGGACGGAGCATCAATGATAATTGTTTGGAGCGCAGTCAGCTTATCAGCATTCTCTGGTTCCAACAGTGGTGGACAAGCTTCAACACCCACCTGTGACGCCACTAACTTCAAAGCAAACGTAAAGCATGTTTGCTCCCCACACTTCCGGCAGTTTGTTTTCGGCAGCAGATTAAAAACTACCATCGGCGTGGGGCGCTGGTGGATTTCGTGATCGGGCGTGATTTCTTCGCGCCGCTCCCAGGTCCGATTCACCAGGGCAATCAGACCGTGTAATTCTTTCTCGGCGGCGTCACGGTCTTCCACGTTACTGGTTGCGATCTCATAGGCGTGAAACGCGATGTTGTGTCCGGCCTTTTTCCAGGTGAGCGCTTGCGCAGCCGGTTTGTACACAGCGCCACGCAGCGTCGCATTGAGGTACGGCAGAACTTCGGAAATGCCTACCGTCAGGCGCGCCCTCGCAGCGAAGCGCTCCGCGCCAGGTTCACACGGCGGTGTAAAAACCTCCACGTCATAATCTTCGATCAGCATTAGCAACCCCTTTCCCGTCCTCGCCGCACGATATACACTTCAGGCAAGCTTTCTCAGCGGCGCCTACGCCTTCTTTTGATGGGCACAGTCTGCAAAGTGGGCGTGGTGTTCACCAGCATCAGGAACGTGATGATCACCGCCGAAGTCAGGCACCAGGCGCACACGGCCTTAATGACAAACGGCTCCAGATAGGTCAGGTACAGCGAGAACAGCGTGCCAAACACCGTCATGACGAGCACCGCCTGCTGTGCCTGGTGTGCTACCTGGTCGGTCCGAAATCGGGACCAGAGCCACGCAGCCAGGATAGCGACGTACCCAATTGCACCGAGTACCCCAATCGGCAGCACGCCAAACAGCTTGGCATATTCGCTGCTTTGAACCGCATTACAATCGCCGACCGGACCGCAGACAGCATCAACGGCCTGCGTTTCGACGTAAGCCATGTACAGCGCTACGCCCAATCCCACAATCCCCAGCACAGGGGTCGCATATTCCAGCCATCCGGGCATCGGAGTCGTCGAAAGCCCTCGAAAATGGCGCGCTGCATTGATTCCTACGAAAGCTAATGCGACCGCCATGCCCACCATGATGGCGACCGCCAGATCATGCCCGTCCGCTTTGCCCTGTTCAGCCACCACGGTAGTCTCCGCGCAGTCCGTTCCTGGCTCACAGTTTTCTGCTCTGGACACGCCGTAAGAGACGCCCTTTTCCAGCCCCGGTATGTCCGGCGGGCCAAGCCCTCCGTTTGCCAGATGTACGTCGATCAGGCCGGGCAACTCAGCAGGAATCTCACCGGAGCCAATTAGCACCCGGTCACCGATGACCAGGAACGGCACACCAACATTCCCCCGCGAGATGCCAAATTGAGCGGCGGTCTGGGCCAGCATTTCCCAGTCCTCCTGCGATTGCATCTCTATCAACAGTAAATTGAACTGATCGCGATACTGCTCTTTCAGCGGTGGCAGCACGTTGTCGATGACATAATGGCAGTGTGGGCAGGTGCTGGACCAGAACAACACGGCATGCACAACCGGGTTCTGCTGGCGATAAGTGGGCTGGGCGGCGGGGTCGGCAATCAAGGATGCTGTAGTGTCGGAACCGGATGAATTCGCCGACGCCAACACGGCATTCATGGTCCAGCCCAGCGACAGAACCATCAGCACCAGCGTGATGAAACGGAAGTAACGAACATTCATGAGCACGTTTTCTCCTGGGTGTTTCAGAATTCCATAATAAGCCAACCAGCGTCACGTATCGTTCTCACGGACGCGAGGCGATGTTTTGTTTGTCATGAGATTGGTTTCGCGCTGTATCAAATGCTGCACGTCGGGCGAAGCCAGCCGGTAGCGCACGTTGAGACCCTCTCGTTCCGCGATGATCAGCCCTGCCTCGCGTAACACCGCCAACTGCTGCGACGCATACGGTTGCCGACAGCCAATTTGCTCCGTGATCGTACACACACAACACGGCTTGACCGCCAGGATGTCCAGGATTTGCAGCCGCGCAGGATGTCCTAATACACGAAACAGCCTGGCCCGGCTCTCATACTTGTCAGACATGGCCGGACTCCCTCACTAACCAGCTAGATCACTCCATTGAGTGCATTTACATCGCTTCCAACGCATCGCACACCCAGCCGATCACCTCACCTTCTCGCGGAATACGCCCCTCGCACACGACTCGGTCATTGATCACCAGGCCAGGCATTGCATTCAGACCATAGCTCTCGATTTCAGCGTGCGCGGTAATCTTGCGGATACTGGCATCGATACCCAGGGTATCCACCGCGCGCTGTATGATTGCCAGTATCTTCCCGCATAGTTTGCATTCACGTCCGACTACCCTGATGCTGAGCATAACTCCTCCTCAAGAAGTTGGTCAGGGACTGAGCCTCAATAACGGCTGTTTCTTGTTGGCAATACGTCCCTCATCATTTAGCCCTTACGACACGATCTCTATCGTCGGTTCAATCACAATTTCAGACTTCACCGAATTCGCCACCAGGCTGTATTTCTGCGCGGCCTGCAATGCGCGACGGGTACGGGCTTCGACCACTTCAGGCGTTTCAGCACCAGCGCTAATTCGGATGACCGGCCAGAAACGCAAGTGCGTGAAGATTTCGGTGCGGTCCAATTCGATCAGTTTTGTTCCCTCGGCCCGGCAGTCGTATGACTGCAAATCAAGCTTGAAACGCTCGGTTGCCCAGATAAACATCATCATGATGCAGGTATTGGCTGCTGCGACAAACGCATCTTCAGGAGTCAGCACGCCGGGATGTCCCTCGACTTCTGGTGGGGCGGAAAAGTCCATCTCTGGCCCGTTACCCATCACAATATGGCCCCAGTGTTCGCCTTTCCAGGACACGGTGGTGTGATACGTTGCTGTGCGGCTCATGCGGTTGCCTCCTGTTGTTGGCAAAACATCTCATATTCGCGCGCCAGCGCTGCCGCATAGTCGTCTTCGGCCCCGGCGGGCACTTCGTTATAGATTCGGACAGTCTCTAGCAGTTCTTTGATGACACCATCGCCGAGCATCTTGCCAGCAGTGCGGAACTGCTCGAAGATCAGCGGTAAGGCTACCAGTGAAACGGTTTGCCCATTAATCTTTACCTTCTGAATGGGTATGTTCGACTGGCAGGAACAGGTCGCTTGAACAGCTTCTTCCGGCTCGACTTCCGGTTCAGCTTCGACGAATGCTCCGGTGCGGCGGCTCCACTTTTTGCCAAGTAGCTCATCGACCAGACCTGCCACCCGATCCGCAGTCAAATCAATTGCTTGAAGACCGCTTTCATTCAACCGGCGTGTCCCCTCAACCGGAGCCAGTCCCTTTTCCTTCACCAGATCAGTTACCACCACGCTGGCGGCAGGTTTACCCGAAAACTGCTCCGTCGCGCGTGCTGCACAGCGCTTGTCACAGCCATCGATGGCAATCGTGGGATAGAAACGGGCGAATGCCCGGTCACCTTCTCCGCCAGCCAGAAAGAGCGGCAGACAAATGGTTACCGTTTCGCCAGGGCGTAACTGCTCCAGTACCTTGAGCGCGGCCAGCCGAGTCACCGTTCCTTCCGCCAATTCTTCGCCGGAGCAGGCGACGATACCTACTTTTTTCTGGGGTAGATCAGGCATGATTATTTCCCTCGTCTTGCGATGTCAGATCATCGACTACGGCGTTTATTTCTTCGGCGAGCGCATGGGCAAGCTGCTGCCCACCTTCATTGAGTTCAGCAATGCCCTGCGGCTTAAACTCCCGGTAGCGGCGGTACACATCGAGCACGCCGAAATCCTGGGCGACCGTTCCACCACTCTCCTGCACCATCTTGGTCGCGCACGCCAGCTTGCACCCATCGATGGTCACCGCTGGATGTGCCTCTACTGCTGCGCGAGCCTCATCATCCCCTAATACCAGCAGGGAAAGAGCTACCAACTGGGATGTCTGCGGTCGGCTGTCTTCGGTCACTTCGTAGGCGGCCTCGCGGCTGACTGTGCCGTAGGACTTACCAATGCCGCTGCACGGCACAATAATCACTTTCCGTTTCTTGTCACTCATAGCTTTTTGGCTTCCTCTTCGGCTTGCCCCTTCATCAACTCGAAATATGCCTGGGGATCGAGCAGGTTGTCGCGGTCCTTCGGCCAATCGCTGGCTTCAATCACCACCAGCCACCCCTCACCATACGGGTCCTGGTTGATCGCTTCCGGTGACAGCTCCATCGCCGGGTTGACTTCCACCACAGTGCCGCTCACGGGTGATGTCAGGCTCACATTGACCTTGATAGTTTCGATAATCGCTACTTCGTCTCCGGCTGCAAGGGCCGTTCCTTCCGGTTTGACTTCGGCGAACGCAATATCACCGCTGCGCTGCTGCAAAAAATCGGTCATGCCGATACGAATGCGGTTGCCTTCGGCCAGTGCCCAGATGCCTTCATCGCTGTAGTAGCGATCCGTGGCTACTTTGAAAATGAACTTATCGACGGTTGTTTCGAGATACTCTGGCATGGTGTCCTCCTAACGAGACTGAAAATGAAGCGTTGCATCGCGGAAACCAAGCGCCGCTTCGAGCATGGCTTCCGGTAAGGTTGGGTGAGCGTGTGTCGTCCAGGCCAGGTCGTCAGCCGTTGCGCCCATCTGTACGGCCAAAGCGCCTTCGGCAATCAGGTCGGTCACATGGGGTCCCATAAGGTGAACGCCTAGCACTTTGCCGCTTCCGGCTTCGCACACCAGCTTGACCAATCCATCCGATTCGCCCAGAATACGCGCGCGGGGATTCGCTGAAAACGGGAACTGCGCAGTCTTCACGTCCACACCCTGGTTGCGGGCTTCGATTTCGGTCAGGCCGACGCTGGCGACTTCGGGTCGGGTGAAGATCACATTGGGAACGGAACGGTAATCCACCTTGCGTCTGGCTCCACACACGTTTTCGGCAGCCACCCGCCCATCGACCATCGCCTTATGCGCTAACATCAAACCACCGACTGCATCCCCAATGGCCCACACGTTCGGCACACTGGTTGCCAGGTACGCATCAACAGCAATCGCCCGCCCGTTCATCTGCACGCCAAGTTCGGCCAGTCCGAGACC
>DAOTUD010000029.1:0-28525 GCA_034437275.1 Anaerolineae bacterium
TTTTTTTCTGGCTTCCTGTCACTATGCTGTTGTTAAGGTGCTCAGGGCAACAAAAACGCCGGAACGATCCGGCGGGGCAAAAGCGCTTTGAAAACGATGTATGCTTTCAAAAAGCCTTAGCGATTAGCTGCCCCTCCCTCTCTGATTTGTTAGAACATGCGCCCACAACCAACGTTGTAGTGCCGTGTTCCTCATCGAGCGTGGACACATCTTACCACCCCCTATCGTGCCCGTCAAGGGGAATTTTAAAGAATTTCCAAAACTCGTCAGAAATTGTTCTTCAACCCGTGTCTAACCGGGCCAGATATCCCACAGCGTGGGATAATTACAGCGCCTGCCGCCCCTGGAACGCGCGCAGCAGCGTGACCGAGTCCACGTATTCGAGATCGCCGCCGGTCGGCAGCCCACGCGCCAGCCGCGTCAGCTTGACGCCGCTCGGCTCGAGCTGGCGCTGCAGATACATCGCAGTCGCGTCGCCCTCCATGCCCGGGTTGGTGGCGACGATGACTTCCAGCACGTTATCCTGCTGGACGCGCGCCACCAGTTCGCGGATCTTCAAATCCTCCGGGCCGATGCCCTCCACCGGCGAGATCGCGCCGTGCAGCACGTGATAGCGGCCCTGGTAGGCCCCGGTGCGCTCGACCGCCAGCACGTCCAGCGGCTCCTCGACGACCACCACCAGCGTTTCATCGCGCGCCGCGTCCTGGCAGATCGGGCACGGGTCCTCCTCGGTGATGTTGTAGCACACCGAGCAGTAGCGTGTCTTGGTCTTGAGATCGGTCAGGGCCGCGGCCAGCGTGGTGGCTACATCGTCCGGCGCGCGCAGCAGGTAATACGTCAGGCGCGACGCGGTCTTGGGGCCGATGGTGGGCAGCCGGGAAAACGCCTCGATCAACTGGGTGACGGAATTGGGAATCGCTTTGCTCATCGTCGTTACTCCAGCGGGCTGGCCCCAATCACGGAGTGGCGCATGGCTTCGGCGAGGCCCTCTGGGGCGGGACCATTCAGTAGATCAGTGCGCGCCGTGATCCAGTGCAGCCCATCCAGCCGGCCAAACACCAGCAGCGCCCCGCGTCCGGAGCTATCAGTCAGCGTCAGGTACACCTGCGCATAGCCGGGCGCGGCGGGATTGTCGGCGCACGGAATATCGACCGTCACCAGTTCCACCGCCTCCCAGGACACCAACGCCAGCGTAACCTCGGCGATGTGATCCTGCAGCACCTCGCAGTTCCAGTTCTGCGCGAAACTCTGCTCGATGGGCTGGGCCGCGACACGATAGGTCGGCAGTTCGTCGTGCTTGACCAGCGTTTGCGCGCCATCATGCACCACTTCCCAGCCATCCATCACGCGGAACTCGAACGCATCCTGCGCCCCCGGGAAAGTCCCCGGCCCGCGCATTGGCTCGTCGTCGGATAACTGCTCCGCGACCAGTAAGCCGATCAGCACCACCAGCGCGATGCCCACGCTCACGATGGCCCAGTTGAGCAGCATAATGTAGGTGTCGCGCCGGGTGCGCGGTGCCTGTTGCGCCATGCGCTTCTCTCCGTCTCGTTAGTTGAGTTCGATAACCGGGCCAGCTAGCCGAGCAAGCCGCCCAGACCACCCGGCAGCATCGATTCCATGCCGCCCGTCACGTCGCCCATCCGTTCCGCAGCCAACGCCTGGCTCTGTTCGATGGCTTGGTTCATGCCGGCCACCAGCAGATCCTGCAAATCGGTCAGCCCTTCGTCGTCGTCGGGGTCGATCAGGTCCGGGTCGATGGAGATGCTCTGGACCTGCTGTGCGCCGGAGATCACAATCGTCAGCGCGCCGCCGCCGACGCTCACCTCGACGGTTTCATCCTCAAGCGCGGCCTGGACCACCGCCATGTCTTCTTGCATTTTCTGGATCTGCTTCATCATCGCGTTCGGATTGGGCGCTCCGCCCGACCGTCCACCGCGTCCACCACGTCGTTTACTCATGATATACTCCTCTGTTGTCTGTATCTCGTTATATTATACGCCGAATCTACTCGTCCACGTCGCTGATCTCGCCGCCCAGTTCGTTGACGCCAAAGGCCAGCACATCATCTTCGGCCAGCAGGTCGTCGACGGCCTGGTCGTGCTCACCGGACGCGCGCAGCACGGTGACGTTCACCCGCAGATTCACGCCCAGCACCTCGAAGATCGCTTCTTCCAGCGCCGCGCGTTTGTCCTCGATCTTGGGCTTGAACACGTCATTGTGCACGCCCAGGATCAGCAAGTCGTCGCGCACATCGCGCGGGGCGGCGTGCTCCAGCAGCGCGGGCAGCGACGGGTGATGGTGGCGCGCCGCCTGCTGGATCGCGCCCCATTGGGCGCGGACCGTCCCCGCCTCGACCGCCTGGGATGGGCCGGCGGCGGGTTGGGGTTTGGACGACTCGACCGGCGGCGGCAGTTCGTCCTGGGTGCGCGCCTGCGGTTGGCGGCGCGGCGCGGGGGCCGGTGCTTCCTCCTCAACAGGCTGGATGCTCTCCAAAAAGGCCAGCTCCAGCGGTAGCTGCGGCTGCCAGCCGCCCTGCCACTCGTGGATCGCGCTGTTAAAGGCCCGCACCGCCGCCAGCAGCGCCTTGCGCCCCAGCGACCGGGCCTGCTCCTCGATGATGGCGCGGCGCTCCGCGGTGACGTCGGGCAGCGCGTCCATGCCCATCTTGACCAGCACCACCTGGCGCAGATGTTCGACCACCTGCCGCCCGAACTGGCGCGGGTCGGCCCCGGCATCGACCGCCGCGTGGATGATATCCAGGCCCCAGGCCGCGTCATTGTCGATGATGGCCTGGGCCAGTTCGACCACGTTGTGCCCGCTGGTCGTGCCCAGGATTCGCTCGGCCAATGCGTAGGAAATATGCTCGTTGGGATCGGCGATCAACTGGTCCAGCAGGCTGATGCTGTCGCGGACGCTGCCGGTCCCTTCGCGCGCGACCAGTTCCAGCGCGGCCTGGTCGACCGACACTTCCTCCAAGTCGGCGATCGCGGCCAGCCGTTCGACGACCTCGGCCAGCGCCACCCGCCGGAACTCGAACAGCAGGCAGCGGCTTTTGATGGTGGCGGGCACTTTGGCGATCTCGGTCGTGGCCAGCACGAAGATCGCGTGCGGCGGCGGCTCCTCCAGCGTCTTGAGCAGCGCATCGAACGCCGCACCGGAAAAGCGGTGCACCTCGTCGATAATGTAGACTTTGTAGCGCCCTTCGCTGGGCGAAAACGCGATTTTGTCGCGCAGATCGCGCACATCGTCCACGCCGGTGTGCGAGGCCGCGTCGATCTCGATCAGGTCCAAGAAGCGTCCCTCGTTCACGGCCAGGCAGTGGGCGCACGTGTTGCACGGGCGCTGCGCCAGGTCGTCGTCCAGGCAGTTGACCGCCTTGGCCAGCAGGCGCGCCGTCGACGTTTTGCCGGTGCCACGCGGCCCGCTGAACAGGTAGGCGTGCCGGATACGGCTCTGCTGCAGCGCGTTTTGCAGCGTGCGCGTGATGTGGTCCTGGCCGATGACGTCCTCGAACGTTTGGGGTCGCCACTTCAGATAGAGTGCCTGTGCGGGCAAAGTTACGCCTCCGTTGTGTGGATACCGTGCGCCTAGTGTAGCAAGCGCTAAGGGCGATCTGCAAATCCTAACAGTTTTGGGCCATAGTTGGTATAATGGGGATGAAGAGCATTGTACACTTTAATGGAGGAACTTTCTATGTTTGGTTCACTGGGCGTACCTGAACTTATGCTTATTTTGGCCGTGTTGGTGCTGGTGATGGGTGTCGGACGGATTTCCCGGCTGGGCGGCGAAATGGGGTCGGCGATCCGCGAATTCCGGAAGGGCCTGCGCGGCGACGAAGAAGAAGCGACCGGCGAAGTCGAAGGCAAAGAGTAGCCCGCCCGGACGCACCGCACATCCACGCTAGCCAACGAAGACAATAGCAGGGGCGTCATGCGCCCCTCTTGTTGATCGTTATTGACCGCGCTGCTCCGCACGGTACCGTCTCGCGTGTGGCCCGCTACGGCAAACTGTCGGTGTCGCGGGTGACCGGCGGCGACGTCGGCTGGGCGGCGCTGCCAACCCGGAACGTGGCCTGTACGCTGCCTGCCGCGTTGGCCAGCGTCGCGACTTCCCCCTCGCTCCACACCGCGCCCTCCTGCCCCCAATACAGCGCAATGGATGTATTTTCCGCCAGCCGCGAGTAAACCAAAATCTGGCTGTCCCGGCGCAGCCGCAGTTCCGGGAACAGGAACGTGTTGCCGTCGGCATCGCTCAGCGTCCAGCCCTGCAGATTGACGACCGCGCCCTGGTTGCGAATCTTGACCACCTCGTTGTTGACGTCGCCCCAGGCGTCGATGGCGGTGATGGTCACCTGCGCGTTGGCGGCGGTGGGCGGCGGCGTGACGCTGGGCACGTCGATATCGAACGGGGTGCGCGTCACGGTCGGGGCGGGGGTCGGCGTGTAGAGCAGGCTGCACCCTTCGACCGGGATGATCAACTCCTGGTCGATCTGGAGCGAGCGCGGATCGTCGATGTCGTTGAGGTCCATCAGATCACCGACCAGCACGTCATACTGGTCGGCGATGAAGCCGAGCGTGTCGTTGGCCTGGACCGTGTAGCGCGGGCAGCCGTCATCATAGACCACGACGTCATCCCCGTCCCCGCCATCCACCGCCCCCGGCGTGCCATCGTCGAGTTGGGCCAGCGCGGTGAGGATCGCCGTCGAGGTGAACAGCGTCGGCTTGAGCGTGGCGACCGTGGCATCCTGCGGGATCGAGATGCCGCCAGACGACTCCGGCGTCGCGGTGACGGGCACGACGCGCACCCCCGCCGCCACATCCGTCTCCAGCTTGCTGATCGTGGCCTGCCAGTCCTGGACCTGGGGCTGGTTGGGGTCAGGCGAGGCGGTGTAGATCACCGCCTCGGTGCGGACAATCGGCTCCGGGTCCTCGCGCAGCGCGCCTTCCAGCGAAATGATAATCACCGCGACCGACAGCGAGACGATCACGTTGAGGATGACAAATCCCACCAACACCCGACGACTCATGGCCTGCACCTTTGCTCAATCGACATCACGTCACAGCGCAGTCATATTAACACACGGCCCGGGCGCGGGCAATACGCGCGGTTTGTTCCCGGTTAGGATAGAAATTGCCCGCTCCGGCCAGACGTTGTATGCTGGGAACGCATCGTATCAACCAGGCAAGGACACGAAACCTTATGGAAACGACAACTAGCTGCTCTGTCCCTACTATATTCATCCTGCTCGTGGTGGGCCTGCTCACCTTCATGGGCTTCACCGTCAGCCTGCCGGACGGCAGCGCGCCCGCCGACCCGCTGGTGATCGTCGTGACGGCGACATCCGACGGCGCACCGCCGCCCGTCAACACCGCCGCGCCCGCCCTGACGAACACGCCCAGCGCGCCCGACACCGCCGGCGCGACCGCCTTCGCCACCATCGACCCGACGCTGCTGCCCCCGCCCGACGCGGGAACGGCCACGCTTGCGCCGCCGTCGCCCGCCGCACCCATCGCGACCGCATCGCCCACCATCGCCACCGTCCCCATCGGAGATGACGGCTGTCCGCGCTATATCGTCGTGGTCGGGGACACCATCGCGCGCATCGCGGCGGAGTTCGGGGTCGAGATCGACGCGGTGCTCGCGCTGAACAGCATCGACGACCCGCGCCGCCTGCAAATCGGGCAGGAATTGCTGATCCCGGTGCCCGGCTGCGAGCCGCCCATCACCGACACGCCCACACCGACGATCCCGCCCAGCTCACCCACCCCCACGATGGAGCCGTTCGACCTGGTCACGCCCGGCCCAACCGACACTCCGCCCCCGACCGCCGTCAGCCCGCAGGTAGCGATCACCGGCGTGCAGAATCCCGGCGACCTGAACACCGAAGCGGTCGAGATGCGCAACATGGGCGCGACCTTCAATCTGCAAAGCTGGACGCTGATCGACTCCGACGGCAACCTGTTCCGCTTCCCGGCCTACCGCTTGCAGCAAGGGACGCGCGTCGTGGTCTATACGCGGAGTGGCAACAACACCCCCGGCGCTTTATATTGGGGGCAGGACGACGCCATGTGGCGTCCGGGCGAAACCGTCACGCTGTCCGATTCGACCGGGCAGGTGCGCGCCACGTTCCAGGTCAGCGCCGATCAACAATAGGGGGCCAGGCCGCGCAACGGCGGCGTGTGTCGTCCGTAGTACACAATAGCTACACAGTATAGAGTGAAGGTCTGGCGATGATGGACGACGAACGCAACAAGATTTTGCAATACTCAAAGACGGGCAGATCACGCCCGAAGAAGCCAACGATCTGCTGGGCGCAGTTGCGCCGGACATGCTGCAGTTCCGCCGCTACTGGCAGATTCCGTTTGGGATCGGGGCGGCGCTGGTTGGTGTGGGCTGGCTGCTGGTGTCGCGGGCCGGGGGCTTTTACGGCGGGCTGTTCGGCTGGCAGAGCCGCTGCTTTCCCTGGCTGCATGTGCGCATCGAGGAAAAAGACGGCAACCGCATCACCATCAGCCTGCCGCTGCCGTTAGGGCTGGCGCAGTGGGGGCTGAACATCGCGCGGCGCTACGTCGACGCCGACACCGCCGAACACCTGGATACCGCGTCGGCCATGCTGGACTCGCTCAAGGACCAGCCGACCGGCGCGCCACTCAGCGTCGAGGTGAGCGAGGACGACGGCGATCACGTCCAGGTTTTCTTCGGCTGATCCCGGCGCGCACGGTAACCGATCACATCCGGGCCATGCGCCCGGATGTCGTTTGGGCCGCTTCCAGGCAGAATCTACGAGAGCACGATGAACCCCACGCGCACCTCACCGGCAACGCCGCCGCGCACCGCGCCCCACACGGGCTGCTGGGCGACCGTAGGGGCCGCCCTCCAGGCCGGGATCGCCGCTTACGGGCTGGCGATGCTCGGCTTTTTGCTGGCGCGCCAGGTGGTGGGTGAGCGCTGGGTGTGGGTGTCGGTCTGCAATAATTTCGTGCCCTGGCTGGTGGGGCTGGGGGTGATGCTGGCTGTGCTGGGAGCCTGGTCGCGCTGGCGCTGGCTGCTGGTCGGGCTGCAAGTGCCGGGCGTGATCGCGTTCGCGGTGCTGTACGGCGACCTGGTCCTGCCGCGTGACGCGCCGCAGCACAGCGGCCCGACGCTGCACACCGCCACGTACAACATCTATTCGATGAGGACCGATCCGGCCCCGGTGACGGACGTGCTCCGGACGCTCGATGCGGATATCGTCGGGCTGCAAGAGGTCGGGCCACAGCACGCCGCGCGCTTCGCCGAAGAACTGGCCGCCGTGTACCCGTACCAGGCGCTGTATCCCGAAATGCCGGTGCAGGGGGTCGGCCTGCTGAGCCGCTACCCGATCCGCGAGCACCGCCTGATCCTGCCGCGAACCGCGATGCGGTACATGCGCGCGGTGGTGGATGTGGACGGCGTGCCGGTGGTGGTCTACGTCGCACATCCGCCCCCGCCGGTCTACTCCAACGCCCCGCTGGACTACGACGCCGCGCCGCGCAACGATGAAATCACGCGCCTGATCGACGCGCTCGATGCAGAAGACAACGGTCCACTGCTGGTGTTGGGCGATTTCAACGCCTCGGACCAGAGCGAACCATATCGCGCGCTGGACCGCGCCCTCGACGATGCCTTCCGCGAGGCCGGGCAGGGCCTGGGCTTCACCTTCCCGGACCGGGACGACGCGCGGCTGTGGCCGCTGATGACGCGCATCGACTACATCTGGCACAACGCGGACTTCGTCGCGCTGGATGCGTGGGTGGGGGCCGACAGCGGCGGCTCCGATCACCGCCCGGTGCTCGCCGTGCTGGGCTTGCAGGCGGCGGACGATTGACGGCGCGTAGTTGCGCCGCGAGCAGTACCCCCACCCTCTCCAATTGTGCTATAGTCGGACAGGAATGAATGGGGCAAGCGGCCACACGAAAGGAACAGCATGATCCCCAAGCGATTATCCCCGCTGCTGGGCGCAGGACTGGCGGCGCTGGGCTGGTATACGTGGCGAGTGGAAACACGCTGGCTGCGCATTCGGCGCATGACGCTGCCGGTGCCGGACCTGCCGCCCGCCTTCGACGGCTATCGCATCGGGCATATTTCCGACCTGCATCTGGGCGTGCGGCTGACGCAGGACTACCTGCCGCAGGTGGTGCAGGCCGCCAACCGCGAGCAGCCCGACGTGCTGGCCATCACCGGGGATTTCGCCACCGCGCAGCGCGACGGATTCGCTGCCGCTCGCCCAGTGCTGGCCGGGTTCCACGCGCCGGACGGCGTGTGGGCTACGCTGGGCAACCACGATTATTACGCCGGGGTGGCGCGCGTGACGGGCCTGCTGGACGCCGCCGGGATCAACCTGCTGTGCAACGGGCACACCACGCTCCGCCGCGACGGCAGCGCGCTGGTGCTGGCCGGGGTGGACGACGTGATCTACGGCATCCCGGACCTGGACGCGGCGCTGGGCGGTGCGCCCGCCGATGCCCCGGTGATCCTGCTGGCCCACGAGCCGGACTTCGCGCGGGCAGCCATCGCCGAGCCGCGCGTGGTCTTGCAGCTTTCCGGCCACACGCACGGCGGCCAGGTGCGGCTGCCGGGGGTCGGGCCGCTGCTGCTGCCCAAGCTGGGCCACCTGTACCCGGCGGGCGCGTTCCGCGTGGGGCGGCTGGCGCTGTACGTCACGACCGGGACCGGCACCGGGCGCTTCGTGCTGCGCTTCAACTGCCGCCCGGAGATCGCGCTGATTACGCTGGTGCGCGGGCAGCCGGGCGCGGCTGACGCCAACTGGCGACGGATAAGGAGCTATCGTCATGCCGAACGGTTTTGATTTTCCCATCCTGCCGCCCGACCAGCGGCCCGATTTTGACCACCTGCCAGGGCTGCCAGCGTCGCGCGTGTCGGATCGCCGCCCGATCATCGTCGGGCATCGCGGCGCGCGCGGCCTCGCCCCAGAAAACACGCTGGCCGGGTTCCAGGCGGCGGTCGAGGTGGGCGTGGACGGGATCGAGTTCGACGTGCAGCGCAGTCAGGACGGGCATCTGGTGGTGTTCCACGACGACGACGTCGAGCGCGTGACCGGCAGCAGCGGCGCGATCGCCAGCATGACGCTGGACGCCATCCAGGCGTTGGACGCGGGCCGCAACTTTGCCCCCCAGTACGCCGGGGAACGCATCCCCACGCTGCGCGAGACGTTCGCCGCCTTGCAGGCCAGCGATGTACTGCTGTTCGTGGAGTTGAAAAGCCCCTGGCGCTTTCCGGGCATCGAGGGCGACCTCGCCGCGTTGATGCGCGAGTTTGGCCTGGTGGACCGCTGCCAGGTGCGCTCGTTCTACCACCCCAGCCTGCACACGCTGTACCGCCTCGCGCCGGAGATTCCGCTGTCGGAACTGTGGTGGGACCACCTGCCAACGGACGACGAGGTCGTGCTGAAGACGGTCAACGCGCTGCACCTGCTCTTCACGCCGGAGACAGTCGCGCAGCTTCACGCACGCGGGCAGCAGGCCACCGCCTGGACGGTCAACAACCTGGACGCCGCCCGCCGCCTGTGCGAGGCCGGAATCGACGGGCTGACAACGGATTTCCCGCACCGGCTGCTGGACGAACTGTGCCTGTGAACAAGGAGGCAACCCCAACCCGTGCCGTATTTGATCGACGGGCACAACCTGATCGGCAAACTCCCCGACCTGAGTCTGGACGATCCCCACGACGAGGCCAAGCTGGTCGAACGGCTGCGCCGCTACATGGCGCACACCGGCAAACGCTGCACGGTGGTTTTTGACGGGGGGCTGCCCGGCGGCCCCTCACGCGATCTGTCGACGTACAGCGTGCGGGTCGTGTTCGCACACGGCGGCACGGACGCCGACGCGATCATCCTGGAGCGCATTCACCGCACGCGCGACACCACACGGCTGATCGTCGTCTCCGCCGACCGGGCGATTGTGGACGTGACGCGGCAGAAG
This sequence comes from Anaerolineae bacterium, assembly GCA_034437275.1. Taxonomy (GTDB): domain Bacteria; phylum Chloroflexota; class Anaerolineae; order Aggregatilineales; family Aggregatilineaceae; genus TC-15. The sequence goes on from DAOTUD010000029.1 coordinate 9,963, forward strand.
CGGATGCGCGTCATCACGCCGGAGGCGTTCGCCGGGGAACTACACGCCGCCCCCCTGCCGCGCGTTGCGCCCGACGATGACGACGACGCCAAACCGCCGGCGCACCTCTCCGCGCGTGAGGTCGACGAGTGGCTGCGGCTGTTCGGGGCCGACTCGGACAAAGATTAAAAGCGAGGAATAAAGAACGTAAATCTTTCTCATATTTCTCTCATTTTTTGTTCAGCTTAAACTAAACAAAGGCCCCTATTATATGGGTACAGTGTCTCTTCGAAATCGGATGCAGTGGCTCATGTAATGGGATAAAGGTGGCTTGTAGTAACGAAGAGAAGGGGCACTCGGCCTAGCCATGCACGGAGATGCGCGTCGCCGATGACATGTTAGGCCTGGAACCAAAGGACCGTTTGTGGTTGTTCCCCCCTCTCCACAAACGGTTCTCTCTTTATTTTATCCCTTGTCATCCGCCCCGGCAGCCTGTATACTTGGCGGGTAGCGGGGTGTGGCGCAGTTGGCTAGCGCGCTGCGTTTGGGACGCAGAGGTCCCCGGTTCAAGTCCGGGCACCCCGACAGGTTTTGCCCCAATTTTGGATCACTGTAGCACTTGACTAACCCGGTCGCGGAAATGGGATGATTTCCGGAGCGGGTTTTTCTGATTCCCCCGATGCCAGCAGTCGACCAGCAGCAGCTCATCCTCCTCCCCGGCCCTCCTTATCCCCGCGCGCAGAGAAAGGAGGGAGTAAGCACGCTGCTAGGCCCCTCTCCGCCTGCGGAGGGGTCAACTGACGATCACGCTATGCTGTAGTTCTGCCACCATTCAACCCGTGCTCAAAAAATCGAACAGAATCACATAGAGGATACTTGCGACCAGGCTCGACACCAGCGCCACCGGAATGCCCGTGGATAACCACTCACGATCTGTGATGGGGCGCTCGGTACGCTCGCTGACGGAGATGACCACGACGTTCGCGGTGGACCCAATCGGCGTCGCATTGCCGCCCAGACCCGCGCCAAGCGCAATCGCCCACCAGAGCGGTCGGATATCAACGCCTTGCATACCCAAGTTGAGCACAACGGGGATCACCGCAATGGTCACCGGCACATTGTCGATCAGTGCCGAAAGCACCACCATCGCCCACATGACGATCAGCCCCAGCAGTACCGGTGAGATATCCTGTAAGGTCAACAGGCTTTCGGCAACCTGTTCCAACACGCCTGCCGCCTCCAGACCGCCGACCATCACAAACAGGCCGGTGAAAAAAAGCAATACGTCCCACTCTACTTCACGTAGAGTTTCGTGGACGTCCATCTGCGTCCAGCCGAGCGCGACCCCAGCCCCGGCGAGCGCAGCGAAAGCCGGAGTAATATGCAAAGGGCGCTCAAGCATAAACAGCACGACTACGCCGCCCAATACCAGCAGCACACGGCGCGCACCTGAAGCGTCGGTTAGCGCCTCCCCCGCGTTCAGACTGTGGATGGCGTGCTGGCGCTGCGTTTCAGGATCTCGTGCGCGAATCTGGTTACGGAACAAATAGCGCAGAACAATATATGTGAGGCCCAATAGTACCAGAACAATCGGCCCTAAGTGGATCAGAAAGTCGTTGAAACTCAGCCCGGCAGCAGCGCCAAGCAGAATGTTCGGCGGATCGCCTACCAGGGTCGCCATACCGCCCGTGTTGGAGAAAATCGCTTGTGAGATCAGCAGCGGCACCGGTGAAATACTCAGCAGCTCGGCGATCAACACCGTCATCGGGGCCATCAGGACAACCGTCGTCACATTGTCCAACACCATCGAGAGGAATGCCGTGGTCATCCCCAACATAAGCAGCAAGCGTGCGATGTTGCCGCTGCTGCGTTGAGTGACCAGGATCGCCACAGATTCAAAAAATCCAGTTGTTCGCAGCAGAGACACCAGGATCATCATGCCCAGCAACAGGGCCAACGTCTCGAATTCGACGGCCTCAACGGCGTGTTCCTCATCGTAAAAATCCAGCAACAGCCCGGCGGCTACCATCGCTGCCGCCCCCACACCGCTGACTACCATGCGGTGCCATTTTTCGGTAAAAATCAAACCCAAAGTGACAATAAAAATGCATGTGGCCACAATTTCGGTCATGTAGGGTTATTCACTTTGCTGGTCGAGCCAGCCAACCAGGAACAGACTGCCCACGCGCACCCGCGACACGAGTCCGACAAGCTGCTGGTCGGCATTCACTACTGGTACATCGGCCACCTGATGGTTGTGCATAAACACCATCGCTTCCATCAGGCTGCTGTCTTCCTTCAGATAATACGGCGGACGCATGATCTCATCGAGCGGTTTTTTCAGCAGGTCAGCGGCGTGTGCTCCCATTTCGAGCTGCCCGTAGTTGTGGACAAAATCCGTCGTCCGTAAAACCTGTACAAACTTTGGCATGAACTGCGTCAGAAGGTCGTCCAGGACAAGCACCCCTACTATTTGCCGCTCATCGTCGATGACAGGGACGGTGCCCACCATATGGCTGCCCATGATGCGCATCGCTTCGACCAGTGTCACACCGATTTTCACCGTGTACACCTGGGTTCTCATACAATCGGATACGTAATACATTGTGCGTCACTCCATGTGTGCATTTAAGTAATTTCAGTGAATCACGATTTTGGATGTCTCTTGCGCCGACGCCAGTCGGAAGGGTGAGGGCCATTCAACGAATCCGTGACTCACTGAGTTTTGACTGTCAATAACATGACCGCTGTGCCGTGCGCCCTGGCCCGTTTCCAGCAGCGCCTCGCGTTTGGCCTCGACAAAGATCGTGCCGCCCGCCTGGGGGATCAGGGTGATGTCGGGCCGTCCCCAACTCGTATTTGAAGCGTTCTGGGTCCTGGATCGGCCAGCCCAGGATGTCGTCCAGCAGCCGGTCGATGAACTAGCGGACGACGCTGGTTTCGGTCATCTGGCCCCGGTGATCGGGTGAGAGCTTACGGAAGTCCTCGAGAAGCGTTTCGAGCACCTGACGCGCCTGGGATTCTGTCGGCATATCTATCCTCTTTGCACTGCGTGTGAGGTTTTGCTGCCCTGAAGGGTACTACAACTCGCGGAAAGTGGAAAGAAGCCGCCCTGTCGCTGTTTGAGTGATCAGGGTAAATCATTTTGTGTGGCGTTCTCGATAGAGATGAATACGTTACGGGTCGGATTGTTTTCCTCACCCCGACCAGAATCCACAACAGCCGCCGGGATATTGGGTCCAGGGTCTTCCACCAGCAGCGCGGGCCGGATACCAGTCTGCGTATGCGCTTCATCATTGCCTCCCGCGCACAACATAGGCCGGGTGGCCTATGGAATGTTCCCCCAGCTTGCCTACTCAAAAACACCTCGTCTGGCACCTGTCGGGGGGCGGGTTCTGGTTTAGGCTAAAAATGCCTGTCGACAAGGCGATTAATCGCACAGCCAGACATGACGAGGAGCAACGTGAGCGAAAACGGGCACAATCGAGGACAGATCGTCGCGCTGGAGGGCAGCGTGATGGATGCGCACTTCCCCCATCAACTGCCCGAGATCCACAACCGGCTGCACGCCGGGCAGGTGGTCTTCGAGGTGATCGCGCACCTGGACGACACGCACGTGCGCAGCATCGCGCTCACCCCGACGCAAGGCGTCGCGCGCGGGACGGACGTGATCGACAGCGGGCATCCGATTCAGGTACCGGTCGGCGAGGCGACATTGGGCCGCATCTTCAACGTGCTCGGCCAGACCATCGACCAGCAGGCCCCGCCAGAAACCAGCACGCGGCGCAGCATTCACCAGCGCCCGGTCGCGCTCAAGCAGCAAACCACGCAGCGCGAGACATTCCAGACCGGCATCAAGGCCATCGACGTGCTGGCCCCGCTGGAACGCGGCGGCAAGGCCGGGTTGTTCGGCGGCGCGGGCGTCGGTAAAACGGTCTTGATCATGGAGCTGATCAACAACGTGGTCGGGCAGTACGAGGGCGTGAGCGTCTTTTGCGGCATCGGCGAGCGCACGCGCGAGGCCGAGGAACTCTACCGCGAGCTGCAAGCGGCGGACGTGTTAGGCGACACGGCGCTGGTCTTCGGGCAGATGAACGAGGCTCCGGGCGCACGCTTCCGGGTGGGGCATACGGCGATGACCATCGCGGAATACTTCCGCGACGAGGCGCGCCGCGACGTCCTGATGTTGATCGACAACATCTTCCGCTTCGTGCAGTCCGGCTCGGAGGTGTCCGGCCTGCTGGGGCAGTTGCCCTCGCGCCTGGGCTACCAGCCGACGCTCAGCACCGAACTGGCCGAACTGGAGGACCGCATCACCAGCACGCCGTCGGGGTCGATCACGTCGGTGCAGGCGATCTACGTGCCCGCCGACGATTTCACCGACCCGGCGGTGATCCACACCTTCACCCACCTGTCGGCCTCGATCATGCTCTCGCGGGACCGCGCCAGCCAGGGGTTGTATCCGGCGGTGGACGCGCTCGGCGCTACGTCGCAGATGCTGGTGCCGCACGTCGTCGGCGCGCGCCATTACCGCGTCGCGCGCGCCGTGACCGAGACGCTGGCCGAATACGACGATCTGAAGGACATCATCGCCATGCTGGGCATGGAGGAGCTGTCGCGCGATGACCAACTCACCGTCAACCGGGCGCGCCGCCTGGAGCGCTTCCTGACGCAGCCGTTTCACACCACCGAGCAGTTCACCGGCACGCCCGGCCAAACCGTCGCGCTGGACGACGCGCTGACCGGCTGCGAGCGCATCCTCAACGACGAATTTGCCGAGTACCCGGAACACGCGCTGTACATGATCGGCAGCATCGACGAACTCGAACCACGCAGCGACGACGGGGGGCAAACATGATGCGCTTACAGGTGCTGCTGCCGACGCAGCGGCTGGTCGATGCGCCGGTGACCAGAGTCTCGGCGGAGTCGGGCGTGGGGTCGTTCACGCTGCTGCCGCGCCATATCGACCTGGTGGAAGCGATCCGGCCTGGGCTGCTGTCGTTTGTGACCGCAGACGGCGACGAGGTGCACCTGGCGGTCGACGAGGGCATCCTGGTCAAGCGGCGCGACGAGGTGCGCGTCTCCACGCAGAACGCGATACGCGGCGAGGACCTGCGCACGCTCCAGCAGACCGTGCAGCGCGAATTTCATAACCTCGACGAGCGCGAACGCAAGGCGCGCGCCGTGCTGGCCGACCTGGAGACCGATCTGGTCCGCTATTTTGTCGAGCTAGGAGAGTAGCCGCCATGACGCAGCACGACGACACGCGCACACACGCGGAACCGCCCGACGATCAAGCGGCGGACCGCCAACCCGATCCGGCGCACGCGCAGCAACCAGAGCACCAGCAGGAATGGCAAGCGCAATTTACCCGCGACGTCGGCCAGAAGGCCAGCCGCAAAGCCTGGGCGCGCGCCCACAAGGGGCGGGGCAGCATCTGGTTTGGGCTGGGCACCTTCGGCATGGTCGGCTGGTCGGTCGCCATCCCGACGCTGATCGGCATCGCGGTCGGTGCCTGGCTGGATAAGCGCTATGCGATGGACTTTTCGTGGCGCTTGACGCTGATGTTCGTCGGGCTGGTGGTCGGCTGCCTCAATGCGTGGTACTGGGTTTCCAAAGAACGCAAGTGTATCGAAGCGGAACAACAAGAAAGGCAACAACATGAGTGAAGTGTCGCTGGGGATGGCCTTTTTCGGTGGGGCGCTGATCGGCGCGCTGTTTTTCGGCGGGCTGTGGTGGACCATCCGGCGGGTGCAGGACGCTCCGCGCCCGGCCATGACGCTGCTGGCCAGTTCCGCCGCGCGCATGGTGATCGCGCTGGGCGGCCTGTACCTGGTGGCCTGGGGCCGCTGGGAACGGCTGCTGATCGCGGTGGCCGGCTTTGTGATCGCGCGGATCGTGGTCGTGCACACCTTTGGCGCGCCACAGGCAGCTTCTACGGAGGAGGTGACGCCGCGTGGAATTAAGTCCTGATCAAGTCACCATCCTGGAGGCTGGACCGGTCACCATCAACGCCACGCTGGCGTTCACCTGGCTGGTGATGGGCATCCTGGCCGGCGGCTCGTGGCTGATCACGCGCAACCTGTCGACCGGGACCGAGATCTCGCGCTGGCAGAACCTGCTGGAGACGATCGTCACCACCATCCGCAGCCAGATTCGTGACATCACCGGGCAGGACCCGTCGAGCTATCTGCCGTTCATCGGCACGCTGTTTCTGTTCATCTCGCTGGCCAACCTGCTGAGCTTTGTGCCCGGCTACGAAGCGCCGACCGGCTCGCTGTCGACGACTGCCGCGCTGACGACGTGCGTCTTCCTGGCGGTGCCGATCTACGGCGTGGCCGGGCGCGGGTTCTTCGGCTACCTGAAGAACTACATCGAGCCGACGCCGTTTATGCTGCCCTTCAACATCGTGTCGGAAATTTCGCGCACCATTGCGCTGGCGATCCGCCTGTTCGGCAACGTCATGAGTGGACGCATCCTGGTGGGGATCATGTTGTCGATCATCCCGCTGCTGCTGCCGACCGTGCTGCAAGCATTGGAGCTGATCATCGGCCAGATTCAGGCGTACATCTTCGCCACGCTGGCGACGGTGTATATCGCTTCTGGCACGAGTGAATCGGCAGCGTAACAGCGTCATACTTAGAGCGTGTTATGAACTTACGCAGGCTGTTTACAGTGGATTTTTCCCATAAGTTTTACCCCTCCCTAAATCCCTCCCCGTAAGCGGAGAGGGACTTGCGCCTCCCCCCTTTCTCCGCGTGCGGGGAAAGGGGTCGGGGGATAGGGGTAAAAGTACATAACAGCCGCTAGCTATTTGAAGTTTGAGAGGAGCGTTTTCTCGCATGAATGACACCACTATCATTGGCCTGGCTTCGATCGTTATCTCCGGCCTGACGATGGCCATCGGCTCGATTGGGCCGGCGCTGGCCGAGGGGCGCGCGCTGGCGCGCGGGCTGGAATCCATCGCGCAGCAGCCGGACGAGTCGAACGCCATCAGCCGCACGTTGTTCGTGGGCATGGCGCTGATCGAGTCCGTCGCCATCTATTGCTTTGTGATCGCGATGATCCTGATCTTCTTCAACCCCTTCTGGGATCACGTGGTAGCGCAAGCAGGAGGGTAAGCGGTGCAGATTGATTGGTTTACCTTTGGCGCGCAGATCGTCAATTTCCTGGTGCTGGTCGCGTTGATGCGGCTGTTTCTGTACAAGCCGATTGTCAACGCGATGGACCGCCGCGAGGAGAAGATCGCGTCGCGCCTGGAAGAAGCGGAGCAAAAACGCGCGCAGGCCAAAGAAGAGGCCACCCGCTACCGCGAGAAACAGCGCGACATCGACGAACGGCGGGACGAACTGCTCAGCCAGGCGCGTGATGACGCCGAGGAACGACGGCAGGAGCTGCTCCAGGAGGCGCGTGATGCCGTCGAGGAGCAAAAGAGCGAATGGCAGCGCGCCATTCAGCGCGAAAAAGACACATTCCTGGAACGGCTGCAGACGCGCGTCAGCGACGAGGTCTTCACGGTGTCGCGCCGCGCGATCCGCGACCTGGCCGATACCAAACTGGAGCAGCGCTTGATCGAGGTGTTCGGGCGGGAACTGGACGCCATGCCCGCCGACCGCCAGGACGACCTGCAACGCGGCACCGACGAGCCGCTCGAAGTGCACAGCGCCTTCACACTCGACGAGGACCAGCGCGACCACCTGGCCGGGATGCTCCACGATCACTTTGGCGATGTGGAACTGCGCTTCGTCACCGAATCGGACCTGATCTGTGGGTTGGCGCTGGTCACGGATTCGGCGCAGATCGGCTGGAACGTGAACGACTACCTGCACGCGCTGCAAGAAAACGTCGCCGCAATGCTGGCGGACTACAACACCAACCAGGAGGAAAGCTAAGCCACCATGCCAGAGCTAACCAATCTATTGGACCGCTCGCTGTCCGTGTTCGAGCGCGCGCTGGAGGAATACGAACCGCAGCCGGTGCACCGCGAGATCGGGTATGTGACCTCAATTGGCAGCGGCATCGCCCGTGTGACCGGGCTGCCCGGCGTCCAGTCGGAAGAACTCGTCCAGTTTGAGACGGGGCTGTTTGGGCTGGCGCTGAGCCTGGGTCCGGACGATACCGGCGTGGTGCTGCTGGGCAGCACGGCGCATTTGCAGGCGGGCACCGCCGTGCGCCGCACCGGGCGCGTCGCGGACATCCCGGTCGGCACGGACGTGATCGGGCGCGTGGTCGACCCGGCAGGCCAGCCCCTCGACGAGGAAGGCCCCCTGCACGCCGACGCCCGCCGCGCGGTCGAACAGCCCGCCCCGGCCATCATGGACCGCGCGCCGGTCGCCGAACCGCTGCAAACCGGGATCAAGGCCATCGACGCGCTGGTGCCGATTGGGCGCGGCCAGCGCGAGCTGATCGTGGGCGACCGGCAGACCGGCAAAACCGCGATCGCCATCGACACCATCATCAACCAGCACGACAAAGACGTGCTGTGTGTGTACTGCTCGATCGGGCAGCGCGGGGCTTCGGTGGCGCGCGTGATCGGCGACCTGGAGGATTACGGCGCGCTGGACTACACCGCGCTGGTGGTCGCCACCGGTGATACCGCGCCGGGGATGCAGTTCCTGGCCCCATACGCGGCCACGTCCATCGCCGAGCACTTCATGCACCAGGGCCAGGATGTGCTGGTGGTATACGACGACCTGACGCGGCACGCGCGCGCCTACCGCGAGCTGTCGCTGCTGCTGCGCCGCCCCCCAGGCCGCGAGGCGTATCCCGGCGATATTTTCTACGTACACTCGCGGCTGCTGGAGCGTGCCACGCACCTGAAGGCCGGCGGATCGCTGACGGCGCTGCCGATCATCGAGACGCAGGCGCAGAACATCTCGGCCTATATCCCCACCAACCTGATCTCGATCACGGATGGGCAAATTTACCTCTCGCCGGACCTGTTCCGGAAGGGTGTACTCCCGCCGGTGGATATCGGGCGCTCGGTGTCGCGCGTGGGCGGCAAGGCGCAGTTGCCCGCCTACCAGGGCATCGGCGGCAGCCTGCGGCTGTCGTACTCGCAGTTCGAGGAGTTGGAGGCGTTCTCGCGCTTCGGCACGCGGCTGGACGAGGAGACGCGCCAGACGATCCGGCGCGGGCGGCGTGTGCGCGAGGCGCTCAAGCAGCCGCAGTACCAGCCGATCCCCGTCGCGGAGCAGATCGCGGTGCTGTTCAGCGTGTCCGAAGGGCTGTTCGACGACCTGGCGCTGGAGCAGGTCGGGGACGCAGCCCGGGCGGTGCGCGCCCACCTGCGCGAGAAATTGACCGGCGAATACCGGCGCATCCAGCGCGGCGACGAACTGAGCGACGCGGCCTGGGACAACCTGCGCGACGCCTTCAACGCGCGGATCAAAGACTGGAAAGCGAACCATGCCCACACAAACGCTTGAGGCGCTGCGCGGCCAACTGGAGAGCGCGCGCCAGCTCCACCAGGTCACCAAGACGATGCGCTCGCTGGCCGCCGTCAACATCCGCCAGTACGAGAAGTCGGTGGCGGCGGTGTCGGACTATTTCGAGACGATCGAGTGGGGGCTGACCATTGCGCTGCGGGGCCGCGAGATCACCACCGCCATGATTGAACCCCCCAGCGGGGAATCGCTGGGCGCGGTCGTGTTCGGCTCGGACCAGGGGTTGGTGGGCCAGTTCAACAACGTGATCGCCAGCTATGCGCTGGACCACATGGAACGGCTGGGCGTCGAGCCGCGCCACCGGTCGCTGCTGGTGGTGGGGCACCTGGCGATGGCGACCTTCGAGCAGCTTGGCCAGCCGGTCGAAACGCGCTTCGCGGTCCCCAGTTCGCTGGCCGGCATCACGCACAAAGTGCAGGATATCCTCTTTCACCTGGATACCTGGCGCGAAGAGCAGAACATCGACCAGATCGTGCTGTTTTACAATCGCTCCCGGTCCGGGACGACCTACGAGCCGACCATGCGGCGGCTGCTGCCGGTCAGCCCGCAGTGGTTGAACATGCTCAAACGCCGCGAATGGGACTCGCGCACGCTGCCGATCTACCGGATGGCGTGGCCAGAACTGTTCCTGTCGCTGGTGCGGCAGTATTTCTTCGTGTCGCTGTACCGCGCGCAGGTCGAATCGCTGGCCAGCGAGAACGCGAGCCGGCTGCGCGCCATGCAGGCCGCCGAGCAAAACATCCGCGACCGGCTGGACGAGCTGCAACTGCGCTACCACCACCTGCGCCAAAGCTCGATCACCGAGGAGATTCTCGACATTGCGTCCGGGTTCGAGGCGCTCAAAGGGCGCGGATGAGAAGGAATTACCACACAGAATAACAACACCAAGCAGAATGAAACCGGGCGAGAGTGATTCTCGCCCGGTTCCTTTAGCCCATCAACTCTCGGGCGTGGTCAAGCGCTTCTTCTGGTGAAGCATACAGCCCCTTGACGTTCGCGCCCTGGTACTGTTCCTGCCCCTGGAGCGCGCTGACGCCGAGTTCGACCATCTCGTCGGAGCCGACGAAGATGTTAGCTACATCGTGATCGTAGGTGCCTCCCTCTTTGCCTCGCTCAAACGCCATGCCGACCATCATGTTGCTCAGATTCAACCTGGCCTGTGAAAAGTCTAGAATACGGCAGATCGGCGCGCCTAGCTCCGCCTTATACGCCGCGCTTTCGGCCAATGCCTGCTGGGCATCATCCGGTGTTTGCAGCGGCTCTGAGAAAGTAATAAGGATGGTACGAATTTCATTGAACTTTTCAACTTGTATTGACACAGTCTGCTATCCTCCTCTAGGATAAAAAAGCGCTAAGGGATGAGGCATCCCTAAACCCCCATAACATTTTAGGATAAAATGGACGAAAAGTAAAGATAGGAGAGGCTTTTACATGGTTGTGAAACCACCAGCAAGCCTGGATATCGCCAGCCTGTTCCGTGACATCCAACACACTGCCCGCGTCGCCGAGGTGCCCTGCCAGGCGGACAAGGTACGCCCCATCCTGGAGGCCTATCAAGACTACTTCACCTGCGCCGCCGTCGCGCTGCGGACGACGAACAAACCGCCCGGCCAGCGCGAATTATCCGTCCGCTACATCGACATCGAACAGCCGCACGATCCCTACGCCATCGCGCTGGAGCATGGCTTCCTGACCGAAACCGGCCACCCCATCGACCGCTTCTTCCGCGATGTAGACGCCCACTATCCGATCCTGGGCTACGGCATCGACCTGGGCGTCGGTCATGGCTTTGAGAAAGTCTGGCCGCTGTTCAGCGCGGCGCTGCCCATCGAAGACGCCTACGCGCTGCCGTCCATGCCGGCCAGCGTGCAGCGCTACGATGACTACTTCAAGACATACGATCTGCGCTTGTTCAGCCTGTTTGCGATCGACTACTGGCACAAAACCATGAACATCTACTTCCCGGTCAAGAAGCCAGGAGCTTACCCGCCAGACCGGGTCGCGGAGATGATCGCCGACCTGGGTTGCCAGGTGCCGGACGACGAAGAACTGGCGCTCAACGCCCAAACCGGCATCATCTACCTGACCTTTAGCTGGGACTCGGACCGCTGCGAGCGCCTGAGCTTCGGCGTGCCGCACGTGCCGAAAGCCCAGTTCCCGACCCACCTGGATCCGGTTTTCGCCCGGCTCTTCGACGACACGCCGGTGCGGGCCGACGAGGCGCGCGGCGCGTTCATGACCGCCTACGCGCCCGACAACCGGGACTACCTCAAGATCGAAATTGACTACACCGGGACCATGTTCAACGCGCTGGGGGCTGCCATCCAGGTTATGCCCTGACCATCCCGGACAACTTCATCCTACGGCGCACCCTCACCGCCCGGTCTGCGATGGCCGGGCGCTGCTGTTGTGCGACACCTTGCCCCGCCGCAACCCCACCTGCCCCCTCCTCGCACGCGGAGCGGGGGAAATCGGCCAGGGACAAAAAGTCCCTCTCCGTTTACGATCTTGTTGGCGAACTGCCGCTGCAGAAAGACCTGGAAGACCCGGACGACCAGCAGCAGGCCAGCGCGCACAGGGAAGGGTAACCCGCGCGGCCCCCTTCCCTGCACGCCAAGCGCCGGATCAGGTCACGCGATCACGGCGCGACCGGCAGCAGCGCGCAGTCGCCGCTGGCGGTGACGACGTCGGAGCGCACCCATGCGCCCGCATCGGCCACATGCCACCACACGTACCCGGCGGCGCCGGTCGCTTGCTGATCGGCAGCCGCCGCCATCCCGGCAGCCAGCACCCCGGCGACCTCGAACTCGGTGCCCGGCCCGCTGCGCAGGTTGACGTTGTTCGCCGCGCTGACGGTGCAGCTCACGGCGGGCGCAGCGGTATCCGGCGGGTCGTCCGTGCCGGGCGCGTCGCCCGTGTTGCCGGCGTCGTCCACTGCGGACGGGTCCAGCGGCGGCGCATCGCCATCAGCGGGCGCGGCATCCAGGTTCAGCAGCGCCGGGTCGGTCGGCAAGCCCCACACCAGGATCGTGCCGTCCCAACTGCCTGTCAGCAGCATGTTTTCCCCCGGGAAGAAAGCCACCCCGCCCAGCTTATCGGGATGATTGTCAATCGTGCGCAGCAGGTCGCCGCTGGTGGCGTCCCACATGCGCAGCGTCGTGTCGCCGGAGCCGGACACCAGCCCCGAGCCGTCATCGTTGAACGCCAGCGCGCCGACATAGTGCGTGTGCCCGTCCAGCGCCAGCAGCAGCTCGCCGGATGCCACGTCCCAGACCTTCACCGCCCCGTCCCAACTGCCGGACGCGATGCGGTCACCCTGCGGCGTGTAGGCCAGCGCCCAGATTTGCTCGGCGTGCCCTTGCAGCGTCGCCGCTTCGGCCCCGGCGGCCACATCCCACAACGTGACCGCGCTGCCGTCGGCATAGGCCAGCTGCGACCCGTCCGGGCTGAAGGCCATCGCCCACACCGGGCCGCCCGCCGGCAGTGTGGCGATCTCGTCGCCCAGCGCCGTGCCGCTAAGCTGCAACACGTGGACCTGCCCGCCGCTGGTGCCCGTTGCCAGCACATCGCCCGCCGGGTTGATGCGCACGCTCACCAGCCGGTCGCCAAACATGCGCTCGTCGAGCAGCGCGCCGCTGGTGATGTCCCACAACCGCAGCCCGCCATCGTCACTGGCAGTCGCCAGCACGCCCTGGAGCGCCTGCGCCGGGCGGATGTGCAGGCCGCCGCCAGGGATGGCCGCCCCCGACGAGTACCCGGTCAGGCTGACCGCCATGTCCTCGACATAGGACCCGGCATCAATCGAAACCAGTGGCTCCGGCTGGCCCTGCGGTACCTTCCCGGAAAACAGTTCGCCCTCTTTGGCGCGCGCCATGTCGCGGATGCTGCCGGCGCTGAACAACGATGCCTGGCTCTCATTGCTGATCCCAACCAGCCCCAGGAACATCGACCCCTGCGGATAGGGCCAGAAGAAGACTTTGTACAGCGCCGCCAGACGCGAGTCCATCGCCATCAAGACCATGTATTTGTCCAGCCATTTCCCCGGCTCGGCGAATTTGGGATCGGTCCCGTATTTCACCTCGTCCCCGTCAGGATAGCCGTCGCCGTCGGAGTCCGGGTTGAGGGGATCGGTGCCCAGTTCGGCCTCCTCACCATCCGACAGCCCGTCGCCGTCGCTGTCGGCCTCGTTCGGGTCGGTGCCGGCGTCAAGTTCCGCCGCATCAGATATGCCGTCACCGTCCGAATCGACAGCGGCGAAGTCGTCCGGCACGTTGGGATCGAAACCGGTTTCCAGTTCCAGTTTATCGTTCACCCCGTCACCGTCGCTGTCGGCGGACAGCGGATTGGTACCGGCCTGGCCTTCCTGGAAGTCGGTCAACCCGTCGCCGTCGCTGTCTTTTACGTTCGGGTTCGTCCCGGCCTCGAATTCCTGGGCGTCGGTCAGGCCATCGCGGTCCGAGTCAGGATCAAGAACGTCGCTGCCTTGTGCGGCTTCGTCCTGGTTATTCAGGCCATCCCCATCCCAATCATCCTGGCCATCTGGCACGCCGTTGTCGTCCGTATCCGGGTTCATATACGCGGTCGTCGAGACATACTCAAATTCGTAGCCGTCCGGCAAACCGTCGCCGTCGGTATCTTCATCCGCATCGGCAATGCCGTCACCGTCCGAATCGGCCTGGTTAGGGTCGGTTTCCAGGAACCACTCGTACAGGTCATTCAATCCGTCTCCATCACTGTCCGGATTGTTGGGATCGGAGCCGAATTTCACTTCCTCCGCATCGGTCAGGCCGTCGCGGTCGGAGTCTTTATCATCATCGCCGTCCTGGGCGAGCACGGGCAGCGCGCCACCCAGCAGCAGCACACCAACGAGCAGCAGCACCAGCAGGGTACGCAGGGTTTCACGTTTCACAGGACATCCTCCTCAATATGTGGTTTTCGTGGGGTGCAAGCAAGCGGCACGTCCCTGGGCAGCGATCCACGCCCGGCGACGCCTGGGAAATCATATAGGCATTTTATGGTAAGGACGAAATTGAAACAAGTAGGCCCGATACAAACGGGTTCCAAACACCAGTCCATCTTGTGAAAACCAAAAAAATCACATGGAATTTAGCATAGGCTTTAATAGAAAACGAAAATCACATACACAGCGTGGCAGCGTCCACTTAGCCGGGGAAGACCGGGGCAAAGGGCAAGCGGTGATGACGAGCAACAGCACGCGAGGATATGGGAAGCAGTATATTGGATTGCTGGCTGCTGCGCTGGTGATGGTTGCCGGGCTAGCGCTGGCTGCGGCACCGGCCCGCAGCGCCACCACGCCCGCCCCGATGGGCCACCCGCGCCTGTTTTTCAACGCCGCCGATCTGCCGGCGCTGCGTGCCCAGGCCGCCTCCTCGCACGCCGACATCTGGCAGCCGATCAAGGCCTACGTCGATACGCTGCGCGGCAGCGCCCCCCCCACCCACCCCCCAGACGATGCCTATGAAGGGTTCTTTGCCGGCTACGGCGAGCAGCTCATCCCGCTGAGCTTCGTGTGCGCGCTCACCGAAGACGAAGACTACTGCGCCCTGGCGCGCACGTATCTGCGGACGCTGGCCGGGTGGCCGCTGTGGAGTGCGGACGGCGAGGTGGGGCTGGGCCATGCGCACCTGCTGGTGGGGATGGCGCTGGGCTATGACTGGCTGTACCCGCTGCTCCCCCCGGAGGAACGCGACCTGTTGCAGCAAGCCATCGCCACCCAGGCGCAGCGTACGTACAACGCCAGCGCCGGCGGGTACGATTACGAATTCAACAACTTCTGGATCAAGTCCTACATGCAGAATTACTATTGGATCACGAACAGCGCCCTGGGGATCGCAGGACTGGCCCTGCTGGGCGAAGACGTGACCCGGGATTGCCGGGTGAACGCCAGCTATAACGTCAATCTGCGCGCCGGGCCGGGCACCAACTACGATATCGTCGGCACGCTCGCCGGGGGAAATCAGGCGCAGGTCGCCGATCAAATCGAAGGCACCGACGGGTATCGCTGGTGGCAGCTCGTCGACGGCAGTTGGGTGCGCTCCGACGTGGTGACGGCAGCGGCAGGCTGTGACATGCTCGACCTGCAGCTCGACGCGCAGACCTGGGTCGACCAGGCGCGCGCGCGGATCGCCATCGGGCGCGACATCTTGAACAGCATCGGTGACGGTAGCTGGCACGAAAGCATGTACTATGGCAACTACATCCTGACCATGACGCTGCCCTTCTGGATCAACTTGCGGGCGCTGCAGGGCGTCGACATCATCCCGCATCACTACCTGCAAAACTACACCGCCTGGCAACTCTACAATCACATCCCCAACAGCACCGAGTTTCTACTCTCCTATGGCGATTTTGACTGGACGTGGCGCAACTCGCACCGGCCCCAGAACATCCTGCGCTTTATCGCCAGCGAATATGATGATGGCTATGCGGAGTGGAAGGCCCAGCAGTTTATCGCCGCCGACCCGCGCAGCGTCGAAATCTGGTCCGCGCCCTGGTACGTGCTCGAGTTCCTGTACTACAACCCGGACATCCCGCCGCGCACCCCGGATGATCTGCCCCTCGCGCGCGTGTTTCCCGATATCGAGGGCGTGATCTGGCGCTCCGGGTGGCAGGATGATGCCGTCCTGTTCGGGCTGAAATCCAGCGCGCCGGGCGGGCGCTTCGCCTTCGACACCTTCACCCAGGGCCTCTACCCCTGGGAAGCGCCCTGCGTCGAGTCGGGGTGCGCGCTGGCGACCGGGCACGATCACCAGGACGCCACCAGCTTTACGCTCTACGGCGGGGGGGCGTGGCTCGCCCCGGAAAACGTCGGTGTCGAAGTGAGCAGCACCGCACAGCACAACGCGATCCTGATCGACGGGGAGGGGCAGTACCGCGTGCCGGATGACCGCTTCGGGGCCTACCCGTCCGACTTCGTTGGGCGCGACGCGCGCCTGACCGCCACCGCCAGCAGCGCCGGCTTCAACTACCTGGCCGCCGACGCGACGCCGTGCTATACCATCGCCGGGCTGCAAGCCGTCACGCGGCAGGTGGTGTACGTGCGCCCGGACTACTTCGTGATGCTGGATAACCTGGCCGCCGACGCCCCGCACCGCTACGAGTGGGGGCTGCACGTCACACACGGCGTCACCGTCGAGGGGAACTGGCTGCGCGGGCAAGCCGCCGAGGGGCAGCTCCTCGGGGTGAACGTGGTCGCGCCGCAGCCGTTCGAGGTGAGCACCGGCGACGATGGCTACCCCTTCGTCCGCACCGCACCGCAAGACCCGGCCACATCCACGCGCATGATCCACCTGCTCTACCCGACCGACACCGCGCGCTGGGCGCAGAAACCGGCGGTGTCCTTGCTGGCGGACAGCGGACAGGCCGCCGGCGTGCGGGTGCAGCGCGCAGGCGGCGAGCGTGAGGACGTCCTGCTGCGCTATGCGGCAGAAAACGCAGCCGTGACGGTCGGGCCATACGAATACGATGGGCAGGTCGCCGTGATTGGCAGCCACAGCGACGGCAGCCTGGACCGGCTGTTCGTCTACGGCGGCACGTTCCTGGCAGCGGACGGCGTGCCGCTGGTCGACGGGCTGACCGCGACGGAGCCGTTCGAGGTCCGTTACGCGGCGGACAGCGTCCACGTCACCGGCAGCAGCCTCCACCCCGTCACGCTCTACGCGCCCGGCGTCGAGCAGTTGACCGTCAATGGCAGCGATTGGCCCTTCGAGCGCATGGGCGACACCATCATGTTTTCCCCTGGCGGCCCGACGGACTGAGAAAATTTTTTATTGGTTTTTTAGTTCTTCCGGCCCTATTTTGTGGTATGATGATGTTGAGTAATAAATGAAAACATATATAAATGAATGTTAAAAGAATCGTACTAATAGTCAAAATGAACGCTGTAATCGGATTTACATTAAAACCATGAACGCACTCACTGGTAGGGTCCGGGAAAAACTGAACACCATGCATTAGTGCAGCCTCACCGCTATCCTCACCTTTCTTCCCGACACTTCTCGTCTCCCCCCTACATCAACGATCGCATTTTTCCATTGCTCACACCTGGTGACAAAACATTTCCAGCCAGCCTGGAAAAGGTGAGATCGAAAATGGGCGAAATCGTCGTACCCCAAAGGGTACACATACACAAACCACTCTATTTTGCGTGTAAGCGCAGCCTGGATGTGGTGATCGCCGGTGGGCTGCTGCTGTTCTTCGCGCCGCTGCTGCTGGTGATCGCGATCCTGATCAAGCTCGATTCACGGGGGCCGGTCATCTTCGCCCAGAAACGTGTCGGGCTGCGCTGCACCATGAAGAACGGACGTCGCTGCTGGGAGATCGGGACCTTCACGTTTTACAAGTTCCGCACCATGCAGCACCGCGCCGATCCGGACCTGCACCGCGCGTTCGTCGAGGCGTTCATCAACAACGACACCGAACGCATGGCCGAGATGAACGGCGACGATCCCCAGGCGCGTAAGCTGGTGACCGACCCACGCATCACGCGGGTGGGACGGCTGCTGCGCTGCTCCAGCCTGGACGAACTGCCGCAGTTGTGGAACGTGCTGTGCGGCGACATGAGCCTGGTGGGGCCGCGCCCACCAATCCCCTACGAAGTCGATATGTACCAAAACTGGCACCGCCAGCGGCTGGCCACCATGCCGGGCATCACCGGCATGTGGCAGATCTCGGCGCGCAGTTCGGCGGACTTCGACGAGATGGTGCGCCTCGACATCTGGTACATCGATCACCAGTCGCTGTGGCTCGACCTGAAAATTTTGTTCAAGACACCGTTTGTCATCTTGAAGGGAAAGGGTGCTCGCTAGCGGTCAATTTATTTTAATGAGGGATTGAAACAATGAATACCAGTCGCATTGCAGTAATCGGCTGCGGGTACTGGGGGCCGAATTTGATCCGGAATTTCGTCGAAATTCCAACCGCGAACGTGGTCGCTGTCGCCGACCTCCAGGCCAAACGCCTCGACTATATCCAATCACGTTACCCGCAACCGACATTCAGAGGGGGGTCTCCTCAAAAGTGTAGAATTTCAAGATTGGCTCGCCGAGCAAGGTAGCGATCTGCAAATGAACAGCTTGCACATTGGTGACTAACCGTTGTCGCCGTTGGCCCAGCCAG
>DAOTUD010000030.1:0-16357 GCA_034437275.1 Anaerolineae bacterium
AGGGACACCGCCCGCCAGGGCGGAGGGGTGAGGGCCAGCGGGTGAGGGCAAAACTGGACAGTAACTTCTGCCGACCTGTACTAGTCTCGAACGTGATGGTTGGCGTTGACCACTAACCCGCCGCCCCCGAAGGCCCGCGCCCGGCCCGACCGGGTGATCGTCGGCATTTCCGGAGCCAGCGGCGTGATTTACGGTATCCGGCTGCTGGAGACGCTGCACCGGGCGGGTGACATTGAGACCCACCTGGTGCTGTCCGACGCGGCCAAGATCACCATCACGCAGGAAACCGGCTGGCGCGTGAGCGATGTGGCCGGGCTGGCGGACGTGGTTCACAAGCCGGGCAACGTCGGGGCCAGCATCGCCAGCGGCTCGTTCATCACGCGGGGGATGGTCGTGGCCCCGTGCAGCATCAAGAGCCTGTCGGCCATTGCGCACAGCTACGCCAGCGACCTGCTGGCCCGCGCGGCGGATGTGCAGCTCAAGGAGGGCCGCCCGCTGGTGCTGGTCGTGCGCGAGACGCCGCTGCACCTCGGCCATTTGCGGCTGATGGTGCAGGCTGCCGAGATCGGCGCGACGATTCTGCCGCCGGTGCCGGCCTTTTACAGCCAGCCCCAGACCGTCGACGATATCATTAACGGCACGGTGGGGCGGATGCTGCTGCGGCTCGGCCTGGATAACGACTTATATTTTGAATGGCTAGGACTGAAAGGTAATTTGTCGTGAAGACTGACGCGCCCCCCCTCCCGGACGATATGCGCCCGGTTTTGCAGGAATTTCTCGCGCAGCAG
The DNA here is from genome assembly GCA_034437275.1 of Anaerolineae bacterium. GTDB lineage: Bacteria > Chloroflexota > Anaerolineae > Aggregatilineales > Aggregatilineaceae > TC-15. The sequence continues at coordinate 789 of DAOTUD010000030.1, forward strand.
GCCACGTTGGCGCTGGGCACCGTCGGCGACGAGGACGGGCGGCCCCAGGTCGCGCCGTTGTTTTTCGCCAGCGATGACGACTTCAACCTGTACTGGGTCTCCAGCCCGGACAGCCGCCACAGCACCAACATCGCGGACTGGAACGATGTCGCCGCGGCGGTGTATTCCCCCACCTGGCAGTGGCAGCAGATCAAGGGCGTGCAGTTCGAAGGCGACGCGCTGCCTGTCGTCGACGACGACGAACGCGCGCACGCGCTGGCGCTCTACCGGGACAAGTTCCCGTTCGTCAACGATAAATTCGCTGCGCTGCTGGCTGACAGCGTGATCTACGTGCTGCGTCCGCGTTGGATGCGTTGGGTGGACAACGAACGGCGCTTCGGCTACAAGCAGGAGTTTTCGCTGGAGTCGTCCGCGGGGTGACGGACCGCTGCCGCGCATCGTCGTGCCTGCCCGGCCACGCAGTGCATCAAAGGCTCGCTGCCCTAATACATCGCTTTATCCTTTTGTGACGCGAGGAGGAATTGTGGAAAGTACACTTGTCGTCCAGTTATTTTTGGCTATTGGATTAATTATCGCGGTGGCCCAGGTCGCCGGATCGGTGGCGCGCCAGGTAGGCCAGCCGCGCGTCTTCGGCGAACTGCTGGCCGGGGTGTTCCTGGGGCCAACCGTGCTCAACATGTTGGGCTGGGACACGTTCGCTGATCCGGAACTGTTGAAAAAGACGCTCGAAGAGCTGGCCGAACTCGGCGTGCTGTTTCTGATGTTTACCGTCGGGCTGGAGATCCACCTGCGCGAGTTGTTCTCGGTGGGCAAGGTCGCGCTGTGGGGCGGGATTTTGGGCGGCGCGCTGCCGGTGGCGATGGGGATGCCGGTCGTGCTGGCCTTCGACCACGACGTCGAAACCGCGCTGTTCGTCGGCGTGGTGCTGGCCGCGACCTCGGTCAGCATTTCGGCGCAAACGCTGCTGGAGTTGGGCGTGCTGCGCACGAAGGAAGGCATCGGCCTGCTGGCGACAGCGGTCGTCGACGATATCCTGGCGATCCTGCTGCTGTCGGTGGTGATCGCCACGCTCGGCTCCGCGGAGAGCGCCTCGGCGGGCGAACTGATCTGGATTTTCGTGCGGATGATGCTGTACCTGGTTGGGGCGCTGGCGGTGGCCTGGACGGTGCTGCCGCGCCTGTTCAACTGGCTGCATCGCAACCCGCAGTTTTCATCCGGCACCGCGACATTTGCGTTGGTCGCTGCGCTGCTCTTCGGCTGGTCGGCGGAGGCGCTGGGCGGCATTGCAGCCATTACCGGGGCGTTTGTGGCCGGGATGGGCCTCAGCCAGACTACCGACAAAACCCGCCACCAGATCGAAGAAACCGTGCAGCACATCGCCTATTCGTTCCTGGTGCCGATCTTCTTCGTCAATGTCGGGCTGCACTCCAACCTGCTGGACATCGGGGCCGAGATGCTGCCGATGGCCGCGCTGCTGGTGGTCGTGGCCGCGATCTCGAAGGTGGGCGGCAGCGGGATCGGCGCGAAGCTGGGCGGCTTCAGCAACGGCGAGGCGTTCCGGCTGGGCGTGTGCATGATCTCGCGCGGCGAGGTCGGGCTGATCATTGCCGCGCTGGGCCTGGCGAATGGGCTGCTGGATGCGGACCTGTTCGAGCCGGTCTTCCTGGTGATCCTGGTCACGACGGTTATGACGCCGCCGCTGGTGCGCTGGGTCTTCCACAAGCGCGACACTGAGACTGAACGCGAACAAGAAGCTGTAGCTGTAGAAGGGTGAGTGAACAATGGCGAAAATGATAATCCTGATCACAACGCAAGTCGAAAACGGCATGAAAATCGCCGAAGCCTGGGAAGAAGCCGGCGCCTCGGGCGTGACGATCATCGAAAGCTACGGCCTGCACCGGCTGCGCGAGCGCGGTCGTTCGATGGAGCTGCCGCTGTTTGTCTCGCTGGCCAGCGTGCTGCGCCAGACCGAGCAGACCAACCAGACGATCCTCACCGTCGTCGAGGAGGACCTCGTCGAGCAGATCGTCGACGCCGCGTGCGAGATCATCGGCGACATCAACAATCCGGACAGCGGGATCGCGTTCGTGCTGGACGTGGAGCGAACCTTCGGGCTTAACAAGTTCAAGAAGCAGGAACAGCAAGAGGACGAGTAGCCAGCCCGCCGGTTTTATGGTCTTCCAACGGGGGTTTGCTATGATCTGAATACTTGCAAGCGAATGACCCCAGGAGGTACAGATCATTATGGCTACGCCGGTGATTGGCGTATTTGACAGCGAAAAAGACTGAGCCAAAGCTATCGGAACGTTGGAAAATTTCGACTTAGACGAGGGTGCGATCAAGCTGGTGGGCGAAGAAGGTAGTTTCGACGAATACGATATCGCGGTCCCGATTGCCATCCCGAAGACGCACACGCCGCCCAGCCGTCGCTGCCGGTGAACCCGGTCGCCACGACGAACGCGACGCCCGAAGCCCGCCGCAGCGAGCTTGAGGTCCTGCTGCCGAATCACGGCGTCCCGCAGAACGCAACGCCGTTCTTCGCCGAGGCGGTGCGCAACGGTGCACGCCTGCTGCTGGTCGATGCAGTGGATTAACCTGACACATGGCGCATTGACAGCCGAACCGTATCACGGGTACGATCTTCCACCGGAATCGTACCCTTTGTGCTGCACAGGACGACATATCCTATGGACGAACACACACCCCGCATCCTGACGCTGATCCCCGCCTACAACGAAGCGGAACGGATCAGCGCCGTGATCGCTGGCGCGCGGGCGCATGGGCCAGTGCTGGTCGTAGACGACGGCTCCCACGACGATACCGCCGCCCGCGCCGAGGCCGCTGGGGCCGACGTGCTGCGCCAGGCCCCCAACCAGGGCAAGGGCGCGGCGCTGCGGGCCGGATTTCGCTGGGCGCTGGAGGCCGGGTACGACGCGGTGATCACGCTCGACGCGGACGGGCAGCACGACCCGGACGAAATCCCGGACTTTATCGCCGCCTATGCCGGGGGACAGCCCGATCTGGTCATCGGCGCGCGGGACTTTGGACAGATGCCGCCGGTGCGCCGCGTCTCGAACACGCTCGGGCGGGTGCTGTTCTCGTGGGCGCTCGGCCAGCCGGTCCGCGACAACCAATCCGGCTACCGGTTGATCAGCCGCCGCCTGATGCAGGCCATGCTGGACAGCGCCGAAGCCGGCTTCGAGTTCGAGGTCGAGATGATCGTGATCGCGGTGCAGCAGGGCTACGGGCTGGCCTGGGTGCCGATCCGCACGATTTACGCCGGGGAGAGCAGCCACATCCGGCCCTGGCAGCACCTGACAAACTTCCTGCGCGTGGTGTGGCGCACCCGGCGCGCGCTGCACCACCCCGTCCTGCCGCTGCATTGGCTGCCGCTGCTGCTGCTCCCGCTGATCGGCGTGTTGGGGGCGCTGCTGCTGGTGCTGAACACCGGCGGCGACGACGGCTCCGGGGACGCCAACGCTTACCCGTCGCCGCCGCCCGTCCGCGTGACGCCGGTGCCGACCGTGCCGGACCGGATCGCCGGGCTGCCGCCGCAGGCCTACGAGATCGGCGAACCGGTTCCCGCTGCGACGCTGTCCTTGCTCGATGGGGGGACGGTCGCGCTGGATGAACTGGCGGGCGAGGTGGTGTTCTTGAACATCTGGGCGACGTGGTGCGAGCCGTGCCAGGAGGAGATGCCCGCGCTCCAGGCGCTGCACGAGGCGGGCGCGGCCCACGTCATCGCGCTGACCGACCCGACCCTGGCCCAGGACGAAACCGAGATCCGCACGTTTGTGGATGATCTCGCGCTGTCGTTGCCGGTGGCGCTCTCAACAGATGCAGCGCTGTACCGCCAGCTTTACGCCGGGCTGCCGTTCGACGGGGTGATCCCGGTCACGTTCATCATCGACCGCGCCGGGGTGATCCGCTACGCCCATCCCAGCGTGCTGCACCCGGATGATATCGACGCTTACCTGACCGCAGTGGAAGGATAACCTGCATGGCTGCCATACTGTTCGGACTGGCTTCGGCCCTGTCGTGGGGGGCGGGGGATTTCAGCGGCGGGCTGGCCACGCGCCGCACCAGCGTGTTTGGCGTGATCGCGCTGATGCACGCGGTGGGGTTGGGGCTGGTGATCGCGCTGGCGCTGGCGCTGGGGAATCCACTCCCCAGCTGGCAGGACGCCGCCTGGGGCGCGGCGGGCGGGCTGGCCGGGGCGGTTGGGCTGGCGTCGCTGTACCGTGCGCTGGCCCAGGGCCAGATGGGCATCGCTGCCCCGTTGACCGCCGTGCTGGCCACCACGATTCCGGTCGTGTTCAGTCTGTGGGCGGAGGGATTGCCCGAGCTATGGCAGATCGCCGGGTTCAGCCTGGGCCTGCTGAGCATCTGGATCATCTCGCGCGGGGAATCCGGCGCGCGCTGGAACCGAAACGTGGCGGGCCTGATCCTGTTGGGCGGGCTGGGCTTTGGCAGCTTTGCGATCATGATCGACCAGATCAGCGCCGACGCGGTGCTGTGGCCGCTGGCGACCGCGCGTATCGCGTCGATTGCGCTGATGCTAATGCTGGCCCACGCCACGCGCCAGCTTGTGCCCCCCGCGCGCGACCAGTTGAACCTGATCGCGCTGGCCGGAGTGCTGGATATGGGCGGCAACGCCTTCTTCCTGCTGGCGACACAGGCCGGGCGGCTGGACGTGGCGGCGGTGCTGTCGTCACTGTACCCGGCGGTGACGGTCATCCTGGCGCGCGTGCTGCTCCACGAGCGCATCTCTCGCCGCCAGACGGTCGGGATCGGCGCGGCGCTGGCCGCCATCCCGCTGATCGCGCTGTGAGGCCAACTCGCCGCTTTTCTAAACCGGCGAGCAGCGGGATTTGTCTTGAAATTTCCTTACCACCAAAACTCACGCTTGACATTCTGATCACCCCTTGCTAGAATCTCGTACTGAAAAAGCTTTTCATTTATAGTGAAAAGGTTTACCACTTAGCAATGCCAGACACACTCACCCAACTGGCCGAGCAGTTCCGCGAACACGGGCACAAGCTCACCCAGCCGCGCCGCACGATCCTGCGCGTGCTGGTGGCGGCACCGAAGCCGCTGTCCCCGGCGGAAATCCAGGCCGAAGGCCAGCGTTACTACGCGGACCTGGGGCTGGTGACGGTCTACCGCACCATCGAACTGATGGAAGCCCTGGGCGTTGCGCGCTCGGTCCACCTGGCCGACGGCTGTCACGGCTACGCGCTCGCCACGCCGGGCCACACGCATCACGTCGTGTGCGAACGCTGTCACGCCACCGTCGAGATTTTCGGCTGCGCGCTGGGCGACTTCCTGGAGTCGGTGGCGGAGCGCACCGGCTACCAGATCACCGGGCATTGGCTGGAGATTTCCGGCCTGTGCCCCGCCTGCCAGCAAGCAATCGATCATGAAACCGAATAGAGGCGTAATGCCAGATATCCTGGAAGATTTACCCCTCCCTAAATCCCTCCCCGTAAACGGAGAGGGACTTGCGCCCCCCCCTTTCTCCGCGTGCGGGGAGGGGGCCAGGGGGGAGGAAACTAGCATACTAGCATAAGGTCCGAATAGCATTCACAATATAAGGAGAACTTCGCATGACTTTCAAACACATCACCGTACTAACCGTTTTGATCGCGGCGCTGGCGCTGGGCGCGCTGGTCCCGGCCTCATCCCACACTCAGGCCCAGGGCGACCGGCTGCGCGTGATCGCCAGCTTCAGCATCCTGACCGACGTCGCGGCCAATGTGGCCGGCGATGCGGCGGACGTCGAGTCCTTGATGCCGCTGGGCAGCAACCCGCACTCCTACGCCCCGTCCGCGCAGGACGTGGTGCGCCTGGATGAGGCCGGCGCGGTGCTGGTCGTCGGCGCGGACTTCGAGGAGGGCGTGATGCCGGTACTCGAAGAGGCGGCGCGCGACAAGATCGTGGTCGTGTCGGACTGCGTGCCGATCCGGCCCGTGTTTACCAGCACCGTCCGCAGTGACGACGCTAACGGCGACGAGCCTGCCGCGCTGGGCGACATCAGCACCACTTGCCAGGATCACCACGCCGCCGTGAATGCCGCTTTTGGCACCGAGAGCGACCTGGACTCCGGGGAATACCTGGGGCTGCTGCACCAGCTCGACTGCGGCGATCATCATGACGATGACGACGATGGCGACGCGGCACATGCGCACGGGCAGTGCGATCCGCACGTGTGGATGGACCCGTTCAACACCGGACTGTGGACGCTGACCATCCGCGACACGTTCAGCGCGCTGGACCCGGACAACGCCGATATCTATGCCGCCAACGCCGAGGCTTACCTGGTGGAACTGGCCGGCACCAGCGACGAGGTGCAGGCCATCATTGACGATATCCCGGCGGACAACCGTTACATCGTGACCAATCATCTCGCCTTCAACTATTTCGCCGAACGGTATGGGCTGTCGCTGGTCGGCGTGGTGATCCCCGGTGGCAGCACCACCTCGGAGCCGTCGGTGCAGGAGGTCGTGTCGCTGATCGAGACAATTCAGGAATACAATGTCCCGGCCATCTTTACCTCCGTGACCGTCAGCGATTCGCTGGCGCGGCAGGTCGCCGACGAGGCCGGCGCATCCATCGCCAGCCTGTACACCGGCTCGCTGACCGCTGCGGATGGCCCGGCGGACACCTACCTGAACTACACGCTGGCCAACGCCCAAAGCATGGCCGAGGCACTCCAGTGACCCTGAGCAATCTGCTCCGGCCCGGCTCGAACGCCGCCGCCGAAAATTGCAGCGGAGAGGTCATGCACGGTCATGACCTCTCCGCTGGCTACAATGGCCAGCGCACGCTGGAAGGCGTCAGCTTCAGCGTGCGCGCCGGGGAACGCATCGGCGTGATCGGCCCCAACGGCGCGGGTAAATCGACGCTGCTCAAGGCCATCGTCGGGCTGCTGCCGCACCAGGGCACGCTCTCGATCCAGGGCGCGTCGTGCTACCAGAGCCACACGATGGTCGGCTATGTGCCGCAGCACGAAGCCATCGACTGGAACTTCCCGGCCAACGTGTGGGACGTGGTGATGATGGGCCGCGCGCGGCAGATCGGCTACGTGCTGCCCCCGCGCCGGGCCGACCGGCAGGCGGTACGCCGCGCCCTGGAGCGCGTCGGGATGTGGGACTTCCGGCGGCGGCAGATCGGCGAGCTGTCCGGCGGGCAGCGGCGGCGCGTGTTCGTGGCGCGTGCGCTGGCCCAGGAAGCTGACGTGCTGCTGCTCGACGAACCCTTCAGCGGCATCGACGTGCACGCCGAAAAAGAGATCTTCCAGGCACTGGATGTGCTGCGCGAGGAGCAGGTCGCGGTGCTGCTGGCCACGCATAATCTGGTGCAAGCCGCCACGCATTATGATAAACTCATGATGCTTAACCAGGGGCGGATGCTGGCCTATGGCCCGCCGGAGGAGGTCTACACGCCGGAGATTCTGGCCGAGACCTTCGGCGACCGGATCGCCATGTTCCAGGGGGAGGAGGGCTATGTGGTCGTGCCGGACCGGCCCTGCCATGCGCACGAGCACGCCCGGCATCACGCCCACAAGTAGGGCGTTATGCTAGTTTTCCCCCTTCCCGTGCGCGGAGAGGGGGAAACAAACCGGGACCCAAAGTCCCTCTCCGTTCACGGGGAGGGATTTAGGGAGGGGTAAACCATCGACACACGCGCCAGGATATCTAGCATAACCCCCAAGTAAACACGCATACACGGAGAAGCGAGAGAATACACGTTATGACCCAACCTTTGATCTTGCTCGTCAACGATGACGGCATCGACTCGCCGGGGCTGGCGGCGTCGGCGGCGGCCCTGGCCCCGCTCGGCGACTTGTTGATCGTCGCCCCGCGCACGCAGCAGTCCGGCATGGGCCGCAGCATGCCCACCTTCAACGATGGGCGCATCTTCGAGGCCATGGTACGCGCCAACGGCCAGCAGTGGCCCGGCTACGCCATCCACGCCTCACCGGCCCAGGCCGTGCAGCACGCCGTGTTGGAACTGGCCGAGCGCCGGATCGCGCTGGCGGTGTCCGGCATCAACTACGGCGAAAACGTCGGGACCGGCATCACCGTCTCCGGCACGGTCGGCGCGGCGCTGGAAGCGTCCGCCTACGGGATTCCGGCGCTGGCGGTGTCGCTGCAAGTCGACCCGGCGCTGCACCTGACGCACAACACCTCGGTCGACTTCAGCACGGCGGGGCATTTTACGCACCTCTTCGCCCGGCGCTGGCTGGACATCCCGCGCGTGCACGATGTGGACGTGCTGAAGATCGACGTCCCCGCCGACGCCACCCCGGACACGACGTGGCGCGTCACGCGGCTGGAACGGCGCGCGTACTACCGCCCGGTCGCGCCACAGCGGCGGCGCTTGCAGGACGAAGGCAAGATCGGCTACGAATTTAATGAGGGCGAAACCATGACCCCCAATTCCGACGCGGCGACGGTGCTGGACGGGCTGGTGTCGGTGACGCCCCTCAGCCTGGACGCTACGTCGCACATCGCGCCCGACGAGCTGCGGGCCAGTCTGGACAGGCAGACGGAAACAGAAAGCAGCAGGTAGCGATGCACATCTTACTGGCCGCCAGTACGCTCCGCGACGGATGGATGGCGCTGGCGTACAATTTCGACCGCTTATTCCTCAAACCGCTGGAGATCGCGCTGCTGGTGCGCAGCATGGAAGCCTCGATCATCGTCGGCATCGTCAGCGGCGTGATCGGGACGTATGTCGTGGTGCGCGGGATGGCGTTCTTCGGCAGCGCGCTGGCGCACTCGATCCTGCCGGGCGTGGCGTTGATGTACCAGCGCATGGAAGGGCGCACCGACAACCTGTTTTGGGGCGGCCTGTTCGCGGGTATCCTCAGCGCGCTGGGCATCAGCTACCTGACGCGGCACGAAAAGGTGCGCGAGGACACCGCCATCGGGGTGGTGTTCGCGGCTATGTTCGCGCTGGGCATCGCCATGATCTCGCGCATGAGCGACTACACCGGCGACCTGGCGCATATCCTGTTCGGGCAGATTTTGGGCGTCTCAGAAAGCGACCTGCGCCTGATCCTGGCGTTCGGGCTGATCGTGCTGGCGCTGGTGGCGCTGTTCTACAAGGAGTTCATGATCATCTCGTTCGACCCGACGCTGGCCCGCACGCTGCGCCTGCCCGCCGAACTGTTCCGCACGCTGCTGCTGATCATGATCGCGGTGACGATTGTCGTCTCGCTGCAAACGGTCGGGATCGCGCTGATGTCGGCCCTGCTGGTGACGCCAGCGGCCACCGCCAACCTGCTCACCAAGCGCCTGTTCCCGATGATGATCGTGTCGGCGGGGCTGGGGGCCAGCGCGAGCGTCATCGGCTTTTACCTGTCCTACCACCAGGACATCGCCACCGGCCCGGCCATCGTGCTGACCGCGACCGCCTTCTTCGTGGTGACGTTCACCGGGCAGCAGGTGGCCCAGGGCCTGGCGCTGACCGCGCAGCACTGGCGCGACCGTTGGCTGGCCGGGCGCACGCTGCACCACGCTAACGCCGCTGTCGAGGGGTAGCCCCGCAACCGAATCTCGCCTCTCCGCGTATTAAATAGCAGAATGACCTGTGATAAAGTGAGGAGAGGACAGTCTGCTATGAACCCGCGCATTGATGTGGTACGCGCGATGAAATTCCCGTTCGATGATGAAGACTGGCTGGTCAAGGTGATCGTCGGGTCGCTGGTCAGCCTGATCCCCTTTTTCGGCGCAGGCTATGTCGCCAGCGTGGCGCGTAACGTGCTGCGCGGCGACGACCGGCCCCTGCCCGCCACCGGGGACCTGGGCCAGGTGCTCACCGACGGGCTGATGCTGACCATCGCGGGCATCATGTACTTTTTCCCGGTGATCCTGCTGGGCGGGGTCTTTAGCATCTTCATGGCCATCGCATCCGACAGCCTGCTCGGCTTCCTGGTCGGGGCGTCGGCGGCGTTGTGCCTGCTGTTGGTGTTCGTGCTGTATGTCGTCCCGGTGTTGGGCATGTACTGGATGGGCATCATCCGCTACGCCCACAGCGGCAACTTCTCGGCGTTCACCCAGTTCGGCGACCGCTGGCAGGATGCGCGCGACAACGTGAATCTGCTGCTCACGCTGCTGGTGTACGGGGTGGTGCTGGGCTTCCTGGCCGGGATCGCGTCCACGGTGCTGTGGGTGACGTGTGTCGGGCTGTTCGTGCTTGCTTTCTGGCAGAATATCGCGTTTGGCCACCTGGTGGGGCAGGCGGCGCTGGAGGTAGAATAACAGCGTGGAGTGGCTGGTCGAACAACTGGAAGATGACGAAATCTACGACCTGGAAGCGCTGCTGCTGGCCCGTGACGACGAGGCCGCCCACCGGCATGATCACTAACCGCAGCCGGGTGTGGGCGACCTTCATCGTGTGGGGGGCGGTGGTCGCGTTCCTGATCGGTTTCGCCATCATCGCGGCTATCAGCGCGCTGAGTGCCGCCGCCATCCTGCGCGTCAGCGCCCTGACGCTGGGCGCAGCGTCGCTCAGCACGTATTTCATCTGGCGGCACGGCCCGGCGGTTGACCCGGACTGTCTCGAATCCAAGCGCCGCATTGCGCGGTTGTCTCGCCCGGTAGAGCAGGGAGCGGCCCGCGACGAAGGGAAGGACCACACGATCACCCATGCCCACGACGACGCGCAGCACATCCACCACCAGGAAGACGATTGACCTCACCCGCGCCATCGACTATACCTTCGCCGGGGACAACTCGCTGCCCCGCATCCTGATTGGGTCGCTGCTGACCCTGTTTGTGGTGCCGCTGTTTTTGCTGATGGGCTACCAGGTGCGCGTTATCCAGCGCGTGATGGCCGGTGACGACCAGGAGCCGCCGGACTGGGACGACATGGGGGGCGACCTGGCGCGCGGCGGCGTTGTGTTCCTGGGCACGCTGGTGTATTACGTGCCGTCGGTGGTGCTGGCCGGGCTGGCGGCGGCGCTGTTCCGGCAGGCGCTGGGCACCATCGACCTCACCGCGCTGATCCTGGAGCAGGAAAGCCTGCAGCTCGACCGCGAGCCGCTGCTGCTGGCGGGGTTGTGCATGGCCCTGGCGCTGGCGTGGCTGGTGCTCAGCGCGCCGCTGGTGATGGCGGCGGTCGCGCGTTACGCTGAAACGGGACAGTTCAGCGCCTTTACGCGCGTCGGGGAAACCATGCGGCTGGTGTGGCGCAAGCGCGGCGCGGCGGGCCTGCTGATGCTCTACCTGTTCGTGCTGACCGTGCTGGCGCAGATGCTCAGTGCGGCGCTGTCGTTCATCTGCCTGATCGGCGCGGTGGTCCAGTATTTGCAGTTTGTGGCGGTCTGCCACCTCAACGCGCAGTGGGGCGCGCTGCGCGCGGCGGAACGGCCCTACGTCGTCCGTCCCCGCCGCCGCAACGTGATTCGCCCGATCAAGCCCCCGCGCTAGAGGCTGGGATGCACGTTTTACCCCTATCCCCCGACCCACGCGGAGAAAGGGGGGAGGTGCAAGTCCCTCTCCGTTTACGGGGAGGGATTTAGGGAGGGGTAAAACGCACGGGAAAAATCCACTGTAAACAGCCTGCGTAAGTTCATACACGCGCTAGGACGATAACAGCTCGTCCGTGTCGAGCAGGATCGTCACCGGCCCGTCGTTGTGGATCTCGACCTGCATCCGCGCGCCGAACTCGCCGGACTCCACGCGCGGCACCCCGGCCTGCCGCAGCATCCCCGCGAAGCGCGCGATCAACGGTTCGGCCACCTCCGGCGGGGCGGCGTGCGTAAAGCTCGGACGGCGGCCCTTGCGCGCGTCGGCGTACAGTGTGAACTGCGACACCACCAGGCACCCGCCGCCCACATCCAGCAGCGACAGGTTGAATTTGCCGTCGTCGTCCTCGAAGACGCGCAGCCCGGCGATCTTCCGGGCCAGCCACTGCGCCTGCTCGTCGCCATCCGCGTGCCCCACGCCGACCAGGATCACGAAGCCGTGATCGATGGCGCCGACCACCGCGCCATCCACGCGCACCGCGCCATATTTCACCCGCTGGAGTACTACCCGCATAATGTGTACCGTCCTTTCTGCGATTGCTGCGTTACGGTTTCTGCCTGCCGAGTGTAGGCCAAACTGCCGCAGAATCAAAACGCGCCGCCGCTGCGCAGCCCTGCCCGGTGCAGGCTCACGCTGGCGTTAAGCAACGCATTGTATCGTCTGCGATGGATGCTTTATTCTGCCTTGCGTTTGACAAGCCGAGAAGTATGATGTAATTTACCTTAGTCATGCCCAACACTGGCAAATAGCAAAAGACAGACGAAAGGGGGAAAATGTGGGAACGCAAGCATGGTATGTACTGCACAGCAAGCCGCACAAAGAACGCTACCTGAGTAATTATCTTCAATCCCAGGGCATCGAAACCTACTATCCCACCCTCCGCGTGAACCCCGTCAATCCGCGGGCCAGGAAGATCCGCCCGTACTTTCCGCGCTATCTGTTTGTGTATGTCGACCTGGAAACGATTGGACTCTCCACGCTGCGCTGGGCACCCGGTGCATTCCGGCTGGTAATGTTCGGCGGCCAACCGGCGACCGTGCCCGAGCACATCATCGCGCAGTTGAAGCAGCACCTCGCCAGGGTCGAATACGAGGAGCAACACTACCTCGACGACCTCCAGGCGGGCGACCCGGTGCGGATCGTGGATGGGCCGCTGGCGGGCTACGAGGCGATCTTCGACCTGCGGCTGAGCGGTACGGAACGGGTGCAGGTGCTGCTGGCGACCCTCAACCGGGCCGTTAAAGTGCAGGTGGACGGCAGCGCCATCCGGAAGAAACGCGCATAGCGCAAGCAAGTGAGCAAACGTAAACGAAAGGGCCGGGTGTGATATCCAAACCCGGCCCCGTTGATGTACGCCCGGCGGGCCTTGAGACCGTTTGCGAAAGTCTGGTTATTATTCCCTCACCCCCCGGCCCCCTCTCCCGCAGAGCAGGCGAGGGGGAGTCACAGCGCACGCTTTTTCCCCTCGCCCATTCGATGGGAGGGGAGACCGCCCGCCAGGGCGGAGGGGTGAGGGGTTTTTCAGACGGTCTATCAGTCCACCCGCATCTCCTGCTGTACCCGCACCCTGAGGTTGGCGGCTTCGGCGATGGCCTGGAGTTGTCCCAGGGCATCGTGCTCGTGGATGGCATCGTCCAGCAGCACACTTTTCAGCCGGTGCCAAAACGCTGCCGGTGTTCCGTTATAGTGATGATTCACCAACTGGACAATGCCGGGATGTACGGTGGGGACGATTTCCTCGTGGTCGTCATACAGCTTTTCGTGCAGCTTTTCGCCGGGCCGCCTCCCCACAAACTCAATCGCAACGTCTATGTAGGGGCGCAGCCCGCGCAGCCGGATCATGCGCTCCGCCAGCTCGACGATGCGCACATCTTCGCCCATGCGCAGCATAAAGAGCGTATCGCCAGTCGTCAGGCAGGCGGCGTGGATCACCAGGTTCGCGGCCTCTGGGATGGTCATGAAGAAGCGGGTCATGTCCTTGTCGGTGACCGTGACTGGCCCACCGGCGTCGATCTGGCGCGAAAACAGCGGGACGACGCTCCCCCGGCTGCCCAGCACATTCCCAAACCGGACGGCGGCAAACAGCGTGTGGTTGTTGGCCTGCTGCGCCAGCCCGTGAACGATCTGCTCGCAGATGAGTTTGCTGGCCCCCATCACGCTGCTGGGGGACACGGCCTTGTCGGTGGAGATCAGCACGAAGCGCTCCACGCCGTAATCCCGCGCCAGTTCCGCGACGTGCAGCGTGCCGCCAATGTTGACGTTGATCGCTTCCTGCGGGTAGTGTTGGAGCATGGGCACATGTTTATAGGCCGCCGAGTGGAACACGACCTGCGGCCTGTACCGGCGGAAGACCTGCTCCATTGTCGCGCGGTTGGTGATGTCGGCCAGATACGGCACCAGGCTGTCCCCGGTGGCGGTGAGCTTCAGTTCGGTGATGAGATCGTGCAGGCCGCTTTCGTTGTTGTCCAGCAGAATGAGCTGGCGCGGCGCGTAGTTGAGCAGTTGGCGCGATAGTTCGGAGCCAATCGAGCCAGCCGCGCCGGTGACCATGATTACTTTGCCCTCGACCGGGGCGCTGTCGACCGCCTGGTGCCAGCTAATCGCCGGGCGGCCCAGCAGGTCTTCGGGCTGGAGGTCGCGCAGCAGCGGCGCGTTGCGCCTGTCTTGAATGAGCGAGTACACGTCCGGCACGATCTTGATCTGGGCGGCGGTTTGCTCGCAGTAGGACAGAATCTCGCGCAAGTCCGGGCCTTCGATACGGTGAACGGCGACCACGATCAACTCAATGTTGTGCTGCTCGACCAGCGCGGGCAGGTCGTGCCGCCCTCCCAGCACCGGGCTGCCCTCGACATAGAGGTTCTGTTTGACGGGGTCATCATCCACAAACCCCGCCACTTTGTACCCGCTGACCCCATCGTTGAAGCGATGCTTCAGCCGCCAGGCGGTCGTCTGCCCGGCTTCGCCGGCGCCGATGATCAGGACGCGCGTTTCTTTTTCAGGAAACTGGTAGTGCCAGATCGCGTCCCACCGCCACACCAGCCCACTCACCAGCCGCGACTGGTAGCGCAGCGCCACGAAACCGGTCAGCGCCAGCATGTTGCCGATCAGGATCACCGACAGCGGGATGGGGCGGGGGTCAAACAGCAGCGCCAGCGTCACCAGCACCGCCGTCGACAGCATCACGCCCCTGATGATCACCACCACCTCGTGCCCGCTGGTATGCGACCAGATGCGATGATAGGCCCCGGCCATGTAGAGTGCCACCCACGTCACCCCTACCACCAGCGCCCAAAATTCCAGGCTGGTTTGCTCTACGATGCGGGGCAGGCTGGCCACGCGCACCGAGTACACGCTGATAAACGCGGCCAACACCAGCAGCGCATCCCCCACGGCCAGCGGACCGATCCGCTTGAGATGGGCCGCAGCACGCCGGATGAACCTTAGATAGTCAGGCATTCTTCCCCCCTTCCCCTTCCGCCAATCCCGGGAAGATATCTATCTGTTATCTTCGATGCAGTACAAACTACTATGAAAATGACGTACAGGATAGAAAATATATTGACTGAACCATGCAACAGGTTTCAGTATAACACATTCATCGACTGGCAGCGCAACACTGCGCTATAGAAAGCCTGTAGGAAAGCGATAGGTACGGTTTATAGGAATGCCCCGTAAAACCCAAGTTCTTTAGACGCCGTTTGAAAAGCCCTCACCCTTCCGGCGGAGCCGGGTTCCTCTTCCTGAGAAGGGTTGGGGATGAGGGCCAAAACGCGCACAAACAGAACTTCTCAAATGACCTCTTAGATATAAGGGACTCATCAAACGCTTTAGCATGATTTGCTCACGTACTGTGCCCCCTAGTACACGTTGGTGGAAATATATGCCCACCGATTGGCCCTCATTCCCTATCCCCCCCTCACCCCCCGGCCCCCTCTCCCACCCAGTGGGGCGAGGGGGAGTCACAGCGCGCGCTTTTCCCCTCGCCCCTTATATGGGAGAGGGGACACCGCCCGCCAGGGCGGAGGGGTGAGG
>DAOTUD010000031.1:0-77394 GCA_034437275.1 Anaerolineae bacterium
GCTTTTTCTTCGACACTCAACTCAACCGTCAGCGGGTTCGGTCCTCGGCTCACTGTCTTTTTTCCTGTCCCATTTTCGTCGATACGCTCTCGATTATACCCTCACTTCATTTCCGCCGCCCTGTACTAGCGCCAGGGATCGGGCTGTTTGATGAAGCGCGCTTCGATGCCTGCGTTGCGGAACCAGCCCGGCAGTTGGTCGCGCATCACGATCATCTCGCTGGTGTAATGCGACAGGCCGAGCAGATTCATCGCCAGCGTCGGCACCAGCTCACGCATCACTTTGCGCTGCTGGGACGCATATTCATAATCCCCCACCAGCCACCAATGGCCGGTCACATACGTATCACAGCCGAGGGCCTGCACCCGCCGCAGATGGTCGGGGTTATCGCCGCCGCCCGGGATCAAGGCCACATGTTCGACCGGCTGGCCGTTGAAACGGATCTGGTTATAGCGAATGTAGGGCAGGTCGGTGGTGCTGGCCAGGTGCTCGGCAAAATCGCCGAACGTCATATCGTGCACTTTGCCATGCACGCCTTCCAGCTTGCCATGATGCGGCGCGAACCATTCCCAATCGCGCAGCTTGAGCGTCTGGGCCAGCGCGATCACCGTGCTGATCTCCTGGTTGCAGTCCAGCGGCGCATGGCAGGCGTAGTAGCTGATGTGATGCTCGCGCAGGGCTTCGAGTTGGGCCTCGTTGATGCCCAGGAAACCGCGCCCGCTTTCCTCAAAATCGGCGGGGTGATGCGCGAAGATCATGGCCCCCGGCGCGCCGCGCTCCAGTTCCAGCGCCAGGATCGTATCCAGCACCGCCTGGTCGGGGAACACGATCAAATACACCCGGTCGATCTCTTCGCAGGTATCCAGCATCAGCCCATTCCAGGTCCCCTGGACGAAGTCCGCTTCGGCCAGCCGGTGATAGACCGCCATATCGCCCGGCGGGATGATGGTGGCCCACAGGTTGCTTTCGTTGAAGGCCCGGACGTCGAAAAATTCGTCGAGTTTCGTTACTAATTCGGCTTGCTTCATGTGTCCCCCTCATTACGCCGCTCGGCATAATAGCGTGCCTCGTTCTCAACCAGTTCGACGATCGCCCCAATCGTCGGGTCGGGTGGTGTGTGCGGTTCCAGGGGCAGGAGCCGGGCGTCCTGCACGGTCCAGGCGGGCCAGTCCATCACGACGCAGGCCAGGCTGCCGTGCGGCACATCGCCCAGGACCAGCCGGTCCGCGCCAACGTCGGGCAAGCACGGGGCGTCCCGGTCGACAGTTACAACGGGGTCCTCCGGCGCGGGATCGGGCTGGCCGCTGCTGGCGCTGATGGTCACGCCGCGCCTGGATAAGCGGGCCGCGCGCCCCCAGATGATCACGGCCATCATGATGTCTTCCGCCAGCCGTCGCAGCGCCGCCGGCGGGATCGTCACTTTTTCCGGCCCGCTGATGAACACCGCGTCGTAGCCCATACCATCCATGATCGTTAACGGCGCGCGCCCTTCGGTCGCCGGGCACACCCACGCATCCAGCGCGCAGGTGTCGCCCAGGTCCAGCAAGAAGACCGGCCCTGCGGCCTGCCGGCGCTGCGCCTGGATCAGGGTGGCGAGCCGGGGCAGCAGCGCCAGGCGGCCTTCCAGATTGGCCGTATACAACAGCGTGACCGTTGATGCTTCAGACAAACAATAATCCTTTCACCACTCGGGCCTCATTGTAGCGGCATTGCAGTGTAATCCCAAATCACAATTCCCAGACCCGAAGCCCGGCCCCTAACGGCCCTTCCATTCTGGCTTGCGCTTATTCAAGAAGGCGTCCATGCCTTCCTGCTGGTCCTCGGTGGAAAACAGCGCGTAGAAGTGATTGCGCTCGTAGGCCAGCCCGGCGGCCAGCGGCGTCTCCAGCGCCATGTTGACCGCGTCTTTGGCCAGCCGGACGGCAATCGGGGCACGCGCCGCGATCTTCCCGGCCAGTTGGAGCGCCACGTCCAGGTACTCCTCGACCGGTGCGACATGGTTCACCAGCCCGAAGCGCGCGGCCTCTTCGGCGGACAGGCGGCGGTCATTCAGGACCATCTCCATCGTGAGCGCCTTGCCGATGGTGCGCGCGAGGCGCTGCGTGCCGCCCGCGCCGGGGATCACGCCCAGGTTGATCTCCGGCTGCCCGAACACCGCCGCCTCCGACGCGACGATCATGTCGCAGGCCAGCGCCAGCTCGCAGCCGCCACCCAACGCATAGCCACTCACCGCCGCGATCAGCGGTTTGCGCAGGGTGCGCAGCCGTTCCCAGCGCCCGATAAAGTCCATCGCCATCATGTCGGACGGGTCGGCCCGCACCATCTCGCCAATGTCGGCCCCGGCGGCAAAGGCTTTGTCGCTGCCGGTGATCACCATGCAGCCGATGGTGTCGTCGGCGTCGAGCGCAGCCAACGCTTCGGCCAGTTCGGCCATCAGCGGGCCGTTGAGCGCGTTGAAGGCGCGCGGGCGATCCAACTGCACCAGGCCGACACCGTCTGCCGGGCGTTCGACAATAATATTTTCGTAAGGCATTGCTTCCTCCTGAGTAAAAATCTTATTCCAGACTTATCAGAAATGCGCCCCTCCCCCTCGCTGCAGCGTGAGGGACACCAGGGCGCATTGGTCGGAACGGCAGGACTGTATTACAATGCGGCATAGGATCATGCCAATGGCGGTATAGACGCGCGACCGCATCAGAGATCAGAGTATGAGCAATTCTATCACAATCACGCTGACCTTCAAATATCGGCGCTTTCTCGCTTGCTGCGCCCACCAGGAAGTCCCGGTATACGCCACCTGCGCCGCCGTGTGGTGCCTCTCCAACCACTGCGTCACAATCACAGATTGACAAGGACACACGATGCCATCCTCCAAACAGACCCAGACGCTTAGCTTCATCCGCGCCATTGCGATCATTTTCTGGATGACGGTCGTTATCGCGCTGTATTTTTGGGCCTACAAGCCGTTTAATGCCACGTTGGCCCGCGCAGTGGGCGGGGCGCTGGTGGACCTGGTGACGATGGGTGTGCTGGTTGCGGTCGCGGGGGGGCTGGGCCGGTGGCTATTAGGGCGGCTGGATGTCAGCCCGTGGAGCCGGGCGGAGCGCGTCGCCGCTGCCGGATTGATCGGCCTCTCCACGCTGTCGCTGCTCATCCTGGGCGTCGGGGGCATTGCGCTCACGCCGCTGGCGATGGGGGCGCTGCTGGTCGTGATCGCGGTCGCCACGCTGCGCGACCTGGGCGGCTGGCTGGCCAATACGGCCCGCTGGCTGCACACCGCACGCCAGCCCCTCGCCACACGCGGGGAACAGTTCCTGCGGGTGACTATCGCGCTGGCCGTGCTGCTGGCGCTGGCGCTGGCTGTGCTGCCCCCCAGCAAATGGGACGTGCTGACGTACCACCTGGCCGGGCCGGAGCAGTACGTCATGCGCGGGCAGTTGTATGCCGTCCCGCACAACCATTACCTCGGCTTCCCGCAGCAAGTCGAGTCCCTGTTCAGCGGCCAACTGGCGCTGACCGGACGCCTGACCGGCAGCGCGCTGATGCATTGGGCGGTGGGCGCGCTGATGCTGCTGATGGTGGGCGGCTATACCGCGCGGAAAACCAACCCGGCGGCGGGGCTGGCCGCGGTCGGGGCGGTCCTGCTCGGCAAAAGCATCTGGCTGGAAATGACGATGGCGTATGTCGATTTGCTGCCGATGGGGCTGGCGATGGTCGGGCTGGCGGTCGCCGACCTCTGGACCGCCGTCCGGCACGCGGCGCACGACGACGCGCCGCCGGGCTGGTGGGCGCAGCACGTCAGGCCGGGGCTGGGCTACCTGGTGCTGCTCGGCGTGGTCGTCGGGTTTGCGATGGGGACCAAGTACTCGGTGCTGTGGATGGGGGTCGCGTTCGGCGTGCTGGTGCTGTGGCTGAGCTGGCGCGACAACTGGCGCGCGGCGATTGTCTTCGGCGCGATCTACACGCTGGCCGCCGCGGCGGTGATGGCCCCCTGGCTGGTGCGCAACGCGGTTTGGTACGACAACCCGGTGTACCCGTTCATGTTCGAAGCGGCGGAAATGGACACCATCCGCCAGGAGTGGTACCAGCAGCCCGAGTCGGGGATGATCTACTCCGACGATGCATGGCAGCTCCCAATTATGCCGATCATGGCGACCATCTTCGGGCTGGAGGGCAAAAGCGGGTACAGCACCAGCATCGGCCCCCTCTACCTGATCCTGACGCCCATGATCCTGGCGACGTGGCGGCACCTGACGCACGACGAACGGCGGACGGTCGTCCGGGCGTTGATCTTCGCCGCCGTGATCACGGGTTTCTGGATATTTTCCGCCGCGTTCATCTCGCACGTCAACCAGCAAACGCGGCTGGTGTTGTACATGTTCCCGCCGTTGGCGGTGGTAGCCGGTATCGCGCTGGAGTCGCTGCGCCGGCTGCCGAACAAACCGCTGGATGTGGGCTTTGTGGTGCGCGCGTTAGTGCTGCTTACCCTGGTGCTGACGCTGGTGGACTATGTGCGCTATGCCTACAGCGGCGGCCTGTTCACCTACTTTTCCGGGAACGACAACTACGCCGAACGCTACCGCGAGGATGCGCTGGGCTGGCATTACGAGGCGATGCGCCAGGTCAACGACCTGCCTGCCGGGTCGCAGGTCTGGTTCTTGTGGGAGCCGCGCTACCTGTACTGTGACATGGACCGCGTGACCTGCCGCCCGGATTCGCTGCTGGACGCGTGGTACTATGCGCGGCACACCGCCGGGGACCCGGCCAGCATCGCGCAGACGTGGTACGCCACCGGGACCGACTACTTCCTGGTCTACGAATTTGGGCGCACCTTCGAAAAAGACATCAACGACCTGTACATCCCGGCGGATTGGGACACCTGGCACACGTTCGTCGACCGGTATTTCGTTGCCGAGTGGACCGGCCAGCTTGATGACAATGAGGACCCGTTCTATGTCATCTACCGCTGGCGCGCGGACGCGGTCCCGGAGGCCGGCGACTGACCGCGCCGCCGCGATCCCGGCTGATTCACGGTTGACCCCGGCAGCGAGTTATGGTAAATTTCTGGCAGTTAAGGCCCTGTAGCTCAATTTGGCAGAGCAGTTGACTCTTAATCAATTGGTTAGAGGTTCGAGTCCTCTCAGGGTCACCTCAAGTACTCACGCGCGGCGGTGAGTACTTGTTTTTTAGGGCATGGTGGCCCGCTTAGGCATTTTTCCCCGGCCTACGTTATAGTAGGGAGCCAAGCGCAATAATCACAGTCAGGACATCCCTAGATGACCGAAGGCCTAAACCCACGAGTGATCTTCAGAATTGTCCGTCGCCTGGGGGGGCGCGGGGCCACAGCCGCGTTTAAGTATAAACTGGGCCGGCGGGCACGCGACCGCCGCTACGAACGCAAGCCCCCGCGCGGCCAGTTCCAGACGCTGGGTGATATCACCAGCGTCGACCGCCACACGCGCGGGATGGTCGTCAACGCCCAGCACGGCCATGTCGAGGTCGTCTTCATGACCCAGGATATCGTCCGCGTGCGGATGCGGACCGACGCCAACTTCCGGCCTCCGTTTTCCTACGCCGTCGAACATATCGACTTTACGCCGCCCACCATCCAGTATCACGAAGGGGCGGATGTGTTTTCGGTGCAGACGGCAGGGCTGACCTGCCACGTCCACCGCAGCCCGTGCCGCCTGACGTTCGAGACGCCCGATGGCCAGGTGATCAGCCAGGACACAGGCGGGCTGGCGCACCGCGCGCGCGAAGTCCGCTGGACGCGCCGCCTGCCACCCCAGGAACGCTGCTATGGCCTGGGGCTGCACGCGGAAGCGCTGAACCTGCGCGGCAAGCAGTTCGCGCTGTGGAACACCAACCCGCACGGCTACGATCGCGGCGACGACCCACTGTATGCCAGCATCCCCTTCTATCTGGGCGTGCAGCCGGACGTCGCCTACGGCATCCTGTGGGACAACCCGGCGCGCGGCTCTATCGACCTGGGCGCACACAATCCCCAGGAAACGACGTTCTTCGCCGAAGATGGCGAACTGCGCTGCTACCTGTTCGCCGGGCCAGACGTGGAGAACGTGCTGCAGCACTACACCGCGCTCACCGGGCGCATGCCGCTGCCGCCGGTGTGGGTGCTGGGCTATCACCAATCGCGCTGGGGCTACGCTTCGGAAGCGGACTTCCGGACCATCGCGCAGGAATTCCGCACGCGCCAGCTGCCATGTGACGCCCTGCACTTCGATATCGACTACATGGACGGGTTCCGCTGCTTCACCTGGGACCGCGAGCGCTTCCCGATGATGCCCAAGCTGCTGGCCGACCTGGACATGCAGGGCTTCAAGGCGGTGGCGATCATCGATCCGGGCATCAAGGTCGATCCGGGTTACGCCGTCTACGATGAGGGGCTGGAGCAGGACGTGTTCCTGAAATACCCGGACGGCAAGCCGGTCACTGCGCCGGTCTGGCCCGGCGAATGCCACTTCCCGGACTTCACGAGCGCGCGCGTCCGCGCGTGGTGGGGCGAGCAGCACGCGATCTTGCTCCAGGCCGGGTTTGCCGGGTTCTGGAACGACATGAACGAGCCGGGCCTCAAGGCCTTCCAGCGTTACGACACGCTGGCCGATTACGTCCGGCACGACTGGGACCAACTGGGCCAATCGCACGTCGCGGGCGGTCACAACGTCTACGGCATGTTGATGTCGCGCGCGACGTATGAAGGCCTGCTGCGCCGCCAGCCGGACAAGCGGCCCTTCGTCAAGACACGCGCCGCCTACGCCGGGGCGCAGCGCTATGCCTCGTCCTGGACCGGCGACAACAAGGCTACCTGGGACCACCTGCGGCTCAGCATCAGCATGACGCTTAACATGGGGCTGTCGGGGGTGGCCTTCACCGGGCCGGATGCTGGCGGGTTTGCCGGGGAGCCGGACGCCGAACTCTTTACGCGCTGGATGCAGCTCAGCAGTATGCTGCCCTACTTCCGAGCACACACCCGGCACGACACCGCCCCTCAGGACCCCTGGAGTTACGGCGAACTCACCGAAACCATCGTGCGGCAAGCGCTCGAACTGCGCTACCAACTGCTGCCGTACATCTATTCGACGTTTGCCCAATGCGCGCAGAACGGCCTGCCGGTCGTGCGCCCAATGTTCATGGCGGCGGCGGACGATGACACGCTGCGCGACCTGGAAGACCAGTTCATGCTGGGCGATGCGCTGCTGGTCGCGCCGGTGCTGGAGCCGGGGGCCGAGGCACGCGAGGTCTATCTGCCGCGCGGGGTGTGGTACGAATTCGACAGCAGGCGTCTGATCGACGGGGCGCAGTGGGTGACCGCGCAGGCCCCGCTGGACCGGCTGCCGCTGTACGTCCGCGCGGGGAAGGCGCTGCCCATGTGGCCGGTGATGCAGTACGTCAGCGAGCGCACGCTGGACGAGGCGCGGCTGCGCGTCTTCGCGGGCAGCGGCGACACCTCGGTCTACGAAGACGCGGGCGAGGGCATGGCCTACCAGGACGGGGCCTATCGCTGGTCCTACTTCACGTGTAAATTCCTGCCGTCCGGGCAGTTTGCGATCGAGTGGCGGCGCGCCGGGAACTACCAGCCGCCCTACGATTACGTGCGCGTCGAGGTGGTCGGCATCCCCAGCGAGCCGGAGAGCGTCGCGCTGGATGGGCAGGCCGCACCGATCTGGTATTACGAAGACGGCATCGTCGAGTTCAGCGTCAAGCCGTTCGGCGAGGCGCGTGTGATCGGGCGCAGCCACACCAGTTCGCCGGGCCAGAAAACCGTCATGCGTCCGCCGCGTGACTAGAGCGTGTTATGAACTTACGCAAGTGGATTGTTCCCGTAAGTTTTACCCCTCCCTAAATCCCTCCCCATAAACGGAGAGGGACTTGCGCCTCCCCGCGTGCGGGTCGGGGGATAGGGGTAAAAAGTGCATAACAGCCTCTAAGATTCGGCCATATCGTCGCGGACGGCGCGAAGGATGCGCTCAACTTCAGGATAGGACGGCTGCCAGAGATACTCGTCCATATCCAGGGTGTCGCGCTCGTCGAAGACCACGCCTTCGGCTTCCAGGCGGGCGCGCTGTTCGAGCGCCGCGCCAGGCGATCCTTTGATGCTGATGCGCCCTTGCGCGTTGACCACGCGCTGCCAGGGGACATCGTGATCCGTGCGGTGCTTCAGGCCGCTGAGCGCCCACCCGACCGCCCGGGCACCGCGCGGCACGCCCAGCAGGTGGGCCACGCGCCCGTAATTCAACACCTTGCCGGGGGGAATATGCCGGACCAGTGCATAGACCAGTTCATTAAATGATGTGCTCATGTCAAAACTCCGTCCCTGGACCCTCGTCCTGATCGCCAGCCTGCTCTATCTGGGCGCGATCTTCATCCTCAACGATGTCGACCCGGTCGTCTTCGTCACGCCGGGCGAGTGCTTCAGCCAGTGTGTAGGCCGCGACGGCACCGACTGCCACGACGAGGCCACCGGCACCGACTACAGCGAAGGCTACGATGGCCAGTTCGCCTATTATATCGCGCGGGACCCACTCGACGCGCCGGACTGCCTGGACGTGCCCGCCTACCGGATGCAGCGCATCCTGCTGCCGGCGCTGGGCATGGTGCTCAGCTTCGGGCAGGACGGGCTGGTGCCCTGGGCACTGGTGGCGATCAACCTGGCGGCGCTGGTGGGCGGCACCGCGCTGCTGGAGGATTTGCTGGTCCAGGAGGGGCGCAAGCGCTGGTTTGCGCTCACGTACGGGCTGTTCATCGGCGTGTTCATGGCGGTGCGGCTGAGCACCAACGAGCCGCTGGCCTACGGGCTGGTGATCGCCGCGATCTGGCTGGGGCAGCATGAACGACGGTGGGCGGCGGCGGGCGTGTTCCTGCTGGCCGGGCTGGCCAAAGAGACAATCGGGCTGTTCGTGGCCGGGTACCTGCTGTATTTCGCGCTGCATGGCCGCTGGCGGGACGCGCTGCGGCTGGGGCTGGTGGTGGGCGTGCCGTTTGCCGCGTGGCAGATCGTGCTGTATGCGTGGCTGGGCGATTTCGGGATCGGATCGGGCGGCGCGCTGGCCACGTCGTTCGAGATCATCCCGTACATGGGCGTGTGGCGCATCGCCGGGGACAGCCTCGTCGCCTTCATCCTGCTGGGGCTGGGGTTGTTCATCCCCTCTGCCGTACTGCCCAGCGTGTGGGCACTGTGGCACACCGTCCAGGACCTGCGCCGCCAACGCTGGCACCTGTACACCTGCCTGCTGCTGGCCAATGCCGCCATCATGCCGTTCATTCCGTTCTCGACCTACCGCGAATTTCTGGGGCTGTGGCGCTTCATCCCCGGGCTGGTGATGGTGTTCGTACTCTACGCGGCTCATTACCACTACCGCCGCCCGTTGATGTACAGCACGCTATGGATCATGCTGTCGTTGTTTGTGGTGTCGGGCTAGCAGCTCCACCAGGAAGCCGCTGCCCCAGGCCAGATGCACGCACGCGAACACCAGCGGCAGCCGGAACACCAGCCGCCACCCGTCACGGGCGGCCCGCTGGAGCGACGCGGCCAGGTTGGCGATGGTGTAGCTGGCCAGCACGAGCTGCCACAGGCGCGCAACCAGGCGGCTGAAGGGAGCCAGCAGCGCCCCGCCGGTCAGCGCCGCGACGAAGGCCGGGGCCGCCAGTTGGCGCGGGCGCACCGAGGCCGGGTGCCGCGCCAGCATCCGCAGCTTCCAGCGGCCATAGCGGAAGAACTGCCACCACAGCGCCGCGAGCGACTGCCGCCCGTAATAATGCGAGCGAATGTCCGGGGCCAGGTAGACGCGCCCGCCCGCCCGCCGAATCCGGTAGCTGAACTCGTAATCCTCGTTGATCGCCAGCGCCGGGTTGAAATGCCCCACGCGGGTGAACACCTCGCGCGGCCACGCCCCCAGGTACACCATGTCCACGTAGCCCGGTTCACGGCTAACACGGTAGCGGCTGGGCACGCAGAACGGCGAACGATACGCCGACGCGATAGCCCTGCCGACCGGCGTAACCCCCTTGAAGCGCAGCGGCCCGCCCACGTAGTCCGCGCCGGTAGCTTGCAGATGATGCACGCAGCGCCGGATGTAATCGGGCGCAACCAGGGCATGCCCGTCCACGCGCACGATCACATCCCCGCGCGCCGCGTCCAGCCCGACGTTCAGTCCCCGTGCCTGGATGCGTCCAGGGTTGTGGAGCAGTCGCACGCGCGGGTCCTCCGCCGCGACGGCTTCCACGATGTGCGGCGTGCGGTCGCCGGAGTCGCCATCGACGACCAGCACCTCGACGCGATCCGCCGGGTAATCCTGGGCGCGCACGGCCTCCAGCGCAATACGAACGAACGCTTCCTCGTTGTAGACCGGCATGATGACCGTCACGAAAGGGAGTGGCGCGGACATGCGGCTAGCCCGTCCCCTGGCGGCGGGGCCACCACGCGCCGCCCACGATCAGCGCCAGCGCCAGCAGCACGCCAGTCCCGCTGGCGGCTGTGCTCCAGCGCCAATACGCCGGCGCGTAGCGCAGCGTGATCGTGGATGTGCCGGGCGGAACGGCGACCGCCTGGAACGCCAGATTCGCGCGGTGCAGCGTGGCCGGCTGCCCGTCGATCTGCGCATCCCAGCCCGGATACCAGGAATTGCTGATCACCAGGAACGCTGCGCCGTCGGTCGTGACGCGGTACTGCATCTCCGTCGGGCTGGACTTCTGCACGTTGACCGCGCCGGACGTCAGCGGATCGCGGCGACTGCTATCAGGCGGCGCACCGGCCAGGATCACCGTGTGGGCCGGGTCCCAATCGGGATCGCG
This sequence comes from Anaerolineae bacterium, assembly GCA_034437275.1. Taxonomy (GTDB): domain Bacteria; phylum Chloroflexota; class Anaerolineae; order Aggregatilineales; family Aggregatilineaceae; genus TC-15. Next base: position 10,810 of record DAOTUD010000031.1, read on the forward strand.
CAGCGCATCCTTGATCGCAGTGGCGGAGGTGTGCCAGTCCGCCGCCGGGACCAGCCACGCGAAGGCGTAGTCCTGCGGCGGGGAAAACAGCGGCTCCAGGCGCGGCCAGTCGCCGTAATCGTACACGCGCGTCACCCCGGCAGCTTGCAGCAGCGGCGTACTGGCGCGGCCCTGCGCCTCGATCAGGGCGCGGTACTGCGCGTGGTAGCCGACCAGCAGCGGGTCGTTGTTGCTGAAGGCGGGCACATGGTCCAGCATATTGAGGTTGGGCAGCAGCGACGCCCGCACCGCGCGCCAGTCATCACGCGCGGCCCGGTAGTCGGCGGTGGCAAAGTAGCCCGCGATCTCCGGCCCGGCTTCGTCCTTGTCTTCGTCTGCATCGGAGCCGAAGGTCACGTCGTAGGTGTAGTCCTCGAACCAGTAGATGCGCCCAGTGATATCGACCGGCGTGGTGTCTTCGGCGAAAAAGTCGCGCGGGACGGTCGGGTTCAGCCCGTCCGCCGCCCAGGTCAAATCCACCGCTACGAACAGCAGCACCGCCACACGCCACAGCCCCGGCCTGGCCAGCCAGCGCTGGTCCGGCTGCGGCTGGATCAGCGTGAACAGCGCGGCGACCGTGACCCAGCAGCCCAGCACGATGAAGCCGTCGGTCAGCACGGCCAGATTTTCGGAGGCGATATCCATTGTCTGGCGCGCGATCAGCGCCACGATCACGGCGGCAGCCCCGCCCGCCGCCGCCAGCCGCATCCAGAACACCAGCCACTTACCACGGCCCCAATGCTGCACGCCGATCCCGGCCAGCACCGCCAGCCCAAACGCGGGCAGGATCAGCCAGCGCACCGGCTCGCGGAAGGCGTCGAAGGTCGGCACATGCTCGTACAGCGGGCGAAACACCGGCCCGTAGCGCCCCAGCGCGATCAGCAGCGCGCCCAGGCTCAGCAGGCCCCACAGCGGCACGCTGCGGAAAGCCGGGTATGCGTCCAGGTGGCGGCGCTTGCGCACCCAGCCGGCCAGCGCCGCCAGCGCCGACACGAACGGGATAAAGCCGAGATACAGCGCATCCTCGAAGTAAATACCCTGCGTCAGGTAGCTGCCGTCGGCGGGCGTGCCGTAAAAATGCGGGCTGAGCAGCGTGATCAGGCGCAAGGGGCTGTAGGACAGATTGGCCGCCGTCGCGAAGTCCAGCCCGTCGGAACGGTCGGAGGCCAGCAGCAGCTCGCCAGTGGGGACCAACTGCACCGCCGCGATCAGCGCGCCCAGCAGCGCCCCGGCCCCGGCCCGCGCCAGCCCAGCGATCTGCGCGTGCCAGCCCGCCTGCTGCCCCGCGATCCACAGCGCGTAAAGCCCCACGCCCAGACCGCTGTACCATGTCGTCTGGGCGTGCCCGGCCAGCAGTTGCAGCCCGCACGCCAGCCCCAGCCAGCCTATGTCACGCCACTGCCGCCGGGTGATGGCGCGGTGCACCAGCCAAAACAACCAGGGCATCCACGCGCCGGCGTTGGCAGTCGGGAATGACCCGGCCCGCGCGATCAGGTAGCCGCCGAACGCAAACGCCAGCGCGCTGATCCCGCGCCCGAAGTCCGTCAGGCCCAGCGCCCGCGCAAACAGCCACATGCCCAGCCCCGCCCACAGCACATGCCCCAGCGCGATCAGGTTCATCGCGGTGAGGTCGGGCAGCACGAGCCACAGCCAGTTGGGCGGATAAAAGACGGCGGTCTGGTAATTGGCCAACAGCGGCGCACCGGCCCCCACATACGGATTCCAGGCGGGCAGCCGCCCGGCGCGCAGTTCGGCAAAGGCGAAATGCCGCCAGGGGTAGAATTGCAGCGACGGCAGCCCCCAAAACAGCGTCTCCCCGCGCAGCAGCGGGTAAAACAGGACCGCCAGCATCCCCGCCAGCAGCGCGAAGGGCAGCCACCGGATGAGCTTACGTTGAGTCACGCGGCGTCACCTCGTAGATCGTATAGTCGCCCTGCGCGTAGATCGGCGTGAGCCGGGGATAGGCCGCCGCGATATCCCAGGCGGGCGTCGCGCTGTACTCGACTTCCAGCGGACCGTAGAACACGTAATCGACCGCATCCAGCAGCGCGTGCGCCGTGCGCGCGTCGAGGTCTCCGGCGAAGAACTGCTCGGCGCGGTCCGTTTTCTCGTCGGAGTCGATGGTCTCCGGGCCATGCCCCACGTAGGCGACCAGGCCGGTGTAGGCTGGGATGACGTTACCCGTCTGCTTGACGCTGAGCACGACGGCATCCTGTGGCGCGCTATCGTCCAGCGCCGCCAGCGCGGCCCGTTCCGCCGGGGGACGAAACAGCGGGCGGCCAGGGGACAGCACGCTGACCATCGCCCCGGCCCACAGCAGCAGCGTGGTGGGCAGCGCCAGCGCCAGCAGCACGTTCTGCGCGCGGGTTCGGGCGCGGCGCGACGAAAACGCCAGGTTTACCCCGGCCACCGCCAGCACGCCCAACGGCACGATTACGCCCTCAGCCAGCCGCCGCTGCACATTGATCGGCAGGTAGACCAGCGGCAGCGCGATCACGACCCACGTCGCCAGCAGCAGGTGCGGCGGCGTGCCCATGCGCCACGCCCCGCGCAGCGCGGCCACCGCCGGGACCGCCAGCACGATATACCCGAAGACGTAGTGCAGCGGGTGCGGCGCGGCCAGTTGGTTCTGGGCGGACCACTCGCGCAGCACGTCGCTGGTGAGGAACACCAGCCCGCTGTAGAGCAGCACCGGCGCAGCGATGATCCCGGCCAGCGCCGCCCGCCAGAACAGCGCCCAGGGAAAAGCCCTGTGGCGCAGCCAGACCGCCAGTCCCCAGCAGCCCAACAGCACATACAGCACCGCCACGTAAAACGGCACGCACAGCCCCATCACCGCCCAGCACAGCCCGGCCAACACCGGCCAGCGCCACTCGTCCGGCTGCGCCAGCCCGCGAAACAGCAGCAGCAAGCCCCCCAGCAGCCCGCTGCGTGCCAGCGCCAGATGCGGCAGCCCAAACAGGATCAGGAAGCTGTAACCCTCCGGCACGTAAAAATCCAGCGGCAGCGCGCCGAGCAGATGGTCCCGCCCCAGCAGCGCCAGCAACCAGCCCAATCCACCGCCCAGGACCACCAGCACCAGCGCCACCATCCGCGCGCCAGGACGGCGCAAAAACGCGGCCACAAAGCGATAACTGACCAGGATCAGCAGCGTGCCAAACACGATCCGCGCGACATGGAACGTGATCGCCAGGTCAGGACCGCCGCCCTCCACAAACAGGCCGGTGATCTGGCCCAGCAGCAGGTAGGGCAGGAACAGCAGTGCGCCGTCGTGCGGCTCGGACGTATAGCGCAGCGTGAACAGCCAATCCCCGCGCGCGCCGAGGCGCATCTTGGCGAGGTAGCTGTAGCCGTCGTCGGCCCCGAACACGAAGCCGCCGAACGTCCAGCCGTCGCCCGCTGCCAGCCAGCCGAGCAGGTACGGCAGCGTGGTGAAGGCCATCACCAGGACGGCAAACACCCCCACCCGCCGCCACTCCTGCCGGGTGACGGCCTGGATATCCGGCCCATCAGGCACGCCGCACCATCCACCACCCGGCCAGCCCGAACGTGATCAGAATGCCCGCCATCGACGCCCCGGCCCACACCTCCGACCGGCTGTATTCAAAGCTGGCGGTCGCGTCACTGGCAGCCCCGGACACGCTCAGCACCGGCGTGTCGACGTCCTGCCAGCGCCCCGGCGCAACCGGGAAGATCACGCCGTTGGGGGTCGAGCCAGCGACCACCGTCACGCGGTTCGGCCCGTCCCATGCCAGCCGCACATCCCGCGCGAACATGTTGCGATAGACGTAGACCGTGCCCTGCGGCGTCTCGACCCGGGACCAGAGCACCAGCCCGTCCGCGTCGATCTCAAACACGGCGATGACGTGCGTCACCAGCCAGCGCCCCAACAGGTCCGCGTCCAGCGGCGCGCCCCGGTTCGCGGTGACGAGCACATCCTGCTCGTCGCCGTCGCCTGCGTAGGGCGGGATGGTCACGCTGTAGCCGTCGACCGGCACCCCGGTCGCCAGTTCGGCAGCGACGACATACTCCGCGATCTGGAAGGGATCGACGCCGCCAAACTGCGGGATCTCCCAATAGGCAGCGGCCTGCTGCGGCAGGCTGTAGCTGGGCGAATAGACGCGCACCGCGCCATCCGCGCGCAGGGTATCGGCCAATTCCGCGTACGGGTCGAGCCACTCGTCTTTGGCGTGCCCTTCGACCAGCGCCAGGTCGATCCAGACCACGTCGGCGATCACCACCAGCGCGAACAGCGCCATCAGCGGGCGGGCGGACAACTTGCCGAACAGCGCCAGCGCCACCCCCAGCATCACCAGCGGTAGCGCCAGCGTCCCCAGCACGGTCGTTACTTCCAGCGGCGGCGCGAGCATAAACAGGCTGGACACGCTGCACACGATCCCGCCGCCCAGCACGCCCACCACCGCCAGCCGGACCGCGCGGCGCGCATCGGGCGGGCGCTCGGCGAGCAACTGCGCGCCCCACGCCGCGAGATAGGGCATCACCAGCGCCGCAACCAGCCACACACGCGGCGGCACGCGCAGCCAGCGCAGCGGTGGCAGCAGCCACGTCAGCAGCGGCCACAGCACGAAATTATCGCCCATCGCATACAGCGCCACGAAAACCAGCAACCCGCCCCACAACGCGAAACGGCGCGGTTGCAGCACCAGCGCCACGATCACCAGCACCAGCGTGCTCACCCCGGCGTAGACCAGCGTTTCCCACGTCCCGCCGTGATCGCCGAGCAGCAGCCCCAGCCACTGCCCCGGCTCCAGGCTGTGTACGGCGGCGTCATTGCGCGTCATGTCCGCGCGCGAGAGATCGCCCGCCATCAACAGCAAGGGCATCCACTGGATCGCGGTCAGACCCAGCACCAACAGCGCCGCGCTGCCGATGGTCAGCAGCACCTTTCGCACATCAGCCCAGGCACGCAGCGCCGTGATCTGCCGCCAGCGCCACAGCGCATACACGCCCGCCGTCATGAAGATGTACACGCTCAGGCGCATATCGGCCAGCACACTCAGCGATCCGAACAGCGCCAGCCATACCACAGCGTGCCGGGCGGGTGCCGGCTGCACGGTGCGCTGCACGGCCCACAACAGCCAGGGGAACCATCCCAGCGCGTACACGATATCCAGGTGCCCGGCCCCGAAGGTCGCCATCACGCGCGGCGCGAACGCATAGCCGAAGCCCGCCAGCGCCGCCGGCCAGGGTTGCAGCCCGGTCTCGCGGCCCCAGGCCCAGGCTCCGGTCCCGGCCAGCAGCAGGTGCAGCCCGGCCAGCACGTTGAGATGCAGCGCCGGCGGCAGCACAATCACCAGCCATTGCAGCGGATACCACGCTTTGTTGAGGGGGTTAGCCGCGAACGGTTGGCCGCTCATCAGCAGCGGTCGCCACAACGGCCAGGTGTGGTCCTCGCGCACGGTGCGCCGCAGGAACAGCGCGTTCGGCCAATGGCTCGTCACCGCGTCCGAAAACTCCGACGCGGGCAAATAGGGCAGCCGGTCTGGACCCAGGCCGGTGATGATCCAGAAGGCGAGCAGCCCCAAAAACAGCGCCGCCCCAAAGATCACGACGGCGGGCGGACTATTCCACCGTATAGAGCGTAACTGTGTCGTCACCGTCACCAAACATTTCCTGTGTTATATCCGGGTTCGCTTCGAGTTCGGCGATACACTTCCCCGCGTTGGGATACGGCGCGCCGTCTGCGTCCTCGGCAAAGCGTTTTTCCTGCGGGCCATAGAAAATATAGCGCACCGTAAAGGACAGATCGTCACTCAGCAAGGTAACGCAGTCCTCCCCGCGATACCAGTCTTCGACCTGTTCGAACCGGAGATCGTGCGGCACGGTTTCGTACTCGTGCCCATAGACCACAACCTGCGGCGTGTAGGCAGGCACCCACATGCTGACGTTCGGTGCGGCCAGCACCACCGCGCCCTGCTCGCCGTGCGTCTCCAACCACTGGAACCCATCCCAATACCCGGTTTCCAGCAGCAGCCCGGCGCTTAAGCCGCTGTCAGGGCTGGCCACCGCACCATACAACGGCAGACCCATCACAAACAGGTTGGTGGGGATAATGAACACGATCAGGGCGATAACGGCGGGGGCACGCCACTTTTGCGGGACTTTATAGAACCAGTAATCCTCCAACGCCCGCACCGCGAAATACACCAGCGGGATGATCAGCCCCATGTTTAAGCGCCGCTGCAAGTTGAACGGCATGTACAGCCCGATCACATTCACCACAATCCACAGCAGCATCAATTGGTCGCCGTCACGCTCAAACCGCCGCACGGCACGGGCTAAGCCCGGAATCGCGACCAGCAGCAGCAACCCGTACCCGGTGATATACAGGTACGGGGCCGGGGAAGACGTGATGTTTTGCTCGTTGAACTGGCCCATCATGTCGTTGAAGTGAAACACCGCGATATCGTACACGGCGAACGGAATGGCCGGCAGCCACAACATCGACGCCCAGCGCAGTTCGTAGCCGGGAAACTCGCGCGTTAGCCCGTAGCGGACCAGCACATACACCACCAGCGCGCTCGCGATAGGCAGCAGGGCGGTGGGCTGGATCAGGGCCATCAGCATCGACAGCAGGATCAGGCCCAACCCGCCGTTATCGACGCTGGGTTCTTCGTTGAACCCGCGCCGGAACACAATCATATACGTCGAGGCGATCAGGGCCAGGCTGGCGATGCTCAGCGGGAAGTGCGCGTTGGTATAGGCCGCATACAGCGGGAACGCCTCCGGAATGTTCAGATCGGCGGAGATCACGTCCGGGTCGAACACCAGCACCAGCCATCCCAGCCCCGAGCCGACCGATATCAGCGTAAAATACAACCGGCGGGGCCGCAGCCGGACCCATACCGTCGCCCCGAACTGGTACAGGGAAATGAACATAAACAGGCTGGTGGCGACCCGTGCCAGATGAAACACCAGCAGATTCGACAAACCCGTGATGCGCGCAGCATGGCCGAGAAACAGGTAAAACGTGTGGAACCCCGCTCCATCGTGCGCTTCCGGGGTGTGACGCAGCTCAAACAGCCACGATCCCTGCCGGCCCTGTTCGATCTTCGCAAGATAGGTGGCGCCATCGCTGGGGTTGGAGAGCATCCCCAAAAATTGCCAATCGGCATTGGACTCATTGCTGCCCAGCGCCCAGGCATAGGGGACCAATGTCAGCGCGACCAGTATCCCGCTGATGATAATGACCCAGCGCCATTCGGTCTTTGAAACATCAACAGAGCGTAGTGTTTGCATAGAAACCTCGCTGTAGGGTTTGCCGTGCGATTCTGCCGTATAGTATAATGCCTTAACTGTATGCTCATTTTACATCGACATGCCCGTTGTGCCAGCCAGAGGAAAATATGAGCCAACCAAAAGCATTATACCGGCTGCAAAAAATAGATCACGAACTCGATAGCCACCGCCAGCGGCTGCGCGCCGTTGCCGCCGCCCTCAAAGACGACAGCGCGCTGCAACAGGCGCGGGCCGACGTGGCGGCGCTCGAAAATAAACTGCGTCCCAAAGAAGCCCGCGTCACCGATCTGAAGCTCGAAATCCAAACGATCAACCGCCAGAGCACACAGTTAAACGACCGGCTGTACAGCGGCACCGTCAGCAACCCCAAAGAACTGGAAGACATCCAAGACAAGCTCGTCGAACTGAAACACCGCCATGCTGCCCTGGAAGACGAACAACTGGAAACCATGATCACAGTGGAAGAACTGGCGGACGCGCTGGCTACCGCGCGCCAACACCTCAGCACAGTGGAAACCCAGTGGGCTGAGCAACAAGATCGCCTGACCCAGGAACAGCGCCAGTTGAAGCGGGCCGTCAAAAAGCTGAAGGCCGACCGCCAGGACGCGCTGCAAGCCATCACGCCCGACAACGCCGCGCTCTACGAAGACCTGCGCGCCAAAAAGCGCAGGCGCGCCGTCGCCGAGCTGGAGGGTGAAAGCTGTTCTGTGTGTGGGGTCGGGCAAACAACAACTGCTGTCCAACGAGTGCGCCGCAAACAAGAACTGGTCTTCTGTTCGAGCTGCGGACGTATTCTTGTAGCGAATTGAGGGAGGGGCCACGATGCGCTTCGATCCTTTATCATTTCTGCTCGGTTTTGGTTCGGCGTCGGGCATAGGGTTTGCCATTTGGCGCTACCGGATGCGGCTGGCAGCATTCCGCGAGTCCGCTGAGGCTCAGGTGGAAGGCACCCGCGAATTTATCGGGCGTACAGCGGAGGCACGGTATGCCCGCGACATCATTCAATATGCTCAAGGATATCATCTGGCGGGGGATTTGTTCAAGCTGACCGATCTCCTGCTGGAACCACGCCTGATCCTGCCGCCCGATCCACTTGCGCCTCCCAGCGCCAACGATGTGCCGGACGCCAATGTGTTCGACGTCATCCCGCTGTGCCACGACATGCCCTTCAGCTATGCCCCATACAACCTGGAGACGCTCCCGTTGGAAAACCTGGGGGCGGGCGAGCGCCATGTCGCCATCCTGGGCATCCAGGGCATTGGCAAAAGCACCACCCTGGCGACGCTGGCCTTGATGGCGCTGGGCGAGGTCAGTTTTGAGACCATCGAAGACCTCACCGAGCGCGCAATCTCCGAAGAGGAAGAAGGGCTGACCGACGACGAGCGCCGGGATCGGCAGCGCGAACGCGAGGCGATCCAGATGCGCGCGATGGAAAAGCTGCACGACGTCCACCAGCAGCAGCGCAAACAGTTTGGCCAGTCCGCCGACGACAAGCTGACCGCCCGCAGCATCGCGGGGCTGGTGCCAGTGATGGTACACCTGAACGATGTCGACCTCAACCCCGAGGCGTACGGCGGGCGCAACACCCCGCTGGACCCGGCAGAACCGCTGGTCCGTGCCGTGCAGCGGCGCGTGAGCGCGGTCACGTCGCAGGTTGTCGGCAGCGTCGTGTATCCCGCGCTCGAACGCGGGCAGGCCCTCATTCTGATCGACGGCTACGACGAACTGGCCCCGACGGTACGCGAGACATATTTCTACTGGCTGCGCAACCTGATCGACATGCACGGCGACAACCTGATCGTGATCACCGGCCCGGCGACCGGCTACGACCCGCTGTTGACGCTGGGCTTCACGCCGGTGTTTTTGCGCGCCTGGAGCCAGGAAGACTTCACCACGCTGGCCGAACACTGGGCCACCGCCTGGCCCACGCAGAGCAAAGGACGGCGCAAAGTCGCCGCGCCCGACCAGCAAACCCAACGCCGCATCAGCATCGACAACCGGGGCCGTACCATTCTCGATGTTACCTTCAAGATATGGACGGGGCTGGCCGACGACGCCCGCGATACCGGGCGGGTCGGCTGGTACGACGCCTTCATCAACCGCAAACTGGCCGACGCGGACAAACGCGATTTGCTACCGGCGCTGGCGGTGCCCATCCTGGAATCCGGCTTCGTCGCCAGCCAGGACGTGCTCAACGAAGCGATCCGCGACTGGCTGCCCAAACCGGCGGAGGGTGACAAAGCGCCCAAAACCGAGGGGATTTTAGAGAGTATCGTGCAGGACGGGCTGCTGGTCGCGCATCCCGGCGGACGCTACCGTTTCATCCACCCGCAGATCACCAGCTATCTGGCCAGCGAAGCCATCGTCGAGGCCGGCCCCGAACAGGCCGCCGACCTGGCGCTGGACCCGTTGTGGAAAGCTGCGCTGGCCTTCGCTGCCGCCCGCGTCGACATGACCCCGGCCCTCCAGCGCAAATTGCAGCACGCGCCCGATCTGCTGTTTAGCCCCCTGTTCGACATCGTGCGCTGGCTGCCCGACGCCCCGTCGGACGCCCACTGGCGCGGCGACCTGTTCAAGCGGCTGGCTGCGGCGTTGATGGCCCCGGAGCAGTTCCCGACCGTGCGCGAGCGCGCGATGGCAGCGTTGATCGCCGCCCGCGACAAAAACGTGCTGTTCATCCTGCGGCAGGCGCTGCGGGCTGCCGACCCGACCATCCGCCGGTTGGCGTGCGTCGGGCTGGGCGCGTTGGGCAATGCCGAAGCGGTGAAGGACCTCGCGCCGATGCTGGTCGATGACGAGCGCGACGTCCAGCTTGCCTCTGGGCTGGCGTTAGGGGCCATCGGCACCGAGCGCGCGCTGGAGACGATGGTGCACGGCCTGATCGACGGCAGCGAAGAACTGCGGCAGGCGGTCGCCGAAGCCCTGGCCGCGATCCCGGGCGAAGGCCATGCTATTCTGCGGGATGGGGTCGAATCGGACGACATTATGATCCGGCGGGCGTGTGTGTACGGCCTGAGCCGGATCAAGGCCCCCTGGGCGCTGATCACGCTCTACCGGACGATGATGGAGGACCATCAGTGGTACGTGCGCACGGCAGCAGAGGAAGCCTTCATGACCGCGCAGTCGCCTGAACGGCCCGGCCCGCGCCTGCACCCCGAAGCCGACTCGCTGCTGTGGCTGGTGGAGTGGGCCGCCGAACGCGGCGAAGGCGTCCCGGCAGGGCCAAACGCCCGGCAAGTGTTGATCCGGGCGCTCCAGGAAGCCCCGCCCGACCGGCAAAGCCTGGCGGCGACCACCCTGGCGCGGCTGGGGCATGTGCCAGCCATCACGGCGCTGTACAACGCGCTCCGCGATCGCACGCCGGAAGTGCGCAGCGCCGCTTACGACGCGCTGGCCGACCTGCAAATGCAGCTTGGCGAGCCGCTGCCGGGGCTGGTCTAGCGGCGGCGCAAAAAGCCGGGCAGGACCTCGTCCTCCGGCGCGCAGGGCAAAAAATGGCGGATACTGGTGTGGTAGGTGATGGACTGGTCGTCCGCGTCCTGGAACACGATACGATAGCCTAACGTCGGCTGGTCATCGTAATCCGCGTCCGGCTGGGGGCAGCCGACGCTGGCATCCGGCCAGGGCACGTTCAGCAAACTTACGAGGGTTATCTCAGACACCGGCACGTCGAGCCGGTCTGCCGCGTCGCGCGTGGTGAGCAGCACGATCTCCTGCGCGATCGGATCGGGCGGGAGGGGCTTCCCGCTGCGTTCCCACCACGCCGCGTCCTCGCACCACAGCAACCGTTCCTGGTCGTCAGTATGGAAGGCATAGACGGTGGAGTCCGCCAGCAGTAGGATGCGATAGCCGCGTGTCGCCGGGATGGACTGAGCACTATCCGGGTGTGTGGCGCACCCCAGCCCGGCATCGCGCCAGATGAAGCGCTCAATGCTCAACAACCGGACCGTATCCCCCTCACTGACGGCGCGCACATCATCGCGCGCGCGGTCCAGGAACTGCTGCAAAGCGGGCAGGAGGAACGGCACATCGTCGGGCGTCGCCGGCGGCAGCAGGTCGCCGGGCGCGGGTAATTCGGTCGGGGTGGGGGAAAGTCCCGGCGTTGGCGGCGGAGGCGGGGTCGCGGTGACGGGCACTAAGGTGCGCGTCGGGGCCAACGCGGCCCGCTGCGATCCGCCCACAGGGGACGCGGCGCCGCTGCGTCCGTCGCCGCACACCGCCAGCAGCCCCAGCCCCACCACGATCATCCACCAACGCAGAACATCCAGCCGTCGCACAGATCTGCCACTCCCCGCTGCTAGTTGCCGTGCACCAGGCGTTCTTCGATCCAGGACGGGGGAACGCCATCCACGCTGACGATCTTGGTGGGCTTGTCTCCCCCGGCCACGATCTCGATCTGGTCCGGCTCCACCTCCAGCAGTTCCGCCAGGAAGTCGATCAGTTGGGCGTTGGCACGCCCTTCGGCGGGTGATTCGGTCAGCCGAATCTTGAGCGAGCCATCATCCTGCACGCCGACCACCTCGACGCTGTCGGCGCGGGTGACGACACGCACATTAAAGGCCGCCCCATGAGTGGCATCCGTGATTCTGAATTCGCGCGGCATGTTGTTTTTTTCCCTTTCTATACCCGGCAGGCCGCCGGAAAGCATACTAGTAGGCAAAGAAGCTTACCAGGATACGCCCCAGAACTTGCAAGAGCAGAATGGCAATAATCGGGCTGAAGTCGAGGCCGGAAGCCGGGGGCATCAAATTCCGGATCGGCTCCAGCACCGGCTCGGTAAGCTGGTAAATGGCGCGTGCCAGCGGGCTTTCCGGGTCAATATTGACCCAGCTCATCAGGACGCGCGCCAGAATGATGAACGAGTAGAGTTGCAGGATAAGCTGAATCAACAGTGCAATTTCGGTCAAAGCGTGTATCTCCTAACTAAGCGTTACTACGGGGGCCAAAGATCGCGCGGCCAATGCGGACCATCGTCGCGCCTTCTTCAATGGCGACGGGATAATCGTCCGTCATGCCCATGCTTAACTCGGCCCAGTCGGCTGCCGGGAACTCGTCCGCGAGCGCATCGCGCAGCCCGCGCAGCCCGGCGAACACCGGGCGCACCGTCTCCGGATCGTCGACCAGGGGGGCCATGGTCATCAGCCCGCGCACGGCCAGCCCCGGTAAAGCCAGGATTTGTTCAATAGCGTGCCACAACGCCCGGCGGCGATCCGCGTCGCGCTGCCAGTTATACGCATCCCAACCGTATTTGCTCTCCTCGCCGGAGATGTTGATCTCCAGCAGCACGTCCAGCGTGCGGTCTTGCTCTGCCAGGAAGTGGCTCAGTCGCTCGGCGAGCTTGACGCTGTCCAGCGAGTGCAGCAGGGCGAAGCCGGAGGTAATATAGCGCGCTTTGCGGCTTTGGACATGGCCGACCATGTGCCATGCCACCGGCGCGTGGGTCAAGGCGGCGACTTCGTCCATCTTGGGCAGTGCTTCTCCCACACGATTTTCGCCGAAGGTATCCAGGCCCGCCGCGACCGCCTGGACGACGTCCGACGCGCGGTGGGTCTTGCTGACCGCCACAATCTGCACGTCATCCGGGGATCGCCCGGCCCGTTCACAGGCCCGGGCACAGGTTTCTCGTACGGCTGCGACGCGCTCAGTAATGCCAGGCGACGCTGTTCCCATTGTATTTTACCCTACGCTTTCAACGCCAGCACCACGCCGAAACGGCCTGTCTGGCCGGCTTCGGCCCGGTGCGAGAAAAATTCATCGGTACGGGTCGCGGTGCAGATGCCCGCCACCTCGATCTGAGTCACCCCGGCGCGTTGCAGCGCCAGCCGGTTGGCCGCCCACAGGTCCAGGTAGGCGCTGCCATCCTCGGCGCGCCGGATCAGCCCGTCGACAATCCCAAACGCCCCCCGCACCGCGTCGACGACTTCCTCGCCGACCTGGTAGCGGTCCGGCCCGATGCTGGGACCGATCCCGGCCTGGATGTCGTGCGGACGGCAGCCGAAGGCGTCCCGCATGGCCTGCACCGCGCTCACGCCTGCGCCCAACACCGTGCCGCGCCACCCGGCATGGGCGATGCCGGCGACGTGCCGCGTCGAGTCGTAGAGCAGGATCGGCGCGCAGTCGGCGAAACGCATCGTCAGCGGCAGGCCGGGCCGGTCGGTGACCATGCCGTCCGCGCGCGCCAGCCAGCGCCGGTGGGGCACGCGCCGCTGTGCGATCACGATGTCGGCGCTGTGCACCTGCCAGACGGTGCAGGCGCGGTCGCCGTCCAGCCCCAGCGCGGCGTACATCCGGTGGTGGTTTTCCTGCACCGCGCCGGGCGCATCGCCGACCGTCCCGCCCAGGTTCAGCGAATCCCAGGGCGGCTGGCTCACGCCGCCGCGTCGCGTGAACATGCCGTGCTGCAGTCCATCGCCGGCGGGCCACTGCTCAAACTGGTAATAGACCAGCCCGCTGCTAGTGTGTCGCTGCACCATGTTTCCCTCTACTATACCCACTCTCGCAGTGAATTATAACGCATGAGCACAGGCAATGCCGATCTGTTTGGGCGAGTTGGCGAGTCCGGCGGGCAATAGTATCATTCAGGCAACAGGCATCGTTCTGGCAGTGATAGCCTTTGGGAAAAAATTCTTTCAGGAGACAGAAGCAGGTATGTTCAACAATTTTACCGAAGCCCGGCAGTATATCGACGCCAACGGCATCCAGATGCTGGACTTCAAGTTCAGCGATCTGTGGGGGCGCTGGCACCACCTCACCGTGCCCGCCAGCCAGTTCACCCCGGCGCTGATGGAAGCCGGGATCGGGTTTGACGGCTCGTCGGTCGGCCTGAAGAACGTCAAGGCCGGGGACATGGTCATGGTGCCCGAACTGGCCACCGGCAGGCTCGATCCGTTCTGGGATATGCCCACGCTCAGCTTCATCTGCACCACGCTCGAAGCCGACACGCACGCCATCTTCACCAACGACCCGCGCAACATCGCCATCCGCGCCGAAGCGTATCTGCGCGAAACCGGCATCGCCGGCGAAAGCCGCTGGGGGCCGGAGTTCGAGTTCTACGTATTCGACGATGTGGCCTACGAAAACGGCGTCAACCGGTCTGGCTATCGCCTGGATTCCAACGAAGCCGACTGGAACAGCAGCGAAGGCGGCCACGGCCATTACATCCCGCTGCACGGCGGGTATCACGCCATCCCGCCGAAGGACCAGCTCTATAACCTGCGCTCGGAGATTGTCTCGCACCTGGAGACGATGGGCGTGCCGGTCAAGTACCATCACCACGAGGTCGGCGGGCCGGGCCAGTCCGAGATCGAGACGCCGATGATGAGCCTGCTGGCGGCGGGTGATACGACCATGATCGTGAAGTACGTGACCAAAATGACCGCCGTGCAGCACGGGCAAACGGCGACCTTCATGCCCAAGCCGCTGTTCGGCGAGGCGGGTAGCGGGATGCACTTCCACCAGCAGCTATTCACGGATGGCGTCAACCTGTTTTACGATCCCGACGGCTACGGCCACCTCAGCCAGACCGCACGCTACTACATCGGCGGGCTGCTGACCCACGGCGCGGCCCTGCTGGCGCTGACCAACCCCAGCACCAACTCCTACCGCCGCCTGGTGCCCGGCTTCGAAGCGCCGGTCAACGCCTTTTTCTCGCTGGGGAACCGCAGCGCCGCAATCCGCATCCCCAAGTACGCCACCCAGCCAGACGCCGCGCGCATGGAGTTTCGCCCGCCCGACGCGACGTGCAACGTGTACCTGGCCCTGGCCGCCCAACTGCTGGCCGGGATCGACGGCATCCAGCGCCAGCTCGACCCGACCGAAGCCGGGTTCGGACCCATCGACGAGGATGTGTTCTCGTGGGCGGAAGACCGCCGCGCCAGCATCAAGAACCTGCCCGGCTCGCTGGACGAAGCCCTGCACGCGCTGGAAGCCGACCACGACTTCTTGCTGGCGGGGGATGTCTTCAGCCGGGAACTGATCACGCAGTGGATCGCGTCCAAGCTGGAGGAAGAATACTACGCCGTGCGCAACCGGCCCCACCCGTACGAGGTCGAACTGTATTTTGATGTTTAACGCGCGGCTGGTTTCTTGCTATAATGAGGTTAACAGTTCGGCTGGAATGTGAATGACTTTGAGTCCAGAAAAATCAGCGCTACCCAATAATCGATTTTTCACAAAAATAAGGAGATTTAATCATGAAAACCGCTTTACGATTCCTGGTTCCTTTGCTGTTGGTCAGCAGTGTTATCCTGGCTGGCGTGGGCGGCATGGCGTCGGCCCAGGGGCAATCGGGCTTTGAAGAATACGCCGTCACGCTGGAAAATGGCATCGCCGGGATCATGGTCGAACCGCAGGTCGACGGACCTGTCCCCACCGTCCTGATGCTGCATGGCTTCGCCAGCCAGAAGGACGAAGTCGGCGACATGTACAAACGACTGGCGGCGGCGCTGGGCGAACACGGTATCGCCTCGCTGCGCATCGATTTCCGGGGCTGGGGCGAGAGCGAAGGCGGCATGGCAAACAGCACCGTGACCGGCATGGTTGACGATGCAGCGACCGCCTATGCCTTCTTGCTGGAACAGTCCTTTGTCGACCCGGACCGGATCGGGCTGCTGGGCTTCAGCCTGGGCGGGGCGGTGTCGCTGGTTTCCGCCGGGCAGAATCCCGACTGGTACCAATCGATGGCGATCTGGTCGTGGGGCGGCAACCTGGCTGAGGAAATGTCGGACAGCTTCACCCCAGAACAGATGGATACCGCTGCCAGCGAAGGCGAGGTGACGATTGATCTGGGCTGGCGCGAAGTGACGCTCGGCGCGGGCTTTTTCGAGAGCCTCAACGCCCTGGACGTGGAAGCCGAATTCCTCAACTATGGCAATTCGTTTTTGGTCGTCGCCGGGACCGAAGATTTTTCCGGCGCGTATGTGGACTGGTTCATGGACAATGCCCAGGGCGAACTCAAAGCAGCCTACCTGATTGAGGGTGCCGATCACATTTACGGCGTTTTGACGGATGACCAGACGATGGCCGAGTCCGTGATCGAGACGACCGCCGATTGGTTCGTGATGTCACTGAAGTGATCGTGACGCAGGATGGTCACGCGCCATCCTGCCGCATTCGACGGTGACCGGGCGCGATAGCCCGGTGATAGGTTTTGGCATAACGAAACAGCCTGTGAGCGTGATCGCAGGCTGTTTGCATGATCAAGTGGAGCAGGAGCACTTCCGCCCCACTAGCCAATCTAGTAGATAAGTAAGGTAGATATCCCACCATATGTAAGATATAATATGATAATTTAACCGTGTGCGTATCTTGCGGTGGAGTTCATGTCGGAACAAGCACGTAATGTCGATTCGCTGGCCGGGCTGGTAACATGCCAGCCCGGATATGGCATTTTGCTCCGTGCATTTGACCTCGTGCTGGCGGTGGCGGTGCTGGCGGTGGCCTGGCTGCTGCGTCCGGCAGACCTGCTCGCGGATGGGTGGGTGCTCCTCGTGCTGGCGGCGGCGCACAGCGCCACCAACATTTTCACCGGTCACCTTTCGGTACGCACCATTCAAAGTTTCACAGCCATCATCCCCCTGGCGACCGTGCTGGCGCTCGGCTATGCAGCCAGCGTGATCACGGTGTTGGTGGGCACGCTGCTGGTCGCAGCATTTCACAGGGTGCACCGGCAGCGCACCGCCCGCCCCGGTGCGCCCTATCCGACCCAGATGATCCTGGTGTGTACCGGGGACTATGGGGCGGCGTTGGGCGCGACGTATGGACTGTACCGGCTGCTAGGCGGCTCCATCGCGTGGGATGCACTCACGGCGACCGATATCCTGCTGCTGGGCGTGCTGATGGGCGTGTATGTGCTGGCGCTGCAGATCACGTTTCTGCTGCGGGTGCTGCTCGTGCATGACAGCACACTCGCCCGCGTGACCCCCCGCCAGATGGGGCAGACCATGCTGGCGCGGGTGGTGCCGCTGCCGCTGGCGGTCGTGATCGCCCTCGCACATGACCGGGTCGAGCAGCCGGGCAGCTTCTTGCTCGTGATAGCCGGGATCACCGGCGGCATCTGGCTGCTGCAGTTTGCGCTGCGCACACGGCTGGTTTTCGAGCGACGGCTGCACGCGCTGGCCAGTCTCAACCGCATCGGCCACGCGATCACCGCGAACCTGTCGCTGGACGACCTGTTCGAAACGCTCTACGACCACGTCCAGACCTTGTTCGACTTCACCACGCTGACCATCGCCTTTTATGACAGCCGCCGGGACGATATCTCGTTCCCCTTTGTGATGGTCCACGATCAGCCGCAGCACTGCCCCCCACACACGTCGGGCTACAGCGCCACTGCACACATTATCAACACGCGCCAGCCGCTGCTGCTCCAGGACGATGTCGAACGCCGCCTGTCCGCGATGGGGATCGCCCCACCGGACAGTGTACCGGCCTGTTATGTCGGCGTGCCGCTGGTGGTCCACGACGACGTAATCGGCGTTGTCACCCTGCAGCACGACACGCGGCCCTACGCCTTTTCGGGCGAAGACGTCGACCTGCTGGCGACGATAGCGGCGCAAACGGCGGTCGCCATTCGCAACGCGCGCCTGTTCCAGGAGACGGAAGCCGCCTCGACCAACCTGCACGCGCTGGTGCAGTCGTCCCGGCTGTTCACCTCCTCGCTGAACCTGCAAACCGTCGCGCGGATGATCGTGCAGCATTTGCGCGACGCCTCACCAGCGGCGGCGGTCTCGCTGTACGAGTGGCGCACCGAGCAAGGCGACCTCGACCTGCTGGCGCATGTGCCGGACGACACCATGAGCGCCACCTGGGCCGGACGGCTGCTCCGCGAGCAGCGGGTAGGGCTGCGCCGCGCGATCACACAGGGCCACGCGCTGACGCTCAGCCTGGACGCGCGTCCGCTGCTGGTGATCCCGCTGCTGGTGCAGCACAAGGCGCTCGGACTGGCGGTGTTGTGGGGGCTGCGCGGCGATGCGCTGCCTGCCCGCCAGCGGAGTTTGATCGAGGGGCTGGTCAACCAGGCCGCGAACGCCCTGCAAAACGCGCGCACCTACAGCCAGGCCGATGCGTCGCTGCACGACCGGCTGATCAAGCTCTCAGCTATCGAGGTTTTGGCGCGCAACATGTCCGCCACGCTGGACATGAAGTCGATCATCAACGACGTGCTGGCGGCGGCGATGTCCACGATGGATGTAGCGCTGGGCGGTTGCGCGCTGGCCGCAGAAGACGATACCTTCGCGGTGGTGGCCCACCAGGATTCACACGGGACGCCGTTTTCGGCCCCCTTTACCGGCCAGATCAGCTCGCAGGGGGTGATCGGGCGCGTGCTGCGGACGCATCGCTCGGTGATCGTCGCCGACACGCTGGCCGACCCGGATTACATCAGCCTGGTGGACGGGATGCGCTCGGAGTTGTGCGTCCCCATCATGCGCGAGGGGCGTCCAATCGGGGTGTTGAATTTCGAGGATTACCGGGTCAACGCCTTCAACGCGTCGCACGTGCAGTTTGTGCAAACGCTGGCCGAACACGCCGCGATTGCCATCGAAAACGCGCGCCTGCTCAACGACGGGCAGCGCCAGATCGCGGCGCTGATGGCGCTGCGTGCCCTGTCGCTAAAACTCCTGGCCGCGCTCGATCTGGCGGCGGTCAGCGCGGCGGTGGTGGAACACGCCCAAACAATCACGCACGCGGAAGACATCCGGCTGTATTGGTGCTCGAATGCCGATGACACCCTGCAATTGGCGGCGCAGCGTGGCGCAGCGCGCCCCAACGACCTGCCCATCGTTCGCCGTGTGGCGCGCACCCGGCAGCCGTACTACGCGGTCGCCGCCGAAGACCTGCCTTCCTACCGTTCGTTTATTCCACAGCCCGGCTTCGAGTCGCTGGTGTGCGTCCCGATTGCGCGCGGCGAGCACCTGCTGGGTGTGCTGGCCCTGGTCGTCACCGACACCGACTACTACACACAGATCGAACTCCAGGCGCTGGATGTGCTGGCCAACCAGGCGGCGGTCGCGGTCGACAACACGCGGCTGTACGAGGAGGTCCGCGCCGGGCGCGACCTCCTGCAAGCGACGCTCGACTCGACCTACGAAGGCATGATGCTGCTCGACAGCCGGAGCCGCTTGCTGCGGGCCAACGCTGCCGCCGAACGGATGCTGGGGCATACGCTGGAGGCGTACCTGGGCCACAGTTTCGTGCGCTGGGTACACGCCATGGGCCGCCAACAGGTGCACGCCCTGACCGGCTATACGCTGGACCAACTGCGCGCGTACATGGCCGATGTGCGTGCCAACCCGGACCAACCGACACATCGCCAGTTCGCGCAGCGGCGCGGGGACGACGTGTACTACATCGACGAAACCGGCATGCCCGTGCTGGACGATGAAGGCCGGACCGCCGGCTGGCTGCTGGTGTGGCGCGATATCACCGAGGAACGCCAGCTCGACGACCTGCGCCGCGAACTCAGCAGCATGATCGTCCACGACCTGCGCAGCCCGCTGACCTCGATCCTCAGCAGCCTGACGATGTTCAAAGACCTGCTGGCCGAAGAAGAAACCGACCTCGCCCTGTTCGACGACGTGATCGATATCAGCCTCAACAGCACGCACTCGATGTTAAACCTGGTGCAATCCCTGCTGGATGTGGCCCGCCTGGAGCAGAACCGGGTGGCGCTGGACTGCGAGCCATTGATTCTGAACGACTCGGTCATCGTGGCCATGGTTTCGGCCCTGAGCCTGGCGCTCAACGCCGACATTGAGCTGCGCTCGCTGATCCCCGGCGATCTGCCGCCGGTGTGGATCGACGACGACAAGATACAGCGCGTGCTGGTCAATTTGCTGGATAACGCGCTGCGACACACGCCCGTCGGCGGCGCGATTCGCGTCGAAGCCGCGCCGCGCCCGGCAGAGGACATGGTGATGGTGTGTGTGGTCGATACCGGGCCGGGCATCCCGCCGGAGGCACGCACGCGCATCTTCGAGAAGTTCACCCAGCTTGAGCAGCAAGCGCTGCGCGGGCATAAAGGCACCGGGCTGGGGCTGACCTTCTGCAAACTGGTCGTCGAGGCGCACGGTGGGCAGATCTGGATCGAGGAAGGCCCGGAAGGCGGCGCAGCTTTCTGTTTCACGCTGCCGGTGGCCACGAGCGACCTCTCCGAGATCTGATCTTTTCCACCTGCCAGCAGTTCCCATGCCAGGATTCTCGTGATACAGTGTAGATGTGGGCAGCGATCATGCACTGAACGGAGTATGACGGGTGCAACGTTCACGTATTTTGATTTTCACCTGGATACTGGGGCTGGTGACGGGGATCATCATGCTGGCCAGCTTCCCAGATTTCAGTACGGTCGATATCACGGTCTGGCTGTTGTTCGCGGTGCTGGTGGGGGTGATGCTCAACCTGAGCACGCTGCTGGATGAGGTGGTGGTCTCGCCGGCGACGACGGCGGCGATGATGGCATACCTGACGATTGGCGAGGGACAGGCCGCCCCGGCGGCGGTGTGGTGTGTGGCGGTCGGGGCCTTGGGGGGCAACCTGGGCTGGCTGGCGCGCACGCTGCCGGGCCAACCCTGGCCCGCGTATGGGCAGGTGCTGCGCAACGTGACGATCAGCATCGTCCAGTTGACGATCGGGGTCTTCATCGCGGGGTGGGCCTACCAGCAGTTCGACGGGCGGCTGCCGCTGGACCAGTTGCACAGCGCGGATATTTTGCCGCTGTCGGCCTTCTTCTCGATCTATCTGGCGATCTACCTCAGCATACTGCTGCTGGAAGCGCACCTCTCGCGGCGGCGCACGCCGCGCATGGTGGCGCAGTACTGGCAGGGGCTGGTCGGCGTGATCCTGCTGCCGCTGCCGTTCGCGGTGGTCGGCGCGGTGGCGTACCACGAGCTGTCGTCGCTGGCGTTCGCGATCCTGATCGGCGGCCTGCTGATCATCGTGACCGGCGTGCATCGCATCACCCAGGCCGAAGCACGCTCGCGCGAGCAGGTGCTCGAACTGTCGGCGCTTTCGGCCATCAGCCAGGCCATGCGCTCCAACCTGGATTTTAACGCGCTGCTGGACGTGGTCTACGAGCAGGTGTCGAACCTGATCAACGTCGACAACTTCACGGTCGCGCTTTTCGACGAGAATCGCAGCGTGCTCTACTACCCGCTCAACATCCAGCAGCACCAGCATGTCCCGCGCGAACCCCACGAGGCGGGTAACGGCCTGCTGGAGTGGGTCATCACCCAGCGCGCGCCGCTGCTGCTGCCCGATCGGGTGACGCGCCGCGCCCAGGAGATGGGCCGGACCCCGCCGGACCGCAGCGTGTACTCGTGGCTGGGCGTGCCGCTGGTCGCCCCGGAGCGCGTGCTGGGCTGCATGGCGGTCTACTCGGACCGGTCCGGCCAGAGCCTCACCCCAAAAGACCTGCACGTGCTGGCCAACATCGCCGGACAGACCGGGATCGCCACCGACAACACGCAGCTTTATGACCAGGCCCGCGACCGGGCGGTGCAGTTGGCAACGCTGAACAACATCTCGGTCATCTTAAGCGGCACGCTGGACGTCGAGCAGATCCTCGACCTGACCGGATCCTCGGCGGTGGCGGTGGCAAGCTGCAATGCCATCGCGCTGTACATGTGGTGGGACGGCACGCATCACCCGCTGACGCTGGCCCGGCACAATGGCCTGAGCGAGCACTTCGTCGACAATGCGCCCGCACCGCTGCTGATGGACATCGACGACTTGCAGCGCCGCCGCCAGCCGGTGATCGTCACCGACATGAGCATCGACCAGCGGACGCACAACATCCGCCCCCTGATGAACCGCGAGCAGAAGCACGCCTGGATCGAGTTCTTGCTGCGCAAGGGCGACGATCTGCTGGGCATCCTGGTCTTTTATTACCACGAGTCGCGCCGCTTCAGCACCGACGAGATCGAACTGCTGCGCACCTTCACCAACCAGGCGGCGCTGGCGATCAGCAATGCCCGGCTGTACACCCAGACCGACGAGGCGCTGGATCGGCGCGTGGAGCAGTTGTCGGCGCTGGCCGAGATCAGCCGCGAACTGACCTCGACGCTCAACATGCAGGGGCTGTTCCAGTTGGTGCTGGACCGCGCGCTGGAAGCCACACAGTCGGCGACCGGGCTGCTGCTGCTGCGCACGGAAGACAGCAACCAGATTCCGTCGCTGGTGGCCTACCGGGGCTTTCCGCCCGACGCTTTCGATCGCACCAACCCGCTGGGCGGCTACGTCGCCAAAACGTTCAGCGCGGGCGAGCCGACGCTGATCGCGGACCTGGTGCAAGAGTCCGGGATTGTGCGGCAGGATGAGCGCGTGCGGTCCCAACTCAACGTGCCGGTGATGCGCAACACCGAAGTGCTGGGCGTGATCTCGCTGGGCAGCGACCGTCCCGACGATTACACCCCGGACGATCAAACCTTCGTGACCCAACTCGCCAACCAGGCCCGCATCGCCATCGACAATGCGCGCCTGTTCCGCCGCATCGAAATCGCGCGCGACCGGCTCCAGATCATCCTGGACAGCATGAAGGAAGCGGTCATCCTGATCGAGGCCGGCGGGTCGATCACGCTGGCCAACCCGCGCGTGGAGTGGCTGCTGGGGCTGTCGCCGCAGGCGGTGCTTGACGTGCCGGTGGTCGACCTGCTCAACGATCCAGACCTGGAACTGGCCGAACGGCTGGGCTTCCAGCCAGATGCGCTGCTGGCGCTGGTGCATAACCTGGACAACCGGCGGTGGGAAACCACGTCGCGGGGGGACGGACGCCTGACCTTCGCCATCCAGACGCCGCAAAAAACACGCTTCGTCGACCGCACCAACGCCCCGGTCCGGGACGAGACCGGGCGCGTGATCGGGCTGTTGATGGTGTTTTCCGACGTGACCGAAGAACGCGAACTCGAACAGGCCCGCGAAGACCTGAGCAACATGATCGTGCACGACCTGCGCGGCCCGTTGACGGCGATCACCACCAGCCTCAAGCTGCTCAACGAGATCGCGCCGCCGGATGATCCGATCGGGCGTGCCGTCAAGCAAACCACCGAAGCGGCAGCCCGCGCGGTACGCAAGCTGCTGAACCTGGTCGATTCGCTGCTGGATATCTCCAAACTGGAAAGCGGCATGATGACGCTGGAGCGCGAACCGGCCCAACTGGCCCCGCTGTGCCGGGCGGTGGCCGACGAGTTCGCCCCGCTGGCGCAGGAGTTGGAGGTCAGCCTGGGCGTGGATATACCCGACGACCTGGCGATCCTCAACATCGACAGCGAAAAGATCGAGCGTGTGCTGCTCAACCTGGTGGACAACGCGATCAAGTTTACGCCCGCCGGGGGCAGTGTCAGCATCCGGGCCTATATGCCCAAACAGGCTGGCGGGTCGGATGAATACGTGCGGGTGGACGTGCGGGATAGTGGCCCAGGGGTGCCGGACGAGCACAAGGAGCGCCTGTTCGACCGCTTCGCGCAGCTCGACGAACAGCGGGGCCGTCGCCGGGGCACCGGGCTGGGGCTGACGTTCTGCAAGCTTGCAGTCGAGGCACACGAGGGCGAGATCTGGGTCGAGGATAACCCCGGCGGCGGGGCAGTCTTCGCGTTTACGCTGCCGGTGCTGGACGAGGCAAGCTGGGTCTAGTTCGCCTCGCGCAGGGTGTCACGCAGCACCCGCAGCAGGTCGGTCACCGTCAGGATGCCGACCAGCCGCCGCCCATCGACGACCGGCAGCCCGCTGATCTTGTGCTTCAGCAGCAGCTGCACAGCCTCCTCCAGCAGCAGATCGGGCGCAGCCGTGATCGGGTCCGGCGTCATGCACGCATCGACCTGGGTGTGCGCCAGCAGCATCTCGTCCTGCCAGCGTTCGCGCATCACCAACGGTGAGTTCACTGCCAGCCGCAGGTCGCGGTCGGTGATGATGCCGCACAGCGTGCCGTCCTCGTCCACAACCGGCAGCTGGCGGCAGTTAGCCGCTTGCATTCGTTCCTGGGCAGTTTTGAGCGTATCCTGTGGCCCGATGGTCACCAGCTCAAGCGTCATTACGTCGCGTACCTTCATAAGCTCCCCTATCCCAAATTCTCAGCGATCATGCGCGCGCCGGTACACGTCGAGCGTTTCGCGGGCCGCCCGCTGCCAGGAGAAATGCGCTGCGCGTTTCGGACCGGCGGCGGCCATCTCGGCGCGCAAGTCGGGATCGTCCAGCACCAGGCGCAGCACGCCGGTCATGTGATCCACGTCGTGCGGGTTGAAGTAGTGCGGCACATCCGCGCCCAGCTCCGGCATACTCGATTCGCGGCTGCTGACGACGGGCGCGCCGCAGGCCATCGCCTCCAGCACCGGCAGGCCCGCGCCCTCATACATCGACGCCATGACGTACACCATCGCCGCATTAAAGACCGCCGGCAGGTCATCATCCGGCACATAGCCGGGGAACAGCACCGCATCGTTGAGGCCGAGTTCCTCGACGCGCGCGAAAAACTCGTCGTAGAGCCAGCCCTTCGCGCCGACCACCACCCAGTACAGCCCCCGATCGTGGCGTCGCAGCCGGGCCACGCACTCCGCCAGCCGCGACAGGTTCTTGCGCGGCTCGATGGTGCCGACCGACAGGATGAAGCGCTCCGGCAGGTGGTACTGCTGGCGCACCCGGTCGATCTCGGACTCCGGCACGACGCGGAAATGCGGCGCGGCGGCCTCGTGCACCACCGTGATCTTGTTGTCCGGGGTGTGGTAATGGCGCATCAGGTCGTTTTTGGTGGCCTGCGACACGGTGATGATCGCGTCGGCGCGACGCACAAACAGCGGCATGGCGGCCTTCAGGAACCAGTAATTGAGCCGCTTGTGGTGCTCTGGGAACAGGTGAAAGATCAGGTCGTGCACCGTCATCACGGTCGGCACACTGCGCAGCGGCAGCAGCAGGTGCTCGGTGGCGTGGAACAAGCTGGCGTCCGGCACCAAGCGCCGGAACGACATACGCGACAATTGGCCCAGGAAAACCATCATCCGCCAGGGCTTGTAGCCCATCCGGATCGAGCGCTGCGGCACCCCGGCCCACTCGTCGAACTGTTGGGCCTGCCGGGTGCGGTTGTAGAACAAGGCCAGCGGCGGCTCGGCCTCCTGGAGCAGCGCCTGGGTCAGCGAGCGCGTATAGCGCCCCAGGCCCGCCCGGCTGTTGATCGCGGCGGATACATCGACGTAAGTTGTCACGCTGTTTTCCCCTTTTTCGATACCATTACCGCCCACACAAAACGCGGCAGCCGCAGCATCCTGCGCCAGCGCCAGGGCTGCTTATAGAGCCGGTAGAGCCATTCCAATGCCAGTTTGCGCATCCAGCGCGGCGCGCGCGGCACCGTCCCTGCCAGAAAATCGAACGTACCGCCGACGCCCATCGCCACCGGCACGCGCAGCCGGTCCCGGTTGCGCGCGATCCATTTGTCCTGGCGCGGCGCGCCATACGCCACGAACAGGATATCCGCGCCGCTGGCGTTCACCCGGTCGATGATCGCGTCCTCGTCGTCCGGGTGTGGGCTGCCCGCGTAGGTCCCGGCGATGTACAGGCCGGGGTTGTCGGCCACCAGCCGCGCGGCGGCCTGTTCCGCGACGCCGGGGGCCGCCCCCAGCAGGAACAGCGACCAGCCGCGCTGCGCCGCCTGCGCTGCGATCACTGGCACGCCGTCCGAGCCAGTGACGCGCTCCGGCAGCGGGTGGCCCAGGTAGCGCGCCGCAAACAGCAGCCCCACGCCATCCGGCACACACAGGTCGGCCTGGTGCAGCACACGCATGAAGGCCGGGTCATCCTGTGCGATCATGACAAATTCCGGGCTGACAGTGCAAATCTGGTAGGGGCCATCCCCGGCTTCGATCCAGCCGGCAATAGCCGCCAATAGGCTGTCGAACGTCGCGGCGTCGACCGGTACGCCGAGGATGTGGAGTCGTTCATCGGTCCGCATTGGGCGCTCATTTCCGTCGTTAAAGAAGCTTCGTCATCATCCGGATTGTACCGTTGACCGCCAATTTTGGGCCAATGCTTGCCAATGGCCCACACGTGACTACAATTAACGTGCGGAGGGTTATGCTGATGAATGAAGATCGAAATCACCTGCCCGACGACCCGTTCGCAGATCGGGACGACATGGGCGATATGGATGAGAAATTCGAAGAAGCGTTGGAAGCGTTGGAGTCGTACCCGGATGTGGACGAGGACACTGCCGCCGACGCGGACGTCGACGACGAGGTAGCCGCCGCCGCGCCCGAACCGGCTGATCCCGGTCCAGCAGCGGAAGCCCGGGAGCCGGACAGCGCGGAACCGGCAGCGGAATCGTCCCCCGGCGACGACCGCGACGCCTTCGACGATGACTTCGACGCCGCCACGCTGGAGGACGCCAGCCCGGCGGCGATCGCGGAGGACGCGGAAGGGTACGATCCCGACGCCGAACTCGCCGACCAGGACTGGGTCACGGCTGAGCCGGACGCCGAAGACGACGACATGCTCAGCGCCGCCGCAGCCACCGCCGCCGTCGCCGCTGAGGACGTCCTCGGCACCGGGGAAGAAGCGGTCCCGGCGGCGTTTGGCGAACCGGAACGGCTACGCCAGCCGCGCCGCGCCGAAATCTTCCGGCGGCGGATGCGCGCCCAGTTTGGGATGCTGCCGCTGGCGTTGTTCCTGGTGGCGCTGGGGCTGTACCTGATCATGCGCCAGCGGGCGGTCGAGGGGCTGCCCGATTTTTCCGACGCCGCGCTGGTGGTGGCGGCAGTATTGGCCGTGGCTTTCACCGCCATCTTTCACGCCTTTGTGTTCGGGCGGACCGAGCGCGGCCTGCTGTTCTTCGGCCTGCTGGTGTGGATATCCGCCGGGCTGGTGGCGCTGCTGGTGCTGGGCATCGAGCGCGAGCCGCAGGCTGCCGAGTGGTGGCCGCTGGCGTTGGTTGCGCTGGGACTGGGCTTTTTGGCGACGTTTCTGCTGGAACGCGGACGCGATGCGCGCCTGGTGTTGGCCAGCGTCGCCGTGTGGGTCGCGGCGGCGGTCGCGTTTGTGTACACCAACGGGCAGCTTGACGAGCAACTGCTGGACGACGCTGCCAGCTACTGGCCGCTGCTGCTGTCGGTGGTGGGCGTCGGACTATTACCACTCGTTTTTCGCCGTCGTACAGGATAGAGGATTATGCAACCGCTTACAATCGCTATTGACGCCAGCCGGACCACAACTGCCCAGCGCACCGGCACAGAAAATTATGCGTTGCAGTTGATCCGGGCGATGCTGGCGGCAGACAGTCCCCATCATCTCACGTTGTATTTCCGCGACCGTCCCGCGCCGGACCTGTTCCCGGACCATCCCCGCGTGACGCAGCGAGTGATCGCCTGGCCGCGGATGTGGACGCACCTCCGGTTTGCGGCGGCGCTGTGGCAGGACCGCCCGGACGTGACGTTCGTCCCGGCGCATGTGCTGCCGGTGTGGTTTCCCGGCCCGGCAGTGGTAACGGTGCACGATCTGGGCTACATTTACTTTCCCAGCGCGCACACGGACCGGTCCCGGCGCTATCTGGAATGGTCGACACGGCACAGCGTGCGCCGCGCCACGCGCGTGCTCGTCGATTCGTTGGCCACCGCCAAAGACCTGGCCGCGCATTATCGCGTCTCTGAAAACCAGATGGACCTGGTCTATCCGGGCGTGAACGAGTCGCTGGCGCGCGTCGAGGACCCGGAACAACTGGCCGCTGTGCGGGCGCGCTACGGGCTGCCGGAACGCTACCTGTTCTTCATCGGGACGCTGCAGCCGCGCAAGAACATCGCGCGCATCGTGCAGGGCTACGCGCGCTGGCGTGCTCGCCAGGACCGCACCGCCGTGGCGCTGGTCATGGCCGGGCCGGAGGGTTGGCTCTACGATCCCAACTGGACGGCAGGCGTGGACGGTGTGATCCTGCCGGGCTACGTCGCCGACGAGGATATCGCCGCACTGTACAGCGGGGCGCTGGCGCTGGTCTTCCCGACGCTGCACGAAGGCTTCGGCTTTCCGGTGCTGGAGGCGATGCGCTGCGGCACGCCTGTGATCACCAGCAACACGTCCTCGCTGCCGGAGGTGGCCGGTGATGCGGCGCTGCTGGTCAACGCGCGCGACGTGGACGCCATCGCCGACGCCATCGCCCGCGTGGTGGGGGATGACGACCTGCGCGCGGAACTGGTCGCCCAGGGCTACACGCAGGCGCAGCAGTTCACCTGGGCGCGGGCGGCGCACAAGGCGCTGCATACGCTGGAAGTGGCGGCCACCCGCCAGCGTCAGGCTGGCGTTAGGTAAGCAGAGTTTGCAGGAACCCACGCCCTTTTCTATAATCCGGACGCTCTTATTATTTCTGTATTTCTGTATTCTGGTGTTGGATAGATGTCAGGAAAAGCGCTATGCGAAAAATAATCGTGTGTGGCCTGGTAGTGGTGATGACGCTGGGGTCGGCGTTGGTAGCAGTCCCCGCCGCCCCGGTGCGCGTTGCCCAGGCAAACCCCGGCACGAACTGGCTCGGGGAATACTTCGCCACCGGCGACTTAACCGGGGGCGCCGTCGCTTCCCGAACGGATGGCGAAATCAACTTCGACTGGGGCACCGGCTCGCCGTTCCCGGGCACCGTCCCCGTCGATAATTTCAGTGTGCGGTGGACCAAAACCGTCAACTTCCCCACGTCCGGCAAGTGGACGTTCGAGGCGGGGGTGGATGACGGCATCCGGGTATGGATCGACAATACCATTATCATCAATGAGTGGCACGGTTCGCCCGGTGGCTACGCCACCTATAAAAACAGCATCGACCAATTGACCGCCGGCGACCACGATCTGAAGGTCGAATATTATGAAGCTACCGGCGACGCAGCGGTGAAAGTGTCGTGGTACGCCGGGGACTCGCCCGGCGACAGCGGCAGTGGCAGCGGCAGCAGTCCGCCCCCCGCCGGGCAGGTGTATGGCCCGGCGACCTGGGCCGCCGAGTACTTCGACAATGCCACGCTGGCCGGCAGCCCACAGGTGACGCGCACCGATGGCGACATCAACTTCAACTGGGCCGACGGCTCGCCCGATGCGGCGATCCCCGCCGACAACTTCAGCGCGCGCTGGACAACCACCGTCAACTTCCCCAGCACCGGCACCTGGCTGTTCAAGGCCGGCGCAGATGACGGGGTGCGCGTGTGGATCGACAGCACGCTGCTCATCGACGAATGGCAGTCTGACCGGGGCTATACGAACTATGAAAACGAAATTCAACAGTTGACCGCCGGCGACCACCAGTTGAAGGTCGAATACTACGAAGCGGCCGGGCTGGCGGGCATCCAGGTGCGCTGGTGGCCGGTCGGGCAGGCTGCCGCCGACGCCGCCGGTGCTCCGCCGCCGCCCACACCGGAACCCAAATTGGTTTACGCCGCCGTCACAGCGGAAAACGTCAATGTGCGCGTGGGGCCGGGGCTGGGCAATCCGGTCATCACCCAGGTGTTCTACCCGGATAACTACGTCGTGCTGGGCATCACGGGCGATTTCGGCTGGGTCAAGATTCGGCTGGACGACGGCACCGAAGCCTGGGTGAGCAACGAGTGGGTCTGGCTGTGGAGCAAGAAGGATAAGTTCATGCAGGACGTACCGGTGCTGGATGTACCGGTTGCCCCGCCGGCCTCGCTGCCCGAACCCGGCGAGTTCGGACGTGTGCTGCTGACCGGCGCGTCCAACGACACGCTCAACCTGCGCGATGGCCCCAGCCTGTACAATGCCAAAGTGATCGGCAGCATCCCGCAGGGCGTGACCTTCACCGTCGAGGCCCAAAACCGCAACGGTGCGTGGTTCCTGATCAGCTACCAGGACATTCGCGGCTGGGTATCGTCGCCGTATGTGCGCCTGCTGGACGGCACGCGCAACGATCTGCTGATCAGCAGCGAAGTCGTGGATACCCCGGCGTATGGCACGGTGTTTGTGCCCGAAGACGACCAGGGCGAACCGCTGGCTACCGTACGCGGGCAGGCCGCCTCGAATCTCAAGCTGCGCAACGGGCCGAGCATCTTCACCGCCGAACAGATCGGCAGCGTTCCGCGGGACGGCACCTTCCTGATCGAAGGGCGCAACCGCAACGGCGCGTGGTACTTCATCACCTTCGAGGGGCAGCCGGGCTGGGTCAACGCGGCCTATGTCACGCTGATCGAGGGCACTGTATCGGACCTGCCGATCCGCTAGCCAGCAAGACATTTGGACACCAACCGCACCGCCCCGCGCCACCGTGGGGCGGTGTTGTTTCAGCGTTAGGAGACAGAGCCGGTGGGTATTGACTACATCATTGATTACGACTGCGCGCCGAAGCGCGGCCTCACCCGGGAGGGGCTGGTCAGCCGCCTGAAGGCGCGCGAACGGGCCGAGGCGATCATCCAACTTTACCGCGACGAGGGCGACGCACGCGCCCCGGCGGAGATGGGCTTCGAGATGGTGCGCCGCGCCGCCGACGGCAGCGAGGAAACCGAAGTGATCGTCGTGCAGGATTTGCTCGACATGGCCGCCGAACTCGAACCCTGGGAGCCGCACTGCACCGGCTGCCCGGCCAACCTGCTGGGTGTGCCGTTTGGCTGCGTGGGGTCGATCAACTACCCCATCTCGGCGCAGGCCGAGCGCTGGCTGCTGGACCAACTGCCCGACAATGAGCACCCGCTGGTGTTTGTGCTGCTGCAGAAGATACTGCGCGAGCAGGGCTACAGCGGTGCGACCGGGGCACGGCTGCGCAGCCAGGCCGGGATGTTCGTCGCGAGCGACACCCGGCTGGAGCGCGATGTAAGCGGGGTCCACGTCACCAGCGATCAGGTGTTCGAAATCCTGTTTCTGTCGGCCCCAGTCCGCCCGGCCCATGCCGCGCTGCTGCTGCAACTGTTCGGCGGGATTGCGCGCGATCTGGATGCGGACACCATGCTACAGCTTGCCGTGCCGCCCTCGCGCGACTGGATCGACGAACACGCACCGTTTTTGCACCAGCCGAGTCCACACGATGACGCCTCGATCAGCGAGTTGAAAGCCTTTTTCGAGGCGCTGTATGCCGGGTTCCGGTTGGGCGTGCCGGTGCTGCTGGATGTCTAGCCCAGGTAGCGGGCCTTGAGCGCGGCGATCTGCGCCTCGTCCAGGAAGTTGATGTTCCCCAGTTGGCGCGCGGTCAGGAAGATGCGCGCGTTGAGTTCGACCGTCTCCATGTTGAAGAGCGCCTCTTGCAGCGAATGGCTGTAGGCGACCACGCCGTGATTGCCCATCAGCAGCGCGTTGTGCCCCTCCAGGTACGGGACCAGCGACTCCGGCATTTCGTCCCCGCCGGGGATGGTGTAGGGCACCAGCGGCGTCGGGCCGATGCGCACCACGACTTCCGGCAGGTACGGCTGGTCCAGCGCGACCCCCGCCACCGCAAAGCCGGTCGCCGTCGGCGGGTGGGCGTGGACCACTGCGCGCACATCGGGGCGGTGGTGGTAGATGGTCAGGTGCATCCGGTGCTCCGACGAGGGGCGCTTGTCCGGCGGCGCGCTGAGCACCGCGCCGTCCGGGCGGATGGTGATCATCTCGTCGGGCTGCATCAACCCCTTGCTGACTCCGCTGGGCGTGATCAGGATTTCGTCATCGCTCAGCCGGACCGAAATGTTGCCGTCGTTGCCCGCGATCAGGAATAAATCGTACAGTCGCTTGCCGACGCGGCAGATTTGCGCGCGGTATTCTGTTTTGTCCCACACGTCATACGTCACGATAGTTACTACTCCTCTGTTGCTTCAGACGCGGCGCGGCAGCGCTGGCACACGCCGAAGATCGCCATGTGGTCGATGCGCGGCTCGAAGGCGTGGTGGTCGCGCAGGTAGGCCCGCAGCGGTTCGATGGCGGCGTCGTCGAATTCTTCGATCTGGCCGCAATGCAGGCACACCATGTGATGGTGGCGGTGATCGCCGATCAGTTCGTACACGATCCCGGACCGGCCCAGGTCGGTTTGCGACACCAGCCCCAGGTCCTTGAGCCACTGCACGATGCGGTACACAGTCGGCTCGTTGAGGCTGGTGAACTGCTGGATATCCTGTACCGTCAGATGCTTGTGCTTCTCGCTTAGTGCTTCGATCACCAGGCGGCGCTGGATGGTGACACGCTCACCGCGCTGGTGCAGTTGGTCAATAATGGCCTGACACGAATCCATGCTATGCTAACCTCCACCACCCATTGTAATCCTTTGGCCGCATCTCCTCCACTGACGGTTGTCATTGAACCAGCGAGCAGGTAACATCTGAGTGCTGATTAAGGGAGATGGGCATGAGATTTATTGGCGTCATTTTAACGGTTGTGATGCTGGCACTCCCGGCGGCCCCCGCGCAGGCCCACCCCGCCGATATGTACTTCCACGTGCACACCATTCGCCTGCATCCCGACGGCGTCCAGGCCAAATGGGGCATTTCGCCCGGTTCGCTGCTGGCGTATTACATCTGGGAGCAGGCCGACGCCGACGGGAACGGCGCGGTCAGCACGGACGAGGCCCGGGCCTGGGGCGAGCCGCTGATCGAGGACTATTTCGCCGTGCTGGGTGATTCGCTGCGCCTGACATGGCGGCTGGAAAGCGTCGACTGGCCGGACGCGCTGATCGATTTCGAATCCGGCGACCAGATGATCCAGCTTCACCTGGCGGCGGACTGGCCCGCCGGCGTGGGCGATAATCCCAATCTGATCATTTACAACCGCTACCAGGAGAACAACAGCGTCAACTGGTTTTACGTGCATGGCGACGACGGCGTCACCTTCCACACGCCGCAGCAGCAAAGCGGCGCGCTGATCTTCGATTTCGCGCTGCCGGATACCCCTGCCGCCGGTGACCTGCGCGCCTACTGGGACAGCGGCACGCCCGCGCTGGCGGCCAGCGAGGCATCCATCCCCGCTGCGCCGCCGGAACAGGATCGCGGCGCGTCCGGCCAGTTGATCGACCTGGTGCGCGAAGGCGACCTGACCCTGCCGTTCTACATGAGCGCGCTGGTGATTGCGCTGGGGCTGGGCGCGATCCACGCGCTGACGCCGGGGCACGGCAAAACGCTGGTGGGAGCCTATCTGGTCGGGTCGCGCGGCACGATGCGCCATGCGGTCGTGCTCGGCAGCATCGTGACGCTGACGCACACCGGGTCGGTGCTGACCATCGGCCTGCTGACGCTGGTCGCCTCGCGCTATCTGATGCCGACCACGCTGTTTCCGTACCTGGAGCTGGCGTCCGGCCTGCTGGTGATCGCGATGGGCATCGGCCTGCTGAGCCGCCGGTTTGGGGGCTTTCAATCAGTACGTAAGGCCCGCCAGCGCCAGCAGGCCCCGTTGCCGCCTGCGCCGCCGTCCCCCGCGCCCGCCCCGGCCAGCGGGCAGCGCCAGACGATCTACATCAACCAGCCGATCAACGCCAACGTGTACAACGACGTGCTGCCCGACCGGCTGGCGCTGAACACCATCCGCTGGCGGTCGCTGGTCACGCTGGGGATCAGCGGCGGGATGGTGCCGTGCCCCGATGCCATCGCGATCCTGCTGGTCGCGGTGGCGATCAACCGCATCGTCTTCGGCCTGTCGCTGATCGTCGCCTTCAGCCTGGGGCTGGCGCTGGTGTTGATGGCGATTGGGATGGCGATGGTCCGCAGCCAGCGCTTGCTGGCCGGGCGCGACCTGTTCGACCGGGTGATGCCCGCCATGCCGATGATCAGCGCAGTGATCGTCGTCGGGCTGGGGGCGGCGCTGATGGTGAACGCGCTGCGCGACAGCGACCTGCTGGGCGCGGACGACGAATCCGCCTCGCCGATTGCCGATCTCTCCGCGCTGGCCAACCAGGACGAACTCGAAGACCTCAAAGTGCAGTACACGCGCGCGCAGCCGGACACCTTCAGCATCGACCGGGCCAGCATCCTGTACGCCGACACCGACGCGCAGGGCATTTACCAGCTTTACGTACTGCCGCTGGCCGGGGCGGAGCCGATCCCGATCACGGACGAACCCTACGGCGTGCAGGATTACACGCTCTCCGACGACGGCACGCGCATCGTCTACACCGCCGCGCGCCAGTACGGGGGCACTGAACTGTGGCAGGTGAACACCGACAGCACCGACCGCACCCAACTGCTGGCGTGCGACACCGCGATCTGCAACCGGGCCGCGCTCTCGCCGGACGGCACGCGGCTGGTGTTCCAACGCCTGGAGATGGGCCAGCCAGACACGCCACCGGGCGACTTTACGCTATGGTGGCTGGACATGACCAGCGGCGCGGCGCAGCCCGTCTTTCGCGACGACCGGCTGCCGGGCGGCAACCCGGTCTGGTCCCCGGATGGGCAGTGGCTGAGCTATAACGCCGCCGGGAACAAACAGGTGCAGCTCTACAACCTGGACGACGGACGCACCCATGCCGTGTCCAGCGAAACCGGGGCCGCCGTCACCTGGGGACCGGATTCCGAGGCGCTGGTCGTGACCGATATCTGGGACGGCAGCGCGGACGGGTCGCTGCTGGTCCACTTGACACGCTTCGACCTGGCGACCGGCCAGCAGGTCGACATCACCGGGGATGCGGCCTATGGCGACAACTGGCCCGCGTGGTCGCCGGATGGCGAGTGGATTGCCTGCGTGCGGCGCGACCACACGCGCCCCGATGCCGGGCTGGGCGACAACATCTGGCGGATGCGGCCCGACGGCAGCGAGGCCCACCCGCTGACCGACGACACCGGCGTGATTCACGGCGCGCCGGTCTGGTCGCCGGACGGCGCGTACCTGCTGTTCCAGCGCTACCCGCTGGCCGGGTCGGTGGGCGTGCCGGGCATCTGGCTGCTGGAGGTCGAGACGCAGGAGTTGCAGAAGCTCTCCGCGTCCGGCGATTGGCCGGCCTGGCTGCCGTAACGTCGCCCGCTGCTCGCGTAAGCCACACACCCAGGCTTGACGGGCACGATGCTATCCTTTACAATTTCTTTTCGCCTGTCAGGAGCGTTTTATGTTTGAAAGCCTGAGTGATCGCCTTCAGGGCGTCTTTGAACAACTGGGCCGCAAAGGCAAACTTACCGAAGACGACGTCAGCATCGCGCTGCGCGAAGTACGCATGGCGCTGCTCGAAGCGGACGTCAATCTTAAGGTTGCCAAAGACCTCATCCGGCGCATCAAAGAACGCGCGATTGGGGCCGAGGTGCAGAAAAGCCTCAAGCCGTCCCAGCAAGTGATCAAGATCGTGCACGAGGAGTTGATCGAAACGCTGGGGCAGCCGGGCCGCCTGGACCTCAGCGGCACCAAGCCGCGCGTGATCATGATGGTCGGGCTGCAAGGTTCCGGTAAGACGACGACCGCCGCCAAGCTGGCGCTCATGCTGCGCCGCGAAGGGCATCAGCCCTGGATGGTGGCGTGCGATACGTATCGCCCGGCAGCCGTCGACCAGCTCGTCACGCTGGCCAAACAGCTCGACATGCCCTATCACGAAGAAGGCATCGACCCCAACCCGGCGGATATCGCCGAACGGGGGCTGGATGCCGCCCGGCAGGCCGGGGCGACCGTCGTCCTGGTCGATACGGCGGGCCGGCTGCAAATCGATGACACGATGATGGGCGAACTCGAAGCGATCCGCGACCGGACCCAGCCCGCCGAAGTGCTGCTGGTGGCCGACGCGATGACCGGGCAGGAAGCGGTGCGCATTGCCGAAGGCTTCGACCAGTGGGTCGGCCTCACCGGGCTGATCCTGACCAAGGTCGACGGCGACGCACGTGGCGGGGCCGCGATCTCGATGCGCGAAGTGACCGGCGTGCCGATCAAGTACATGGGCGTGGGCGAAAAGCTCGACGCCTTCGAGTTGTTCCACCCGGACCGGCTGGCCTCGCGGATTCTGGGCATGGGCGACATGCTGACCCTGATCGAAAGGGCCGAGCAGGCCTTCGACGAACGCGAGGCCGAAGAACTCCAGCGCAAAATGCTGAAGAACCAGTTCACGCTGGAGGACTTCCTCAGCCAGTTGCAGCGCATCAAAAGCATGGGGTCCATCGGCAAAATACTCGACATGCTGCCCGGCATGGGCCGGCTCAAGCAGCAGATGGACTTCGACGACGAAGAAGCCCAGCAGCAGCTTAAGAAAGTCGAGGCGATCATCTACTCGATGACACCCGCCGAACGACGCAACCCGAAGCTGCTCAACGCCAGCCGCAAACGACGGGTGGCCGCCGGCAGCGGTACCAGTGTGCAAGATATCAACGCGCTGCTCAAGCAGTTCCGCGAAATGCAGCGCATGATGAAAATGATCGGGAAAGGGCGAATGCCCCAAATCCCCGGTCTATTTGGATAGCGGGCCAGATGGCCCTGCCGGTCCTGTCGTGGCAGCCTTTCCCTGCCCTTACCTCTGGCAGCACCCGGCAAACAGACATAAAACGAGGAACTATCAAGGATAGGTGGTTAAGACATGGTCCGTATTCGATTGCGTCGTGTGGGACGCAAAAAACAACCCAGTTATCGTATCGTCGTAGCCGACTCGCGCAGCCCGCGTGACGGTCGCTACATCGAAGTGATCGGCTTCTACAACCCGCGCACCGAACCCTCCACGATGACGCTCCAGGAAGACCGGGCGCTGCACTGGCTGCAGAACGGCGCGCAGCCCAGCGAAGCCGTGAATCGCATTCTCGACAAGATGGGCACGCTCGGACGCTTGGAACGGCTGAAGCAGGGCGAAGACCTGGAGAAACTGCTCGAAGAGGCGGCTGCCGAAGCGGCTGAACGCGAGCCGGTCAGCCCCAAGACCAGCCACGCCGCCGGCAAGAAGACCACGCGCAAGCAGGCCGCGCCGGTCGCTGAAGAAGCAGCCGACGAAGCCGACACCGACGAGGAAGCTGCCGAAGCGGCTGAAGCCGACGAAGAAGCCGTCGCCACGGAAGCTGCGGCTGCCGCTGCTGAAGACGCTCCCGAGGAAGCCGACGAGGCCGAAGAAGTGAAAGAAGCCGAAGAAGCGGAAGCCGAGCCAAAAGCTGAGGCCGAACCCGTCGCCGAAGATGAGGCTGAGGCTGAATCAGAAGACGAAGCCGAAGCTGAATCAGAAGACGAAGCCGAAGCGGAAGACGAGGGCAAGGACGAAGCTGAAGCGGCGGAAGCTGACTGACCGGCTGCCTACAATGCAATTCGATTGAGATGGTGCGGACGGCAGCCGCTGTCCGCATTTGATCATATCTGAAGGATACAAATGTTATGAAAGAACTGGTTGAATATATCGCCAAGTCGCTGGTGGACGATCCCTCGCAGGTCGAGGTCACCGAATCTGCGCGCGGGAACTCCACCCGCCTGGAGTTGGAAGTGGCCCAGGAAGACATGGGCCGCGTGATCGGCAAGAAAGGGCGCGTCGCCAACGCCACCCGCACGCTGCTGCGCGTGATGGCCGCCCGGCAGGGCAAGCGTGTCACGCTCGACATCGTCTAGATCGATATCGCTTAAATAAAATATCTTAGCTGATACCACATGCCACACCCACCCTTTTTGCTGCTGGGCCAGGTGCTGCGCCCGCACGGTGTGCGCGGCGAAGTGCGCGTGGCCGTCCAAACCGCGTATCCGGAGCGCCTCGTGGACGGGACGCGCGTCTATGTCGGCCCGGACCCCGAGAACGTCGCAACCGCCGCCGCCCACACCGTCCGCCGCGTCCGCCCACACCGCGACGAACTGATCATCGACCTGGACGGCATCCCCGATCGCAGCGCCGCCGACACCCTGCGCGAGCAGTACATCATGATCCCGATCGACAGTGCGGTGCCGCTGGAAGAGGGCGAATACTACCTGTTCCAATTGATCGACATGACGGTCGTCACGGTGGACGGGGAAACGTTGGGCAAGGTCGACGAGGTCATCGAAACCGGGGCCAACGATGTGTTTGTGGTGCATGGACCACGCGGCGAGGTGCTGGTGCCCGATATCGACGAGTGTGTGCTCGACATTGACTTCGACACCAAAACGATCACAATCGACCCGCTGGAGGGCCTGTTCTAGCGCAACCCAGCCCCCGCTAAACGAGCCGGGTCGGGAGGGGACGCTCATGAGTGCGCGCAAATACTGGTTAGGCTTCAACGTCATCAAAGGGATCGGCCCGGTGCGGCTGCGCGCGCTGCGCCAGCACTTCGGCGACCTGGAGGCCGCCTGGCACGCCCCCGACGCTGACCTAGCTGCCGCCGGATTGGACCGCCGCACGCTGGCCAACCTGACCCAGGCCCGCCGCACGATCAACCTCGACAAGCTGCTCGACGATGTCGACGCGGTGGGGGCGACGGTCCTCACCCTCGACGACCCGGACTATCCCGCGCTGCTACGTGAACTGCCCGATGCCCCGCCCGTGCTCTACGTCCGGGGCACCGTGCTCGACGCCGATCAATGGGCGGTCGCGTTTGTGGGCACGCGCCGGTCGACGGTCTACGGCCGCGACATGACCTACCAGCTGGTGACGCCGCTGGTCCACGCCGGGATCACGATCATCAGCGGGCTGGCGCGCGGCATCGACGCGGAAGCGCATAAGGCCGCGCTGGATGCCGGCGGGCGCACGCTGGCGGTGTTGGGCTGCGGCATCGACATCATCTATCCCCCGGAACATCGCCACCTGGCCGCCGCGATCATGGACAGCGGCGCGCTCGTGACCGAATTCCCGCCCGGCACCTCGCCGGAAGGGAAAAACTTCCCGGTCCGCAACCGCATCATCAGCGGGCTGTCGCTGGGGGTGGTGGTGGTCGAAGCGCCGGAGAAAAGCGGCGCGCTGCTCACCGCCGACCAAGCCGCCGACCAGGGCCGCGACGTGTTCGCTGTGCCGGGCAACGTCACCGCGCGCACCAGCCAGGGCACCAACCGCCTGATCCAGACCGGGGCCAAGCTGGTCATCAACGCCGAAGACATCATGGACGAACTCAACCTGACGCGCACCAGCGTAGAAACCCGCACCCAGATGCGAGAAGTCGCGCCCACCAACGACGACGAAGCGGCGCTGGCCGAGCATCTCACTGCGGAACCGCTGCACATCGATGACCTGTGCCAACTGACCGGCCTGTCGATTACGGCGGTCAGCAGTACGCTGGCGCTGATGGAACTCAAGGGAATGGTTCGCCGCCTGGAAGGCATGTACTACACGCTGGCGCGTGGGGGCGGCGATATGTATCGGTTAGATTGAACACTGAGAGAAGGTCTATGGAACACCTATACGCCTTAATTATGGCGGGAGGCGGCGGCACACGCCTGTGGCCGCTGAGCCGCAAAACCCGCCCCAAGCAAATGCTGCCGCTGCTCGAAGAACGCACTATGTTCGAGATCGCGGTCGCGCGCCTGGAGCCGCTGCTGCCCCCGGAACGGGTCTTCGTGGTGGCCGGGCGCGATTACGCCGGCCAGTTGCAGCAGGAATGCGACACCGGCATCCCCGCCGAAAACTACATCGTCGAACCCTTCGGGCAGAACACTGGCCCGGCGGTCGGGCTGGGCACACTGCACATCCAACAGCGCGATCCCGACGCGGTGATCGCGGTGCTGACCGCCGATCATCACATCGCCGACAAGGCCAAGTTCCGGCGCGTGCTGCGCGCCGCCGCCACGCTGGCGCGGGATGACTACATCGTGACGTTGGGCATCTCGCCCTCGCACCCCTCGACCGGCTTCGGCTACATCAAGCGCGGGGAACCGCTGGCCGAACTGGACGGGTTCCAGACCTACCACTCCGCCGGGTTCACCGAAAAACCCGATCCCGCGACCGCCATGCACTTTTTGGCGTCCGGGCTGTACAGTTGGAACAGCGGCATGTTCATCTTCCAGGCCGGGCAAATGCTGGCCGAATTCGCCCGCCAGCAGCCGGAGATGCACGCGCTGTTCGAGCAAATTCAGCAGGCATTGCCGACCGGCGACTATGACGACGTGTTAGAGCGCGTCTGGCCGGATATGAAGCGGCTGTCGATTGACTACGCCGTGATGGAAGGCGCGGAACAGGTCGCCGTGATCCCGGTCGATATCGGCTGGAGCGATGTCGGCAGTTGGGCCACGCTGTTCGAAGTGCTGACCGGCGACCTGGACGGCAACGTCTCGCGTGGGGGCGGGCAGGACCACATCAAGATCGACACCAAAGAGACGATGGTCGTCAGCAACCGCATGGTGGTGACCATCGGCATCGAAGATATCGTGATCGTCGATACCGACGACGTGCTGCTGGTCTGTCACCGCGACCGCTCGCAAGACGTGCGGCAGGTGGTCCGCCAGCTCAAGGCCGCAGGTGATGAAGCGCACCTGTAACGGATAATGGGCATGGTACTGGTTGCCGCCACCATCGATCTGCACATCCCCGGGGTGACGTCGCTGAAGGAAAAACGCGGCATCATCAAGGGGCTGATCGCGCGGCTGCACAAGCGCTTTAACATTGCCGTCGCTGAGGTGGAATTTCACGACGCGTGGCAGTCGGCCATGCTCGGCGTGGCGATTGTCAGCACCGGGTCCGGGCACGCCGAGGCGCGCCTGGAAAGCGTGCTGGGCTGGATCGAGCGCAACTGGCCGGCGGTGCAGATCGTGGATCACGTGTTCGAGGTGATCCACTTCTGAGGTTATTCTTCGGTGATAATCTGAATCGCGTCGATATCCTGACGCAGTTGTTCCGAATGCGCTGCTTTGGCTTGCAGCGCTTCTTTTTGCGCGAGGTAGCGCTCGCCGAGCACGGTGAGCTGGCTGAACACCGGCGATAGGATTTGCTGGCCATATTGCAGCAGGCGGCTGCGTTCGCGGTTGGTCAGGTCGACCATCGCCTGGTAGTAGCTGTTCTGGAGCGCGTTCAGCCGCTGGTCCAGTTCCGCCAGCGCGTCGCGCTTCAGCTTGCGCCAGTAGAGCATGGCCGCCGCCCCACCACCCACCAGCAGCGCCGGCCCGACGACGAATGTCGCCACGACCGCGCCGGTCGCTGCCGTGACCGCGCCGGGAGCCGCCACGCCGAGGATCACCGCGATGATCCCGCCCAGCAGCGCCGTAAAGCTGGCCGAAAAGCCCAGCAAGTTGCCGCGAAACGTGTTGCGCAGATTTTCCGCCAGACTGCTTTCGGTATACGACTTTAGCTCGGTGTCGGCGATGGCGATGGCGTCTTGCAGGGCGGCGCGCTGCTCGGCGTAGCCGGTCGCGTCCACCACGCCCACCTCCTGCTCCAGCATGGTCTTGAGCTTCGTCAGCCGGTCGATGATGCTGCGCCAGTAGCGGCGGCTGTTATCCACAACGGCGTTGGCGTACTGCTCGGAGATGTCGGTGATCTGGTCCAGGGCGCTGCCGACGACCTCGCGCTCGAACTCCTGGCGCATCTCTTCGCGGTCCAGGGTGTGGGTGGCATTGCGCAGCGTGAGGTTGTGCTGGATGAAGGCGTGGCCGCGCTCGCGCAGCTCCGCAAACACGCGGCTGAGTTCGTTCCACGCGGTGTCTAGCTGCTCGTTGAGCGCCCCCGCCTGCTGTTCGAGTTCCTGGCGCAGATTTTCGGCCAGCGCAGTGTCGCTGGTGATCAGCGCAATCTGCTGCTCGAGCTGTTCGCTGTACTTGCGGATCACGCTGTCGGCAAAATCGAGCTGGGCGTAGAGCTTTTGCTTGGCAGGCGGCACGCGCTCGAAGATCGCGCGCAGGTAGTCGCGTACCGCGTTCATCTCGCCGGGGTCGCCCGCCGCACTGCTGAACAGCCCGCCGCCCGCGCCTTTCTGCTTGAGCGCCTGCTTGGCCGACACCATGAAGATATCCGGGCGCAGCCCGAGCAGTTCGTCCAACTGCTGCTTGACGAACGACTTGACCTCTTTCTGCTCGCGCCGCTGGAGCAGGTCCGCCTGGTTGATGACGACCACGACCTTCTTGCCGTAATTCTTCGCCAGTTCCAGGTACAGCCGTTCGGTTTCGGCGAAGGCACGCTTGGCCGAGAGCAGGAAGATCACCAGATCACTGCGGCTCAGGAAATCTTTGGCGATGCGCTCGTGCTTGCGGAACACCGAGCCGGTGCCCGGCGTATCCACGATCACGACGCCGGGGCCGCCGGTGTCGGGGTGCGCCCATTCGCGCACGATGTCCGGTTCGCGCCATTCCGGCTTGCGGCGGGGACGCAGTGCCCAGCGGATCAACTCGATGGCGTCGGTGGTGGGAGTGATGCCGGTCGGCAGCAGGTCGTCGCCCAGCAGCGCGTTAATAAACGTCGACTTGCCCGCGTTGAACTCGCCGACGACGACCACCAGGAAGAACATCGCCTGGAGATCGGCGGCGTTTTGCTGGAGCCGCTGCTTGTCGCTGGCGGTCTCCTCGCCGATCTGCGCCAGGATGTCAGCCAACTCGTGCAGCAAGCGGACTTCGCGCTCGCGGGCGTCGGCAATTGGACCTTCTAAGATGATATTAGACATCATGTACCCCACTACTTGTTCTACCCCTCCCCGCGCGCGGAGAGGGGGGAATGTGTCCGAGTTCGGAAGTCCCTCTCCGTTTACGGGGTGGGATTTAGGGAGGGGTTAACCATCGACCACAAGAGCCAGAATATCTAACATAAGTCCCTACGTTAGGCCTTCAGGCTGGCCAGCCCACCTTGAATCCGGGTCAGGACCTGTTGGTGCTCGTCCAGGTCGCGGCGCAGTTCGCCGACCAGTTCGGTCTGCGATTCGACCATGCGCGTGAAGGGCGCGGTCGCGTCGCGGCGCAGTTGGACCCCGTGCGCCACCAGTTCCTCCGCCGCGCGGCGCAGGATCACCAGGTAATCGTCGCGGCAGCGGCGCAGCCGGCGCACGTAAGCCCGGCGCAGCAGCCAGCCCTGCAGCGGCACCAGCGCCAGCCCAAACACGATCACGCCGAAGCCGATCCCGAACACCAGCAGCAGCGACCCGACGTCAGATGCCCCGGAAAACGCGCTCACCGTGACGCCCAGCACCAGGCAGATCGTCAGCACTTCCCACAGCGCGAGCACGATCAGCGTATTGCGCAGCGTGTTTTCCAGGCGCGTGGCCTCGACACGCTCAGCCTCGCGCAGCAGGTCGGTCAGTTCGTGGCGCACGTCGCGCAGGAAGCGCCGTTCGTAGCGCAGCGGCGTTTGAATTTTGCCGATCACCTTGTCGGACAGGTTGTCCGGCAGTTGCTTGACGGCGCGCTGCGTGTGCTCGACCAGATCGTCGATATCTTGCAGATCGCGCCCTTCCAGCCGGGGGCCAAGCTTGTCGACCTCCTTCGGAATCTGGTGCAGCGTGGCGTGGACCTTGTGCTGCTCGAACACGTTTTCGGTCCGCGTCCGGCCCCGGAAGCGCCGGAACAGCCGCCCCAGCCCAACGATCTCGCCCAGCCCGCCGAAGAACAGCCCGATCCCGCGCGAGAACTGGAACAACTCGCCGATGGCCTGGCTGCCGCGTGCAGCGGCCTCATTCCAGTGAGTCTCGACGGTGTCCAGCGTGTCCTCGACGGTTTGCTGCTGCTGGCGGCGGGCCTGCTCGATCTGCGCCTCGATGTTTTCGACGGTCTTGCGGTGCGTGTCCAGCGTGGCGCGTTGTTCCTGGAGCAGCGCCAGCGCGGTTTTGGTCGCGTTCTGGCAGATCTGCACCGGCGTTTCGAGCTTCTGGCGGAAACGCTCGACGTCGCCCAGCGTCTCTTTGATGTACGCCTCGATGTCGGCCATGCCGCTTTCGTCCCACAGGATTTCGTCGCGGGGCATCTCTTGCTGGGCGGCGATCCCCTGCCGCGCCGACAACAGCCAGGTCTGCGGCTCCACGCCGAGATGCAGCCGCCCCTGGTCGCGTACGAATTCACGCACCTGCTCGCGCTCGTCCGGCTCCAGCACATCGATCTGGTTCACGACGACCACGACCCGCTTGCCGTACGCCTTCAGCTCCTTGAGGTAGTCCAGGTTGCTGGCGCTGAGCACCTGCGTGGCGATCATGACCAGCAGCACCACGTCGGCGCGGTGTAAGAAGCGCCGCGTCAGTGCGTCGTGCGCCTGGAAGACCGACTCCAGGCCGGGCGTATCGACCAGGCTCAGGTTCTTCAGCAGTGGGCTGGGGTGAAACACGGTTTCGATATCGCCCGCCCGCGTGCGCTGCACGTCCAGCCCGTGCCGCAGGATCACGATGTG
Source organism: Anaerolineae bacterium (assembly GCA_034437275.1). Classification (GTDB taxonomy): domain Bacteria; phylum Chloroflexota; class Anaerolineae; order Aggregatilineales; family Aggregatilineaceae; genus TC-15. The sequence continues at coordinate 55,138 of DAOTUD010000031.1, forward strand.
ATCGGTGGTCGGGATCGGCCCGACGTCCATCACCTGCTCGCCCAGCAGCGCGTTGATCACGCTGGATTTGCCGGAACCGAACGGGCCGGCCATCACCATCAGGTACGGGTGGTTGGTGTGGAACAGGGCATCCCGCGCCTGCTCGATGGCCTCCTCCGGCAAGCCGTCCACGCGCTCCAGCGTGTCGATCAACGCCGTGATCTCGTCGTGCTCCTGCCGGCGGATGGCATCGACCTGGTCAAGCAGCTTGGTGGACACTTGTTCTGAAGACATGCCGTTGTCCTTAATGTACCCCGGGCATATAGTCGCGCAGGTTCGAGCCGCCCACGAACTCGCGGACCAGCGAGTTGTCGGGGATGTTGTCCGGCTCCATCGGATGCACCCAGCCCAGGATCGACAGCAAGCGCCGGGCCTCGATGTAGTGCGGTTGGCGCGGCTCGATCTGCAGCAGCAGCGGCTCGGCCAGCGGGCGCAGCACGGCCAGCTCGTACAGCAGCGCCGAATTGAACATGATATCGGCGTTCTCCTGGTAGGGGAAGATATTCCGCTTTTCGCCGCGCCGCACGCTTTCCCAGCGCGAGAGCGTATCCAGCGCCGAATAGCCCCGGCTGGTCGCGTCGCGCACGATGCGCCGGATCAGACGGACGTCGGTCGTCGGCACGCGGTTGTGGCGGTCTATGTTCAACTGCGTCAGCGCCGACACGTAAATGCGGTACATCTGCTCGGTGGGCAGGGCGGAGACCAGCCTCGGGTTCAGGCCGTGAATCCCCTCCACGATCAGCACGTGCTCGGCGGAAAGCTGGACCTCCTCGCGGAAGGTGCGCCGCCCGGAGATGAAGTCGAAGTGCGGGATTTTCACCCGTTCCCCGCGCGTCAACTCCAGCAGTTGCCTGTTGAACAACGGCAGATCGACGGCTTCCAGCGCCTCGAAGTCATACTCGCCGTGCTCGTCCATCGGCGTCATGTGGCGTTCCACAAAGTAGCGGTCCATCTCCAGCGTGTAGGGCTTGAGGCCGTGCGCCATCAACTGGATCGCCAGCCGCTTGGAAAACGTGGTTTTGCCCGACGACGATGGGCCGGCGATCAGTACCAGCCGCAGCCCCTGCGCGTGCCGTTTGGCGATCTCGGAGGCGATGTGCGCGATGTGCTGCTCGTGCAGCGCCTCGTTGACCAGGATCAACTCGCGCACCCGGCCATCGCGGATCGCCTGGTTCAGGTTGCCAATATCCTCCACGCCCAGCAGTTCCAGCCATTCCTCAGTCAGCCGGAAAACGTGCGTCAACTGCGGCGACTTGACATAGGGCCGGATGATGTTCGGGCTTTCGCGGCGCGGGTACTGCAAGACGAAGCCGTCCTCCTCCGGCAGCACATCGAACTGCTTGAGGTAGCCGGTGGAGGGGACCATGTAGCCGTAGAAATAGTCCACCTCGCCGCGCAGCCGGTAGATCGTCAGATAGTCTTTGTTGCGGAATTCCAGCAAGCGCACCTTGTCATCGTCCCCGCAGGCGTCGAACATACGGATCGCTTCGTCGAGGTTGATCTCCTCGCGAATGATCGGCTCGTCGGCCTCGACAATGGCTTGCATGTGCACCTTGATCTTCTTCAGTTCGTCCGCCGAGAATGGGTCGCGTCCCAGCACCTTGCAGAAATATGCGCCGCTGGGCAGCGCATAGTCGATCACGATCTGCACGCCGGGGAACAACTCGGCGGTGGCGACCGTCATCAGGAACGCCAGCGAGCGCCGGTAGACTCGCCCGCCGTCGCCGGAGTCGGTCTGCACGCGCCGGATCGAGATCTCGCGCGTGACGGGCATCGTCAGCTCGCGCAGCAGGCCATCGACCACCGCCGCGACGGTCAGTTTACCCTGCGGCGGGTTGTCGCGCTCGTACGCCAGCACGAACTTCTCAAGCGGGGTGCCAACCGGGCCTTCCAGCCGGCTGCCGTCCGGAAAACTAACCTGTACCGAGGTGCGCGGTTCTGCGCGATAAACAAGGGTGTCTTGCACATTCATTGATTTGATCTATCTCTACTGATTAGCTGATACAGTTACACTACAACGACACTACGACACTTCAATCACGATCCCGGTACGCGGTGGCGCGTTGACGGTCAGCGTGTCGCCGCTGCACGTGATGCCGGTCGCGTCGCCAAACACGACCTGCGGCTCGCCTTCGCACGCCACCGGCACCGCCAACGTCGCGCCCGCTTGCCCGGTATTAAAGGCCACGACCACCCGCTGCTCCTCGTGCTCGCGCGCGAACACGAACGAGTCACCGTCGGCCAGCAGGGTGCGGTAGCCGCCGCGCCGTAAAGCTTTATACGTGTTACGCAGGTGAACGGTCGCGCGCACATAATCATGCAGGTCCGTGTCCCACTGCGCTTCGTCCCAGGGCATCGCGCCGCGCGACTCCGGCTCGTAGCCCCCGGCCAGCCCAACCTCGTCGCCATAGTAGATCGTCGGCGCGCCGGGCATCGTCATCTGGAACAGCATCGCCAGCTTGAGCGCGCCCACGTTCCCGCCGACCAGCGTCAGGAAGCGCGGCGTGTCGTGGCTGCCCAACAGGTTCATCTGCGCGCTGGTGATCTCCCAATCGTACAGCGCCAGCATGTCCTCGATAGCCTGGGCAAAGGCCGCCGCGTCAACCGGTTTGAGCACGTCGAAGCCACCGCCCGGGTGCAGCCCGGCCAGCGTGTTCGCCCCGAAGAAAGCGGTGCTGGCCCGGGTCTGGATGTAGTTCATCACGGCATCGAACTGATCGCCCTGCAGCCAGCGCTGCGACTCGTGCCAGATTTCGCCGACGATGTACGTGTCCGGGTTCACGCTTTTCACGCGGCGGCGGAACTCCTGCCAGAAGGCGTCGTCGTCGATCTCGTGCGGCACGTCCAGCCGCCAGCCGTCGATCCCGAACTCGACCCAGTAGGTCGCCACGTCGAAAAGAAACTCGCGGACCTGCGGGTTGCCGGTGTTGAATTCCGGCAGTTCCGGCAGATTCCACCACGCATGGTAATTCGGCTTGCCGTCGTGGTTGTAAGCGTTCACCGGGAACGACTTGATGGTGAACCAGTCCAGGTAGGGCGACTGCTTGCCGCACTCCAGGATGTGGTTGAACTGGAAGAATCCCCGGCTGGCATGGTTGAACACGCCATCCAGGATCACGCGGATGCCGCGTGCATGGGCCGCGTCGAGCAGCTCGCGGAAGGCCGCGTTGCCGCCCAGGATCGGGTCCACCTGGTAATAGTCGTGCGTGTGGTAGCGATGGTTGGACGCGGACTGAAAGATCGGGTTGAAGTAAATGGCCGTGATGCCCAAATCCTCCAGGTAATCCAGATGCTCCGCCACGCCCAGCAGGTCGCCGCCCTTAAAGCCCATCGGCGTGGGCGGGGCGTCCCATGCTTCGAGATTCGACGGCTTGGTCACGCGGTTGCTTTGGGCGAAGCGATCCGGGAAAATCTGGTACAACACCGCGTCCTTGATCCAGTCTGGGGTTATGATCGGTTTCGTCAATGGTTGCTCCTACATTCGCTGTATGGTACAGGCAATAGCACCCCGGATCGTACCGCCTCTAGAGGCACGCGGCAAACACGCCGATCAGGGGTACAGGGTATCGTCATCCTCGATGTATTTGGGCGGCGGACTGCCCGCGATGCTCAGCAGGTCATCCTCGGTCAGGATCGCGTTGTTGTATGCGTCGTAGAGCACCGGGTTTTCCGCCCCGTCGATGGCGTAGCGCCAGCGCCCCCGCCCGACAGAACGCAGCACCGACCGGCAGTTGTCGCAGCGCATCACGCGCCGCGCCCGGGGGATGCCCAGCACGCGGTAGCGCCGTTCCTCCAGGTAGAGGTCGCCCACCTCGCACACCGGGCACGCGATGAGCACGAAATCGTGGGGACGTCCCAGGCTGGCTACCTGGGCCGCGTACACGCCCACATAGGCCATCGCCAGCAGCGCCAGCCCGCCCCCGATCCAATACCAGACCGGCGGCCCCTCGTCGGCCCCGTCCCCCTCGTCGAGGGGAGCCAGCGCGCTGCCTCCGCCAGACGAATCGCCGGGATCGTCCAGCGCGGCAACGGCGGCGGGCGTCGCCGTCGCGGTGGGCGTCCCACTCGGCGTTACCGTCGGGGTCATGGTGCGCGTCACCGTCGGCGAATCCGTCGCCGTCAGGGTCGGCGTGTGCGTCGCGGTGGGCGGGATCGTCGCCGTCAGGGTGGCCGTGTGTGCCGGCGCGCGGGTCGGCGTGCCGGTTGGGGCCGGCGACTCCGTTGCAGTCGGGGCCGGCGTGGGCGTGCTGCGCGCAGCCTGGGCCGCGACTGCCGTCGCCGGGGGCAGCGTCGCCGTCGCTGTTGCTGTCACTGTCACCGTCGGCGTGACGGTGGACGTGACAGTCGGCGTGAACGTGAGCGTCAGCGTCAGGGTGGACGTGGCCGTGGGCGTGAGTGTCAGACTCGGCGTGAGCGTCGGAGTCGCCGACGGCGTCCAGGTCAGGGTCAGCGAGGGTGTCGGCGTAAACGACGGGGTAACCGTCGGCGTCAGGGTGGGCGTAGCCGTTGGCGTGTTGGACGGTGTCACGGTGGCGGTCGGCGTGGCTGACGGGGTGAACGTCGCGGTGGGCGTCGGTGTGTCGGTCACATCCGGCGTGTCGGATGGCGTCAGCGTGTACGTCGCGCTGGGCCGGACCGGGTATGTCCCGGTGCTGGGCGGCGTCTGTGACAGGGCAACCGCGCCCAGGATATCCTCCGGCGGCGGCAAAGCGTCGATGGCGGCCTGGTCCTGCCAGCGCACCAGGTCGCGGCGCACCCAGCCGAAGCCATCACCAAACCGGATCAGCACCCACTCTTCCGTAGCGGTGCGCAGGATGGCGTGCGGCGCGACCACGTCCCCAGTGAGCAGATCGCCCACGTAGCCATCACCGGGACGCGAGCGCACGATCACGCCGTCCAGCCCGGCGCTGACCCAGTTCGCGTTGGGGGTGTAGGTCGGGCCGCCCGGCGTCGGATAGCGCGCCAGGATGTTCGCCACCGGCAGATCGGCGACATCAAGCTGCCAAGTCACATGCTCACGCCAGACCCAGCCTTGCAGGTTCCCGGCGTTGACCAGCACCCACACCCCGTCCCGGGTGCGGGCCAGGGGCTGCACCCAGGCTTCCAGGGGCAGTACGCCCAGCACATTGTCGGCCTCAATCACTGGGCTGCTGCGCACCACGACCCCCGCCGGGACCGCTACCCAATGCACGTTGGGGGTGTGGGTGGGCTGGTCCTGGGCCAGCGAGGGCCGCCCGGTGTCCAGGTGGAGCGCCAGCACAGCCAGCGTGATGAGGATGAGCGCGCTGCTCAGCGCGAAATGCCGCGATCGAGACATGCCAACTCCAGATTACTTTCTACTCAATGAGATAATCCTACCACGAGCGCGCAGCCCAAACAATGCACAAGGCGACGCCTCGCACATGCCCAGCATCGCCTTGTGGAACGGTCAAGCAAGTAAACTATTGGGTCAGCAGATACGCGACCAGCGCTTCAAGCTCGTCCTCCGACAGGCCGTCGTACGCATCCGGCATCCCGCCGTTCTCGAAACCCGGCGCAAAGTACGCGTTCGGCTCCAGGATCGCTTTGCGGAGGTATTCCTCCGGCGACGGATCGCCGGCGTCTTCGGCGTGCTCGACGGCGCGCTCGCCCGTACCCGTCAGGGCCGGGCCGACGCCGTCCTGCGCGCCATGACAGCCGCTGCAGCCGCTGGCATTGAACACTTCCTCGCCCTGGCTGACCAGCGCCAGATCGACATCCGCACCGGCATCATCAGCCTGATCGCCATCATCGGCAGCATCACCGGCAGCCGGTTCGGCGGTGGCGGGGGGCACGCCTTCGCGCAGTTCGTCGCGCAGCGTCGGCGTCTCGCCCGCGGGCAGCTTGCCCACCGGCGTCAGGTCCTCGGCCAGATCGTTGTCGCCACAGGCGCTGATCAACAGCCCCAACGCGACTGCCATCGCCACTACACTCACAACCCAGAATCGCTTTAACACAATATACCTCCACCTGTCTTAGTTGTCCGCCGGCGCTTGGGGGTTCAGACTGGCGACGTAGTTCACGATGTCCCAGGTCTCGCCGGCGTCAAGATTCTCGCTGATACTGGGCATCCAGCCCACGCCCTCCGTAATGACCCAAAAGACATATTCCGGGGGCAGGGCCTGTACCCGGTCGCTGGTGATGTGCGGCACGCGCGGCGTACCGTCATCGTTCAGGAAGTGCCGCTTGCCGACCAGGCCCAGGTCTTCGCCGGGCTGGCCGTGACACATGGCACAGTTGATATCGTACAACAGATCGCCGCGCGCGACCGAGGACTCGCCCGCGATGCGCTCGGTGGCCGGTTCGTTGCCCAGCAGCACCGGCCCCTGGATCGGCACCGAGTCCGGCGGCACGGCCAGCCGCGGCCCCTCCTGGTGGCTCACCCCCGGCGATTCCTGCATGACGTTGATCCAGGGTATGCGCACAATGTCGTAGGTGAGCAGCAGCGGAGCCAGCAGCACCACCAGCCCAACCGTCGCCGCGCCGCCCCAGAAGAACAGGTGCCGGACCCCCTGGGGCGGGTAGTTGGCGGCGTCGTCGCGCTTGATGTCGTGCGCACCGTGCGCGGTGAAGACCTCCGCGACCTGGCCGGCCAGATCGGCGCTGGCCGTGACCTCGACCCCGAAGTAGCCTTCGGAGATGCGCTCGTCGTACATCTGGCTGGTCAGGATCGGGAACTTGCTTTGCAGCAAAAAGCCCACGAACGCGGCCAGCATACTGCACAGCGCTGTCAACTCGAAGATGATGATCGCCGCAGGCGGCACCGGCACCAGGGCTTGCCCGCCAACGTGGATCGGGTACAGTTCCGGCGTGATGACGGCAACGAACAGCCCCAGTACCACGCCAATCACTGCCCCGGCAATCACAAACAGGAAAAACCACTGGCGATGGGGTTTGCGCCCCAGAAACTTGGGGGCATAAGGGATGCCGGACATCACGGTGATGTCGTCTTCCTCGACCCCGATGTCGCGCAGCCCGTCGATAGCGTCGGCAGTGGTCGTCACATTATCGAATAGTCCAAGTAGTATCTGGTCGGCCATAGTTCCCTCCTAGTGATGCTCCGTCCGCGTGGTGACAACCGCGCGACCGATGCGGCGCGTGCCTTGCGTCGCCTGCCCTTCGTGGACTTCCCACAGCGGGACAATCGGCACCACCCGCGTGAACAGCGCATACAGCAAGCCCAGGAACGCCAGCGTGCCGACCGTGATCACGATCTCCGGCCAGCGCGGCGTGTAGTTCACCCAGTTGAACGGCAGCTCGTTCCGCGAGAGGAACCCGGCCACGATCAGGACACGTTCGAGATACATCCCGATCTGGATGAAAATACAGATCACCACCATCGCCGGCAGCGAGGTGCGTATTCGGCGCGACCATAACGTGCCCAGCGGCACGATGATGTTGGCGAACAACATCAGGTAGAACAGCGCCGCCAGGTCGCCGGTCAACATGCTTTGCAGCGCCTGTTCCATCGGCAGATTGCCGTACCAGTTGACGATCCACTCCGTGAAGTAGAAGTACACCCAGGCCAGCGACATCAACATCAAGAAGATGCCCATCGCGTTGAAGTGCTCCTCGCGCAAGAAGTAGCCCAGGCCCATCGTTTTGCGCAGAATGATCATCACCAGGATCACCGCCGCGACGCCGGAGAACAGCGCGCCGACGATGAAGAACGGCCCGAAGATGGTGCTGTGCCAGCCGGGTTGAATCGCCATCGCGAAGTTCCACGACACGCCGGTGTGCACCGAGAACATCACCGGCACGATGATCATGCTCAGGATGTTGGAGACGGACTCCAGCCGGTGCCATTCGCCTTCGGTGCCGCGCCAGCCCAACGACAGCGCCCCGTACAGCTTCTTACGCCAGCCGGTGACGTGGTCGCGGGTCATGGCCAGGTCCGGCACGAGCGCGATATACATAAACAGCGTGCTGCCGATCATGTAGGTGGTGATCGCGGTCGCGTCCCAGAACAGCGCCGACCGGAAGTTCGGCCACAGTTCGCGCTGGTTGGGGATCGGCATCATGTAGTAGATCTTCCACAGCCGCCCGACGTGGATCAGCGGGAACAGCCCGGCAATCGCCAGCCCGAACAGCGTCACGACCTCTGCCGCGCGGGCAACAGGCCGCCGGAAGTCCATACGCATCATGCGCAGTGCCGCCGAGATAAACGTCCCGGCATGACCGATCCCGACGAAGTAGACCAGGTTGGCGATGTACGGCCCCCACATCACCGAGCGGTTGAGACCGGTGATGCCCATGCCGTAGCGCATCTGGAGCACCCAGGTCACGACGAAGGCGAGCGTCAGGCCGCCCAGCCCGACCACCAGCAGCCAGAACAGCGCGCCGGTCTGGCTCATGTTAGCCAGCATGAAGGCGTTGTTCTCTGCCGGGGGTTTGGGGTCAAGCAGCAGGTGCTCTTCGCGCCCATGTTGGACTTGCGCGGCTAATCGCTCGTCTTCGGGCAGCGGTTGCTCCCAGAATGGGCCTTGATCGGTTTTACTGTCCAGCATGTGACTCTCCACCTTTCAGATAGTAAACGGCGGGTTCTGTCCCCATGTGTTCCAGCAGCTTGAACTGCCGTTCATTTGGGACCATCGCGGCCACGCGGCTGTCCTTGTCGTACTTATCGCCGAAGACCAGCGCATCGGTGGGGCAGGCCTGCACACAGGCGGGCTGCACCGCGCCATCTTCGATGTCGCGTCCCTCTGCGTTGGCGGTTTCGGCGGCGCGGCGGATGCGCTGAATGCAGTACGTGCATTTTTCCATCACGCCTGCACTGCGCACGGTCACATCGGGGTTCAGTTGTTGTTCGAGTGGTTCGTCAAATTCGGGGGCGTAATAGTTGAAAAACCGGACGCGGTACGGGCAGTTGTTGCCACAGTAGCGCGTGCCTACGCAGCGATTGTAGACCTGCACGTTGAGGTTTTCCTGCTCGCTGTGATAGGCCGCATAGACCGGGCACACCGGCTCGCACGGCGCATTGTTGCACTGCTGGCAAAAAACCGGGATAAACCTGGCCTTGACGTCCGGATACTCGCCTTCCCAATAGCGTTGAATGTGAATCCAGTGCAATCCGCGCCCGCGCACGACTTCGTCCTCGCTGGCGACGGGCACGTTATTTTCAGCATGGCAGGCGACCACACAGGCATTACAACCCGTACATTTATCGAGATCGACGACCATGGTCCATTTGCGTTCTGCCATTACTCATTCTCCTTAAACCGGGGCATGCACGAACTCTTCAGGTTCGATCGTGCTCTCGAAAACGGCTGATGGCTGGTGTTCGCCGGTCCGTTCAATTTTCACGCGAAGATTGGCCCAGGCCATCCGGTCCCCTTGCGTACCGGCCAGCCGGACCGGGTTGCTGCCGCGTTCGCGGGCGTAGCGGCCCAGGTCGGTGTGGCCCTGTCCCAGCGGGATCGCAACGGTGTCCGGGCGGATCCCCGGGTACACATACGCCGGGGCCTCGATCGCGCCGTGCACCGACGTCACGCGCAGGATGTCCCCGCTTTTCACGCCAAGCTCGTCGGCAACGGTGGGGTTAAGCTCAACCCACGACTGCCACGAGACGGTGGTCATCGGATCGGGCGTGCCTTGCAGCCAGGGCTGGCTGGCCCCGCTGCCATCGCCCAACAGCGTCGATAGGTACAGGTGCAGGTGGTAGGGGTATTCGTCCGCGTTGCCCTGGAACGTCGCCGCCGCAATCTCGACGGGCTGTGGTTCCGGGGCCTCGGGGGCGGCGTCTGCGGGTGGCGTCTCCGGCCACCAGCCACCACGCTGCAAAAAGCCCTTCCACTGCGCTTCTTTTTCCGTGCCGCTGCCGGTGCCGACGACCATCTCGCGGATGAAGTCGACCTCGGTTTCCCAGGCCAGCTCGCCGGACGTTTCCGGCAGCCCTTTGGCCAGCGTCAGCAGCACGTCGCCCGTCGAGGGCAGTTCGTAAAACTGCGGCACGACCGGCTGCTGGCTGCTGACGACGGGCACGCCGCCGAAGCCTGGCGTCACGACCTCGTAGCCCCAGCTTTCGAGATACGTCCGGTCCGGCATGATCAGGTCGGCCAGCGCGCCGGTTTCGTCCACCAGGGAGTTGAACGACACCACCGTGTCGACATTCTCCAGCGCCTCGGCGAAGCCGGAATCCGGCGGCAGGTCATAGGCCGGGTTCGCACCATGCACCAGCAGCAGCTTGACCTCGCCCGCGTTCATCTGCTCGATCAGCGCGGTGGCGTCGGCCAGGCTGGACGCGGCGGGCCGGACCAGGTTGGTATCGGCCAACGCCGGCGTGAGCGACATGCCGCCCGGCTGGCCCACCGTCCCGGCGATCAGGTTGAGCGCCTGCACAGCGGCGGTTGCGTCGACCGCGTTGTCGCGGCCCGTGACCGTGCTGCCAGGGATCGCCAGCGGCGTCTCGGCCTCGGCGAACAGCGCGGCCAGCTTTTCCATCTCCTCCAGCTTGACCCCGCATGTGTCGGCGACCTGCGCGCGTTCGTCCGGCCCGAAGCTCTCGTCTGCGGCGATGATGCGCGCGAACGCCTGGGCCAGCACCGCTTCGGTCCCCGGCGTGATCGGCACCCAGCGGTCCGCCGCGGTGCCGGTCGCGGACAGGCGCGGCTCGAACTGCACCATGTACCCGCGTTTGCCGAAGTCCTGGCTGCGGAAGTGGCCGTATTCCACGCCGTAGCCGGTCGCCGACAGCCACGTCCCCAGCATATCCGCGCCGAAGGAGAAGATCACGTCGGCGTGGCCGAGGTCGTAGGTGGGCAGTGCGGCGCGGTCGAACACCTGTGCGCTGGCGTCGGCCAGCACGTCGTAGCCGTTGAAGCTGCCGTACAGGTCGAAGCGCACCGGCTCCGGCGCGCCAAGCGCCCGTGTAAAGCGGCGGAACAGGTCGTGCAGGTGGCTGGATGTGCTCGACCCAAGCCACACCGCGATCTGCCCGTCCGCCGCCTGGACCTTTTCCAGCAGCAGGTTGAGCGCCTCGTTGGTCGCCAGCGGCTCGAAATCGCGCGATCCGCGTTCGGCCTGCTGGACGGGCGTTGATAGCCGGTCCGGGTTATAGAGCAGTTGCAGCCCGGCCTGGCCGCGCGCGCACAGTTTGCCCCGGTTAACGGGGTGGTCGGGGTTGCCTTCCAGCTTGATCGCGCGCCCGTTCATGATGCGCGCCACCACGCCACACCCCGCCGGACACTGGCGGCAGGTGGTCGCGTAGAAGCTCGGCACGCCGGCGAGCTGCTGCTCGGGGGAATTGACATAGGGTTCGAGAACTTCCCAACGTTCAGCAGACTGGCAACCGGCCAGTATCACTGTCGCAGTGCCAGCCGCACTGACTTTGAGAAAGTCTCGGCGGTTTAATTTTGGCATGGTTTTCTCCTAACGATGGCAGACTGCACAGTCATATAAGGCGTCTTTTTTGCCTTCTTGTTCGGCATGACAGTCCAGGCAGAAACCCATATTCATATTGACGACTTCTTTGGCGACGGTCATCGACGCGACATCGCCATGACACGACCCACAGCTTACCTCCGCCGCGATGTGTGCGGCGTGGGTGAAGAACACATAGCTCGGCTGCTGGTGCACGCGCTGCCAGGGAATCGGCTCGCCATCTTCCCAGTAGGTCGTCAATTTTTGGATCTCGTCCCGGTCAGTGGCGATATACGTATGGCATCCCATACATTTTTCAACGCTGGGGATGCCCGCCACAGGTGATTTATTCACCCCAGCATGGCAATACTGACAGCTAATGCCATTGCTGGCGTGGACCTGGTGACTGAACGCGAGAGGCTGTTCAGGGGCAGCGTCGGTGTTGGTCGTGACGAGAATGAGCACCACGACCGCTATCACAGCGACCGTGAGCACGCCCCCGCCGATCAACAACCGCCGCCGGGATAATAGGCCAGCTAGAACACGCATGTAGACTCCCTTCTATGGCAGAAATGCGGTGAATGATTGCCAGATTGGTCTGCGGCCCGAAGAAAATCGCTCCTAAATCTGTGCCAGGAGACTCAAAATATGACTTACTATACAATGCTTTAAATAAACGTTCAAAACCGGCGTCATAGGTCCGGAAACAAAAAAAACCAGACGGCACGTCGGGTTTTCCCCTGGACTTTATGCAATATCGATTCAATGTTTATGTTTTACATCATGAAAATGCTCACAAATTCTTCTGCCATTCCTCACCCTGGCGCGATCATGCTGGCGCGCCCCGCTTAAAATTTGGCAAACGCCCGCAAAGCACATAACCTCTACACGAATGGCATTCACTGACCGGAGGACGTTGTGTACGACATTTCGCTGGCGGTCCTGTTGGGCCGCGTGGTCGCGCTGACGATCGGGTTCACGCTGCACGAATGGGCGCACGCCTGGAGCGCCTACCGGCTGGGCGACTACACCGCGTATCGCCAGGGCCGGTTGACGCTCGACCCCCGCGCGCACATCGAACCCCTCGGCATCATCCTGGCGCTGCTGGCTGGGTTTGGGTGGGCCAAACCGGTGCCCGTCAATCCCGGGGCCTTTTATCCCAACGAACAACGCGGGCTGGTGATCGTCTCGCTGGCCGGGCCGCTGATGAACCTGTTGATCGCGATTGTGGCCGGGGTGTTCATGCGGGTGTTATTCGCGGCGGACGTGCTGGTGACCAGCGGCTTTTTCTACCAACTACTGGGCACGCTCGTGATCTTCAATCTGGTACTGTTTCTGTTCAACCTGATCCCGCTTGCGCCCCTGGACGGCTACAAGATCGCGGTGGGCGTGCTGCCGCCGGAGCAACGCCGCGCCATGGTCCGGTACGAGCGCGAAACCACGCTGGCCCTGCTGCTGTTGATCGTCTTTGGGGCCATGACGCGCGGACGGTTCAGCCCGCTGTGGCTGATCCTCGGCCCGCCGCTGGAATTCCTGTACCGGCTGATCCTGGGAGTATGAGCGTGCCAGCCGCCGGCTACCGGCTGCGCCAGGGCATCCGCGCGCTGATCGCCTGGTCTCGCCCGGTGGAGGATCCCCTGGCTGCCCACTATTTGAGTCCGGCGCTGTACGCGCTGTACGGCCAGATGCGGCGCGTGGAACGCCAGCACAGCCTGCGCGTGCTGCGTGGGGTGCTGGCCGCCGGGCACACACACCCGGACCTGCTGGCCGCCGCCCTGCTGCACGACGTCGGCAAGGTGCGCGCCCATTTCTTCCTGCCGGAAAAAGTGCTGGTCGTGCTGGTCAAGGCGCTGGCCCCCCGGCTGTACTGGCGCTGGGGAAGCGGCCCGGCGCACGGCTGGCGGCGTCCGTTTGCCGTCAGCGTGCAGCATCCGGCCTGGGGCGCGGAGATGGTCGCTGAGGCCGGGGGATCGCCGCTGCTGGTTGAGTTGGTCCGCCGCCACCAGGACGACCTCACCACGCCGCCGCCATCACCACACCCCGCTGCCGACCGGCTGCTGCGTGCGCTGCAGGCGGTGGACAACCAGAACTAAACCAATCGCCTGCTCAGCGTGTAGTTAAAGTGTAGAAGCTAGAAGCCCGCCAGATTTGACACAAGGAACGGAACCCTATGCATGCACATGTAACGATTATTGGCCTGGACCGGCTGGGCACATCGTTTGGGCTGGCGCTCAAACGCTACCAGAACCAGCGCGGGGCCGAGCACACCTTCACGATCGTCGGCAGCGACCCGCGCGGATTCGCGATGAAAACCGCGCAGAAGATGGACGCGGTCGATAACTTCCACCGCGCGCTGCTGAAAGCGTCGGAAAACGCCGACCTGATCATCATGAACGCGCCGTTTAGCGACGTCGAAGAGATGTACCGCCGGTTGGGGCCGGAACTCAAGCCGGGGGCGGTCATCCTGGACATGTCGACGCTCAAGATGCCGGTCATCGACTGGGCGCAGCGCTATCTGTCGCACAACGACGCCGGCGAGCCGCTGGCGTACATGGTCGGCATCACGCCGATGGTCAACGCCAACGCGCTGTACAAAGGCGATCTGACCGTCGAGGGCGCGCAGGAAGACCTGTTCGACGACGTCGACATCCTGATCGCCCCGTCCACTGACACGCCCAGCGAGGCGCTCGCGCTGACGGAAGACGTCGTGCGGCTGGTGGGCGGCAAGCCCCGCTTTATGGACCCCCTCGAACACGACGGGCTGATCGCCGCCAGCGAGGAACTGCCGGCCCTGTTGGGCGCGGTGTTGTTCTACATGCTCAAGCAGACGGACGGCTGGATGGAACTGCGCCGCATGGTCAACCCGACGCTGGCGCTGGCCACGCAAAACCTGCGCTACCAACGGCCCGATGACCTGTTCGCGCTGTTCATCCACAACCGCGACAACCTGGCGCGCCACCTGGAAGGGTTGATCGGCGTGCTGGACCAGGTGCGCGATTCGCTCGTCTCCGGCGAGGAGGGCGCGGAAGAACTCGAAGGCTTCCTGGAAGTGGTGCAGAAGACGTGGGAACAGTGGGACATCAAGCGGCACAGCGGCAAGTGGGAGGATGCGAAGGACCTCGAACTGCTGCCCGGTCCCTTCGGCTCGGCCAGCGGCTTCCTCTCCATGCGACGCCGGGGCAAAGACGAGGACGACGAAGACTGATCGACCCGCCGCGCCACACGCACCAACACAGCGCCAGAGCAGCGTTCGCCTGCCCGGCGCTGTTCGTCATGCATGCAAGTGGCGGGAGTGTATGGGAGTCGAACCCACCGCGGCCCGCGCTGTGCGACCCGCCACCGATTTTGAAGACCGGGAAGCCCACCGGGACTCATACACCCCCACGTCCACAGTACCAATATTAGCGTATCCTGGCGCGCGCTGCTATAGCATCAACTCCCATTTCCCCGACCCGAGCACGCGCACATCCTCCTTGCGCCGCGTGATACCCAGCGCGTCCAGCCGTTCCAGGAAGTCCAGCGCATAGCGCCGCGTCGTCTGGAAGTGATCGCGCAGTTCGGCGACGGTCAGCGTGCCGCCGTTTTCCAGCCGCGCCTGGGTGAACGCGATCCACTCGCGCAGCACCGCCGGGAGGAAGATCACCTCGCTGCTGAGCGCCACCAGATCGCCGCGCTCGATCAGGTAGTCCAACACGGCGCGCCCGACGTATTCCTCGGCCTGGCCGGCGGTCGGCGGGGTATGCGGCGCATCCTCGAACGCGGCCCACAGTTTGTCGAGCGCCACCTGTTGGGCCGCCGTCAACTGCACCGTGTAATCCGGCAGCCGCAGCACGCCGCCGCGCTCGACGGTGATATGCCCGTGCTCGGCCAGCAGATCACACACCACCGCGAAGGCGTCCGGCTCCAGGCGCAGCCGGGTGCGCAGCGCCTCCGGCGGCATCCCCAGGCGCAGCGGCTCCGCGCGGTGAAAGCGGTCCAGCACGCGCGCGACCTTGTGCGTCAGGCGGTCCCAGGCCGCGGCGTGCAGCGCCCATGCGCTAACCGTGATCAGGTCGCCCTGCTCGACGGCAGCGGCGATCTGGTCCGCGTCCAGGTCGATCTCCTGGATGCGCACCGGGCCGCGCTGTTCGCCGAGCGCCAGCAGGGCTATCGCCACCGGATCGCCAGCAAGCAGCACCGCGAAGCGTGCGGCGACCTCGGGCCGGAAGCGCCGCCAGCGCCGCCCCGGGTTGGTATCCAGGATCAGGCCGCCGCCGATGGTTTCGGGCGGGGACGCGCGGCGGATGATGTAGCGGTCATGACGCGCGGCCACGATGGGGTGTTCCAGCCGGAGTTGGATCCAGCTTTCCTCGCCGGGCAGCACCCCCTCCCGATCCAGCACACGCACACGGGCCATCGTCTCCGACGCGCCGGTGAACAGCTTGACCTCGTCGTTATGCGCCAGCGGGTGATGCGCCGCCGGGAGATAGCGCAGCCAGGCGTCGACCAGCGTCGTCGGGTGCCAGACCGCCGGCAGCCCCAGCACATCGCCGCGCGCCAGGTCGGATTTTTCCACGCCGCGCAGATTCACCGCCACGCGCTGCCCCGGCCCGGCCTGCTCGACGCTTTCCTCGTGCGATTGCAGGCCCCGGATGCGCGCGCGCACCCCGGACGGCTGAATCTCCACGTCCTGCCCGACGCGGAGCGTGCCGTCTTGCAGCGTGCCGGTCACCACCACGCCGAAGCCGCTGATGGTGAACACGCGGTCAATCGGCAGGCGCGGGTTGCCATGATCGGCGCGCGCGGGCTGCCCGGCCAGCACGTCGCTCAGTTCCGCGACGAATGTCTCCAGCCCTGCGCCGGTGAAGGCCGACACCGGGAGCACCGGCTGCCCGTCCAATATCGTGCCTTGCAGCACGTCCAGCACGTCCAGCTGCACCAGTTCCAGCCATTCCGGGTCGTCGACCAGGTCGATCTTGGTCAGCGCAACCAGCCCGGTCGGCACGTTGAGCAGGTCGAGGATGGCAAGGTGCTCGCGCGTCTGGGGCATCACGCCCTCGTCGGCGGCAATGACCAGGATCGCGGCGTCGATGCCGCCCACGCCGGCCAGCATGTTCTCGATGAAATCGCGGTGGCCCGGCACGTCCACAATGCCGACGCGCTCTGCGCCGGGCAGGTCCAGCCACGCGAAGCCGAGGTCAATCGTCATTTCGCGCAGTTTTTCTTCTTGCAGGCGGTCGGGGTCGATCCCGGTCAGGGCGCGCGTGAGGGTTGATTTGCCGTGATCGACGTGTCCAGCGGTACCAATAACGTACATAAGCCACAATACCTTCTAAAAACCACGTTGTTCTAACCAGTTCAGGATGTGCCCGGCGACCGTCTGCCAGTCCGTATCCAGCGGCAGCCCGTGCCCCATGCCGGGGATGATCTGCGCGGCAGTGGCGTGGATTTCCGCCGGGGAGAAGAAGTGATCGTCCGCCGCGCCCAATACCCCAATTGGCACCTGGATGCGTTCCGGGCGAATCCGGCTCAGGCCCAACATCCCCAGGAAGGCAACCGCCGACTCGTTGGTCAGGCGCGCATGGTGGCGGCGCAGGTCGTCGTCGGGATAATCGTCCGGGAAGAAGCCCCAGCGGTAGCGCTCCGGCGTGGCGACCAGCGGCCACAGGTCCAGCGTCAGCCCGGCGCGCAGCGTGGCCAGCGGATAGCGGCGCAGCACGCGCAGCAGCGACCGCCACACGCCGTGTCCTGGCGGCGGCGCAGCGACCAGCACCCCGGCGCGGGCGGGATGCCGCTCCAGGTATTTCTGCACGATGTAGCCGCCCATCGAGTGCCCGATCAGCACCGGGATGTCGGGCAGGGTGGTCACGATGTGCGCCACGTCTTGCACGTAAGCGGCGATGCTGTGCCAGCGGATCCGCTCGTGCCCGGCGCTGCCACCATGCCCGCGCAGGCTGAGCGCGTACACGCGGTAACCCTGTGCCACAAAATAGGGCAGGAAATGCTCGTCCCAACACCACGCCCCATGCCACATCCCGTGCACGAACAGCAGCGGCACGGTTTTCGTCTGGCGCGCCGGTTGGCGGGAAATTACCTCAAGCTGCATGGCTCACCCTTCCAGCGCCGCGACAGCAGCCAGCAGCGCGGCGTCTTGTTCCGGCAGCACGGTGCGCGGGTCGAGCAGCAGGCGGTCCTGGGCCACGCGCGCGATCACGGGCGGATCGCAGCGCCGAAGCTGCGCAGCGGCGGCGTTGGGCTGCTCCACGCGCGGCGACAGCGCCCAGGTCGGCAGTGTTTCGCCGGGCAGACTGCCCCCGCCGACGGTCGACTCGGCGCGCACCACGTCGCCGCCGATATCCGCCGCCCAACGGTCGGCCCGTGCCCGGATCGCAGCGGGCGACAGGCTGATCATGCGCCACACCGGGACCTTGTCCAGCGCCTCGCCCCGGCGATAGTGGTCGAGCGTGGTCGCCAGCCCGGCCAGACACAGCTTATCCGGACGCAGCGCCCGCGCCAGCGGGTGCCGCTTGAGCACGGCGACCAGGTCGGCGCGCCCGATGATGATCCCCGCCTGGGGACCGCCCAGCAGCTTATCGCCGCTGAACATCACCAGATCGGCCCCGGCGGCCAGGCTCTCCTGGGCGAGCGGTTCGTGCGCCAGCCCAAACGCCGCCGTATCGAGCAGTGCGCCGCTGCCGATGTCGTCGAGCAGCAGCAGGTCATGCTGGTGCGCCAGTTCGGCCATCTGCGCCAGCGTGACGCTTTCAGTGAAGCCGATCACGCGGAAGTTCGAGGCGTGGGCGTGCAGCAGCGCGGCGGTGTATTCGGTGATGGCGCTGGCATAATCGCGCAGGTGGGTGCGGTTGGTGGTGCCGACCTCGATCATGATCGCGCCGCTTTGCGCCATCACGTCCGGCACGCGGAACGATCCGCCGATCTCGACCAGTTGGCCCCGGCTGATGATCACCTCGCGCGCATGGGCCAGCGCCGAGAGCGCCAGCAGCACCCCAGCGGCGTTGTTGTTGACCACCAGCCCGGCCTCGGCCCCGGTCACGTCGGCGACGATGCGCTCGATGTGCGTGTCGCGTTTGCCGCGTACCCCCGCCGTCAGTTCGTATTCGAGCGTGCTGTACCCCCCGGCGACGGCACGCATCGCGGCCAGCGTTTCCGCCGACAACGGCGCACGCCCCAGGTTGGTGTGGATGATCACGCCGCTGGCGTTGATGACCGGGCGCAGGGTGGGTCGGGCCGTGCGCGCCAACTGTTCCGCTGCCTGCGCCAGCAGCGCCGCCTCGTCGGGGAGCACGCCGCCCTGCCGCACCGTCTGCCGGGCCGCATCGACGACCTGGCGCAGCGCCTGGACGGTCGGCTCGCGCCCGTACGCCGCCTGGAGCGATTCACCGGCGCGCAGCAGCGCGTCAATACTGGGTAAGTTGCGTAAAGATGTCATGCCGCAGATTATACCATCTGCTGGGCGGTTGGTCAGCCAAAAAACCAGTGGCTACAGTGGCCCGGTATTGGCTGGCGTGTGTCAACGAAGTACGCAGCTTTGCCGGCTGCGACCGCACGCCGGACAAGGAAACGCCGCTGTGGGCACCCGACCTGGCCCCGATCTACGACTGGACGGCGGACGCCTACAACGCCAAGCTGGCCTACTACGTCAGCTACAACGGCGCGGTGCAAGTCACGCTCAAGGCCGGCGGATTGCCATAAAAAAACGCCCGCCCAAACCGGCGGGTGTACATTATCCATCCAGCACGCCGGTGTCAGTCCGGCTTGGCGTCGGATTTTGGCGTGTCGTTGTCTTTCTTGGCCGGCTTGGCAGCGTCGGTCTGGCCGTTGGTGCCGGACTCCTTCTCTTTATCCTGTTTGGGGGATGTGGACAGGTTGTTACGCCCTTTGCTGTCCTTCACGTACCACCCGGAGCCTTTGAACACAATCCCGACCGGCTGCGGCACACGGTGCGTATAGCCGCCGCATTCCGGGCACTCGCTGATCGGATCGTCGGAGAACTTTTGGCGCGCATCGAAGCGCACGCCGCAATCTTCACATTCGTAGGTATAAATCGGCATCAACACACCTCAGCGTTTTCAATTCCGACCCATTATTATACGCATTTTTCCCGGTTTGACGAGTATAAGCTGCGTAAGAATCGTCAATCCAGGCCCAACAGATCGGCCATTAACACCGCGCCTTCGTTCTGCTGGGGCAGCTTGCTCAGGTAGCGCTCGGTGATGGCGACATTGGAATGACGCAGCAAGCGGCTGATGGTGTCGATGGGCACGCCGCTTAATTGCAGCGACCCGGCGATGCTGCGCCGCAGGTCGTGCGGGGCCACAGTGCCCAGCCCGGCATGGCGCGCCGCCGCCGAGACGATACGCCACAGCGAGTCCGCCGTGAGCGCATTCTCCGAGATACGCCCGCCTTTCCACAACCGGCGCAGCAGCGGGCTGTCCGGCGCGGGGTCCACGTAACGCTGCCAGACTTCCAGCGATCCCATCACGTTTTTGGGAATGTCGACATATACGGCCTTGCTGCCCTTGCCGTGCACGAGCATCACCGGGCGACCGTTCTGCACGCCCAGGTCCTTCCAGCACGCCTCGACCAGTTCCTCGCGGCGCAGCGCCATGGTGCACAGCATCCCCATGATCACCCTGTTACGGGCGCGCTGCGTGTCGGTCGTGGCCAGATCGGATGCGGCCTGCATCAACTCGCGGATCTGCTCCGGGGCCAGCCAGTGACCCGGGCGTTGGCCATCCTCCGCGCGGGGGATGCGCACATTGCCCATTGCAGCACTGCTGTAATCGTCCAGCAGCCCGGCTTCGGCCAGCAGCGACGACAGCGTGATAATCGCGGCGCGTGCCTGGTTGAGGGACTGCTTGCCCAGCCCTTCCTGCGACAGGCGGCCCAGCCAGGCCCGCAGCGACGGCGCGTTCATCACCGGCAGCAGCGCTTCCAGCGGCAGCTTGCGCATCCGCTGGTGGCGAGCCGTACCGGTCGTTGTTTCCTGCCCGGCGACGTCGGCCAGGTAGCGGTCGATCCAGCGCGTGTAGGCGCGCCGGGTGTGAGGGCTGCTGGCCCGCCCGGAGAGTACACTCGCAAAATCGAACATCGCGCCACGCGGCAAGTCCAGCGCACGGTCGATAGGCTGTGGTTTGTTGGTCATGGCAGGACCTCCTCTCTGGCGGTGGGTTCAACCGTATACTATGATAACAGAAACGGCAAGCGGATAAGGAATTTTGCGATGGCTTTGGGCCGAAAACGGACCCCTGTGGTCCTGGGGATTGATGTGGGCACGCAGAGCACCAAGTGTGTCGTACTCGACGCGGCGGGGACACTGCGCGGCGTGGGGCAGCACGGCTACCCGGTGGACATGCCGCGCCACCAGTGGGCCGAACAGCACCCGAATACCTGGTGGCAGGCTGCCGTGCAGGCCATACAGCAGGCCCTGCACGCGGCAGACGTACAGGCCGGGCAGGTGCGCGGCATTGGCCTGACCGGGCAGATGCACGGGGCGGTGACGCTGGGGCATGACCTTGCGCCGCTGCGCCCGGCGATCATCTGGATGGACCGCCGCAGCGCGAACCTGTGCGAGACGGTCATGGCGCGCGTCGCACCAGAGACGATTATCCAGGCTGCCGGGAACCGCCTGTCGCCCGGTTTCGCCGGGGCCAGCCTGGCCTGGCTGCGCGAGGTCGAGCCGGAGATACTCGACCGGGCGCGGGTGGTGCTGCAGCCCAAAGATTACCTGGCGCTGCGCCTGACGGGCGAACTCAGCAGCGAGCCGAGCGACGCCTCGGCCACGTGGCTGTACGACATCGGCGCGGGCCACTGGTCGGCGGAACTGGCCGCGGCGTGTGGTGTGTCGCTGGACAGACTGCCCCCGCTTTACGATTCGACCGCCGTCATCGGCAAGCTGCGCCCCGAACCGGCGCACGCGGTGGGGCTGCGGCCTGGCGTACCGGTCGTGGCCGGGGCCGGAGATCAGGCAGCGCTGTTGGTGGGCGCGGGCGCGGTCGAACCAGGCGACGGCTCGATCACGCTCGGCACCGGAGGGCAGCTGACGATCATCGCCAGCCAGCCCCGCGTCGACCCGGACCTGCGGCTGAACACGTTCTGTCATGCGCTGCCGCGCCGGTGGTATACGATGGGCGCGATCCTCAATGGGGGGATTGCGCTGCGCTGGTGGCGCGATATCGTCGACGGCGCCCAGGACCTCAGCTACACCGAACTGCTGACCGAGGCCGCCCTGCTCCCTGCTGGGGCCGACGGGCTGATCTTCCTGCCCTACCTGGAAGGCGAGCGCACCCCGCACATGGACCCCGCCGCGACCGGGGCCTTCATCGGCCTGACGACGCGCCACACACGCGCCCACATGACGCGCGCCGTGCTGGAAGGCGTGGCCTATGCGCTGCGCGACTGCCTGCACACGCTGCGGAGTGTGGGGCCGGTGCCGGATCACTTCCTGATCGGCGGCGGTGGGGCGCAGGGATTAGCCTGGCGCGAGATCGTGGCGAGTGTGCTGGGGGTGTCGCTGCAAACCGTGCTCGGCAGCGAGCACACCGCGCTGGGGGCGGCGATGCTGGCTGGGGTGGGCGTCAAAGTGTTCTACGACCTGGGCGAGGCGGTGGCGCGCACCGTCACCGTTGGCACGACCGACCGCCCCGATCCTGACGAACAACCCGTCTACGACGCGGGCTACCGGCATTTTCGCGCCCTGTATCCGGCCCTGCACTAGAGGCTGTTATGCACTTTTTACCCCTATCCCCCGACCCCGCACGCGGCGCAAGTCCCTCTCCGTTTACGGGAGGGATTTCGGGAGGGGTGAAACTTACGGGAAAAATCCACTGTAAACAGCCTGCA
>DAOTUD010000032.1:0-26286 GCA_034437275.1 Anaerolineae bacterium
GCTTTTTCTTCGACACTCAACTCAACCGTCAGCGGGTTCGGTCCTCGGCTCACTGTCTTTTTTCCTGTCCCATTTTCGTCGATACGCTCTCGATTATACCCTCACTTCATTTCCGCCGCCCTGTACTAGAAGCCCAATGGCTTTAGCTTTGGGTAGCTCACTCTATTCAGGATGTGCTTGCTAGCGTTGCGGTGGAAGCCGGGAATGTTACTTCGGCGCGAAACGCAGCACCGAGCCGTCGTTGTCCAGCAGGTACAATTCGCCCGCTTCGTCCTCGCCAAACGAGTTGATCTCGCGGCCCGACTCCAGCGAAATCATGGTGCTCCAGGTGCCGTCGTCGTTTTGCTCGGCGGCCCAGATCGTGCCGGTGCACCAATCGCCATACAGGTAGTAGCCTTGCAGGCCGGGGATATCCTC
This sequence comes from Anaerolineae bacterium, assembly GCA_034437275.1. Taxonomy (GTDB): domain Bacteria; phylum Chloroflexota; class Anaerolineae; order Aggregatilineales; family Aggregatilineaceae; genus TC-15. The sequence continues at coordinate 418 of DAOTUD010000032.1, forward strand.
GCCCCGGTAGACGTAGCCGCCGGTGATCGAGCACCACCCGCTGCTGTGATCGTATTCCAGGATCGGCATCACGACCTCAGACGCCGGTTCGTCGTCAGAGTAAACGTGCGTGCCTTCGTAGGCGTTCCAGCCGTAGTTCTCACCGCCAGGACTGTCGGCGGGCTGGTAGTTGACTTCTTCCCACTCGTTTTGTCCCACATCCGCGATGTACAGATCGCCAGTGTCGCGGTCAAAGGCGAAGCGCCACGCATTCCGCAGCCCCCACGCCCAGATTTCTGGGCGGGCGGTGTCGCTGTCGACGAAGGGATTGTCGTCGGGGACCAGGTACCCCTCGTCGGTGTCGACGTCCAGCCGCAGGATGGTGCCCAGCAGCGTGGTCGGGTCCTGGCCGTTGCCCTGCGGATCGCCCGCCGAGCCGCCATCGCCCAGGGCCACGTACAGGTAGCCATCCGGCCCAAATGCCATGTGGCCGCCGTTGTGGTTGCCGTATGGTTGGGAGAGGTAGAGCAGTTGGTGGGCGCTGTCCGGGTCGGCGCGGTTAGGATCATCCGCCGAGACCGTATAACGCGCGATGACCGAACTGCCGTCCCGGTCGGTGTAGTTGATGAAGAAGTAGCCGTTGTCGGCATAGTCCGGGTGAAACGTCAGCCCCAGCAGGCCGCGTTCGGTATAGCCGCCGCCGAGCGCTTCCTGGCTGATCACGCCCGACACATCCAGGAACGGCGTTTCCAGCAGCACGTCGTCTGCAATGACCTGAATTGTGCCGCTTTGTTCCAGGACGAACAAACGTCCCGATCCGTCCCCGGCGTGCGCCAGGAGCAAGGGCCGGGACAACCCGCTGGCCACTTCGACCAGTTGGTAGTCGACCGGTTGGGCCGCCTGGTGCTCTTTGGGGCGTTCATCTTCGTCTTCCAATAGTTGATACGCAAAGACCCCCACTGCCAGCAAGATCGGCACCGCCAGAATCGCTAAAAATGTCGTGCGTTTCATCGTGTTATATCCTTTGCGTGAATAATTTACGCGGATTGTTGTGATCTTAGTTATCCCCGGTTGATCTGCCAAATTTTCGCGGCGTGATAGAGCAAATTTACGGCAATTGTATTAAATGTGATTTCCGTCACACTAAATGTTGCCATGCGCCACTGGGGCAACGCAGGCGCTCTTGTTACGCTATCACTGTCCGCAAGTTTGCCGATTTATCGTTGGCTTCAATGGAGCCTCGTGGAGTAACTTATGAGTCTATACATATTGTCTAAAGACAAACTCTCTTCATTTGTCGCCGCACTGCAAGCCGGTTTCCGGGTGGTTGGTCCCACCAAGACGCAAACCGGCTATGCGTTTGACGACATCGACAACCCCGATGACCTGCACCTGAATTATGACACCACCGTCCTGCCGCCCAAAAAATACTTCCTGCCCCAGCGCGAAGTGTTGTTCTCCTACCATGCTGGGGAAAACGGCGCGGGCAGCAAGCAGCTAGAGGTGGAGCCGGTCTACCAGGACGTGGAGCCGACCGTGATTTTCGGCGTCCACACCTGCGACATGAACGGCATCATGCTCTACGACAAGGTGTTCAGCGAAGGGTTCCAGGACGAGCATTACATCGAACGGCGCGAGCAGATGGTCATCATCGGCATCGAGTGCCTGCGCCCGTGCGATGACGCCTCGTTTTGCAAGGATATGGGCACGCTCACCGCCCCGCCGATCTATGACCTGCACATGACCGAGGTCAATGACAGCTACCTGATCGACACCGGGACCGAGCGCGGCGAAACCCTGATGCTGGAGCACTCCGAAGCGAAGATGGCCACCACCGAAGACATGCAGCAGTTGGGGCGCACCCTGTCGGCCAAATGGCCGCACTTCCGCCACCGGCTGAAGATGAGCCGCGACCAGACGCAGTCGCTGCTGACGCTGGGCTATGACGCGGACATCTGGGAACGGCTGGGCGAGCGCTGCCTGGCGTGCGGATCGTGCACCAACGTGTGCCCGACGTGCTTCTGCTTCGACGTACAGGACGAACTCGATATCTCGATGGAAGATGGCGAACGGATCCGCGTGTGGGATTCCTGCCAACTGCACGAGTTCGCGCTGGTGGCGGGCGGGCACAACTTCCGCGAGAGCAAAGGCTCGCGCGTGCGCCATCGCCTGATGCGCAAAGGCAAGTACATCAAGCAAGTGCATGGGCTGCTGGGCTGCACCGGCTGCGGGCGCTGCGAACGCGCCTGCCTGGTCGATATCACCATCCCCGGCACCCTGAACGAACTGCATGACGAGATGAAGCTAGAATCCGGAGCATAGAAAGGAGGACGCCCAAATTATGTTAGCTTCTGATCAGCAACTTACAACGACCACTACCCCGCGTCAATACAACGGGCATTCCTCGATCTATCTCCCGGTGATTGCGACGATTGAGGAAGTAGAGCAAGAAACCAAGCTTGAGAAGATCTTCACTGTGCGGCTGCCGGGCGGCGAGCAGTTAGGCCACACCCCGGGCCAGTTCGTGATGGTGTCCGTGCCCGGTGTGGGCGAGGCCCCGATCAGCGTGATGTCCTCCCCCAGCCGCACGCAGGAAACCTTCCGGCTGTGCATTCGCAACGCCGGCGACCTGACCGGCGTGATCCACACCCTGGAACGCGGCGACCGCATCGGCATTCGCGGCCCGTTTGGGCGTGGCTTCCCGGTGGACGAGGTCTTCAAGGGCCGGGATGTATTGCTTGCAGCGGGCGGGCTGGGGATCGCCCCGGCGCGCTCATTGATCGACGAAATTCTGGACAACCGCGACGACTTTGGCCGCCTGATCATTCTGTACGGCGCGCGCAACCCGTCGGAGATCCTGTTCCGCGATGCGCTCGCGGAGTGGGAAGACCGCGACGACGTCGAATCGCTCGTGACGGTCGATCACCCCGACGAGACATGGCTGGGCCATGTGGGGGTCATCACCCGCCTGTTCGAGCATATCCAGATCAACCCCTATCACACCATCGCGGTCACGGTTGGGCCGCCGGTGATGTATCGGTTCGTGGTGATGGAGCTGTCCGGCAAGGGGCTGACGCCCGAACAAATCTGGATGAGCTTCGAGCGCCGCATGAAGTGCGGCGTGGGCAAGTGCGGCCACTGCCAGGTAAACCATCGCTATAGTTGTCAGGAAGGGCCGGCGTGGACCTACGCCGAAGCTCTGGCGTTCGAGGAGGCGCTCTAATGTCCGACAAACCGAAAATCGCCTTCTTCGACTTCACCAGTTGCGAAGGCTGCCAGTTGACCGTGATCGATGCGTTGCAGACGCATCTGGGCTTGCTAGACCTGGTCGAAATCGTGCAGTTCCGCGAAGCAATGAGCGAGAAGGGCGAAGACTACCAGATCGCGTTTGTCGAAGGCTCGTGCACGCGCCGCAGCGACGAACAACGGCTGCAAAAGATCCGCAAGCAGGCGGATGTGGTCGTGGCGCTGGGGGCCTGTGCGCACCTGGGCGGCGTGAACAGCATGAAAAATCGCTGGGCGATTGACAACGTCCAGACCTATGTCTATGGCGAGAACGGCAAGGACGCTTACGAAAGCTACCCCGCCCGGCCTATCTCGGCGGTGGTCAAGGTCGATGTCGTGGTGCCCGGCTGCCCGATTGACCGCTTCGAGTTTTTGCGGATCGTGCAGCAAATGCTGCAGGGCCGCAAGCCCAAGCTGCCCGACTACCCGCTGTGCGTCGAGTGCAAGCTGGCCGAAAACGCCTGCCTCAACACACTCGGCAAGCCCTGCCTGGGCCCGATCACCCGCGCCGGGTGCGATGCGATCTGCCCCACCTATGGCGATGGCTGCGAAGGCTGCCGGGGCTGGGCACCCGAAGCGAACTTCGAGTATATGCGCGAGATTTTGCGCGGGCACGGCCTCAGCGACGAGGATATCGACGCCCGCTTCACTATGTTCAACCATTATCAGATGCAGCACATGGGCGAGGATGCGCCGCTTGATCCCGACAACGTCGTGAGCAAAGACGAAGCCCCGCCCGACTCGACATTTGCTGCGCCGAAGGAGGCCTGAGGCAATGAGCCAGAACGTCAAAGTAAACGTCCATCACCTGACTCGTGTCGAAGGACATGGCAACGTCGTCGTCGACGTAAATGATGGCACCATCGAAAAATGCGAACTGCAAATCGTGGAAACCCCGCGTTTCTTCGAGGCCATGCTGCGCGGGCGGCCCTATCACCAGGCGTCGCACATCACCAGCCGCATCTGCGGCATCTGCGCCGTCGGCCATGCCACCGCCAGCCTGCGCGCCACCGAGCGCGCGCTGCAGGTCGAGCCGAGCGAGCAGACGCGCTTGCTGCGCGAACTCGCCTTCCACGGCGAACTGCTCGACAGCCACATCCTGCACGTCTACATGCTCGTCGCGCCGGATTTCCTGGACGTCGGCAGCGTGCTCCCGCTGGCGACCAGCCACCCGGATATCGTCAAGCGCGCGCTGCGCATGAAGAAATATTCCGGCGACCTGTGCCAGGCCATCGTGGGCCGCCATACGCACCCCATCGCGATGATGGTCGGCGGCTTCACGCACGTGCCGTCCCGCGCGGATTTGGAACAACTGCGCGCCCAGGCCGAGGACATGCTGGCCGATGTGGACGCGACCATCGAGTTGTTCGGGTCGCTGCCCTGGCCCACCTTCGAGCGCGAAACCGAGTTTGTCGCGCTGGTGCACCCCGACGAATACGGCTTCATCGACGGCATGATCGGCAGCAGCGACGGCTACGAGCTGCCGCTGGACGAGTACCGCCAGGTGACCAACGAGCGCCTCGCGCCGCACTCGACGGCCAAGCACGCCGCCTTCAACCGCGACAGCTACATGGTCGGGGCGCTGGCCCGCTTCAACCTGAAGCACGAACATCTGTCCCCGCGCGCCAAGCAGGCCGCCGAACACCTGGGCCTGGAGGCTCCGTGCTACCGGCCCTATCTGAACAGCGCGGCGCAGGTGGTCGAGATCGTGCACTGCGTCGACGACTCGATCCGGCTGCTCGACACGCTGCTGGAGCGCGGCGTGGCGTGGGAAGAACCGGCCCCGGTCACGCTGCAACCCGGCGCGCGTGGGGTTGGCTCGTGCGATGTGCCGCGCGGCATCCTGTTCCACGAGTACCAGATCGGCGAGGACGGGCTGATCGAGGAGGCCAACTGCGTCATTCCCACCAGCCAGAACCTGGGGAACATCGACCGCGATCTGCGCGCGCTGGTCCCCACTATTCTGGACAAGCCCGAACCCGAGATCACGCACATGCTGGAAATGCTGGTGCGTGCGTACGACCCGTGCATCTCATGCTCGACGCACTTTCTCGACGTCGAGTTTGTCGGTAAGTAACCGGTCTTGAGGGAGCGTCGGCGAGGCCTCGCCGCCCGACACACAATGGCTGATACGCTGATTTTGGGGGTTGGGAATCCGTTAATGGGCGACGACGCGGCGGGCATTCTTGTGATTCAACAGCTTGAAGCACGCGCCGATCTGCCGCCCAACGTGGCGGTGATGGACGGCGGCACGCAAGGGCTGGGGCTGATCCCGGTGTTGGAAGCGTACCGCCGTGTGATTCTGGTCGACGCGGTGCAGATGGACCAGCCTGCCGGGACGGTGCGCCGCTTCCTGTGGCAAGATGTGCGCGCCGCCGAAGGCAGCACGCCGCTGTCGCTGCACCAGAGCAGCCTGGCCGATGCGCTGGCGTTGGCCGATGCGTTGGGCAGTCTGCCGCCCGAAGTTGTAATTTATGGCGTTCAGCCCCACAATACAGAGTGGGACCAACCACTCAGCGCGGCTGTCGCCGAGGCGTTGCCGTCCCTGGTAGAGGCCCTGATAAACGAAGTCAGGAGAAAAGATTCTAATGGCGAAGAAAATACTGATTATCGATGACGACCCGGACGTCGTGCTGGCGCTCCGGATGCCGCTGGAGAACGTCGGATACGAAGTCCACGAGGCACACTCGCAGCCCGAAGGGCTGGCGGCGGTTAATGACGTCGCGCCGGACCTGATCATCCTGGATGTGATGATGGATACGCACACCGCCGGGTTCCAGATGGCGCAAAAGCTGCATGGCCCCGATGCCAAAGAAGCGCATCGTGTCATCCCGATCCTGATGGTGACGGCGGTGCACCAGACCACGCCGCTCCGCTTTGAGCCGGACGACGACTATCTGCCGGTCGAAGCTTTCATCGACAAACCCATCGAACCCAAGAGCTTGCTGGACAAGGTCAAGAGTCTACTGGATGCATCATGACCCAGGCCGCGCAATCCCCTGTCATTACACCCCAGACTAAACACGGGTTGCGCCCTACGCTTGAGGAGCTGTGCCATAACACTCGGTTGTTCATCCGTTTTCGGTGGGCAGCCGGGTTAAGCATTCTGGTGGGCACAGGCATCGCCCGGCTGGTGCTGGGCATTCACCTCAAGGCGCTGCCCCTGCTGGTGATCGGGGTGATCGTGCTGGGCTATAACACGCTGCTGCACTTCTTCATCTGCCGCGACGAGACCGCCAGTGTGCAGCATGTCCAGCGCATCGCCTGGGGGCAGATCGTGCTGGACTGGCTGGCGATGACGGCGCTGGTGCATTTCACCGGCGGGATCACCAGCCCGGCCCTGATCTACTTCGTGATCCATGCCGCGCTGTCGGGGACGGTGCTGCTGCCCTGGCAAACGCGCAGCCTCGAACTGCTGGCGATCGGGATCGTGGTGGGGCTGGCCGGGTTGGAGCGCAGCGGCGCGCTGCCGCATGTGCCCATCCGCGAGTTCGAGATGGGGGACGTCCTCTATAAAGACTTCACCTACATCCTGGCCGTGACGTTCTTCTTCGGCACGACCGTGATCACCCTGTCCGAACTGGTCACGCACCGCACGCAGCGCCTGCGCCAACGCGAGCAGCGCATCCGCCAGCTTTACGAGGCGCGCTCGACGTTCGTCCACGTGGCGACGCACGAACTGCGCGCGCCGTTGGCCGCCGGGCTGTCGCTCATGCGCAACATCGAGCAAGGCTACGCTGGGGAGTTTACGCCCCAGCAAGGCACGATCATCAAGCGCGTGACGGCACGCCTGGAAGGGCTGCGCACGTTGATCGACGACCTGCTGACGCTCGCCGCCAGCCGCGAAGCCAGCGCCGCCCATGCCCCGCTTGAGCCAGAAAACTTGCGCCGCGTGTTGTTGGAGATGATCGAGCGCGAGCGCCCCAACGCCGAAGCCAAAGACCTCAACCTGGCCTGCCAGATCGACCACCAGGCTGGGATCGTCATGGCGGGGGATGTCGGGCTGAATATTATTTTCGGCAACCTGTTGAACAACGCCATCAAGTACACGCCCGAGGGGGGCGATGTGATGGTCGAGTATCTGGTGCAGCCCCGGTCGGCTGAGATCGTGGTGACGGATACCGGCATCGGCATCCCTGCCAGCGACGTGCCGAACATTTTCAACGAATTCTTCCGCGCGCAAAATGCCAAGCAGGCCCAGATCACGGGCACCGGCATCGGCCTATCGACTGCGCGGACGCTGGTCGAGCGCTATCACGGCACCATCACCCTGGAAAGCGAAGAGGGCCAGGGTACCACCGTCAGGGTGAGCCTGCCGCTGGCCCATGTCGAGCCGGTGGAGGATTAGCCCGCCCCGGCGCATTCGTCAAATGTAAGCTGATCGCCGACCTGCACCCGTTCCAGGAGTGCGGGTCGGGCTTCGATCAGGTAGCGGGCCGGTTGGGCCGGGGCATAGAACGGTCGCCAGGGCTTGGCCAGCCTGGCATCGACCACGCGCCCGCCGTCGTCCAGCCACACCGCCGCGATGGAAAAGAACACGAAAAACATGTGAATCGTCGCGCCGCTGACGCTCTGGCGGTTGTACACGAACAGCAAGCCCTCATCCGCCGGCAGACTGGCCCGCAACATCAGGCCGCGCAAATGGCACCCAAAGCTGTGGCACCACCTGGCCCGGGCCAGCACCTCGTCGCCGGTGCTGGCCTGTCGAATCACGCGCCAGTCGCTCATTGCGGGATCGTCAACTGCTGACCGGGGAAGATCAGCGACGGGTTATAGATGGTGTTGGCCCGCACCAGCATATCCAGCGTGACGTTGTAGCGTAGGCTGATACGGAACAGGTTTTCGCCCGGCTGCACGACATGTATGGACGGCTGCACCACCGGCGGCGGGACTGGGGTCGGGTTGCTGCCCGGCACCGACAGTTCCTGCCCCGGATAGATCAGGTTCGGATTGACGATGTTGTTGATCTGCGCCAGGGTGGTGGCGGTGGTGTTGTAGCGGCTGGCGATGGCCGACAGCGTGTCGCCGCGCTGCACGGTGTAGGCGGCCCAGCCGGTGGGCGGGGTGGCATCGGGGCCACCGCTGCCGGGGCGCTGCGTTGGGATCGGCGTGAAGGTCGGCGGTCGGGATGGCGCGGTTCCGCCCCCATCGACCGGGATCAGCAGCGTCTGCCCCACGTAGATCAAGGCCACATTGCTCAGCCCGTTGGCCTGCCCGATGGCGCTCACCGAGCTGCCAAAGCGGCGCGCCAGTTCCGAGACGGTATCGCCCCGCTGCACCACATAGGAGACGGTCTGCGTAAAGCCGTCGGGGATGGTGGGCGTCGCGGTCCAGATCGGCGGGACGGTCGGCACAACGGTCGGCACGGCGGTCGGGATGATGGCGGTCGGCCTGGGCGTGACGGTGCCTTCCTGGGTCGGCACGAAAATCGTGTCGGGCGTGAAGGTCGGCGGCGGCGTGCGCGTGGAGGGCGGTTGGGTCGGGCGTTCCTGGCCGACGGGCAGCAGCCACGCCGAGTCCAGGTAGACGTCGGTGGTCCCGGTGTAGCCCTGGGGCGCGGTACGCACGAAGACCGTCACCGCGTTGGTGCGGGCCGTGGCCGTGACCGACACTTCGCGGTACTGGTCGTAGAATTCCTGCGGCGACGACCAGACGATATCGCGGCTGGTGCCGTTGGTCCCGCCGGTGGGGTCGATGCCCACGCTGATCTGCACGTCGTTGGAGTCTTCGCTGAAGTCCGGATTATCAAACGTCGCCGATGACCAGACGTACACATACACGCTGAAGCGCAGGCTGACATTGGGCGTCACCGGCACGCGCTGGTAGACGCCGCCGGTGTGGGTTGCGAAGAACGTCCCGTACTGCTGCGCGCTGCTCCCGGCGTGCACGCGGCTGCTGGGCGCGCGCTTGTATTCTGGCCGGGCGTTGATGGCTGTCGAATCGCCCTGCGGCAGGCTCCAGGGCTGCCAGCCCTGTGCCACGCGCAGGCTTTGGTCGCCGCCAATCGCCAGGTACGGCTCCTCAAACCCAGGATTCTGGAGCAGATTGCTGTCCTGCGCATTGGCCGGGCCATCGAGTGTATAGCCAGCCACCGTCACCAGCGCCAGCACCAACACCACGCTGAGCACACCGCGTATCATAAATAGTTGTCGTTGTTGCATGAGGCCCCCTTTGTGATATGCAAACCTCAAGGATATGTAGTGTAGCATGACTTCCGATTTTCGGCGCGTTGGTCCTTTTTGTTGAGCCGCGGCTATGCTTGCAGAGCCTCTGCAATCGCCTGAATGTGGGCCGGGCTGCTGCCACAGCACGCCCCGATGATGGTCGCGCCCAGTTCGCGCACCCGGCGCGCATAGGCCGCCATGTCTGCCGGGGTCGCGTCGTAAACGGCTTTCCCCTGCTCCATGCGCGGCATCCCGGCGTTGGATTTGGCGATCAAGGGCACGCCTGGTTGGGCGGCGTGCATCTGCTCGATCACGCCGAGGATCTCCTCGATGCCGTTGCCACAATTGGCCCCCAGCGCGAGTACGTCGAGCTGCTGGATGGTCTGCACGGCCTGCTCGGGTTTGACGCCCATCATGGTCCGGCCTCTGGTGTCGAAGGTCATGGTGGCCGTGACCGGCACCTGCGGCGCGGCCCGGCGACAGCCGGCATGGGCGGCCTGGACTTCTTGCAGGTCGGCCATGGTTTCGATCCACAACACATCCACGCCACCCGCGACCAGCGCGCGCGCCTGCTCCTCGAAGATCGCGACCGCCCCGTCGAAGCTCAATTCGCCCAGTGGGGCCATCATCTGGCCGGTCGGGCCGATGGACCCGCCGACGACGACCGCATGATCGGCGGCGTCCGCTTCGGCGCGGGCCAGTTCGGCCCCGATGCGGTTTACCTCTTCGGGGCGGTCACCGGCATTGTGCAAGGCCAGCCGGACGCGGTTGCCGCCAAACGTGTTCGTGAGGATGAGCTGTGCGCCGGCCTGGATGTAGCCGCGGTGAATCTGGCGAATGTCATCGGGCCGGTCCGCGTTCCAGGTTTCCGGAGCCTGGCCTTCGCTGAGTCCGCGGGCGACCAGCATGGTGCCCATGCCGCCATCCGCCACCACCGGCGTATCGGCGGCCAGCAGAGTTTGTAATGAGGTAGGCATACCCCTATCCTTTGGTTGCAAAAACGTTAATTTAACTACTGATGATTGTAGGACAGAGCGCCGACCCCTGCAACGCCGCCCGGACCGGCCTAAAAAAAGAGACTGCCAGTGGCAGCCTCTGTCGCGGCAAGAGTGACGGTCCTATGGTCCCGCTTCACCGGCTTCCTCAGCCTCAATGCCCGCTTCCTGGAGCACACGCAGCACGCTCGAAAGCAGTTCGGTGGGGCCAAACGGTTTGGTGATGTAGTCGTTCACTTTGGCGATGTGCAAGCCCAGTACTTTGTCGATGCTTTGGGCTTTGGCGGTCACCACGATCACCGGGATGTCTTTCATCTTGTCGTGGGCTTTCATCTGCTGGTAGACTTCCCAACCGTCCATATCCGGCATCATCAAGTCCAGCAGGACCAGATCGGGTTGGATTTCTTCAATGGCAGCCAATCCTTCTTTGCCACCCATGGCCCCAGTTACATCAATTCCCCGGCGGGTCAAGATTAACTTGACCAGGTCGATCATTTCTTCTTCGTCTTCGATGCAAACCACCTTGACGGCATCCGAATTGTCTGCCATTATGCTGTGTGCCTCCAACCCACGTCCTGTTTACCCTATTGCGGCGATGGTTCTAATGGTGTCTATTACGAGTAGTCTACCACAGGCATCAAGCCTCTGTCTATAAGGCTAAAGTAATGGAGTGGGTCGAGTCGTTGTCACGGCGACGCATCCCGCAGCGACCCGCAGGCCGGCAAGCCCGCCAGCGGCGTCGCGGTGAGCACTGCGCGGCGGATGGCCTGGGCCGCTGCCTGGGCCGCGTAGGCCCCGATCACGCTGACGTTAGCCGGGCCTGCCGCGCCGGTCGCCAGTGCGAAGATCGTGTCGCCGTCCAGCATGGTGTGCGCCGGACGCACCGCCCGCGCCAGCCCATCCTGCGCCATCTGCGCGACCTTGTTGGCCTCGTCTTTGGTGAGCTGTGCGTTGGTGGCTACCACCCCGATCACCGTGTTACCGGCGAACGTGTTGGGCGTGCGGGCCATGTTGGGCAGGACGTTCATCGCGCCCGCGAACTGCTCCCCGGCGGGGGGTTGGCGCGTCCCGGCCAGGATGTGCCCCTGCTCGTCGAGCACGTCGCCCAGCGCGTTGACCGCGAACAACGCCGCCACGCGCAGGTCGTCGTCGATGCTCAGGGCGGCGCTGCCCACGCCGGACTTGCAGCCCAGCATCGGCCCCATCAGCGTCCCGACGCGCGCCCCGGCCCCTGCGCCGACACACCCCTCAGCGACCGGATCGGCGCTGGCCGCATCGCAGGCAGCGTAGCCCAGCGCGGCATCGGGGCGGACGGCAGGATCGCCGACATCCAGGTCGAAGATGATCGCGGCGGGGACAATCGGCACCACACCCACTCCCACGTTAACGCCCATGCGCTGCTCCTCCAGATGGCGCATCACGCCGCTGGCGGCGTCCAGGCCGTAGGCGCTGCCCCCGGCCAGCAGCACGGCGTGGACGTGCTCGACCATGTGCAGCGGGCGCAGCAGGTCGGTTTCGCGCGTGCCGGGTGCGCCCCCGCGCTGGTCGACGCCGCCGACCGTCTCCGGCGGGCAGAGCACCACCGTGCAGCCGGTCGGCCCGTTGAGGTCGTGCGCGTGCCCCACGCGCAGCCCATCGATTGCGGTCAGTGTTCCGTTTGACATACAATGGCTCCTTATACTCTCCAGATGCGATAATCGTTATTTGGCGTATACAGGTGAAAAATCACGGAAAAAGGGTATGTTACTGGCAATTGATGTTGGCAATACCAATATTGTGTTTGGTGTCCACGATGGCCACCAGTGGACGTATCAATGGCGCGTGCAGACGGTGCGCGACCGGATGCCGGACGAGTATGCCGTCATGTTCCGCACCTTTCTGGACGAGGCCGGGCTGAAGCTGTCCGCGTTCGACCAGACGGTCATCAGCAGCGTCGTCCCCTCGCTGACGCACGGCCTGTGCGCGATGGTGGCGCGGCGCACCGGCTTTCGTCCGCTGGTGGTCAGCCACACCATCGACACCGGCGTGCGCATCCGCACCGATCATCCGGAGCAAGTCGGCAGCGACCGCATCGTCGACGCGGTAGCGGCGTACGCGCGCGTCCAGGGGAACTGCATCGTGGTCGATTTTGGCACGGCGACATCGTTCACCATCGTGACCGAGCCGGGCGAGATGATCGGGGCCGTGATCGCCGCCGGGCTGAACACGACCGTCGATGCGTTGGTCAGCCGCGCCGCACAGCTGTCGCAGATCGAACTGACCGCGCCACCGTCGATCATCGGGCGCAACACGATCCACGCCATGCAGGCCGGGCTGGTGCTCGGTCATGTCGCGCTGGTGGAGGGCATCATCGACCGCATCCGCGCCGAACTGGGCAGCGCCCACGTGATCGCCACCGGCGGGTTGTCGCGCGTGCTGGCCCCGTACACCGACCGGTTCGACGCCGTCGATCCCTGGCTGACGCTGGAGGGGCTGCGCCTGATCGCCGCACGCAATCCGCGCGCGGAATGACCGGCTCAGGCGGAGAGCATCTCCGCCACCCGCGCGATGATCGCCTCGCTGATCGCGGCCTTGCTGGCGAGGTCCAGCGCCTCTTGCCGGCCCGCGCGGTCGAGCAGGATCACGCGGTTGGTGTCGGCCTGGAAGCCCGCGTCCGGCGCGGTGATGTCGTTGGCGGCGATCAGGTCCAGCCCTTTACGCTCCAGCTTGGCCTGCGCATTGGCGAGCAAATTCTGGCTTTCGGCGGCGAACCCGACCACCACGCGCGGCCAGCCGGACTGCTCGCGGGCCTGCCGCACGCCCTGCAAAATGTCCGGGTTGCGTGCCAGCGGCAGCGTCAGCGCGGCGTCGTCGGATTTCTTGATCTTGTGCGGCGCGACGTGCGCCGGGCGGAAGTCCGACACGGCAGCCGCCATCAGCAGCGCGTCCCGTCCGGCGAGGTGCTCCTGCACCGCCAGCGCCAGCTCCTCCGCCGTCTCGACCGCGACCAGCAGCGCCCCGACCGGCACCAGCAGCGCCGGCATGGTGCTGATCAGCGTCACGTCGGCCCCGGCGTCCAGCGCGGCCTGCGCCAGCGCGTAGCCCTGCTTGCCGCTGGAGCGATTGGTGATGAAGCGCACCGGGTCCAGCGGCTCGCGCGTGCCCCCGGCAGTGACGACCACCTGCCGCCCGGCCAGCGGTCCGTCATGGCCCAGCGTGCGGCGGATGTGGCCCAGCAGGACCGGCGTTTCTGGCAGCCGCCCCTGGCCCACCAGCCCGGACGCGAAGCGCCCTTCGTCCGGCTCGATCACCACCACGCCGCGCTGCCGGAGCGTCGCCAGGTTGGCCTGGGTGGCCGCGTGCTGGTACATGCCGCCATCCATCGCCGGGGCGATCATGGTTGGGCAGCGGACCGCCAGCGCCGTCACCGCCAGCAGATCGTCGGCCAGCCCCGCAGCCAGCCGCGCGATGGTGTGCGCCGTGACCGGCGCGATGACAAACAGGTCGGCGTCTTCGCCCAGGCCGACATGCGCCACATGCGTCGACAGCCCGCCGCTGCTGCCGGCGGCCCACATGCCGGTGTAGACCGGACGCCCCGTCACCGACTGGAACGTCAGCGGGCGGACGAAACGCCGGGCGGCCTCGGTCATGATCACGTCGACCTGTGCGCCCGCCTGCGTGAGTTTGCTGGCCAGGTCGACCGCCTTGTAGACGGCGATGCTGCCCGTCACGCCAAGTACGATACGCTGCTGGTCGATGATACTGATGCGGTCCATTGTGCGGCTCCTTTCTTGTGCGATCCCAATACCAGATAGCAAAACAGGCCCCCACCGTGTGGAGACCTGTTGTTATGCCGATGTCCAGGGTGTTGTCCTTTAGCCCAGCTTGTTACGGAACGCTGCGCTGAGCGCGGGCAGCACCTCGAACAGGTCGCCCACGATGCCGTACTGCGCCTGCTTGAAGATCGGCGCGTCGGCGTCTTTGTTGATGGCGACGATGATTTTGGCGGTGCGCATCCCGGCCTGATGCTGGATCGCGCCGGAGATGCCCGCCGCGATATACAGGTCCGGCGCGACGACTTTCCCCGTCTGGCCGACCTGGTATTCGTAGGGAATCCACCCGGCGTCGACGGCGGCCCGGCTGGCCCCAACCGCGCCGTTGAGCGCGTCGGCCAGTTCCTTGACCGGGGCGAACCCGTCCGGCCCGCCGACCCCGCGCCCGCCGGCGACGACGATGCTGGCGTCGGTCAGGCTGAGTTCGCCGGATGTCTCCTCGATGGATTCGATCTGCGTGGCGACCGCATCGGCGGCCAGGGCTGGCTCCACCGCGACGACCTCGCCACTCCGGCTGTCGTCCGGCTCCAGCGCCGCGAAGGCACGGTTGCGCAGTGTGGCGAACTGCGGACCATCGCCCACGATACGCTCCACGCTGAGCACCTTGCCGCCCAACACCGGGCGCGTCGCCCGGAGCGTGCCGTCTTCCAGCACCAGCTCGGTCACGTCGGGCAGCAGCCCGGCGTCCAGGTCCACCGCCGTCCCGGCCAGCAGTTCGCGCCCGGCGATGGTGGCCGGGGCCAGCACGACCGCCGGCTCGTGGTCCTGCACCAGATGCGTCAGCAGCGCGGCGTATGGCTCGAAGCGGTAATGCTCCAGCGCGGCGTCGTCGGCGTGATAGACGAAATCCGCGCCGTAGTGGAAGACCGGCTGCACGTCGACGCCCTGCCCGAAGACTGCCGCGCGCACCGTGCCGCCCAGGTCACCGGCCAGCCGGCGCGCCACGCCCAACGCTTCCCACGCGGCAGACACCGGCGTGCCGTTGTGTTGTTCGATCCAGACCAGTACATTCTGCGTCGTCATACGACCTTCTCCTCCAGCAGTTTGTCGGCCAGCTTGTCCGCCTGTTCCTGCACGCTTGCGCCCTCGATGATCGCCGCTTCGCCCTCACGCGCCGGGAGCGCCTGGTACTGCACCTGCTCCGCCTGTGGCGCGAGGCTGCCGGCGTCCAGGCCCAATTCAGCCGCGTCCCAGACCGGCATGTCGGCTTTGGCGGCCTTGCGGATGCCGATGAAGGTCGGGTACTTGGGTTCGTTGATGTCTTTGAGCACACTGACGACCGCCGGCAGGCGGCTGGCGAGCGTCTGGGTGCCCTGCTCGACCTGGCGCTGCACGCGGATCGTCTTGGCCTTCGGGTCGATGGCTTCGATCGTGGACACGAAGCCCAACAGGTTCCAGCCGAGCTTGCGCGCGGTCTGCGCGATGTGCTGGTCGGATGCGATATCGGACAGTTCCTTGCCGAAGAGCACCAGATCGACATCGCCCAGCTTGTTGATCGCCGCTGCCGCTGCTTTGGCGTAGGCCAGGCCGTCATGCCCGGCCAGCGCCTCGTCCCACACGCGGATGGCCTGGTCGCAGCCAATCGCCAGCCCGTGCTTGAGCGCTTCCTCGTGCTCCTCCGGGCCGATGGTGATGATCGTCACCTGGGCGTTGTGTTCGCCCTTGATCAAAATCGCCTCGGTGATGGCGTATTCATCCCAGGGATTGATGACGAGTTGATCACCCCAATCGGCCTGGCCCTGGTCATCAACCGTCACCGTGGCTTCGGTATCCGGCACATTTTTTGTAAACACTACCACATGCAAGGCTAAACCTCCTTTTCAGTAAATGTATTGTCCTGAACTAGCTCATTTAATGTATAACGTTGCTCATGGTTATATGCTAGATTTACCCCTCCCCCTGGCCCCCTCCCCGCGCGCGGAGAGGGGGAATTAGGCTGAGGATGAAAGTCCCTCTCCGTTTACGGGGAGGGATTTAGGGAGGGGTCAGCCAACGATACAAAACGTCAGAACGTTCTCGCAAAAGGACTTAAGCATGTTGCCCATCCAGGCCGGCTAGCTCTGCCATGCCTCGGCATCGTACGGCGGCAGCTCGCAGCGCAGCGGGCGATCTTTGCGGTAGCCCAGCGCATAGTCCGCCTGGAGCAACTGCTGAATTTCGCTGGAACCTTCGTAAATCGTCGCGCCTTTGGCATTGCGCAGGTAGCGCTCGACGTTGTACTCGTCGCTGAAGCCATACGCCCCGTACAGTTGGACCGCTTCCAGCGCGGCCTGCACGCTCTTTTCGGTGGCGTACCACTTCGCCAGACCGGTTTCGCGCGTGTTGCGCTGGCCCTGGTTCTTCATCCAGCCGGCGCGCAGGATCAACAGCCGCGCCGCGTCGTACCACTGCTGCATGTGCGCGAGTTTCTGCTTGATCAACTGGTGGTCGGCGATGGGCACGCCGAAGGTGTGGCGCTCTTTGGCGTATTGCACGCTCTCTTCCAGGCAAGCCCGGATGCAGCCGGTGGCCCCGGCCCCGACCGTGTAGCGCCCGTTGTCCAGGCCGCTCATGGCGATGTAGAAACCTTCGCCTTCCTCGCCAATGCGGTTTTCGACCGGCACTTCGACATCCTGCATCGCAATCCAGCCGGTCGAGCCGGCACGCACGCCCATCTTGCCGTGAATGTCGCCCACTGTGACGCCCGGCATGTCGCGCGTGATCATGAAGGCGGTGATGCCTTTGTGGGGGCGCTCGGCGTCGGGCTCGGTCTTGGCGAAGACCAGCATGTTATCGGCCAGCGTCGCCAGGCTGATCCACATCTTTTCGCCGTTGAGGATGTACACATCCCCCTCGCGGCGCGCGGTGGAGCGCAGGCTGACGGGGTCGCTGCCGGCGTCGGCTTCGGTAAGCGCGTACCCGGCGTATTTTTCGCCTTTGGCCTGCGGCACCAGGAAGCGCTGTTTCTGCTCCTCGGTGCCCCATTGCAACAGCGCCAGGTTGTTCAGCCCGGCGTGAACCGACATGATCACGCGCAGGCTGGCATCGACCCGTTCCAGTTCTTCGCAGACGAGCGCCAGCGTGATGTAGTCGAAGCCCTGGCCGCCGTACTTGACCGGCACGGTGATGCCCAGGATGCCCAGTTCGGCCATGCGCGGCAGTGCGTCCGGGTGCGGCTCGTGTTTGTGATCCCATTCCGGGATGGTGGGGGCCATCTCTTTTTGGGCGAAATCCCGCACCATCTGCTGGGCCATGTGGTGTTCTTCGGTGAGCTTAAAGTCCATAGAGAAAATATCCTTTTTTTCGAAAACTAAGGGTCCAAGAGCGTGTACAGGAAGCTGCTTGTTGGCCCTCATCCCCTGCCCCCTTCTCCCTCAGGGCGAAGGGGAGAAATCGGCGAGCGCTCCCGTATTTTCCCTCTCCCTGAGGGAGAGGGACCCGGCTCTACCGGAAGGGTGAGGACTTTCCAAACACGCTGTAAACAACACAGGCCAGATTATAACATGCCGGTGAAAATGACGCTCGGCACGATCCGACCCGCGCCGCGACCTGCTCCCGGTGCGTGGGCGTGGGCGGGCTGTGAGCTAATACTTAGTTGATTCTAATGGACGTGAAAACAAAGGTGGGCTAAACTGTAGGTATAGTGAGTAAGATACATGGTGAAACCTGAGCCTATGTTTGAATTACCATTGTTTCCCCTGAATACAGTGCTGTTTCCGGGGATGCCAATCAACTTGCACATCTTTGAGCCGCGCTACAAGCTCATGATCGAAACGTGCCTGGAAGAACAGACACCGTTCGGCGTGGTTTTGATCGCAGAGGGCACGCCAGCCGAAGGGCCGCTGGCCAAGCCTCACCCGATCGGGTGTACCGCCCAGATCGTGCAGGTGGAACGGCTGCCCGACGGTGAGTTGGACATCCTGGCAGTGGGCATGGAGCGCTTCCAGACGCACGCGCTGGACTACGCCAAGCCGTACCTGGTGGGCATGGTCGAATACCTGTCACTGGACGACGCAGACCCGGCCATTCTCAACCGAGCGCGTGACCGGCTGCGTCCCTGGGTGGAGCGTTACCTGGACGTGCTCTCGCAGGCGTCCCAGGAAGTCGAGTTCGACCCCCAGCAGTTGCCGCACGATCCGGTCGCGCTGGCGCATCTGGCGGCGGCGGTCGTGCAGATTCCTGCCAACCAGAAGCAGTCGCTGCTGGCGGTGGACCAGCCCACAGCCTTATTACAGGATATTCGCACCATCTATCGCCGCGAGATCGCGCTCTTGAATATGATCCTCGCCCGCGACAGCGAACCGGCCACCACCGAGAGCCTGTTCTCGCTGAACTAGGCCAGGCCGGCTGCACACGCATCATACCCTACGGGGGTGGTGCGTGTTTTTGTTTTGATCGCGAGTGTGTCTCGCCGCGCCTTTTTCGCGTGCCGCGCTGGCGGTGGACAATGGCCGGGGCCCAGGGAAAAGTTGCTACAACCTCGTCAAGTCCTTATTATTTTGGAGTCAAAAGCCAGATGCAGCCAGCTTGCGCTTTGGTCGTCCCGCGCAACCTTTCGTGGGAGGGCGCGTAAGCTATGTATAGCGGTAGTTAGGGCGTTATGCTAGTTTTACCCTTCCCCCTGGCCCCCTCCCCGCGCGCGGAGAGGGGGAAACAAACCGGGACCCAAAGTCTCTCTCCGTTCACGGGGAGGGATTTAGGGAGGGGTAAACCATCGACACACGCGCCAGGATATCTAGCATAACCCCTTAGTTATTGAAATTTACGGAGGGTTTTTAATGGCGGAACCATTTATCCAAATCAACAACCTGGTCAAGACGTTCGATACGCCTGCCGGGCCGCTCAACGTCTTGCGCGGGATCGACATGGAAATCCACAAAGGGGACTTTGTCGCCATCGTAGGACCATCGGGCAGTGGGAAGACCACGTTTCTGAACATGATCACGGCAGTGGATGCGCCGACCGGCGGTGAGGTTATTGTGGGCGGCGTGCCCATCACGCAGGCTCCGCAGCGCAAGCTCACCAAGTGGCGCGCGCGCAATGTTGGTATTGTCTTTCAATTTTTCCAGTTGCTGCCTACCCTGACGGTCGCCGAAAATGTGATGGCCCCGATGGATTTTGCCGACAAGTGGAAGCCGAAGGAGCGCCGCGATGTGGCGCTGGGCCTGTTGGACCGCTTTCATATCACCGACCAGGCCGACAAAACCCCGGACATGCTCTCCGGCGGCCAGCAGCAGCGCGTCGCGATTGCGCGCGCCCTGGCCAACAATCCGCCCCTGGTGGTGGGGGATGAGCCAACCGGCAACCTGGACCGCATGAGCGCCACCAACGTGTTCGAACTGTTCCAGCAGCTTGCCGATAAGGGCACGACGGTGCTGGTCGTGACGCACGACCGCGAACTGGTCAAGCATGTGCCCCAGGCGAAGGTCTACGAACTGATCGACGGCACCGTCGGGCGGACCACGCTCGAGGCAGCGGCGGCGCGTCGCACGCAAGAACTGCGCGCTACCCGTACCCGCAGCGCGATTCGTGGAAGAGAGGAGTAATGCTCAAGACGCGCGGACGCAAGATTATTCGCGATGTCATGGCGCGTAAAGGACGTACGGCGCTGGTCGCCCTCAGTATTCTGATCGGGGTGTTCGGCGCAGTGACGCTGATTTCTGCAAACGATCTGGTGGTCAGCCAGTTGGAAGAGGACATCAAGGCAGACGAGATCGCCATGCTCCAGCTCTCCGTCACCGTCCCCCAGGCCGATGCCGATGTCGGGCTGGACGTGCAAGACGATGGGGCAGTCACCGATGAGATGCTGCGGCTGGTGCGCGCGGAGATGGCCAAGAGCGCCCAGGACGAGGTCCTGCCGGGGGTTGCCGGGGCTACCGCGATCGAGGCTAACGCGGTGGTTCCAACGTTCTGGCGCAAGACGGGCGACACCGATGCCCCCTTCGAAGACGGCGATGTGATGACGTTCTCCGAGCCGATGGACCAGATCGACCTGGAGCCGATGCGCAAGGTGGCCGGCGAATGGCCGCAGCCCGGCCAGTACCAGCTTGCCATCGAAAAGCGCATGGCCGACGAGCACGGGCTGGCGGTCGGCGACACCATCGTTTTCCGTTCGTTGGGGCAGGATGATCCCCAGGAATGGGAGATCACCGCGACCGTGTTCCATCCCTATTGGGTGGAAACCGATGGCTTCAACATGCCCGAGCAGCGCATCTATGCCTGGTTTGAGGATGCGCAGCAGATCACTGGCATATCGAGCTTCACTAAGTTCTACCTGCGCTATATCGACACCGAGGCCGCCGAAGCCCAGGCCCCCCTGCTAGAACAGACGATCCGGCGGGAAACCACGTATATCCCTGAGGCGAGCTGGTTGGAGAGCCCGGACGACTACACCCTGATCCGCAACGTGCAGGAGATCACCGGCATTCTCAACATCCTGGCGGTGTTGGCGCTGGTGGTGTCCGGCTTCCTGGTGACCAACGTGGTGAACACGATTGTCGTCGAGCAGAAAAGCCAAGTCGGCGTGCTGAAGTCGATTGGGGCCACCTGGCTCGACAACTTCGCCATTTACGCCGGCGTGGCGCTGGTGTACGGCATCCTGGGCACGATCCCGGGGCTGATCCTGGGCGCAATCGCCGGGAGCCAGATGGCGCAGGCGGTCGCCCCGCTGGCCTCGACCCTGATCGAGAGCTTCCAGGTGTCGGCGTTGGGCATGGCGGTCGGCGCGGTTATGGGCCTGTTGGTGCCTATCGTGGCCGCGTTTGTGCCGGTGCTCAACGGGACGCGCGTCAGCATTCTGGACGCCATGACCGACCTGGGCATCTCCGCCGAATGGGGCGGGGGGCCGGTGGCGCGCCTGCTGAAGGCGATCCCGCTGCCGCCCAACATCCAGCAGGCGTTGAGCAACGTCGCGCAGAAGAAAGGCCGGCTGGCCCTGACCGTGATCACGCTGACGCTGGCGGCGGCGGCCTTCATGGGCGTGTTTGCCACCTTCACCGTGCTCACCGATGAGATTAACAAAATCTACGATACCTTCAATTACGAAGCGGTCGTAGTGCCCAATCCGCCCCAACCCCCAGAACGGGTGGAACGCCTGATCATGGGCGATGATGACGCGGGTCTACCGGCAGTTGAGGGGGTCGAGGATATCTACCCGGGGGTGATGTTCAGCATCAAGCTGGTCGACCTGAGTGGCACGGTGATTGCTGTTGGCCAGGATACCGATTTGTTGCAGGGGATTGGCTATGCGGTGGATAAGCCGGTCTTCGACTTCACCTTCAAGGCGGGGCATGGCTTTGATGAAGACGATCCCAGCGTAGACCCCAACCTGCCGCGTGTGCTGTTGTCGTCCGTGGCAGCGGACGGGGCCAATAAGTCCGTCAACGACCGCATCAACATCACCGCCGGCGGCGATACGCGCACCTTCAAGATCATCGGCGTGGTGTACTACCCGTTCGAGTTGGCGTTCATGCAATGGCAGGACCTGGCGCGCCTGTCGGGGTTTGTCGATGACCAGGGGAACCCGCTGCCAACGACCTTTTTCACCAATCTGGACGCCGATCACGACAGCCCCGACGGGGTCGATATGTTCATCGACACCGTGTCGGGCCGGATGCTCGACAACAACATCAACGCCGTCTACAGCAACCAGGTCCAGGAGCAGGAAGCCCAGACCGAGAACATCATGGTCTTCAACATGATCTTCCAGATCACGTCGGGCGTGATGGCCGCCGTCGGCGCGATCGGGCTGCTGACCACGCTGTCGATGGCCGTGTTCGAGCGCCAGAAGGAGATCGGCGTGATGCGCTCGATTGGGGCCGGATCGGGGACGATCATCAGCCAGTTCCAGGTCGAGGGCATGATCATCGGGCTGATCGCGTGGGTGCTGGCCGTGCCGCTGAGCTACGGCATCGCCCTGCTGTTGATGGATGGCCTGCAATTTGGCGACCTGATCGACTTCAGCTACCCACTGTGGGTGTTGGGGTTGGGGCTGGTTGGCATGATCGTGATCGCGTTCATCGCCAGCCTGTGGCCTGCCGTCGCGGCGTCTCGTAAGACTGTATCGAATATTCTGCGCTACCAGTAAAGCGCCGGGGAGAAACAACGATGAGCAATGGAAACAACAAACCGCTGATCTCGCTGGAAAATGTCGAGAAAATTTACAAGACCAAAGCCGGGCCGCTGCGCGTGCTCAAGGGGGTGGACCTGTCGATCAACGATGGCGAATTCGTCGCCATCGTCGGGCCATCCGGCAGCGGCAAGAGTACCCTGATCAACATGATCACCGGCATTGATCGCCCCACCTCGGGCGAGGTCTTTGTGGCCGGGCAGCGCTTGACGAACCTGAGCGAAAACGCGGTTGCCAAGTGGCGCGGGCGGAATGTGGGGGTGGTCTTCCAGTTCTTCCAACTGCTGCCGACCCTGACCGTGATCGAGAACGTGATGATGCCCATGCACTATACCGGCACCTACCAGGGCGAGCGCCGCGAGCGCGCCGAGGAACTGCTGGAATTGGTCGATCTGCCGGATGTGCGCGACAAGTACCCCAGCCAGATTTCGGGCGGGCAGCAGCAGCGCGCCGCGATTGCGCGTGCGTTGGCCAACAAGCCGAAGGTGCTGGTCGGCGACGAACCGACCGGTAACCTGGACGTGGTGTCGGCGGGGTTGGTCTTCGCCCTGTTCGAGGACCTGGTCGACCAGGGGACCACGATTGTGATGGTCACCCACGACCGCGACCTGGCCGGGCAGCTGCCGCGTGTCGAAGAGGTGCGCGATGGCCAGTTGATGTCACAAGACGAGATCGACGAACGGCTGGTTTCCAGGCGCGAATAAGCCGCCAATGCGCTACAATAGGCCGCGGGGGAAAGCCTGTTCCCCGCTGCTGTTTTAATGTTGTGGAGAGAGGGTTATATGGAGATTACGCAACGCGAGGACAATGGCGTCATCATTTTTTCGCTGGAAGGGCGCGTCGACAGTACCGGTGCCGTCGAGCTGGATAATGCTTTGCAAGCTGCCGCTGGCGAAGGCAAGTACAAGATGATCCTGGATATGTCCGGGGTGCAGTATATCAACAGCGCCGGGCTGCGCACGCTGGCCGACGTCCTGACGCAAAACCGGGGGCAAGGCGGCGATCTGCGGCTGGTGGCGCTCACCTCGAAGGTCGAGCGCGTCTTCAAGATCATCGGCTTCGACAAGTTTTTCGAGACGTATTCGGATATTGAATCCGCCCAGGCTGGCCTGTAAAGCACGCAGTCGCAAGCGGCGGGTGTCCTCTTGCGCCCTGGCAAATGCCGGCGTTATCCGCCCCCACGCATGCCCGTGCCCATCACGTGTGGGCCAGCGTGGCTGGTTGGATGTGGGCTGGCTGCGCCTATGGTGGGGAGTACGAACCAGCCGACATCCCCTGCTCGTTTAGGTACTGTGTTGTGCGCTGTGCTGTGCTGTGCTGTATTGTACTACTATGTGCCTACCAGGAAATGTGCCAACTGGCGGAGTTGGTTGGTGATGGGATGATCCGGGTACCGCAAGACAAACAGCCCTTCACTGGCCAGGGCCATCATCTCGTCGGAATGCGGCAGCACCGCAGCGACGGAGCAGTTGTACGTCTTTTCTACCCGCTGCTTGACTTCGTCCTGATCGAAGATCGAGGGGACTTTGTTCACCAGGAGCGTCATTTGCGGGACGTCGA
Source organism: Anaerolineae bacterium (assembly GCA_034437275.1). Classification (GTDB taxonomy): domain Bacteria; phylum Chloroflexota; class Anaerolineae; order Aggregatilineales; family Aggregatilineaceae; genus TC-15. The sequence goes on from DAOTUD010000032.1 coordinate 24,320, forward strand.
GCTTCCGCGCGACTTCGACCGTGACGCCGGTGCCCTGGAAGTCTTGCTGATCGGGGCGCATGATGATGACCAACGCATCTGAAATCGCAATGGAAAGCAGGGTTTCTTCGTTCAGGCCCGGATGTGTATCGATCAGCAGCAGGTCGAGTTCGAGATGCTCGATCAGATCGTGGAAGCCATCGTTGAGCAGCCCCACATCGTACCCTTCACGCACCACGCGCGCGATCTCGCCGGCTTTGATGCTGGATGGCGTCAGGTAGACTTTGCCTTTCAGCGACGCATCCAGGCTGGCGGTCAGATCATAGGCGGCTTGGCGAATCTCACATTTTCCCCAAAGGTAATCGTTCAGGGAATACGCGATTTGATCGACATTAAATCCAAACAATACATGGATGCCTGGCGACTGGATGTCGGTGTCGATCACGCCGACGCGATAGCCCTCCGCGGCCAACAAGGCCGCAAGGTTGGCTGTGGTGTTCGACTTGCCTGTTCCTCCCCGAAACGAGTGCACAGAAATGATTTTATACATGCTTTCTCTCCACAGGCTGTGTTAGGTCGCTTGCAGCGCTCATACTGCTACAATTGTGACCAGAGTGTAGGGGCGTTGCAAATTTCCCTGGTATAACATTTAGTGCAGTATAAGCCAGCCTGGGGGTTACCGCCAGTATGGTACGCTAACCAGATTAGAATTTTGGTGTATAGTTAAAGATGTTTGGTTTGTCTGGGGCTGTTGAGCTGGCCAGCAGGTTTTTTCTTGACAAGTCGCAGCACTATTTGCATTTGGTTGGCGACTTAATACTTATAAGGATATACGCATGTTTCGCCGCGATAGTGACGAAAACTTAGCTAAGCGAGCACAACAAGGCGAAAAAGAAGCCTTTTTAGCGCTATATGACCGTTATTTAAGCAAGGTGTATAACCGGGTCAAAAGCCGGGTGCCATTTCAATATGCCGAAGACGTGACGCAAGAAGCGTTCATTGCACTGCTCCGGTCGCTGCATACCTTTAAACAGCGCTCACGGTTTAGCACCTGGTTATATACCATTGTCAACCGGCAAATTGCGGACTTTTATCGGCAGCGGTATCGTGAACTCGAGAATAAATCGGTAAGTTTAGACCTTGTGGAAAATTTCGTGTCCGACCCCGGTTCGCACGCCCAGCACAGCGATGAACGCGTGGTGATCCAGAAAGCGATGTACCGCTTGCCCGAGCACTACCAGGAGGTCATACTCCTACGATTTGCCGACGGTTTAACGTTTGCCGAGATCGCGCAACATAACGGGAAGTCGCTGGAGGCTACGAAATCACTGTATCGCCGGGCTATCCAGGCGCTACGCAAAGAAACAGGTGAGGTATAGCGTGAGCGACAACACCACGCACGATGACAAACTGGCAGCATATACTGACGAGCTACTCGATGGCCAGGTCCCCCACCCTCCTGACGACATTGACGAGTTGGCAGATGCGGTGCGTCAACTTCAGCAGACGATTGACCCCGCAACGCCCCCGACTCCGGCGTTCCGGCAGCGGCTCCGGGCGCACCTGAGCGAGGTGTGGGACGCGGACGCCCGGCACGCCCCCCGGCACATCCGGCGGCCCCGCTGGTATCGCAACCGGGTGTTTCAAGTGGCCGCACTCGCCGCCAGCCTGCTCGTTCTCCTGCTGGCAGTGGCGCTGCTCAGCGAACAGGCCGCCACCGGAAAAGAGTCGCTAGAAGGCACGGCGACCGGGGCGACGGGCTGGGTCTTTGGGGCCGTGCTGGCCGTTGGGGTGGTGGCGCTGCTGGTTATCTGGTGGCACAGGCGACGTCAGCCCTGAATCCGCCGCCTGGCCGGAATATTCGTGACACTCCCCACGCCTAAAGGCGGGGGCTTCTGGCGCACGCATGAGCTTACCTGCATGAACAAGCACAGGCAGTGGTCCTACGTTAAGCGACAAGGGCGTGTCCCGCCCAAAAAGAGGTTTCT
>DAOTUD010000033.1:0-33726 GCA_034437275.1 Anaerolineae bacterium
CTCCCATATAAGGGGCGAGGGGAAAAGTGCGCGCTGTGACTCCCCCTCGCCCCACTGGGTGGGAGAGGGGGCCGGGGGGTGAGGGGGGATAGGGGATGAGGGCCAACCGGTGGGCATATATTTCCGCCAACGTGTACTAGCGGCTCAGTCGCCGGGGAGTTCGCCCTGGCGGCGGAGTTCGTCCGTACATGCCGGGCAGTAGCCGGTGAAGCACGCGCACGCGCTGGTCACGCTGACGCCTTTGCGCCGCACGAGTTCGCTAGCCATGCGGTTGAGCAGGTCGGCGTGGATCAGCACGCGCTTACCGCAGCGGACGCATGTCAGGTAGTGCTGCTCCGGGCCTTCGGCCATGCGGAAGACCTCGCGGCGGTGCTCCGGCTCGATGTAACGATGGTCGACCAGCCCCAACTCGGCGAACAGGTTGAGCGCCCGGTAGACGGTCGCCAGGCTGATGCTGGCGTCCTGGGCGTGGGCCAGTTCGTGGATTTCTTCGGCGTCGAGGTACACTGCCTGCCCGGCCAGCACGTGCAGCAGGATCGAGCGCTGGGATGTGACCTTGAAGCCGCGTTCGTGCAGCAGGGCTTCGGCGTCGTCGATGATGGTTGGCATGGTGGGGTTACCCTCATTTCTTTTTGACCCTGATTATACCGCTGTGGTCAAAATACCTTCAATTCGAGTATATACTTAACATATCTGGTAACCAACGAGGATCGCAACATGACATTTCGCACTTTGACGCGCCACATTCTGATCATCGCCATCGTCGCGGCGGTGGCGCTGGCCGCCGCCGGACCGTCTGCCGCCCGGGTCGCGCCGGGGCCCGCCGCCGAGCATACCGCGCAGGGCAGCGACACGCTCGACCAACTGCAAACGACCGTCATCCCGCCGCGTGACCGGATCGACCTGGCGGAACGCCTGCTCGGCGTGACGGACATCCCTGCGCCGCCCACCAATCCGCCCGCCGAGTACGAAATCGGGGACGTGGTGACGTTTTGGGCCGACAACCTGGACCAGGACGCCCAGTTCTCGGTCGATGCGCAGCTTGTCTACAAGACCGACCACGTGTATATGTTCGTCGAGGTCGGGCACAACGTCGATCTGGCGGGGGTGCAGCGTTCCGCTGACACGTTCGAGACCATCATCCGGCCCGAGGTGCACCGCGTGTTCGGCACCGAGTGGCTGCCCGGCATCGACGGGGACTCGCACCTGACGATCCTGCACGCGACCAACCTGGGCGACTGGGTGGCGGCCTACTACGGCAGCAGCAGCCAGTACCCGGACGAAGCGGTGCCCTCGTCCAACGAGCGCGAAATGTTCTTCGTCAACCTGGACACGATGGGCGGCTGGATCGGCTCCGACTATTACGAGAGCGTGCTGGCCCACGAATTCCAGCACATGGTGCACTGGAACGTCGATCTCAACGAGGACACCTGGCTCAACGAAGGGCTGTCGGAGCTGTCGTCGATGCTCACCGGCTACGGGCCGAGCGGGTTCGCCGAGGAATTCCTGCGCCAGCCGGACACCCAGCTCAACGCCTGGCCGGAGGACGGCAACCGGCGCGTGCACTACGGCGCGGCGTTCATGTTCGTGGCCTACTTTTATGATCGCTACGGCGAGCAGGCGACCTCGACATTGGTGCAGGACCCGGTCAACGGGCTGGACAGCGTCGCCAACACGCTGCAAGTCATCGACGCCCGTGACCCGGCCACCGGCGCACCGGTCGGGCTGGTCGACCTGTACGGCGATTGGCTGGCGGCCAACCGGCTGATGGATACCAGCGTGGGCGATGGGCGCTTCGGCTACTCGTTCCCGGAGATCGCGACTATGCCGCAGGCCGCCATCACCGGGTACGCGCAGCCGGGCGACACGTCCGTCGCACAGACCGGCTTGCAGTGGGGCGCGCAGTACCTGGAGATTCCGGGCGGTGCAGAGCCGCAAACGCTGCGCTTCGCGTTCGAGGGCGAGCAGACGGTGTCGATTGTCGATACCCAGGCGCACAGCGGGCGCTATATGTGGTGGTCCAACCGCGCCGACGAGAGCGATACGCGCCTGACGCGCGCCTTCGACCTCACTGGGGTGGACAGCGCCACGCTCAACTACTGGACGTGGTACCACATCGAAGATTTGTGGGATTACGCCTACGTGATGGTCTCGACCGACGACGGCGCGACCTGGACCCCGCTGGCAACGCCGCGCACCACCACCGACGACCCGCACAGCAACGCCTACGGGCCGGGCTACACTGGGCGCAGCGGCGGCTGGGTGCAGGAGTCGCTGGACCTGAGCGCCTACGCCGGGCAAGAAGTCCTGGTGCGCTTCGAGTACATCACCGACGACGCGGTCACACAGCCGGGGCTGATCATCGACGATATCAGCATCCCGGAGATCGGCTACAGCTATGATGTGGAAGACGGCGACGGCGGCTGGGTCAGCCAGGGCTGGCTGCGCATGGACAACGTGCTGCCGCAGCGCTTCCTGGTGCAGCTGGTGCAGCCGGGGGACGCCGCGCAGCCGGTCACGCGCCTGCTGGGGCCGGACGATCTGCCCCAGGGCGAATGGACGATCACGGTCGGCGGCGAGATGGGCGACGCGGTGATCGTGGTGTCCGGGCTGGCCCCGGTCACGACCGAACCGGCCCGCTACCGCTATTCATTGACGCAGTAGCAGCAACCAACCCTCACCCGGCGCAGCACACGGGTGGGGGCTTCCCTCACTCCCCGACCGTCATCAACTCGCGGGGGAAGCGTGTCAGGCTTTCGGCCCCGTCCGGCGTGATCACCACGTCGTCCTCGATGCGCACGCCCAGCTCGCCGGGGATGTACACGCCCGGCTCGACCGTGAAGACCATGCCCGGCTCCAACACCTGCGCGTTGCCCGCGACAATGTTGGGGCCTTCGTGCGCTTCCAGCCCTAACCCGTGCCCGGTGCGGTGCGTGAAGTACGCCCCCAGCCCGGCCTCCTCGATCACACGGCGCGCGGCGCGGTCTACGTCCTCCGCCGGGACGCCCGGCCCGGCAGCCTTGCGCCCGGCCTCGTTGGCGGCCCGCACCACGTCGTAGACCTCCCGCAGGCGCGCGGACGGCGCGCCGACGCTGAACGTGCGCGTAATGTCTGAGGCATAGCCGCGCACCGTCGTGCCGAAGTCGATCAGCAGCGGTTCCCCGGCCTGGACCTTGCGGTCGCCGGGTTCGCCGTGCGGCAGCGCCGCCTTCGGCCCGCTGAGGACCAGCGGTTCGAACGGGTGCTTACCACCGCCGCGCCGGAGCTGCTCGACGATCAGCGTGCTGGCGATCTCGCGCTCGGTCATGCCGGGGCACACCGCCGTGATGCATGCCTGCAGCGCGCTTTCGCTGATGGCCATCGCCTCGCGCAGGTAGGTGATGGCGTCGTCGTCCTTGACCAGCCGCAGCGCCGCCAACGCCGCGCCACCCTGCACGATGGTCACGCCCGGCATGTGCGCCCGGATCAGGTCGTATTCCAGCACGCGCATCCGCAGCTCCTCGACCGCCAGCCGCTTCCCGTCCAGGGGCAGCACATCCGCCGCTGCGTTGAAGGCCTGCGTCGGGCCGGCTTCGTCCGGCCAGGGAAACACCTGGAACGGGATGCCGCAGTCCGCCAGCCGGTCGGCTTCCAGCGCCGGGACGATGGCGACCGGGTCCTGCCCCGGCACGAAAAACGCGACCAGCGGGCGCTCCATCAGGTGAAATTCGACGCCGGTCACGTAATGCAGGTTTGCGCCGGGGATCAGCGCCAGCGCGTCGAAGTCGGCCCCGGCGATCATGTCGTGAATACGTGCGATGCGTGGATCGGTCATGGGATGTTGGCTCCTCCATTTTTTGGCATGAGACTAAAACCGGGCGTGCCGCTTGTCAAATTGTCGGGGCGTGAGCAGGTGCCAGCCGGGCCGGGCGTGGTATAATCGCGGTGAGGGTCTACGGGCGGATATATAAGCAGGGAGGGTAACACGGTGCGACGGATACTGGCTTTTATCGGCGGGGTGTTGAGTGGAGGCGCATTCGGGACGGCGGTGGCGCTGTTGTTCACGCCGGCGTCGGGCGATTCGATGCGCGGCGGGCTGCGCCAGCGCATGGCGACCGTGCGAGAGGCCGGGGCCGACGCCGCCGCGCGCAAACGGGCCGAACTGGAAGCGCAGCTCGACGCGATGACGACGCCGCAGCAGCCAACGCGCGAGGGCGAGGAGGCCGGGGGGTGAGGGAATAATAACCAGACCTTCTCAAATGGTCTCTCAGCGGGGCTGGATCGAAAGCTTGTAGCTGCCGGGCCGGTCGGTGAAGGGCGCCATCGCGCCGACCACAATCGTCGCGGTGCTGCCCTGCGCCACCTGGAGCGTGGCGCGCCCGGTGTTCAGCGCGTCCAGCGCCATCCACTGCACGGTGGCCGGTCCGTCCGCCGGACGCTGCACCAGCGCGACCGCCCAATGCTGGGTGACGGTGTCCGTGATGCGCAGGAAGCCCTCGGCGTGCCACACCGATTCCGGCTCTTCGACATCGTCGGCATAGCCCAGCGCCGGGATGCGGACGTTGTCCAGCGCGATCCCGGCCAGCGTGCGCGAGCTGTCGGTCAGGTACTCGAAGCGCACCAGCACCGCCCGCCCGGCGTAGGGACTGAGGTCGATCTGCTCGGTGACCCAGCCCGCCGACTGCCCGGTGTAGTACGGGCCGGGGGCGTCGTCGCCGCCCGCCACCGCGCGCTTGCCGCCCACCACCTCCCATGACTGCCCGCCATCCGCCGACACCAGCACATGCAAGCGGTCGTAGTCCTGCTCGATCTGCCACCACGCGTCGAAGTGGAGCGTCGCCGTGTCCACGCCGGACAGGTCGAACGCGCCGGTCAGGCGGGCGGCGCTGCTGTCGCCGTGATACGACCACCACATCCAGTCCCCAGAGGCCGGGGCCACATCCAGGATCGACACTGCGTCCTGGCCGTCGAAGCCGATCTCGTAGGTGCCCGGCGCGCTCAGGGCGAGGTAGTCCGCGCCGTACTGGTTGACGTCGCCGGTGATCGGCGGGCCGCCGGCGTCGAGCTGCTGCGGGCGGATCGGGACCGGCAGGTCCAGGCTTTGGTAATAATAGCGCCCATCGCCCACATACGGATCGTCGAGGTAATTGGCCACCATCCAATCGCGGAAGACGTCGTTCACGCTGGCCGCCTGTCCGCTGCGCCGCAGCGCATGATGCACTGCCGCCAGCCCGTCGTACTCCGACGCGCTCAACGCCTGGATGGTTTCCAGCCCAAAGCGCTCGTACAGGTACAGCAGGAACAGGTAGGACGCGCCATAGTAGCGCCCCTGTTCGTAGGCGTCGGATGTCCAGCCGTTGAGGTGATGGTCCGGGTTGTGCAGAAAGTCGCGCAGGTTGTTCCCGCCCACGTAGTACGGGTGAAAGCCGTTGAGGTGCTCGGTCAACTGCGACAGGCCCTCGTTCAGCCAGCGGAACTCGTTGCCGTCCAGGTGGTGCCGGAGCAAATGCTGGTGTTCGTGGGCCAGGGTGGTCAGGTATTCCTGCGAGTTGACCGGGGCCACGTCCAGGTTGATGTAGATGATGTCGCGCTGGTTGCTGGCCGGGCACAAAAACTGCGGGCACTGGTCGTCCGGGCTGAAGGCCCCCATCACGCTGGGGGCGATGGTCGCCTGGTTGACGATGTGCAGGCGTGGATCGCCGTCGATGCCCGGCCCGTCGACCTCACCGAACAGCCGCCGGTTCAGCGGCCAGATGTGGTCCTCGAAGAACGCGGCGGCGGCTTCCAGGGCGGCCTGGTCGACCGGCGTGTCCAGTTCGAACCAGAAATACGCGTGCGCCGTCCGGCAGCGCAGCACGAACGGCGCGGTGGTGTCGAAGCTGCCCAGCGGGATGAACGACTCCTGCTCGGTGACGGCATACTCGCGCGTGCGGAAGGGGCCGTACACCTCGGCGGGCGTCTGCCACCCGACGTCGACCAGCCAGTCGGCCTGCGAGCGATGGCGCGGCAGCACCGGCGCATCGTCCCACGCGAGGCGCTCGGCGCGCTTGCCGTCCTGGGCGAGCGCCACCAGCGGGCCGGCGCTCAACACCACGACCAATAGTCCGGCCAGCCCCGCTGTGATCACCTGCCGCCGCAACCTATCAACCCTCATTAATCTTTCCTTCGGTTTATCTCGATTTATCGTACCGCTTATGTCGTCCGGGGGTGTTGATCCGGGCTGGAGTACCTTTGTCCTAATGTGGTACTGGCCGCGCACGGCGGCCTGCTCAGCGGCGTCAGCCAGGGGGGCGTGGCTCTTGCTTGAGCCGCACCCGTGCCTGGTTCATCCGGTCGTAGGCGTCGCGCAGATACTTTTCCATGTACGTCGGGTTGACCGACGCCCCATCACAGTAAGCGTCCCAATGCTGGCGCACCGCGCGGATATAATACGCCGCCTCGTCGAGCCGGTCGGCGGCATGGGCGGCGTCGCGGTTGGTCTGGCGCGTGTTTTTGTCCAGCATGACGGCCCGGTGCTGAAAATCCCGGTCCTGGCACAGCGCCGGGTCGGGGTTGAAGTGCGTGCGGGTGTAGTTCATCCGGTCCCACAGCCAGTTGGCCTCGTCCCGCAGCGAGGATTCATAGTCGGCCAGTTGGGTCGAGAGGCTGCGCGTGTCGCGCTCGCAGCCACCCAGGACGATCCCCACGCCGACCAGCAGCACGGCCAGCCAGTCGCAGGGGCGCGGGGTGAGCATCCGGTCCTCCTTCGTTACCGATCTATGATCAGGCGCGCTCAGCGATTCCGCTTGTCGAGCGTTTCGCGCACGATGTCCAGGTCATCGGCAGCCCCCCGCAGCCAGTATTCCATCGTCTGGGCGGCGGTTGCCTGGCTGGCCTCGCCATCACAGAAGGCCCGCCAGAATTTGCTGGCCTCGGTGATGCGCGCGGCGGCCCGGTCCAGCCGGTCGATCATGAGGCCCGCCGTTTGATCCTTGAGCCTCCCTTCCTCGGAGATGGTGACCGGGGTGTGATCGAAGTCTGGGAACGTGCACTGCTCGGTGGTCGGCCACATGTACCCCGGTTCGTAGGTGGCACGCATGTTGGCCCACAACCACTCCCATTCCTCGCGCAGCGACTGCTCGTAGGCGCTCAGATGGCTGTCCGGGGGGACCGACGCCTTGTCGATGGCCCGCTGCGTTTCCTTGTACCCGGGCGTGAGCGTGGTTTCCGGCGAGTCGGGGATGTCTTCCTCTTCGGCGGCACACCCGGCCAACACCAGCCCCGCGAACACCAGCCCGGCGAACACGATCCGGTAAAGTTGCGACATAAACGCCTCGCTACATGATCCCGCCGCCGCCACCGTCGCCATCTTCGGGCGGGCTGGCGCGGTATTCGAGCGTGCTTTCGATGGCGTCCAGATAATCCAGGGTGTTGCGCAGGCGCGGATTGATGAACTGCCGTGTGTCGGAGGCCGATGACCACTGCCCGCAGTGTGAATCCCACTTTTCGCGCGTTTCATCCAGCAGGCGCTCGGACGTCTGCAAGTATTCGAGCAGCTGCGCGGCTTCGGGATCGTCTTTCTTCTCCTGGCGGGACATGGTCACGTCGGGATGCTGGAAGCCCGGGTCTTCGCAGCGCGACGGGTCGGGGTAGGTATAGCCGGGGTCGGCTGCGTATTCCATGTTGACCAGCATCCAGTCGGCTTCCTCGACCAATGAGGCGTGATAGTCGGACAGTTGAGCGTCGAGGTTCTGCGGCTCCGCTTCGCCGCCACCGCCACCGCCGCCCATACAGGCCAGCGTCGCCACCAGCAGGGCCACTATAACGAGCAGGACGGGTTGTTTCGCCTTGCGCATACCAGACTCCTTTATATTTATGCACAATTGGTTGTCTACCAGTACAATACACTAAAGTGCAGATAAAATCCACAAACTATTGTTACTCGATGAACCGGCAGAGGCCATTTGAGAAGTGTTTTGGTGTCGCTCCCTTCTCCCTCTTCCTGAGGGACCCGGCCCCTACAGATCGTAGAGCGTGCCGTATTTGTCGCGCAGGTAGCGGATGTACGGCGCGATGCTCAGCGGTTGGGCGGTCACGCGCTCGACGAGTTCGGCGGCGGTGAACTTGCGCCCGTGCTGGTAGATGTGCGTGCGCAGCCAGTCGTGCAGCGTGTCGAACTCGCCGCGCCTGATCTGCTCGGGAATCTGCGGGTGGGTCTTCAGCGCCGCCTCGTAGAACTGCGCGCTGAGGATGTTGCCCAGCGTGTAGCCCTGGAACACGCCGCCGATCCGCCCCGCGAACCAGTGCACATCTTGCAGCACCCCGTCGCGGTCATCCGGCGGGCTGATGCCGAAATCGGCCTGGAACCGTGCGCGCCACGCCTCGGGCAGTTCGCTGACGTCCATGCGGCCCTCCAGCAGCGCCAGCTCGAACTCAAAGCGCAGCATGACGTGCAGGTTGTACGTCACCTCGTCGGCGTCGGTGCGGATCAGGGAGCGCTCGACCTTGTTGATCGCGCGGTAGAACGCGTCGAGCGACACGTCGCGCAGTTGGTCCGGGAAGAGCATCTGCAACTGCGGGTAGTAGAACTCCCAGAAGCCCCGGCTGCGGCCCACCACGTTCTCCCACAGGCGGGACTGGCTCTCGTGCACGCCGGACGACGTGCCGCGCCCCAGCGGCGTGCCTTCGTAGGCCGGGTCGAGGCCCTGCTCGTACATGGCATGGCCCGCCTCGTGCATGGTGCTGAATATACACTCGCCCAGGAAATCCCCCTTGACGCGCGTGGTGATGCGCACGTCGCCAATCGAGAACTTGGTGGCGAAGGGGTGGTGCGTTTTGTCCTGCCGTCCGCGTGCGAAGTCGTAGCCGAAGTCCTCGATCACCTGCAAGCCGAAGGTCAACTGCTTGTCCTCCGGGAAGTGATGGCGCAGGCAGCTATCGTCCGCCGGGTCCTGGGCGGTGATGGCCTGCACGATGGGCACCAACTGCGCGCGCAGTTCGGCGAATACCTGCCCGACCGTCTGGGCCTTCATGCCGTAATCGCTGTACGCGATCAGCGGGTCGGCGATGTGGTCGTAGCCGGGGAAGTAGTTGGCCCACTCGCGGCTCAGGTCGAGCGTCTTCTCCAGGTAGGGCTGGACGCGCGCGAAGTCGTTGCCGGGGCGGGCTTCGGTCCACGCCTGGTAGGATTCGGCGGTGTGGCTGGACATGCGCGCGGTGAAGTCTGCCGGGATTTTCGTCTCGCGCTCGTAGTGGCGGCGCGTGACGCGCAGCAGCGCGGCGTCGTCGTGATCGGCGGGCAGGTCGTCGGCGTAGGGCTGCAGCTCGTCGAGCAGCTTGCCGATGGCGGGATCGGTGAATTTCTCGTGCGAGAGCCGCTGGAGCGTGGAGAGCTGGCGCGCGCGGGCTTTGGCTCCGCCCGGCGGCATGTAGGTCGATTGGTCCCAGTACAGCAGCCCGGCGGCTGAACTCAGGTCGTTGACTTCGATCAAACGTTGTTTGAGTTGCTGTAATTTCTCTTGCAAGGTCTTCTTCTCCTTCAACAAAGCGATGGTTCCAGTATTTTCCCCGATTATACCAGCTTCGGCCCGGCGGTAGGGCTGTGGTGGGGGCCAGGGGGTGAGGGTAGATTACCCCACGCGGAACGACGTTGCGTAGTTGGCCACGATCTGGCTGTTGAGGACGACCTGCAGCTCGATCTCGTAGGTGCCCGGCGGCAGCGGGACGATCTCCTCCAGCACGCCGTTGGTGACGCCGCCCTGGTTTTTCGGCTGGTTGATGTCGCCCAGTGTCTTCCACTCGCCGCCGAAGCTGCCGCCGCGAATCAACACGCGGAAGAAATCGGCCTGGCCCCCGTCCGGGAAGGCCGCCGTGCCCATGATCGGGATCGGCTGCCCGGTCGGCAGCGTTTGCCCCGGCATGGGCGACGTAATGTAGGCCGTGACGCCGGGCGGCGCGCTGCCTCCGCTGCTGGCGGCGGGCGACCCTTGCAGCATCTCCGGCGCGCACACGTAGCGCGGCAGGAGCGCCACGCCGGACGCCTGCGCCCACTGGCGCGCCCCGAAATCGTCGGCGGCCAGGATCGGCGGCGCGATGAACAACTGCTCCTGCACCCCGGAGATCGCGCCCGCCGCTTCGATCGGCACCTGGCAGTAGCGCGGCGTCACCGCGCGCCCCAGCGCGTCGCGCAGCGTGAGCGCGTCGGCGATGGGCGGCGCCAGCGGGTACACCGCCACGCGCACCAGGCTCGGCCCCACCGCGACCGGCTGCGGCCCGTTGGACGCGGTGTTCTGGTAGGCGGTCGGGCCGGGGCTGGTCAGGGAGCCATCCGGACCGGGAACCAGCGCCGGGCTGTCCAGGAACCACTCAGTGCGGTTGGGCGTGCAGGACGTGGCCGGATCGCGCAGGGCGGTGCGCGAGATGTTGCAGAACTGCTCCTGGCGGACGCCGGGCGGCGGCTGGAGGTGAGCATCATCCGCGCGGCGCGGCCCGACCTTATCCAGCAGGCCGGGCGTGTCGTAAATGCGCGTCATGACCGTATTCCACAGCGGGGCCGCCCCGTCCAGGCCGGAGACGTTGATCATCGACGTGTTGTCGGTGTTGCCCGCCCACACGCCGACGACCACATTCCCCGTATAGCCGACCGTCCAGTTGTCCTTGTAGCCGTTGGTGGTCCCGGTCTTGACCGAGGTCGGGATGCCGGGCGTATGCAGCACGCTGTGCACGCCCATCGCCGGCTGGCGGGACGCTTCGTCGGCCAGGATGTCGCTGATGATGAACGCGATGCGCGGGTCGATCACCTGCCGCTGCGTGGCCAGCACCCGCTTCGAGCGGTCAGCGTACGACACGCCGATCGGGCAGCCGCCCTCGTATTCGTAGATCACCTCGCCGTCGAAGTTGGTGATGCAGCGGATGGTAGTGGCCGGGATGAAGGTGCCGCCGTTGGCCAGCGCGCCGTAAGCGTTGGTCAGCTCCAGCGGGGTGATCGCGCCGCCGCCCAGCGTCAGCGAGACGCCGTACTGCGCCGGATCGTCGCCCAGGCTCTCCACGCCGACGCGCTGCATCATGCGCAGCAGGGTGTCGATGGCGTCGCGCTCGTTGATGCCCAGCAGATCCTGCGGCCCGTACTGGTAGGACGTGCCGACCAGGTCGAACGGGTCCACAAGCGCGTTGGTGTCCTGCGGGTCGTATGCACCCAGGAAGCGCAGCGTCTGCACGGCGGGCACGTTGTAGGAGTTGGCCAGCGCCTCGCGCACCGTCACCGGGCCGTGATAGCGGTTGTCGTAGTTTTCCGGGACGTATGGCTGTTGGCCCGGCTGGGGAATCTCGATGCGCGTGTCCCAGATGATCGTGGCGGCGGTCCAGCCTTTTTCCAGCGCAGCGGCATAGGTGAAGGGCTTCATCGCGCTGCCGGGCTGGCGGAGGCCGGTGGTGGCGACGTTGAACTCGCCGTCGATGGCCTTGTTGTCGTAGTCCACGCTGCCGACCATCGCCAGAATCTCGCCGGTGCCGGGGCGCAGCACGACGACCGCTGCGTTGTTCATGTTCGAGCCTTGCATGGCCTGCACCTGCTGGCGGGCGGCTTCCTCGGCGATGCGCTGCATATCCATGTCAATCGTGGTATACACTTGCAGCCCGCCCCGCGCCAGCAGCTTCTTGATCTCGGTTTCCGGCAGCCCCAACTCGCGGCCCAACAGGTCCTTCAATTCGCGTTCGGCGTAGAGCGTGAAGTGCGGCGCGTTCTCCAGCCGGACCTGCGGCCCGATGAACGACAGGGGCTGGTTTTTGGCGGCCTCGGCTTCGCCGCGCGTGATGTAGCCCTCCTCGACCATCAGGTCCAGCACCAGCGCACGCCGGTTCTGCACGCGCTGCTGCACGGCGGGATCAGGGTTCAACGGGTCGAGATCGGCGGGGGCCTGGGGCAGCCCGGCCAGCAGCGCGGATTCGGCGAGCGTCAGCGCCGCCGCCGGCTTGCCGAAATACACGCGCGCTGCCTCCTCGACCCCGTACGCTAGGTTGCCGTAGTAGACCTCGTTCAGGTACAGCTCCAGGATGTCGTCCTTGCTCATGCGCTGGGTGAGCACCATCGCCAGGACCGCCTCGTCCAGCTTGCGGTTGAGCGAGCGCTCGTTTTTGTACTCCTCGGTGAACAGCACGTTGCGGATCAACTGCTGGGTGATGGTGCTGCCGCCGGAGATCACGCGCCCGTGTTGGACGTACTGCCACGCCGCGCGCGCGATGCTCGGCAGGTCGATGCCTTCGTTTTCGTAGAAGGTGTCGTCCTCGACCGCAATCGTGGCGTTGATCAGGTGCTGCGGCATTTGCGCCAGGTCGATGGGCGTGCGGCGGCCCTCCTCGAACATCACGTCCAGTTCGTTGCCGTAGCGGTCGAGCACAAATGTCGACTGGAAGTCGTAGCTGCCCAGCCCCTCCAGTTCGTCGATCTTGTCGTCCAGGTTGTCGCTGTAATGATCGTAGGCGAGGCAGCTTGAGATCACCATGCTGAACAGCAGCACGCTCACCACGCCCACCGCGCCGAAGATGCAGCCCGGGCTGAAGACGATGTCGCGCCATGTGCGGCGCGCACGGCGAGGGGGCGGTCCGTTCCGCCCTGGTGGCCGCTGGGAGCGCGGGCGGGCGGCGCGGGATGGCCCCGGTTGGCCCGGTCGGTGGGCCGGGCGCTGGGGCGGTTGGTGTGGCGGTTGTGAATAACGCATGGCATCTCTTCCAATACTATCGAGCTACCCAGAATTGTAACACACCACAGCAAACGCCCGCTCTACGCACGGGTGGCGTCTGGCGGGCGGCTGGGCCATGATGCGGGGGCAGCTATCCCTCGCGCTTGGGCTTGGCCGGTTCCGCGTCCTCCTCGCCGTAGAATTCGTCGATCTGCACGAAGACCTGCGCCCGGAAACGCTCCGGGTCGTTGATGTTCTTCATCACGATCTCGGTCCCGGTTGTGCCGGCGGTCTCGATGCGGATATCGCCGTGCCCCAGCAGGCGGCGGATAATGCCATAGCTGATCGACACGTCCTGCACGCGGCTGAGGGGGACGGCGCGCTCCTCTTTGGTGAACACGCCTTTACGGCGGATGATGGCCTGCTTGGTCAGGGCCAGATAGTTGCTGCGCCACCACAGCAGCCACAGCCCCAGGCTGGACACCGCCTTGATCCAGAACTGCGGGCGGCGCTTACTCTGGCGTTTCAGAATGATGATCGTCTTGTCCACGCTTCGCTTCCTCCTGTGATGAAACCAGTCTGACACCGGCGGGCGGCTGGTTGGCGCGGAAGAAAGACGCTCCGGCTACCACGACCCCGGCGAATCCCAGCCCGGCAATTCCGGACACAATGACTTGTACTGTGTTGATGGTGTCCCTGGTGAGCGCAAACAGCACCGCGAAAACCAGACACAACGCCGCCCCCAGGCCCCCCGTGCGCAGCGTCGAGGCCCAGGCGCGCCGGATGGCGATATACATCACGAACAGCGTGATCGCAAACAGCACCAGGAATATGTAACCCACACCACTCATCGGCTAACGCTCCTTTCCTGGCCCTAAGTGTATTCCATTCTGCGCGTTTGGGAAACAAAACAACGGTTGACCCCCCTGGGTGATCATGCTATACTACGGACGCTTTCTGGGAGAGTATCGACCGGACAGCAGCCCGGAGGGATGGCCGAGTGGTTTAAGGCGGTGGTCTTGAAAACCACTGAGGCGTTTTACGTCTCCGGGGGTTCGAATCCCTCTCCCTCCGCCAACTGTATACCACATCCATGAACGCGGGGAGGTGCCAGAGTGGTTGATTGGGGCCGCCTGCTAAGCGGTTAGCCGGAGAAAATCCGGTTCGCAGGTTCGAATCCTGTCCTCCCCGCCATGTTTGACCAGCCGTGATGCTCTGTCGCGGCTGTTTTGTTTTTTGTGCATTTTTATTGATTTGGATTATATTTAACAGGTATATCGAACTATACATCTCGACACAATGCGAAAGGAACACCCTCCATGAAACGCTTACTAACCCTGCTGACGCTGCTGCTGATCGTGATGCTGGCGCTGGTCGCCTGTGGCGATGACGGCGACGCGGACAACGGCGCGGCGGTCGATGGCGACGCGGACATCCCGGCCAACGACGACAGCGATACCTCGGTCGCGTTCACCATCACCGGCGCGACGGAAGTCACCGTCACGGACGGCGCATGGGCGGCGGATAGGGGCGATCAGACCAGCCAGTTGATGTTCATGAGCAGCCTGACGGAAGGCGCGATCGTGTCCTTCACGAACCTGCCCCCCGGTGACGTGCTGGAAGCGCGCGACTACAGCATCGGCCCCGACGGCGACCTCACCGGCACGGTGCTCGCGCGGGATTTCGCCTTTGCCTACGAAATGACCGACGGCACGCTGATGATCGACGCGGTGGGCGACACGTTCTCCGGGTCGTTCGAGTTCAACGGCACCTCGACGCTGGAAGGCTCGGAAGGCGACACCATCTTCGGCACGGGCACCTTCCGGGGCGTGCGCACGCAGCGCCCCACGTCGGAGTAGCGCCGGGCAGCCGTGCCCAGTGTATGCCCGTACAGGAGCTTCCGCACGTCGGAGGCTCTTTTTGGTACGGATGTGTGCTGGGGCCGGCTCTACGGCGCGTCGAACGAATCCTCGAACAGGGCGCGATGCGGGAACACCAGGCGCTCCGGGGTGTAATCCTGGCGCTGGAGTGCGTGGCGGTTGGCGCGCTCGAAGTCGTTGTGAATGTCCTGCACGCGGCTGATCTGCACCGCCGCCGGTTCGCGCGAGAAGACCGCGACCGCGACCGTCATCGTGCCGGGCACGAACAACACCGACTGGCCGTTGCTGATCGATTTGTGCGCCGGGCCGGGGTTGCCGCGCTCGGCGATGATCGCGTTCAGGCGCTGCAAGACGGACTCAAGCTGGCCGTGCTCGATCTGCACCAAGCCGGTGATGGTGATCAGCGCGAACGTTTGCAGGTTGTAGATCGCGTAGGACACCACGCGCGCCGCGTAGTGCTCCTTCAGGAAGCTGGTATGCCCCGGCTGTACGACGGATTGCCACGCCTGGCTTTCCGGGTCGCGCGCCAGCAGGCGCTCGGTGATGTCGCGCTGCTCGCTGTAGCGGCTGTAGATCGCGTCGAACTGGTCGCGGTTGAGCTTGCCATCGGCGAATTCGGCGGCGACGCGGGCCATTTTCTCGCGCAGCCGGATCAGGGCTTCTTCGGCGCGCTGCATCTGCTCGCGCGGGGAGAGCGGCGTATCATCGTCCGGTTGGTGCTGGGGCGGCGAGGGGGTCAGCGGGTCTTGCGGCTCGGTGTCGTCCTGCACGGTGGGCCGGATCGGGGAGACCAGCGGTGCCTCCGGGTCGTCCGCGTCCTGGGGTTGGGCGGGGACGGTGTAGCCGGGAATGGGCGACAGCGGCGCGTCGGACGGGTCTTTTTCGGGGGGCGGCGGCGGCTCGTCGTCCGGGACGCGCGGCTCGTGCCCCTGGTGCAGGGAGCGTCGCAGCAGGGAATCGGAACGATCGGATGCATCTTCGTGGTTGCTCACCGTGAGCGCCTCCCGTTTACCCCAACGATTCGGCCATGTCACTATCCCCACTATAGCATGAGTGGTGATTTCGTGAAATACGCCCTGGGTGGTGGGCACGCGGGGCTTATGCTAGATTCTGGCTTTTACCCCTCCCCGTAAACGGAGAGGGACTTTTGTCCCCGGCTGGTTTTCCCCCTCTCCGCGTGCGGGGAGGGGCTAGCATAACACCCTACTCGTTCGGCGGGAGGTACTGCGCGCGCAGCTTGTCGAGTTCGGCCAGGGTTTCCTTGTGTTTGTAGGCCAGATAGGCCAACCCCTGGAACAGGTCTTCGACCTTTTCGCCGGTGAGCGCGCTGGTCTGCAAGAAGGGCATCTTGCCCTCGAACCTGGCCCAGCCTTCCGCCTCACCGGGCGGGACGACCGGCCCCAGGTCCTTTTTGTTGCCGATCACGACCATCGGCACGCCGGGCACGCTGGCCAGCACTTCCTCGCGCCAGCGCGTCAGGTTGAAGAAGGTCGCCGGCGCGGTCACGTCATACACCAGCGCCACCGCCAGGGTCCCGGCATAGAACTGGTCGCGGAAGGCGCGGAAGCGGTCCTGCCCGGCCACGTCCCAGATCGAGAGGCGCATCGTCCGCTCGCCGAGTTGGACGGTTTTCACCTGGAAGTCCACCCCGATCGTCAGAATGCGCGAATCCTCGAACTTGCCTTCGCAAAAGCGACGTACCAGGCTGGTTTTGCCGACGTTGCCATCGCCGACGAGCAAGACCTTGTGAATATCGCTCACGACGCACTCTGCTCCTTGCAGCCTAGATGAATTCCTGTTAAGTATAACACATCGCCCCGCAATCACGACAGCTAGACGGGGTCCACGAACGAGTTGTCAGCCATAGGTGAATATGGTCGCCAAAGCTGGCCCTCACCCTTCCGGCAGAGCCGGGTCCCTTTCCCTCAGGGAGAGGGATTAGCGGACTACCTACTTTCTTCTCCCTGAGGGAGAAGGGCGGGGGGGGGTGAGAGGCGTTTTTGCGTCGGCCAGACTCGACGCGACAGGTTATTCGTGGACTCAGCTAGACGCAGCGGGCAGGCTGTTGTTACAATCACTAAGGAGCAGGGGGGTACGGCGTTCCGGCCCCGCTTGCACAGCATGGTATACTCGCCCCGTATCGTGAACACCACGCACAAGGAGCATGTGATGAGCGTCAACGTGTTATTCGTTTGCCTGGGCAATATCTGCCGTTCGCCAATGGCCGAAGGTGTCTTCCAGCACCTCGTCGACGAGGCCGGGCTGAGCGATGCGATCCGCGTCGATTCGGCAGGCACCGGAAGCTGGCATGTCGGCGAGCGTGCGCACCGCGGCACCCGCAACATCCTGCGCAAGCATGGCATTCACTACGATGGCCGTTCCCGCCAGATCAAAGCCGGGGACTTCGACACATTCGACTACATCCTGACGATGGACGAATCCAACCTGAAGGCCGTCCAGCAGATGCTGCCCAAAGACAGCGCGGCGCAGGTAGGGCGCTTTATGGATTTCGCGCCGAACGCCCCGACGCATGAAGTGCCCGACCCGTATTATGACGGGCGCTTCGAGGAGGTCTACACGCTGGTGTTGATGGCGGCGGAAGGGCTGCTGGAACACATCCGCACCGAGGAAGGGCTGGCCGAATGATGCTGCCTGCGGCACTGCAAGATGCGATTGCCGGCCACGTCGGTGCCCCGGTCGAGGACGCGCAGCCGGTCTATGGCGGGGACATCAACCAGGCCGCCCACTTCCGGGCCGGGGGCGCGCGCTACTTCGTGAAGTGGCACACCGACGCGCCGCCGGACATGTTCCCCGCCGAGGCGCACGGGCTGCGCGAACTGGCCGCCGCCGAGGCGATCCGCGTGCCGGCGGTGATCGCGCAGGGCGACGAAACCGGCGACTGCCCGGCCTTCCTGGTGCTGGAGTGGATCGAGACGGGCAGCAAGCACGGCTCCGGCAGCCGGGACACGATGGCCCGTTTCGGCGAGGCGCTGGCCGCGCTGCACCGGCACACGGCGGCGCAGCACGGGCTGGCGCGCGACAACTTCATCGGGCGGCTGCCCCAGCCCAACCCCCAGGCCGCCAGCTGGGTCGCGTTCTACTGCGACCAGCGCATCGGCTTCCAGATGGAGCTGGCCCGCCAGCGCGGACGGCTGCCCAGCCGCCGCGAGCGTTTGCTCACGCGGCTGATGGACCGGCTGGACGATCTGCTCGATGACGATGAGATTGTGCCGTCGCTGCTGCACGGTGACCTGTGGGGCGGCAACTACCTGGTCGATGACCAGGGCGACGCGGTGCTGATCGACCCGGCGGTGTGCTATGGGCACCGCGAGATGGACCTGGCCATGAGCGAACTGTTCGGCGGCTTTGGGGTCCGATTCTACGAGGCATATCGCGCCGCCTACCCGCTGGACGGCTACAACGACCGGCGCGCACTCTACCAGCTCTACTACATCCTGGTGCATCTCAACCTGTTTGGCGAAAGCTACGGGGGGCGCGTGGATTCCATCGCCGCGCACTACGTCGGGCGCGCGTAAGCGGCGCGTGCCTGCGCGCATCAGTCCAGCGCGGGATACACCGCCGTGAAGTTCGTCCCGTCGCCGGGCGTCGAGGTGAACGTCACCGTCCCGCCCAGGTAGCGCTCGCTGAGCAGCTTGACGCTGTACGTGCCCAGCCCGCGCCCCGGCCCTTTGGTCGAAAACGAGCGTTGAAAGACCTGAAGCTGCACCTCGCGCGGCATCACGCCGGGGTTGTGCACGGTGAACATCACCCGGCCATCGCCCTGCTGATGAGACGACAGCGTCACCGTTTCGCCGGGCTGGCTGGCTTCCAGCGCGTTCTTGACCAGGTTGTTGAGCACGCGCTCCAGCAGGGTGGGATCGTTGTCAAATACGACGGCTTCGGCATCCTCGGCGACGACGAGCTGCCGGTCCCGCGCGATCTCGTGCTCCATGTAGAACGCCCGGATGCGCTGGATCAGGTGGCGCGTGTTGACCGGCGACACCCGGACGGGCAGCTCGCCGCTTTCGGCCTGGCTTAGCTCGCGCTGCGCGTTGATCTCCTCGACCAACTGGTAGGCCGCCTCGTGAATCATGTCTCGGTACTGCGCCGACCGGTTTTGGGGCGGATTATCCAGCAGCAAGTCGGTATAGCCGATCAACACGGTGGCGGTGTTGAGCAGGTCGTGGAAGAAGACGCGCTCCAACGCCTGCCGCCGCTTCTCGTCGCTGATGTCCTGTATCACGAACACGGTATAGCGCTCCCCGTTGATGTCGAGGGGCGTGGTGCTGACGCGCAGATCGAGCGCGTCGCCGTGCGTCTGGGTGATGCGGCACTCGTGCGTGTCGGGCTGCCCGTGCAGGCTGGTGAGAATGGCCCACGCCGCCCCGCACGCCTCGCAGTAGCGCGAGGTGCCGCAGCCCTGCGGGGTTTTGAAGGCGTGCTCGCAGTGCAGCAGTTCGCCGGGGCGCTGGCCGGCGGCGTCGTCCAGGCCCGGCAGGCCGAGCAGGTCCAGCAGCGCCCGGTTGGCAAAGACCGTCTGCCGCTGGGCGTTGAGCACCAGCAGCACGTCCGGCACCGCATCGAGCACCTGGCGCATCGCGGGCGGCATGTTCAAGAAAATATCAGCCTGGCGTTGGATGACCTCCCGGGTGGCACGTTGGGTGGGGACAACATATGTTACGTGGGGGGGCGTTGGGTTCATCGTAGGCTCCACAACAATGTTCGATTCAATGTGATAGCGCGTTTAGAGGCTGTTATGCACTTTTACCCCTATCCCCCGACCCCTTTCCCCGCACGCGGAGAAAGGGGGGAGGCGCAAGTCCCTCTCCGTTTACGGGGAGGGATTTAGGCAGGGGTAAAACTTACGGAAAAAACCACTGTAGACAGCCTGCATAAGTTCATAACACGCTCTAGAGTATACCAAAGGAGCGTGTCTGCGTTAATCCCATCACCGCGCCCAGCGCAAATCGCGGACCGGGCCGATGGTGTGGATGCGGTGCGTGTCGCCGGCGGGCAGGCGAATGAGCGCCAGGGTGCCGGACGCGCGGCCCGCATCGTCGTACTGCGCATCTCGCAGCCCGGCGATAGCCAGCGATCCGTCCGGCCCGACTGCCAGCCGGGCTTCCCGCACGAAGCCGCCCGCCAGATCGCCGGCGACCGGGGCGTATGGCCCTGGCAGCGACGGTGCACGCCACGCGCGCACGAACTGCGGCCCCAGCGTGGCGGTCGAGCTGACCAGCGCGGCCCAGTCGCCCGCTGCCGCCGGCTGCACATCGACGACCGGGGTATCCGGCCCCAGGATGGTCTGCGGATCGGCGTCCGGCGCGGCGGGGTCGATCAGGTACAGGCCGGGCTGGGTGTAGCCCCACTGCGCGGACCACGTGATGATCCGCCCGTCCGGCGTCCAGGCCGCCTGTCCGCTGTTGGTGAACGTGGTGAGGGTTCCGCTGGCCACGTCGACGACGCCCAGCAGCGATCCCTCGTACAGCAGCACATCCACCAGCAGGCGCGCACCGTCCGGCCCCCAGCGCGGGGTGCTGAAGAGCTGCGCGCCGGTCGGGCCGGTGGCGGTGTCGGGGGGTTGGTGCGCCAGCAGCCGTCGCCAGGGGGTATCGCTATCTGGTGAATACAGCCACAGCCCGCCCGCGTCGGTATAGGCCAGCCGTGCCCCGTCCGGGTCCCAGGCCAGGGTCAGCGGGGCGCGGTCAAGCGCCAGCGTGGTCAGGACCTGGCGCGTGGTCCCGTCGCGCCGGGCCGTGATGAGCTGGTCGCCGCTGATGTACGCGATCTGCTCCCCGGCGACGGCATACGTCGTGACCGGGACGCCCGCCGGGGTCACGGGGAAGGGCGGTTCGCCGTCCGCCGGAAGCTGCCACACGCGCGGCGTGCCGTCCGGATCGGCGGCGACGTAGTACAACGGCGCGGGCAGCCGCGTGCCCAGCGCGACCGGTGGCGGGACCGGCCCCCACGCGAAGGCCAGCGCGCCCGCCGTGCCCGGCACGAGCGTGCCGTCGTCTAATTGCACCCCGTCCGGCGTGAGCGTCGCCGCGACCGGGGCTGGCTGCGGCGGGGCGTCCGCCAGGGCTGCCCGGCGCCAGGCCCCGTCCTGGTGCGTGATGCGCGTGGCGTTCCCGGCGGCGTCCTGTGCGATCAAGGTGTCCGGCCCGGTCCAGTAGAGCGTGGTCCAGGGGCCGCCCGCCACCGTGTCGATGGCCGGCTCGCCATACGGGCCGCTGCCAGGGGCTGCGATGTGCACCCCGTCCGCCACCGCATAGGCCAGCGCCGAGACGTCCGGTGCCCAGGCCATCGTCGCGCCGGGATCGGGCGGCGGCGCGGCGTCGAATTCCAGCACGTAGCCGCTGCCCCTGTCAATCGCGGACACCAGCACCATGGCGTTGTCCTGGGTGCGGAGCGCGTACCATGCGCCGTCCAGGGCGATGGCGAAATCCGTGATCCGGCGCTCGTTCGGCGCGATCAGCGACTGGCCGCCGTGCTGGCGATCCACACGGATCACGTGCCCCTCTGAGGTGAGGATGTACAGGTCCGCCGGCAGGGGAAAACCATCGGCCTGCGCGTGGAGCGCGCCGATCCCCGGGCCGGCGAGGGTCAATACCAGGCTGAGTAGAATGATGATGCGCTGCATGTTAGTCTCCCTATCGCCACCGCTTGAGTATAGCAGCGATGCGGGCGGGATGCATAGTGCGCGCAATGGACAGCCCGCCGCAGGTCAGGTACACTACGTCGCCAGTGATTTTTTTGATGCAGTAAGGACAAGTTGACCGTGCAGAACAACGCGTTACATATTCGCACCGGAGCCGAGCCGTTTTGGCTGGAGGGGGGCGAGGTGGGCTGTGTGTGCACGCATGGCTTCACCGCGTCGCCGGAGGAAATGCGCTGGTTGGGCGAGTATTTGCACGACCGGGGCCTGACGATCTTCGCGCCGCGCCTGGCCGGGCACGGCACCGACCCGGAGATGATGCGCCGCCAGCATTGGCGGGACTGGTACGAGAACGTGCTGGATGGGGTGGCGCTGCTGCGCGCGCGCTGCCGCAAGGTGTTCGCCGTCGGGATTTCGATGGGCGGGCTGCTCAGCCTGCAACTGGCGGCAGCGGGCGAGGTGGACGGTGTGGCGGCGCTGGCGGCCCCGTTCCGGCTGCCGTCGCGGACGATGCGTTTCACCCCGGTGATCAAGTACTTCCGCCGCACCTTCATCAAGGACGACTGGCCGGGCGACCTCGAAGCGCGGGTGCGTGCGGCGCAGCGCGCGATGGGCCGCGAGGAGTGGGGCCGCCTGGATTACGGCGTGATGCCCACCGCCGCGATCTGGCAGCTCTACCGCCTGATGAACGTGGTCTATAAGCGCCTGCCGGAGGTCACGGCCCCGGCGCTGCTGGTGTACTCCCAGGGCGACCAGACTGTGCCGTATGACAACCTGGCGCTGGCCGAGGCGCAGATCGGCAGCCACGACCTGGTGACGCACACCCTCGAACGCTCCGACCACTGCCTGACGCAGGAGATCGAGCGCGAGACGGTCTACCGGCTGGTGTGGGACTTCCTGTCGGCGCGCATGGCGTAAGGGGGCGGACGGATGCGGCAACTGTGGCGCGATGTGGGGCGCGATACGCGCTGGGTGATGTGGGCTTACATCCTGTGGGGCGTCGGCGAAGGGTTGTGGATGTTCATCCAGCCGCTGTATGTCAAGTCGCTGGGCGCAACCCCGGAGCAGACCGGCTTCGTGATCGGCATGTGGGGGCTGGCGCGGCTGTTGTTCATCCTGCCGTTCGGCATCCTGGCCGACCGCTGGGGCGCGCGGCGGCTGATGATTCCGGCGTGGTATATCGGCGCGATCGGCGTGCTGGTCATCGCGCTCGCTCCGGACTGGCGCTGGGCTGCGCCCGGCTTCCTGATCTACGGCATTTCGGCCTCGGCGATCCCGGTCACGAATCTATACTTGACGCAGAGCATGCAGCACGATGCCACTCGCCGCCCGGACCTGCCGGTGCAGGCGTCGCTCACGCTGCTGTGGGCGGCCTACTCGATGGGGCTGGTGGTGTCGCCGGCGGTCGGCGGCCTGATCGGGGACTGGTGGAGCCTGCGCGCGGTGTTCCTGATCAGCGTGGGCTGGTTTATGCTCAGCACGTTCGCCATCACGCGCACCACCGAATACCCCGCCGCCACCCGGCCCGAACGCGGCTACGATTACCGGGGCCTGCTGCGCCGCTGGCAGGTGGTGGCGACGTTCGTGCTGCTGACGCTGGGCTTCACGGCGGTGCTGACCGGCCAGCCCCTCGCGCCGCAGTACCTGGAGGAGGTGCGCGGCCTGTCGGAGGCGGCGGTCGGCGCGGCGGGGTCGCTCAACGCGCTGGGCACGGCGGTGTTCAGCGTGGCGCTGGGCCGGCTGACGGCATGGCGCGGTTTTTTTGCCAGTCTGGGGCTGGTGCTGCTATCGTTTGGAATGATGATGATCAGCGGGGCATGGCCGGTGATCGTGGTGGCCTACTTCATGCTCGGTGCGTACTACACGACGCGCCCGCTGGCTACCGCTGTCATCAGCACCCGGGTCGCCGAACACCAGCACGGCATGGCCTACGCTCTGGTCGATACGCTGGCCGGGCTGGCGACGGTGGTCGGGACGAATCTGGCTGGCGTGCTCTATGCGCAGAACCCGGACTGGCCGTTCTGGGCGGGCATCGCCGGCATCCTGGCCGTGAGTGTGATGGCGGCGCTGCTGCTGCGGCACCCGGCTTACCAAAATGCGCCGTAAAGCCCCTGTCTTTAGCTATGGGGATATAAGGCGTGGCGCACATTGGGCGGGACACGCCCTTGTCGCTTAACGTAGGACCACTGCCTGTGCTTGTTCATGCAGGTAAGCTCATGCGTGCGCCAGAAGCCCCCGCCTTTAGGCGTGGGGAGTGTCACATCAGGCATACTAAACCGGAACAACAACCGCTATGACGAAACGCAACCAACAAGCGCCCGATCCCGATCTGCTGGCGCGGTTCTGGCAGAATCTCGTGCTGGCGGTGCGGCTGCTGTTCGATGGCCGCGTCGCCGCGACTGCCAAGCTGATCCCGGCGCTGGTGCTGGCCTACATCCTGTCGCCCATCGACCTGATCCCGGAGGTGTTTCTGCCGTTCGGGGTGGTGGATGACCTGGGCGTGCTGGTGCTCGGCCTGCAGATGTTCATCCTCAGTTCCCCGCGCGAGGTGGTCGAGGAGTATCGCAATAAGCGCAAAGCGGGCGATCTGCACGAACCCGATGATGACCAGGGCCAACCCGAAGACGAGCCGAAGGTCATCGAGGGCAGCTACAGCGTGCGCGAGGACGAGGACTGAGCGTGGTGTACCTGTACCGGAGGCATGACGCATGAAGATCGGCATCCTATCCGACACACACAACAACGCCGACAACACGCGGCTGGCGCTGGATACGTTCCGCGCGCGCGAGGTCGAACGCCTGATCCACTGCGGCGATATCGCCACGCCGGAGATCGTGTATTTGTTCGCCGGGTGGCAGGTGACGTTTGTGCTGGGCAACGTCGACCGCGACTGGGTGGCGCTGACGCAGGCCGCCGAGGCCATCGGCGCGCCGCGTCCCCGGCTCAGCCGCGATGTCGCGCTGGACAACGGCACCGTGATTGGCGTGACGCACGGCGCGGACCGCGACGTGTTCTACCGGCTGCTGCTGAGTGACCGTTACACGGTGGTGTGTCACGGGCACACCCACGAGCGCCTCAACGAGTTCCGCCACCCCTACAACGTGCGGGTGCTCAATCCCGGCGCGCTGGGCGGGGCCAAATCGCAGACGCGCTCGGTGTGCGTTCTGGATAGCGATACGCTGGATGTGGAGTTTATCGAGTTTCCTGAGGTGGGATGACAGTGCGCAGGTTACGTAAGCTGCGGCAGTGGAGGCGAAACATTGTGATCGGTGTGATTTTGATGGTGGTGGCGGGGCTGGTGATGGCGACCGGGCCGCGCCTGTACGCGACCTACTACGCACAGAGCCGCATCTACAGCGCGGAGGCCGTGCCGGAGCGCCCGGTGGCGATTGTCTTCGGCGCGCGTGTGTATTCCAGCGGGCGGCCCAGCCCGATGCTCGCCGACCGCGTCAAGACCGGGGCCGACCTGTACCACGCCGGGAAGGTCGATGTGCTGCTGCTGACGGGCGATAACCACCAGGTCGGCTACAACGAGCCGGAAGCCATGCGCCGCTACGCTCACCAGCTTGGCGTGCCGGACGACGCGCTGGTGCTGGACTACGCCGGGCTGCGCACCTACGATAGCTGCTACCGCGCGCGCGACATCTTCCACGTCGAGGCGGCGATCCTGGTCACGCAGGATTTCCACCTGGACCGCGCGCTGCTGACGTGCAGCGAGCTGGGCATCGACGCGGTGGGCGTGCCGGCGGAGTCGGTGCATTCGCGGCGCTACTCGCTCAAGTCGACGATCTACAGCCACGCGCGCGAGTTCCCGGCGACGAGCATGGCGGTGCTCGATCTGCTGCTGCGCCCGAAGCCGATCCTCGGCGACGCGCTGCCGATCTTCGAGGACCGGCGCTAGGGCGTGTTATGAACTTACGCAGGCTGTTTACAGTGGATTTTTCCCGTAAGTTTTACCCCGCCCTAAATCCCTCCCCGTAAACGGAGAGGGACTTGCGCCTCCCCCCTTTCTCCGCGCGCGGGGAAAGGAGTCGGGGGATAGGTTAAAAAGTGCATAACAGCCTCTAGGGCACCCACGCCGGGCGCGAGGCATTGGTCGTGATCTGCGACAGGCTGCCGGTTTGCAGGTCGTAGCGCCAAACCTCCGGGCGCGCGCCGGTCGCCGCCAGCGGGTAGCGCTGGAACACGATCTGCGTGCCGGACGGGTCCCACTGCGGCACGGCGTGATTGTAGCTCCCGTCCACGACGAGCGGCGCGGCTTCGCCGCTGGCGACGTCCAGCAGGTACAACTGCTTGCCGGAGGTGTAGCGCTGCTCGTCCAGGTAACGTCGCGTGATCAGCAGCGACTCCCCGTCCGGCGACCACGCCCCCAGGCTGTCATCGACCGGCGCGTTCTCGCCCCCGCTGAGGCGCGTGCGCGTGTCGTCGGTGAAGTCGGCCAGCTCCAGATGCGTGTAGAACATTTCCCCCAACAGGCCCCGCACCAGGATCGGGTAAGCCAGCCGGTCGCTGTCCGGCGACCACACGCCCATCGTGTCGTCCTGCTTGATGATGGTCGAATCTTCCCCGCTGTCGAAATCGTGAATCCGCAGGCCAGGCAGGTTTGGGTCGAAGACCGCCAGCCGCGCCCCGTCCGGTGACCACGCGGGCTGCTGGCCGCGAAGCTGCGGGTCGGCGAAGAGGCGCTCGGTGTGCAGCGTGTCCAGATCGACCATCCACACGCGCGGCAGGCCCAGCCCGGTCTGCATCCCGGTGTTGTAATCCTGGCGCTGGTAGGCGAGCTGCGTGCCGTCCGGCTTCCAGGCGGGGGCGCTGCACATCGCGTCGACGCAGTTGGTGATCTGGCGGCTGGTGGTGGTGCGCAGGTCCAGCAGCCAGATGTTGGCGGTGCCGCCGGCGTTGTACTGCGTGTAGGCGATCTGGCCGCCGTTGGGGCTGACGGCGTAGTCTTCCACACCGTCCGGCGTGGTGGTGAGTTGGTACACTGCGCCGCTGGCCGGATCGGTCAGGTACAGGTTGCGGGCCAGCCGGTCCTCCGGGGCGAGATACACGATGCGCGGCGGGCGCACGGTGAACGGCCACGCGAAATCCGCCTGGAGCGTGGAGCCGCGTTTGACGGCTTTGGCCCCGGCGCGGATGGTGACGGTGTAGGTCGTCTGCGGCAGCAGCGGGCGCGTGGGCGTGAAGGTCAGCGTGCGCGGCCCGGTCCAGCGGAACGAGCCGTCGACTGCCGGCGTGATCGTGAAGCGCTCCTCGACCGACGCGGCGTCCATCGCGTCCGAAAAGCGCACCCGGATCGCGCTGCCGCCGCTGACGGCGCTGCCCTGCGGCGCGTAGCCGCCCTCGGCGATGGTGACGCCGACCCGGTCCCCGGCCAGCACCACCCCGCCAATCGCAACGACCAGCGCGATCATCACGCCGATGATGATCACGTCGAAGCGGTCCAGGGGCGGGAGGTGCCGCGCGGCGCGGTGTGGGGTGTCGGACATGGTGTGCTTCCTTTGTGCGTTCCTCACGGGTACAGATACGGGTGTTTGGGCTGGTCGATGGTGCTTACCCCGTCCTCGTAGGCGACCAGCACCGGCGTCACCTCGTCGTCGAAGGGCTGTGCCTGGAGCGTGCCGCGCACCTGCACCCATGTATCCTCGGCCAGGTCCGCCGCGCGCGGCGTCTCGACGACCAGCCCGATCGGCTGCGCATCCGCCACGCAGCAGCTAATCACGAAGCGTGTGACCATGAACTGCGTCGCCGGGTCGAAGCGGTCGTCACGGTAGACGAAGCCGGTCACGCTGGCCGCCTGCCCGTTGAAGGCGACCGGATCGCCTTCGCGCTGGAAGGTGCGCAGCCAGTCGAGCACGGTGCGCTGGTCGGGCGCGACGCCCAGCGTATCCCCGGACGACACCTCGACACCCCCCAGGCGGCTGGACGGCGGCTTGTCGATGGCGTCGCTGCCGAGCGGCTGCGACGGCACCAGCAGCCCGAACAACGCCGGCAGCGCGACGATCCCCAGCCCGATCCACGCGCCGATCCCGCCCGCGTGGGGGTGATCGTGGTGGGCGTGCGCGTCGTGATCGTGATCGCCGTGATCGTGGGCGTGACCCTGCCACGCCGCCCCCGCGCGCAGGGCGGCCAGTGTCAGGAACAGCACCGCCGCGATCCACGACAGCCAGATGAACTTCTCCGCGATGTAGTTGGTGATGTTGCCGCTGATCAGGTTGACCAGAAAATAGACCCCGGTCGCGCCCAGGATCACGGCCTGGAGCCACCCTCGCACATGTGCCATCATTGCCTCCCTCGCCTAAAACCTCACGTTCAGATTGACCCACAGCGCGATCAACGTGGTCAGCAGGAAGGGCAGCAGGATCAGGTACAGCACCACCCGCCGCCGGAACACGCCCAGGAACATCAGCGTGCTCTTGATGTCCACCATCGGGCCGAAGGTCAGGAAGCCGAGCACCGACCCCAGCGTAAACGTGTTGGCGAAATCCAGCGCCACGAACGCATCCGCCGTGCTGCAAATCGACAGCAGGAAGGCCAACGCCTGCATCACGAATACCGAGTTCACCGGGTTGGTGGCCAGCGCTTCCAGGTCGCCCTGTGGGATCACGAAGCGCATACTGGCGGCCAGCATCGAGCCGAGGATCAAATAACGCCCCATCTCGAAGAACTCCTCCCCGGCCAGCGTCAGCGCGTGCCGCACGCCCGGCAGCAGCGCCATGCGCGCCGGGGTGGGGGATGTCGCCGCGACGGGGTGCGGATTCCCAGCGCCGGCGTTCGGCGTCGATACCGGGCGCAGCAGCTTCTCCGGGTCCCGCTGGAACGTGAACAGCAGCCCGATCAGCACCGCGACGACCAGCGCCACGCCGACCCGCCAGTACACCATCGCCGGGGCGCGTTCGTGAAAGGCGGCGTAGGTGCTGGCGATCACGATCGGGTTGATGACCGGCGACGCCAGCAAAAACGCGATCCCGACCGGCAGCGGCAGCCCCTTCCGGTACAGCCGCCGCGTGACCGGCACCACGCCGCACTCGCACACCGGGAAGGCGAAGCCCAACACCCCGCCCGTCATGGCGGCCAGCAGCGGGTGACGCGGCACAAAGCGCACGATATCGTCATGGCTGAGGAAGGCTTCGATCAGCCCGGAGGTGAGCGTCCCCAGCAGCAAAAACGGGGCCGCCTCGATGAAAATGCCCAAAAAGCGTGTGCTAAAAATGACCAGTGTATCGTCCAAACCAGACCTCTCCTGACGTTCCGCGCGCGATTATACCGGCTCCACGCGCGAAAGTCAGGTGAGAGTTTGGTTAATGCGCCGCGACCGCCGCCGACTCGCCCGCGTCGCCGGCGTCGTCCGCTTTGGGATTGGGCAGCATCAGCGAACTGAGCGCGCCCAGCGCCACGAACACGAAGGCCGCAAAAGCCGCGTTGGCCATCGCCTCGGAGCGCGAGCGGTTGAAGATGCGGTCGAGTTCTGCGCCCTGGGCGGGCAGCGCCGCGCCCCGTTCGACGAGCGCCTGTCCCTGCTCGATCAGGGCTTGTCCTTGCCCGATCAACGCGGGATCACCGGCGTCCGCGCCCTGCGCGACCATTTGCTGCCCCTGCGCGATCAGGGCTTCGCCTTCGCTGACCAGCTCCTGGCGCGTGCCCTGGAACATCACCTCGAACTCGAAGTACACCGGCTGCTTGGCCAGCTCGATCATCATGTCCTGCGGGTCGTCGCCACCGAAGTCGGGCATCCCCCCGCCCGGCGGCGCGCCGTGTCCGCCGCTGGGCACATCAGCCGCGCCGGTCGGCTGGCCGGGCATGGCGGCGGCCTGCTCCTGGGGGGCCAGCATGGCGAAAACCGGTTCCAGCGTCGCGTTAGCGTCGGTTTCGTCCTCCACGATGGCCTCGTTGGTGGTTGCCAGCACGGTGCCGATGATGGCGATGCCCAGCGCCGCGCCCACCTGCCGGATCGTGCTGTTTGCGCCGGACGCGATCCCGGCTTTCGCCTGGGGAATGTCGAACAGCACCAGGCTGGTGAGCTGCGCAATCGCCAGCCCCAGCCCCAGCCCGTACACGCCCAGCACCAGCGCGACCGTGTCCGTCGAAATGTCCGGGTCGATGATCTGGCTCAGTGTGAGCAGCATCGCGGCCTCGATCACCATGCCGGCGGTCACGATCCACTTGGGGCCGATGCGCGCCGAAAACGCCCCGGCCAGCGGCGCGCCGAAAAACGCCAGGATCGCCAGCGGCAGCAGCGCGACGCCCGTCTCGAAGGCGGTCAGCCCTTTGGTGCCCTGCAAGAACAGCGACACCGCGAACAACAGCGCGATCTCGCCCAGGTTGACGATCAGCCCGGTGATCATGCCGTAGCGGAAGCTGGTATAGCGCAGCAGCCCGAACTCGAACAGCGGCTCGCGGTCCCGGCGTTCCAGCCGCAGCTCGTACCATGCAAAAAGCGCCAGCAGCACCGCACCCCCCACCATCGACACCGGCGCGATGGAGATGCTTTCCAGCGGCCACTCCCAGCCCAGCACGCGGAACTGCGAGGTTGGCTCCCACCAGCCGTACTCCTGCGCCTCGATGATGCCGAACACCAGCGCGCCCAGCCCGAACCCACCCAGCAGCGTGCCGGGCACGTCGAAATGGTGGCGGGTGGTCGTGTCGCGCGATTCGCGGATGGCCCAGATCGCGCCGAAGAAGGCCGCCGTCACGATCGGGATATTGATGTAGAACGCCCAGCGCCACGACGCATGATCGATCACCCAGCCGCCGACCAGCGGCCCCAGCGCCGCCGCGACGCCCGCCGTCGCGCCCCAGATGCCGAACGCGATGCCGCGCTCCTTGCCCTTGAACGTGGTCGTCACAATCGACAGCGTGCTGGGGCTGAGGATCGCGGCCCCGACGCCCTGCACGGCGCGCATCGCCACCAGCATCCCGATTGTGCTGGACGCGCCGACCAGCGCCGACCCCAGGCCGAACAGCACCACGCCGATCAGGAACAACAGCCGCCGCCCGTACTGGTCGCCGATCTTGCCCCACAGGATCAGCGTGGCGGCGTACACCAGCGAGTAAATGGTGTTGACCCATTCGGCGTCGCGGAAGGTCGCGCCCTCGAAATCCTCGACAATGGACGGGATCGCGACGTTGACGATGGTCGCGTCCATGATGACCAGCGTCAGGCTCAGGCTGAGGATCAGCAGCGCAATCCAGCGCCGCTGGTGGTGTGCGGTTCTTTCGCGTACGGTCTGATCGGGTAGGTCGGACATGCGTTATGCTCCTTCGGTGGGCTGCGGCGGGCGGATGGCTCGCTCGAACAGCGTGATCATCTGCTGAATGTGGTCCTCGGTGGTGGGGATCGGTTGGGTGCGGTCCAACGGTTTGTGCTCGCGCATCGAGACGTTGCTCAGGCCCCACATCGCGCTGATGATGGTGCGCGGCGTCAGGTCCGGGGCGATGCTGCCGTCGGCCTGGCCCTGCTCGATGATCGCGGTGAGGTGGGCGAGCGTGCGGTCGTGGCTGGCTTGCAGGGCCGGGTCGCGCTCGAAGACGGGGATCACCTCCTCGCGCCCGACGTTGATCAGGCCGCGCAGGGGCGTGATGTGCTCCGTCATCAGGTAGCGCAGCGTGCGCCGCAGCCGTTCGAAGGGCGGCAGGTCGGCGGTGGCGGCCAGCCAGTCGAGGAACTGCGCGGAGTGCCCCGCGATCAGGGCAGCGAGCATGGCGTCCTTGCTGGCGAAGTGCTGGTAGAGCGTGGCTTTGGAGATGCCGACCGCCTCGGCCAGGTCGTCCATCGTCACGGTGGCGAAGCCCTGCGCCGCCGAAAGCGCCTGGAGCGCCTCCAGGATCGCCTGCTGGCGGGCTTCCCACTGCTTTTGCTGGTAGCGTCCGCGTGGCATGGCGTGTTTCCCCTCTCATTAAACTGTGTAGTTTAGTATAAAACTGATCGGTTTAAAAGTCAACTATATGGTTTTGTCAGGGGGCATTTCACGAGAGTTCATGCCAAGAGGTCAATGCGTTGCCATCCGGAACTGGAAAAATGAAGATGTGGGTAATGTTTAGCCGCGTGCGGGGAAAGGGGGCGGGTAAAAAGTACATGGCAGCCGCAATGGTCGATGAGATGACCTACAACCACACCAGGGGCGGCATGGCACAGGCAGTGCGTGGATGCGGCCCCTGGTGGTGTGCTTCTGGCGCGGAGGGAACTGCTCAGGCGGTGACTTTAGTGACTTTGTCGACTGCGGTGTAAAGATCGGTGAGATTGATCGGCTTGGTCATAAAGGTAACGCGGGATGATTGCAGAATTTGCCGGAAGGATTCGTCGCAGCTAATCACGATGATCGGCACGTGGGGAAACTCACTTTTTTGGCGGATATAGTCCACCACCGCCGAGCCGGGCAGCCCGGGCATGGACATGTCCAGCACCGCGATATCCGGTTTGCAGTCCCCGGCTGCGAACATGCCGATGGCGCTTTCGGCAGAATCGGCGCTTTCCACGTCATGGCCCTGGAAGCTCAGCGCGCGGGTGTAGAGGTTCAGCAAATCGGGGTCATCTTCGAGTACAAAGATTGTGGCCATCTCACCTGCTCTCCTTAATGTTTTGATTATCCTGGTTAATTGTACAACAACTCCAGGGGTAATGTAAATACACCATGAACATTCCTTAATCTTTTTGAATCAATCTGCTATACTTGGCCGCGGGCATGGTCAAGCCGTTATTCTGGCGTGATGCTAGCCCCTGGCCCCCTCCCCGCACGCGTGTTCTTTATACACAAGTCGGGATGGAGGGCGAAATGGGCGTTTTGAGCAACCAATACGATCAGGTCGGACCAGGTGTCCGCTGTCCCTCACCCCCTCCCCCACCCAGTGGGCGCGGGTTTTTTCCCTTCGCCCAGTCGATGGGAGACCGCCCGCAGGGCGGAGGGGTGAGGGGGGACCGGCGAACGATCGCGCTATTCTGCGTTATCCGATTATGCGCTATTTTTTGAGAGGGGATTCAAATGGCAGAGGTTAAAGTTCCGCTGGATTTCGTATGGGGAGCGGCCACCGCTTCCTACCAGATCGAAGGGGCGGCAAACGACGACGGGCGCGGCGAGTCGGTCTGGGACCGCTTTTCGCACACGCCGGGCAAGGTGAAGAACGGCGACACCGGCGACGTCGCCACCGATCACTATCACCGCTACCAGGAAGACGTCAACATCATGCGCGAGTTGGGGCTGGATGCCTACCGCTTCTCGATTGCGTGGCCGCGCATCCTGCCCGAGGGCACCGGCGCGGTGAACGAGGCCGGGCTGGCGTTCTATGACCGGCTGGTCGATGCGCTGCTGGCGGCGGGCGTCACCCCGTATGTGACGCTCTATCACTGGGACCTGCCGCAAGCCTTGCAGGACCGCCAGCGCGGCTGGATCTCGCGCGATATCGTCGAGCAGTTCGCGCACTACGCCGACGTGGTGGCGCGCCGCCTGGGTGACCGCGTGCTGCACTGGATGACGTTCAACGAGCCGTCTGTGTTCGTGTATGACGGCTATGCCCGGGGCCGCCACGCGCCGGGCCTCACCGACGAACGGGCGGCGGTGCAGGCGGCGCATCACGTCCTGCTGGCGCACGGCACCACCGTGCCCATCCTGCGCCAGAACGTCGGGCCGGATGCGCAGGTCGGGATTGTGTACGCCGTTAGCCCGGTCGAGGTCGAACGCGAGACGCCCGAAGCACTGGCCATGCAAAAGCGCCTCGACGCGATGCGCAACGGCTGGTTCGTCGACCCGGTGCTGGCCGGTCACTATCCGGCGGTGCTGCTGGCGGCGGACGACCTCCCCAACCCGCAGACCAAAGACGGCGATCTCGACGTGATCCAGACCGCGCTGGACTTCATCGGCCTGAACTACTACAGCCGGACGTACATCCGCGTGGGCGAGGACGGCAAACCGCTGCCGTCGCACGGCATCCAGGCCGCCGAGGAGCACATGGACCGCACCGCGATGGGCTGGGAGATTTATCCCCAGGGCCTGTACAACATCCTGGCCCAGTTCCACCAGCGGTACCCGGACCTGCCGATCTACATCACGGAGAACGGCGCGGCGTTCGAGGACGAGGTCGAGGATGGGCGCATCCATGACGAGCGCCGGGTGGCGTACCTGCGCGCGCACTTCCGCAAGATGTGGGAGGCGCTGCAAGACGGGGTGCCGCTGCGCGGTTACTTCCTGTGGAGCCTGCTGGATAACTTCGAGTGGGCGCACGGCTACTCCAAGCGGTTCGGCATCGTCCATGTCGATTACCCGACCGGCACGCGCCGCTGGAAAGACAGCGCATATTTCTACCAGTCGGTCATCAAAGCCAACGGGCTGCCGGAGGACTAGTACATGTTGGTGGAAATATATGCCCACCGATTGGCCCTCATCCCCTATCCCCCCCTCACCCCCCGGCCCCCTCTCTTACCCAGTGGGGCGAGGGGGAGTCACAGCGCGCGCTTTTCCCCTCGCCCCTTATATGGGAGAGAGGGGACACCGCCCGCCAGGGCGGAGGGGTGAGGGCCAGCGGGTGAGGGCAAAACTGGACAGTAACTTCTGCCGACCTG
>DAOTUD010000034.1:0-8711 GCA_034437275.1 Anaerolineae bacterium
TTGTGGATTATGTTTTGCAGCATGGCAGTGGACAGGGCGTCAAAGCCATCGTGGTCTACCCGATGAACGCCCTGGCGAACAGCCAGTATTTCGAACTGGGGAAATTCCTGCGGCACGGCTATCCAGATGATCAGCAGCCTGTCACCTTCGAAAAGTACACGGGCCAGGAATCCGACACCACCCGCAACCAGATCATTGCCAATCCCCCCGACATCATCCTGACCAACTACGTCATGCTGGAGCTGATGCTCACACGGCCCCAGGAAAGTCGCCTGATGCAAGCTGCTGAGGGGCTGCGTTTCCTGGTTCTTGATGAACTCCACACCTATCGCGGTCGTCAGGGCGCAGATGTCGCCCTGTTGGTACGCCGGGTGCGAGATCGTCTGGCAGCTGAGCAGTTGCAGTGCGTTGGAACATCGGCCACCCTCGCCAGCGAGGGAACATTCGACGAGCAGCGGGCCGATGTTGCAAAGGTAGCCACCCAGCTTTTCGGCGCAGAAGTGTACCCAGAACATATCATCGGCGAAACCTTGCAGCGCGTTACGCCTGAATATGACCCCGATGATCCCGCATTTCATGACGCATTGTACAAGCGTATCAGTAGTGAACCGCTAAAAGTGCCGTCCCGATTTGATGCCTTTGTAGACGATCCGCTTTCAAGCTGGATTGAGAGTGCGTTTGGAGTTACGCGAGACGATAGCAGCGAGCGGCTGGTTCGCAGTGATCCCCAAAGCATTCGCGGTGAGAACGGGGCAGCACGCCAACTGAGTGACCTGACTGGCATTGACGAAGATCGCTGTGGGGATGTTATTGAGCAATGGTTGTTAGCCGGATACGATTACGAGCCAAATCCCGAAACGGATTCACCTCCCTTCGCGTTCCGTCTGCACCAGTTCATCAGCCCCGGCGATACCGCCTACGCATCCTTAGGACCGGAAGACATTCGCCATCTCACCGTGCATGGGCAGCAATTTGTGCCCGGCGACCGCAACCGCGTATTATTCCCGCTGGTTTTCTGTCGTGAATGTGGACAGGAATACTACTGCGTTGGCATGACTGAAGATGAGGAAACCGGACACCGTCACTTCGCCCCGCGAGAGTTCTCAGATCGCCTTAGCGACGATGAGCGTGCCGCCGGCTACCTTTACTTGAGTACGACCCATTCCTGGCCGTCTGACCCCGATGAAGTAATGAATCGGCTGCCGGATGACTGGCTGGAAACACACCGAGGCTCGCTGCGCATTCGCTCCCACCGTCGCAAGTATCTTCCCCAGGTTGTCCATGTGCGCCCTGATGGAGTTGAGGATGCGTCCGGGGATGAGTGTGTCTTCCTGGAAACTCCCTTTCGCTTCTGTCTACGCTGTGGCGTTTCCTATAGTGCGCGCCAGCGATCCGATTTCGCCAAACTGGCTTCATTAAGCTCAGAAGGCCGCAGCAGCACCACCACCATTTTGAGTCTGTCGACCATCCTGCACCTCCAGGACGAGCGTTTGCTGCCGGACCACGCCCGCAAGCTGCTGAGTTTCACCGATAACCGGCAGGATGCATCGCTGCAGGCCGGGCATTTCAATGACTTTGTGGAAGTTGGTTTGCTGCGCTCGGCGCTGTACGCGGCGGTTGAACACGCTGGAGACGCGGGCGTGCATCATGAGGCGATCACCCAAAATGTATTCGATGCCCTCAATTTGCCGCTTGAGCTGTACGCCAGCAACCCAGACGTGCGCTTCCAGGCATTGGATGAAACCAAAAAAGCTTTGCGACACGTGCTGGGTTATCGCCTGTATCGCGATCTGCGACGTGGCTGGCGGATTATGTCGCCTAATCTGGAACAGTGCGGACTGCTTCAAATTGACTACCTGTCACTGGATGATCTGTGCCAGGCTGAGGATGTCTGGGCAGAATGCCATCCCACGCTGGCCACGGCCCATCCCGACACAAGGTCGCAAATTGCCAAGACACTCCTCGATTTCATGCGGCGCGAACTGGCCATCAAAGTTGACTATCTCGACGCTGACTTCCAGGATACCCTCCAACGTCTGAGCAGCCAGCGTCTTACTGCCCCCTGGGCCATCGACGAAAATGAGCGTATGCAGTATGCTGCCGTTCTCTTTCCACGTTCGGCAGGCCGTGGCGATTACCAGGGCAATGTGTTCGTGTCGGCACGCGGTGGCTTTGGCATTTACCTCAGGCGACACAATACCTTCCGCGAATACACCGGCGAGCGTTTGCGGCTTGAAGACACAGATCAGATCATCCGCGAACTGCTCGAAGCCCTGAAAATCGCCGGGCTGGTTGAGGTCGTTATGGAACCCCAGGACGACGCCGACGTTCCCGGCTATCAACTAAATGCGGCTTCCATGTTGTGGAAAGCAGGCGATGGAGAGCACGCCTTCCACGATCCCATTCGCGTCCCCAACGAATCAGAGGAGGGCGGCAGACCCAACCCCTTCTTCGTCAATTTCTATCGCTCCGTCGCACAGCAGTTGCAAGGCCTCGAAGCCCGTGAACACACGGCTCAGGTTCCTTACGAACAGCGCATCGAACGTGAAGAGGAGTTCCGGAAAGGCGAACTGCCCATTCTGTACTGCTCGCCGACTATGGAACTGGGCGTGGACATTGCTGAGTTGAATGTTGTCAACATGCGGAACGTTCCACCCACCCCAGCCAACTACGCGCAGCGCAGCGGACGCGCCGGACGCAGCGGACAACCTGCGCTCGTATTCACTTATTGCTCCGGGGGCAGCCCCCATGACCAGTACTTCTTCCGGCGGCCTGAGCTGATGGTCAATGGTGCAGTTGCGCCGCCATGTCTGGACCTGGCCAACGAAGACCTGGTGCTGAGCCACATTCACGCCATCTGGCTGGCTGAAACCGGCGTAGACCTGGGCAAGACGCTCAAGGATATCCTGGACCTGTCCGGCCAGTATCCCACCCTGGACCTGTTAGAAGGCGTACAGGCAGACATTGAATCAGACCACGCGCGCCATCGCACACGGGGGCGGGCACAGCATGTGCTAGACATGATCGGCGCTGAACTGTACGAAGCGGGTTGGTACGAACCGGAATGGCTCGACAAACAGCTGTTGGTCATCACCCAGCGCTTCGATGGCACGTGCAACCGCTGGCGTGGCCTGTATCGTGCCGCGCTGGCCCAGTCCGAAGCCCAGGGTAAGATCATCCGGGATGCGTCGCGCAGCGCAGCAGACAAAAAGCAGGCTATCCGGCTGCGCCGCGAAGCTGAGTCGCAGCTCAAACTGCTGACGGAAGCCGAGAACATCGCCCAGTCAGATTTCTACAGCTACCGCTACTTCGCCAGCGAAGGCTTCCTGCCCGGCTACAGCTTCCCGCGCCTGCCCATCTCAGCCTACATTCCCGGTCGCCGCATACGCGAACGCGACGAGTTCCTGTCACGCCCGCGCTTTCTGGCCATCTCCGAGTTCGGACCGCGCTCCATCATCTACCATGAAGGGTCACGGTATATCATCAACCGCGTGATCCTCCCCGTCAACGAAGAAGGCCCGCTTACCTCACAAATCAAGCAGTGCAAGCACTGTGGTTACCTGCATCCCATCCGCGAAGGTGAAGGTCCGGATTTGTGCGAGCGCTGCGGAACGCAGCTTGCTCCCCCACTGCGCAAACTCTTGCGGATGCAAAACGTCGTCGCCAAACGCCGCGACCGGATCAACTCGGACGAAGAGGAACGGTTCCGGCTCGGCTACGAGATCAGCACCGGCATGCGCTTTCCGGAACGTGATGGCCACCCAACCTACCGCACCGGCCATGTCGTGCTGGGCGATGAACCGCTTGTCCGGCTCACTTACGCCCAAGCCGCGACGCTGTGGCGCATCAACCTGGGATGGACGCGGCGCAAGGACAAACACCAGTACGGCTTTGTGCTGGACATCGAGCGCGGGTATTGGGCCAGGAACCAGTTGGCCCAGGAAGACGATCCCGATGATCCAATGTCGCCACGCACCAAGCGCATAATCCCCTACGTAGAAGACAGCCGCAACTGCCTGTTGTTCGAGCCATTGATCGAACTCGAAACCAAGGAAATGGCCTCGCTCCAGGCCGCATTGAAGCGTGCCATTGAAGCTACCTTCCAGCTTGAAAACAACGAACTGGCAGCGGAGCCGCTCCCGAACGTCGGTGAGCGTCGCATTCTGTTGTTCTACGAAGCCGCCGAAGGCGGGGCCGGCGTCCTACGACGCATTCTGGACGAGCCACAGGCCATGGCCCGCATCGCGCGCGAGGCCCTGGCGATCTGTCACTTCGATCCCGACACAGGCGAGGACCTGCACCGCGCCCCACGCGCCACAGAAGATTGCGAGGCGGCCTGTTATGATTGTCTACTGAGTTATGGCAACCAGCGCGAACACGCCCTGCTGGACCGGAAACTGATCGCCGATCTTCTGCTGGATTTAGCGGAAACGACGGTTCACGCCAGCCCAACCAGCCAGCCACGTGACGAGCACCTCGACGAACTCATGCGACTGGCTGCGTCGGATTTGGAACGCGAATGGCTGGACTACCTCGACCAGAACAGCTACCGGCTGCCGGACGCGGCCCAGGTGCTGTTTGAGGAATGCAACACGCGACCAGATTTCGTATACGAGCGTGCTTATGCGGTGATTTACATCGACGGCCCGCACCACGACTACCCGGAGCGCCAGGCGCGCGACGACCAGCAGCGGGCGTGTATGGAAGACGAAGGTTATATGGTGATTCGCTTTGGCTATTACGACGAGTGGGACGACATTGTTGCCCGTAATCCAGATGTCTTTGGGGGTGAAGCATGAGCTACGCAGTAGGATCACTGGTCCGTGTACGGGGCCGCGAGTGGGTTGTCCTGCCCGATTCAGGTGACGATGTGCTTGTGCTGCGCCCCATCGGCGGCACAGAGGACGAGGCGACCGGCATCTACATTCCCCTGGAGCACGTCGAACCCGCGCAGTTTGAACTGCCCGATCCGGAACAGATCGGCGACTACCGCTCATGCCGCCTGCTGCGCGCTGCCGTGCGCCTGGGCTTCCGCTCCAGCGCGGGACCCTTCCGGTCATTTGCGCGTATCGCGGTTGAGCCGCGTCCCTACCAGCTTGTCCCTTTGCTGATGGCCCTCAAGCGCGACCCGGTGCGCCTGCTCATTGCAGACGATGTCGGCATCGGCAAGACCATCGAAGCCTGTCTCGTCGCGCGTGAGTTGTTGGATCGCGGGGAAATCGAACGGCTGGCGGTCCTCTGCCCGCCTCAGTTGGCCGAGCAGTGGCAGGCCGAGTTAGCCACCAAGTTTTTCATCAATGCCCAGTTGGTCTTGTCGAGCACCGCCACCCGCCTTGAGCGCCAGTGCCGCATAGACGAGTCGATCTTCGATCACTATCCCTTCGTCGTCGTATCAACCGACTTCATCAAATCGGATCGGCGGCGGCAGGATTTTCTGCGCACCTGTCCGGAGTTCGTCATCGTCGATGAAGCGCACACCTGCGCCTACAGCAGCGAACGGCGCAGCGGGCGTCACCAACGCCACGAGTTAGTGGTTGGTCTGGCCAGCGATCCCGACCGGCATCTGGTCCTGGTCACCGCCACGCCCCACAGCGGCAAGGAAGACGCCTTTCACTCGCTGCTGTCCCTGCTCAATCCGGACCTGAACGATTTGCCGGAAGACCTTACCGGGCCGGAAAACGCCAAACACCGGCGCGAACTGGCCCAGTATTTCGTGCAGCGCCGGCGCGGTGACATTCGCCATTACATGCAGGCCGACACGCCGTTTCCTGAGCGCGATCACGCCGAAGAAACCTATACCCTGACCGCAGACTACCAACGCCTGTTTGACCGCGTGCTGAATTACGCCCGCGAGAGCGTGTCCGTTCCCGGCGAGGAGCGGTTCCGGCAGCGCGTGCGATGGTGGTCAGCGCTGGCGCTGCTGCGCTCGCTGGCATCCAGTCCCGCCGCTGCCGCAGCCACGCTGCGCAGCCGGGCCTCAACTGCCGACGCCGAAACCGAAGAGGACGCCGACGAGATTGGCCGCCGCACCGTGCTGGACCTGATGGACGACGAATCAATGGAAGGCATTGATGTCACCCCGGGTGGTGATGTTGGCGAAGTAGCGGACGATGAAAGCGCCAACCGCCGCCGGCTGCTCGATATGGCCCGCTTTGCCGAAAGCCTGATGGGCGAAGAGGATGCCAAACTCGAAAAGATCGTGGACATCGTCCGGGATTTGATCAGCGACGGCTACAGCCCGATTGTCTTCTGCCGCTTCATCCCCACCGTCGGATACGTCACTGAAGAACTGCGCAGCCGCACGCGCGGCGTCGAGATCGCTGGCGTTACCGGTTCTCTGCCGCCCACCGAACGCGAAGCCCGTGTCGCCGAATTGGGCGAGGCCCCCAAGCGCGTCCTGGTCTGTACCGACTGCCTGAGCGAGGGTATTAATCTGCAGGAATACTTTGACGCCGTTGTACATTATGACCTGTCCTGGAACCCAACCCGCCACGAGCAGCGCGAGGGCCGCGTCGACCGTTTCGGCCAGCCGCGCGACACCATCAAAGTCGTGACGCTCTATGGGACCGACAACCAGATCGATGGCAGCGTGCTGAAGGTGCTGCTCCGTAAGCACCGGGCGATCCGTAATTCGCTGGGTATCTCCGTGCCAATTCCGGTCGAGAGCAGCGAGGTCATCGAGGCGATCTTCGAAGGGCTGCTGCTCTACGAGGAACGCCCCGCGACAGCGCAGGTGCTGCCCGGCTTTGAAGAATACATCGAACCCAGGCAGCAGGCGCTCTTCGATGAGTGGGACTACGTCGCGCAGCGCGAGAAACGCTCGCGGACTATGTTCGCCCAGGAAACCATCAAGACCGAGCAAGTCGCACAGGAGTTGCGCGCCGCCCAGGAAGCCATCGGCTCCGGCGTGAATGTGGCGGACTTCATGTGGGATGCGGTGTGGATGCACGGCGGTGTAGTCGCCGACAACCACGCGTTTCACTTCGACCTGGCCGAGACTCCGCGCGTGCTCAAAGAATCCATCGGCAACCTGGAGCAGTTCACGGCGCGCTTTGAGCTGCCCGTCGAGGAAGACCAACTTTACCTGACGCGAATGCACCCGATTGTCGAGGGCATGGCCAGCTACGTCATGGACACCGCGCTCGATCCCATTGGCGAAGGCGTGGCGCGGCGCGCTGGGGCGATCCGCACCGCCGCCGTCGATACCCGCACGACCGTGCTGCTCATCCGGCTGCGCTACCACATCATCACCAAAACCGCCGGCGAGGAGCGCCA
Organism: Anaerolineae bacterium; assembly: GCA_034437275.1. Taxonomy (GTDB): domain Bacteria; phylum Chloroflexota; class Anaerolineae; order Aggregatilineales; family Aggregatilineaceae; genus TC-15. The sequence continues at coordinate 7,276 of DAOTUD010000034.1, forward strand.
GATGCTCGCCGAAGACGTGCAGCTTGTCGCCTTCGAGGGCGCGCCGGACAACGCGACCTGGATCGACAGCGCGTGGGCCGAAGAGCTGCTGCTCGCCGACCCCGATGAAAACATCCATCCGGCCCAGGCAACAACCTTTGTGCAGCGTGTGATTGAAGGCTTTGACCACATCCTGCCTCACCTGAACAACGTGGCGGAACAGCGCGCTGAGGAACTTCTCGACCAGCACAAGCGCGTGCGCAGCGCCTCCCGCATACGCGGCGTGCGCTATTCCGTCGAGCCGCAGCTACCGCCAGATGTGTTAGGGATTTATGTTTACCTGCCAGCGCGGGGAGGGAAGTAACATGGCGACCAGAACGCGCGACATCTTCACCACCATCCACACCGAGGGAGCGATCCTGCCGCCGGACCTGTTACAATACATCGCCGAAGGCGGCGACGGGCTGGACGGGCTGCGCGCCGAAGACTACCATCGCCCTGGCGAGAAACTCAACGAGGTCATCAACCGCGCCTGGAACGTGCTACTCGCTGCGTGGCAGAATTTCGAGGCGGCACAGGAACACTTGCCGGAAGACGACATCGGCACGACCATCACCCGCGAGCGCTGGCTGCTGCCCCTGTTCCGCGAACTGGACTACGGACGCCTGCCCACCGAGCGCGCCGTCGAGATGGACGGCAAATCCTACCCGATCTCGCACCGCGACGCAGAAGGCAACGTCCCGATCCATCTCCTCGGCTGCGGAGTGGACCTCGACCACCGCACGCCCGGCGTTGCCGGTGCAGCGACCACCAGCCCACACAGTATGCTGCAAGTGTTCCTCAACCGCTCCGACGATCACCTGTGGGGTTTCCTGTCGAACGGGCTGCGGCTGCGCATCCTGCGCGACAACGTCAGCCTCACCCGGCAGGCGTATGTCGAGTTCGACCTCGAAGCGATGATGAACGGCGAGGTCTACGCCGATTTTGTGCTGTTGTGGCTGCTGTGCCACTCCTCGCGCGTGGAGGGCGAGCGCCCGGAGCAGTTCTGGCTCGAACGCTGGATGCAGACCGCCATCGAGCAGGGCACACGCGCCCTCGACCAGCTCCGCGACAACGTCGAGCGCGCCATCACGTCGCTGGGAGCGGGCTTCCTCGTGCACCCGCACAACATGCACCTGCGCGACAGGCTCCATGACGGATCACTGACGCGCCAGGACTACTACCGCCAACTGCTGCGGCTGGTCTACCGGCTGCTGTTCCTGTTCGTCGCCGAGGATCGCGACCTGCTGCTCGATCCCGACGCCGACGACGCCGCCCGCGCGCGCTACACCGACTACTACTCGACGCGCCGCCTGCGCGATCTCGCGGAGCGGTTCCGGGGCACGCGCCACCACGACCTCTTTCACGGCCTGCGCCTGGTGATGCAGCTCCTCGGCGCGGAACGCAACGGCGAGGGC
>DAOTUD010000035.1:0-38217 GCA_034437275.1 Anaerolineae bacterium
ATAGGGGATGAGGGCCAACCGGTGGGCATATATTTCCACCAACGTGTACTAGTAGGGATAGTGTAGGAGTTTGTGCGCCATGCACCGCAATATTTACATTGTGCTGGCCATCTTGTCGCTGGTGCTGACATTTGTCGTATGGTGGATGTTGGTCCGCGCCGACAACATCATGCAGCGCGTCGCGTGCCTGCCGATGCTGGGCAGCCAATCGACGAACTGCGAATCCGAGCCGCGTTATGCTACGCCGCTGATCGTGTTCATGGTGTTCCTGGTGGGCGGCCTGCTGACCGGCAGCCTGGCGTTCCTGGCCTGGCTGTACAGCGATCATCATGCCGAGCACCCCGGCCCCGCCGCGCAGGAAGCCCTGCTGTATGTCGAGCACACCGGGATGCTGGTCGTGCGGTCCACTGAATGACCTTGCTGCGTCACCTGCGCGATCGCGACCCGGCGCTGGCCCGCAAAGTGACGCGCGTCGGGCCGGATAAGCAGATGCGCTACTACGTGATCATCACTGCGGCGGGCATCCGCTTCTACGAAACACACGAACGTCTGCACGACGCTTTTTATCCCCCGACAGATTGAGATGCTCCGGGTTCATCCTACGAATTGAGAGAATGCGGTAGGATTGGTGTCGTTTGGCTATGCGCACCGCTGGCAAACGGCGTTACAATCGGATACAGTGTGTGCTTTGAGAAAGCTGTCACAAACAGGGGGGATCAGGCATGACAAACCCGGATGATGCAACCCACATCGCGGCCATCGACCGCGAGGATATGCTCGGCCACATCAACGCGCTGCCCGGCCAGTTCCGCCAGGCGTGGAACCACGCCCAGGCGCAGCCACTGCCTGCCACCCATCGCGCGCCGTGCCAGATCGTGCTGTGCGGGATGGGCGGCTCGGCGATTGGCGGCGACCTGACGGCGGCGGTGATTGCGCCGCACGCCGCGATCCCGTTCGACGTGGTGCGCGGCTACGAACTGCCGGCCTACGTGACGGGCGCGGACACGCTGGTCATCGCCAGCAGCCATTCCGGTAACACCGAAGAAACGCTGGCCGCTGCCGAGCAGGCACGGACGCGCGGCGTCCGCCTGCTGGCGATCACGACCGGCGGGCAGCTTGCCGAGCACGCCCGCACGCATGGCTACCCGCTGTGGCAGTTCGCCTACGCCAGCCAGCCGCGCGCGGCATTGGGCTGGAGCTTTGGGCTGCTGCTGGGGTTGGCCCACCGGCTGGCGCTTGCGCCGGACCTGGAGGCCGACCTGGACGCGGCGATCCCGCCGCTGCACGCCGCCCGCGAGCAGTACACCGATCCGGCGGTGACCAACCCCGCCCGGCAGACCGCCGCGGCGCTGGTCGGGCGGCTGCCGGTGATCCTGGGCGGCGGCGTGTTCGCGCCGGTCGCGCGGCGCTGGAAGTGCCAGTTCAACGAAAACGCGAAGGTATGGGCTGAATACGAGGCCATGCCGGAGGCCAATCACAACATGGTCGCCAGCATCGCCTTCCCGTCGGCGCAGGGGATCGACATGGCGGCGGTGTTCATCGCCTCGCCGCAGTTCGATCACCCGCGCGTCCAACTGCGCCACGACCTGACGCGCCAGATGTACGCGGACAGCGGCATCGCGGCGCATGTCGTCGCGCCGCAGGGGGACAGCGCGCTGGCCCAGATGCTGCACGCGATCCAGTTTGGCGACTACGTCAGCTTTTACATGGCGATGCGCTACGGCGTCGATCCCACCGCGATCGCGCCGATCATGCACCTGAAGGAGCAGCTTGCTCAACACACCTGATAGTTCCTTACTTTACGGAGGTTTCGCTAGCATGACGTCTGAGAAACAACATATTCGTTTATTTATTCCCGGCCCGGTCGAGGTGCGCCTGGAGATTCTGGAAGCACAGACCGAGTGGATGATCGGGCACCGTTCAAAAGAATTTGCCGAACTATATGCGCGGGTCCAGGGGAAGTTACAGCAAACGTTCTACACGGAAAACCCGGTATATATTTACACGTCGTCCGGCACCGGGGTCTGGGAATCGGCCTCGCGCTGCAGCGTGCGCGACGACGCCAAGATTCTGCACATGACCTGCGGCTCGTTCAGCGAGCGCTGGGCCGAAGTCAGCCGCCTGAACGGTAAAGAGGTCGATCTGCTGGCCGTGGAGTGGGGGCAGGCCGTCAAGCCGGAGCAACTGGCCGACGCACTCAAGCACGAACAATACGACGCGGTGGCCTGCGCCATGAACGAAACCAGCACCGGCGTGCGCAACCCGGTCGAGGAATACGCCGGGGTGCTCAAGGACTACCCCGACACGCTGTTCCTGGTGGATGCCGTCAGTATCTACGCCGGGGCCAAGATCGACACCGACGCCTGGGGCATTGACTTCTGCCTGACCAGCACGCAAAAAGCCTTTGCGCTGCCGCCGGGCATGGCCTTCGGCGTGGTGTCGCCGGCAGTGCTGGAGCGCGCCAGGCAGATCAAGCACCGCGGCTACTACTTCGACGTGCTGGAACTGCACAAACGCCACCAGAAGGACAACACCCCGGCCACCCCGCCGGTGTCGCTGATCTTCGCGGCGGACCAGCAGCTCGACGACATGCTGGCCGAAGGGCTGGAGGCGCGCTTCGCGCGGCACGCTAAAATGGCCGAGATGACCCGCACCTGGGCGCGTGACGCCGGGTTCGAGCTGTTCTCCGAGGAGGGCTACCACTCGCCGACCGTGACCAACATCGCCAACACCCGCACGATCGATGTCAACGCGCTCAACACCTTCCTGCGCGAGCGCGGCATGGTGATCTCCAACGGCTACGGCAAGCTGAAGGGCAAGGCCTTCCGCATTGCACACATGGGCGACACCCAGCCGCAGCACCTCGAAGCCCTGTTCGCTGCCATTGACGAGTTCCTGGCTCAGGAGAGCTAAGTATTATGAAGAAGTTTTTTGTCCTCGTACCGGACAACCTGAAAGCCTCTGCGATTGCCGTGCTGGAGGATGTCAAACAATTCGAGGTTCACGCGCCGGGCAAGATGTCCCGCGACGACACGTTGGCGATGGCCCCGCAGGCGGACGCGATGATCGTGCGCAGCGGCACCACCGCCGACACCGAACTGCTTGCCCGTGCCGAAAACCTCAAGGTCATCGTGCGGGCGGGCGTCGGTGTGGATAACATCGACCTCGACGAATGCACGCGCCGGGGCATCGTGGTGATGAACACGCCCAACGGCAACACCACCGCTACCGCCGAGCACGCCTTCGCGCTGATGCTGGCCCTGGCGCGCCACATCCCGCAGGCGGATGCCTCGCTGCGGGTCGGGCGCTGGGACCGCAAGCTGTACATGGGCACCGAACTCAGCGGCAAACGGCTGGGCATCATCGGCTTTGGCCGCGTGGGGCGCGAGGTCGCCAAGCGTGCCCAGGCGTTCAACATGACCGAGTGCGCCTACGACCCGTTCGTGCCGGAAGAATTGGCGCGCCACCTGGGGATTCCCCTGGTGGCGACCCTGGACGAACTGTACGCCAGGGCGGATATCATCTCGCTGCACGCCGTCGTCACCGATCGCACGCGCGGCATGATCAACGCCGCGAGCATCGCTAAGATGAAGACCGGCGTGTTGATCGTCAACGCGGCACGCGGCGCGCTGATCAACAATGCCGATCTGGCGGCGGCGCTGCACAGCGGCAAGGTCGGCGGGGCCGCGATTGACGTGTACGCCGTCGAGCCGCCCCCCGACGATCACCCGCTGATCGGGCTGGACAACGTGATCCACACCCCGCACCTGGGGGCCAGCACCTACGAAGCGCAGGCCGCCGTCGGCACCGAAGCGGCCAACAAGGTGATCGCGGCGCTGCTGGATGGCGCATACGACAGCGTGTGCAACAAAGCTGTGCTGGACAAGCGGTCCTGAGGCCGGCACAGTCTCGCTACATACGCTTAAGCACGCCGTGCCGGGGGGGTCCCTGGCGCGGCGGGTGTTGTTTCGGGCTGCGGTTTTGCGCTAAGATTGGGGGTGAGGAGCAAGCCTATGTCTGACGAGCAGCTCAATACCAACCGGTACCCGCCGGACGACGACGAGTTCGGTGATTTCGATGCCTGTGACGAGTTCGAGGTCCACACCTTCGACACCGGCAGCTTCGAGGCCGTGTCGCCGGAGGACATCGACGCGGACGCGATCACCGACGACGAAGACGACGACTTCCAGGCCACGACCGTCGAGCCGGAGACGCCCCGCCGCCGCACCTCGAACGCCTTGCGGCAGCGCCGGGCGCGTCGCCGGGCGGCCCGGCTGCGACGCCAGATGCACGAGCAGACGCCCGACCCGGTGTGGAGCAGCACGCTCACGTCGCTGCTGGTGGTGAGCGCAGCGGCGATCCTGGTTTCGACCATTTTTTCGCTGTGGACGCGCCCCTCGTTTTTCCCCGACAAGTTCCGCACCGAACTCGACCGGGTGCGCGCCACGCAAGAACTGGTCCGCGTGCAGACCACGCCGATCCCGACGCCTGTGCCGGAGCTGCGCATCGGCATCATCGCTGGGCACAGCGGCCCGCTGAAGGGCATGGACGGCGGCACCGATCCCGGCGCGGTGTGCGAGGTTGGCTTCCCGGAGCTGGGCATTCCGCCCGGCTGGCAAGAGCTGCAGATCAACCTGACGGTTGCCAACGAGGTCGCGCGGCTGCTGCGTGACGAGGGCGGCTACGCCAACGTCGACCGGCTGGAGGAGTTCGACCCGCGCCTGAACGGCTACGAAGCCGACGTGCTGATCTCGATCCACACCAACGACTGCGGCCTGTATGACGCGGCAGCTACTGGCTACAATGCAGTCGCCGCCGAGGCCCGCCGCACCACGCGCGGGCGCGACGAACGGCTGCGTGATTGCATCCTCGAGGAGTACGGCGCAGTGACCGGGCTGCCCCGGCACACCGGCGTCACCGAAGACATGACGCTGTATCACACCTTTTCTGAGATATCCGGCAGCACGCCCACCGTCATCATCGAGATCGGCTTCATGCGCAACGACCGCGCCATCCTGTGGCAGCAGCCCGACTTGCTGGCGCGCGGCATTTATCAAGGCATCGAGTGTTATCTGGAAGGCGAGGGGACGACCGTCGCCGCCAACCCATAAAGCAGGAGAGCTCCATGGATTACGAAGTGGTTATGTACAGCCGTGTTTCCCCGTGTCCTTACGTGCGCACCGCCAAGCGCGTCCTGGAGCGCGAGGACATCCCCTACCGCGAGATTCACATCGACCGCGACCCCGACGCCAACGCCCGCGTGATCGACTGGGCCGGCTTCCAGTCCGTGCCCACGCTGATCGTGGCCCGTCCCGGCGAAGACCTGCCCTACCAGGCGCCGGCACCGCTGGCCCCCGGTGCCAGCCCCAAAGGCATCGACCGGGGCAGCATGATCACCGAGCCGGGCGAGGCCAAACTCGAAGCCTGGCTGAAAAACAACGGGTTCATCAAAGGTTGATGATCCCCGCATCCCCTGTATAATAGCGCGCGGAGCACATCTTTAACTACAGTGCATGAGGGGGGCGGGGAGGTTTTGGCTATGCATTGGCGCTTGACCCGCACATTGACAGCGGTGATCCTGGTCGTGATCGCGGCGGGGAGTCTGCCCGGGGTTCTACCTGCCGAGGCGGACTTCGACCCGATCTTCACCAAGACCGGTGCGTTAGCCCGGGGGGCGCTCGGCCTGCCCGGCGAGCAGATCACCTGGACGATCACCGTCACCAATGACAGCGACACCCCGTCGCCGCCGCTGACCGTGACGGATGACGTGCCGGCGGCGCTGCGCATCGAGCGCGCCAGCACTGATCGCGGCGCGTTCACCCTCAACGGGCAGACCGTCACCTTCACGCTGGACGCGCTCGCACCGGGCGGTGTGGCGACCATGCAGATCGTGACCACCATCCTGGACAGCCCGGCAGACGGGCGCATCACCAACTCCGCGCGCCTGACCAGCACGGACGACATCACCTGGACGAGCAACGCCGAAGTCGACGTGGTGGCTATGCTGCCCGCCACCGGCTATGCCCCCGACGAATCCGCGCCATCCGCCGCGCCGCCCTGGCCCTTGCTTATGGCGGGGCTGGCTGCGTTTGCGCTGACGACCGTGTTTGTACTGGCGTTGTTCTGGCGCTATGCGCCCCGCTAGCGATGCGCCGCGCGGCTCGATGGTTCCGGCGGCTGCCCTGGTGGGGCAAGCTGATCACCGCGTTGATCGGGCTGGCCGGGGCGGGGGGCAGCGGGGTGGTCGGCGTGGTGCTCTACAGCCAGTCGCAGACCAACAGCACCGGCTATATCAACCGCTGGTTTGACGATCCCGGCAGCCGTGCCGATATCGCCACCCTCCGGCGCGCCGTTTTTGCTGCCCTCGGACGGGCTGATCGGCCTGTTGTGGCGCGACACCGCGCTGCCCTACCACATCTTCCACCGCCACACCGGCATCGATATTTTCGGCGACGGCGACGCTGGCGAGGTACCGGTCTACGCCGCGTATGACGGCTACCTGACGCGCCTGGGTGCCGCAGGGCACGCTGCTGGGCTACCAGGGCAACTACAGCGGCGGGGTGCTGCCGACCGGGGTGCACCTGCACTTCAGCCTCGTGACCAGCCGCGCGGATGGCTCGTTCAAAAACGAGGCGACGCTCGACCCCTCGCCCTATCTGGGCATGACGCTCCGCAGCGACGCCAAACCCGCCCGCCCGATCATGTGCCGCTAGCGGCGTGGGCGGCACGATTCCTCTGATTATTTCCTTGACAAAGTGCTGCATTGTGCGCGATAATGTAAGTAATGTAATCGATTACATCGCACAGCGCAGGACGGGGGCAGTTATGTCGGCCAAAATGGAAGATGTCGCCCAACTGGCGGGCGTCTCGACCGCCACCGTCTCCCGCGTGCTGAACAGCCCGGAACTGGTCAGCGTCGCGACGCGCCAGCGAGTGATGGATGCCATCCGCCAGCTTGACTACCGGCTCAATGTGGCCGCGCGCCGCCTGCGCACCAGCCAGACGCGCACCATCGCCGTCGTGATCCCGTCCATCGCCGAGCCGATCATTCACCACATTGTCGAAGCCATCGAAGACGCCGCCATCACGGCGGGCTACTCGCTGCTGCTGTGCAGCACGCGCGGCGATCCTGCCCGCGAGCAGGCGTACATCGACCTGATCACGCAGCAGCAGAGCGTCGACGGGGTGCTGTACGTCTCGCCGCGATCCGCGCCGCAGCAAGTGCAGCGCCTGGCCGAGGGCGGCGCGCCGTTGGTGCTGTGCAATTACAGCCTGGCCGGGACACCGGGCATCATGCTGGACCACGCCAGTTCGATCTTCCAGGCGACGCGCCATTTGCTGGAACTGGGCCACTGCCGCGTGGCGCTGCTGAACCTGGCCGCGCCGCACTACCAGCCGGCCCGGATGCGCCGCGCCGGGTTCGAGCGTGCCTTCGACGAGGCGCAGCTTCGCCTCGATCCGGCACTGATCGTCGAGATCGACAACCCGACGTACGACAGCGCCGACTGGCGCGCGACGATCCAGGCCGTGCTGGGCCTGCCCGACCCGCCGACCGGCATCGTAGCCTTTAACGACGTGGTGGCGCTGCAAGTCTACGCGGTGTGCCGTGCGCGGGGGCTGCGTATCCCGCGCGATCTGTCGGTGACCGGCTGCGACGACATCCTCACCGCGCAGTACGTCGAGCCGCCGCTCACGTCGGTGCGCATCCCTGCCCACGAACTGGGGCGGCTGGCGATGCAGCATTTGCTGCGGCTCATGACCGGCGAGGGCGAGATGGTGCCGCTGACCACCTGGCTGGATGTTGACCTGATCGTGCGCGAATCGTGCGCACCACCGCAAAGGATAACCTCATGACTGACCAACCCAATCTGTTCGACCTGACCGGCAAAACGGCGGTCGTCACCGGGGGCTGTGGCGTGCTGTGTTTCGCCATCGCCCGCTTCCTGGCCGAGCGTGGCGCGCATGTCGCGCTGCTGGACCGGCTGCGCGAGCGCGGGCAGGAGTGCGCCGAGGAGATCGGTGAGCGCGCCTACTCTGTTTACGGCGACGTGCTGGACGTGGACGTGCTGCGCACGGCGGCCCGCCAGATCGACGACTGGTTCGGCCCGCCGGATATCCTGGTCAACTGTGCCGGGGGCAACAAGACCGACGCGACTACCGCGCCCGATCTCTCGTTCTTCGACCTGCCGCCAGAGGCGATGCAGTGGGTCTTTAACCTCAACTTCCTGGGGACGGTTCTGCCGTCGCAGGTCTTCGGGCAGCACATGGCCGCGCAAGGCCAGGGCGTGATCCTCAACGTGTCGTCGATGAGCGCCTTCCGCCCGCTGACGCGCGTCGCGGCCTACAGCGCCGCCAAAGCCGCCGTGAGCAACTTCACGCAGTGGCTGGCGGTGCACATGGCGCAGGAGTACGGGCCTGGTGTGCGCGTGAACGCCATCGCGCCTGGCTTTTTCCTCACCACGCAGAACCGCTTTTTGCTGATCGACGAAGACACCGGCCAGCACACGCCGCGCGGCCAGCAGATTCTCGACCATACCCCGGCGGGCCGCTTCGGCGTGCCGGAGGATCTGCTGGGCACGGTGCTGTGGCTGGTCGCGCCCGCCTCGGATTTCGTGACCGGCGTGGTTGTGCCGGTCGATGGCGGGTTTAGCGCCTATTCAGGAGTGTGAGCCATGTTATATGCCGAAGCCGCTGCCCCCGCGGGCACACTGTCCGACGATGTGGTGCGTGACGTGATCACGCGCGGGCTGGAAGGACGCTTCACCGGCGAGCATGTGCTGGTGCTGATCCCGGACCATACGCGCACGCTGCCGATGCCGCAGTTGTTCCGCCTGCTGAACGAGACGCTGCACGACGCCCGGCGGCTCGACTTTATGGTCGCGCTGGGCACGCACCTGCCGCTGAGCGAGGATGCGCTGTGCGATCTGGTCGGCATCACGCCGGACGAACGCGCCACCACCTACCGCGATGTCATCCTGCGCAACCACGCCTGGGACGACCCCAACACACTGACGACAATTGGCACGCTCACGCAGGCCCAGGTGCAGACGTTCGCTGGGGACCAGTGGCACCCGTCGCTGGGCGGGGATGTGCCGGTGCGCATCAACCGCGCCGCGCTGGAATGTGACCACATCCTGATCGTGGGACCGACCTTCCCGCACGAGGTGGTCGGTTTTTCCGGCGGGGCGAAGTACCTGTTCCCCGGCATTTCCGGCCCGGCGATGATCAACGTCACGCATTGGCTGGGCGCGCTGATCACGGTGCTGGGCATCATCGGCATCGAGGACACGCCCGTGCGCCGCATGATCCACGCGGCGGCGGACCTGGTCACGACGCCGGTCACGCTGGCCGGGCTGGTCGTCGAGGGCGACGGGCTGGCCGGGGTGTTCATCGGGCCGCACCGCGACGCGCATCACGCCGCATCGGTGCTGTCGTCGCAGCGCCACATCATCTGGCTGGATGCGCCCGTGCGGCGCGTGCTGTCCCACGCCCCGCCGATGTACGAAGAACTGTGGACCGCCGCCAAAGCGATGTACAAGCTCGATCCGGGCATCGCCGACGGCGGCGAGGTGATCGTCCATGCGCCGCACCTGCGCGCGGTGAGCGCGGTGCACGGGCAGCACATCCGGCGGGTGGGCTACCACGTGCGCGATTATTTCCTCAAACAATGGGACCGCTTCAAGGATGTGCCGCTGGGCGTATTGGCGCACAGCACGCACTTCAAGGGATCGGGCCGCTACGAAAACGGCGTCGAGACGCCGCGCATCCAGGTGACGCTCGCCAGCCAGATTCCGCCGGACGAGTGCCGCACGCTGAACCTGGGCTATCGTGACCCGGCCAGCATCGACCTGGACGCATGGCAGGCCCGTGACGATGTATTGGTGGTTCCCAAAGCAGGTGAATATTTGTACAGGGTGAAAGGTGAAAAATCATGACGACGTATCAGTATGGCATGGTAGGGCTGGGCGTGATGGGCGCGAATCTGGCGCGCAACCTCGCCAGCCAGGGCTACAGCGTGGCCGGGTACGACCTGGACGCCGGCAAACGCGCCGCCTTTGATGAGTATAACGGCGACGACCTCGCCAGCTTCCCGGATGTGGCGGGCTTTCTGGACGCGCTGGAGACGCCGCGCCGCGTGATCCTGCTCGTGCCGTCGGGAGTAGTGGACGACGCCATCGCCGACCTCAAGCCGCACCTGGACCGGGGCGATCTGCTGATCGACCTGGGCAACAGCTTCTTCCACGACACCGAACGGCGCAGCGTCGAACTGGAAAAGGACGGGCTGCTGTTCATCGGCAGCGGCGTCTCCGGCGGCGAGAAGGGCGCGCTGCGCGGCCCGGCGATCATGCCCGGCGGCCAGCCGGAAGCCTACGCGCTGATCCGCGACGCATTCGAGGCCATTGCCGCCAAAGTGAACGGCGATCCGTGCGTGACGTACATCGGACCGCGCGGGGCCGGGCACTACGTGAAGATGGTCCACAACGGCATCGAGTACGGCATCATGCAGGTCATCGCCGAAGCATACGACGTGCTCAAGCGGGTGGCCGGGGCGACCGCCGACGAATTGCACGACGCCTTCCGCGCGTGGAACGCCGCCGAACTCGATTCCTACCTGATCGAGATCACCGGTGAGATTTTCGGCACGCAGGACCCGGACACCGGCCAGCCGATTGTCGACGTGATCCTCGACGAGGCCAAGCAGAAGGGCACCGGCAAGTGGACCAGCCAGAACGCGCTCGACCTGGGCGTGCCCACGCACACCATCAACGCTGCCGTCGAGGCGCGCATCATCTCCGGGCTGAAGGAGGAGCGCGTACAGGCTGAGGACGTGTTCAGCGGGCCGCAAGCCAGCTTCAGCGGGGATCGCGTGGCGCTGTTCGAGCAGGTGCGCGGCGCGCTGTACGCCTCGATGCTGGCGGCCTACGCGCAGGGCATCGCGCTGCTGCAGGCGGCCAGCCGGGAGTACAACTACGACCTGGACATCGAAGCCATCGCGCGCATCTGGCGCGGCGGGTGCATCATCCGCGCGGCACTGCTGGAAGACATCCGGCAGGTGTACCGCGCCGACCCGGACCTGTCGAACATGCTGCTGGCCGCGCCGTTCCGCAGCGCCATCGCGGAGCGACAGGCGATGTGGCGGGCGGTGGTGCAGCTTGGGGTGGCGCACGGCGTCCCGGTGCCGGGCATGGCCTCGGCGTTGGCCTACTTCGACGCCTATCGCAGCGCGCGCCTGCCGGCCAACCTGACGCAGGCCCAGCGCGATTTCTTCGGCTCGCACACCTACCGCCGCCTGGACAAGGACGGCAGTTTCCACACCGAATGGGAAGGGTAACACCATGACCAGACCACATAACGTGATCGTCGCCCAGTCGGGCGGCCCCACCCCCGTGATCAACAATTCGCTGCGCGGCGTGGTCGAAGCCTGCCGCGATCACCCGGACGTGTTCGGCACGGTGTACGGCGGCTGGCACGGCATCGAGGGCGTGCTCAAGGAAGAACTGCTCGACCTCTCCGCGCAGGACCCCGACGAGATCGCGCTGCTGCGCACCACGCCCGCCGCCGGGGCGATTGGCACCTGCCGCTACAAGCTCAAGGGCCACCAGCAGGAGGACTTCGAGCGCGTGCTGGCGGTCATGCAGGCGCATGACGTCGGCTATTTCTTCTACATCGGCGGCAACGACTCGATGGACACCGCGCACAAGGTCGCCCAACTCGCCGCCGAGCGCGGCCTGGACCTGGTGGCGGTCGGCGTGCCCAAGACCATCGACAACGACGTTGGCGACACCGCGTTCGAGCTGATCGACCACACGCCCGGCTACGGCAGCGTGGCGCGCTACTGGGCGCTGAATGTGCAGAACGCGCTCCAGGAGAACGCCGGCTCCTGCCCCGCCGACCCGGTGCTGGTCATCCAGGCGATGGGCCGCCGGATTGGGTTCATCCCCGCCGCCGCGCGCCTCGCCGACCCGGACCGCGCGCTGCCGCTGGTGATCGTGCTGGCCGAGGCCGGGTTGTCCCTGCCCGAACTGGCCGACCGGGTCAACGACACGCTGAAGGACCACGGCCACGCGGTCGTGTTGGTCAGCGAAGGGTTCGACGTGGGCGAGATCGGCGCGCGCCGGGATTCGTTCGGCCACACCGAGTTTGGGGCCAGCGCGGTGCAGGTTGGGCAGGCCGTGATCAACTACCTGAACCACACCGGGCTGCCGGTGGCCGGATCAGCGCGGACCAACATCCCCGGCACCGACCAGCGCCACAACATGATCTACGCCTCGACGGTCGACCTGGACGAGGCGTATCTGGTGGGGCGGAAGGCGGTCGAACTGGCCGCCGCGGGCGAGAACGGGTACATGGCCACCATCCTGCGCCAGCCGGGCGCGATCTATCATGTGAAGTTCGACCAGGTGCCGCTGGAAAAGGTCGCCAACTCGGAGCGCACCTTCCCGGCGGACTGGATCGCCGGCAGCCGCGTCGACGTGACGGACGACTTCGTGCGCTACGCCCGCCCGCTGATCGGCAGCGAGTGGCCCGCCATCCCGGTCGTGAACGGCCTCCAGCGCTTCGCCCGGCTGGAAAAGACGTTCGCCGCCCAGCAGCTTCCCGCCTACATGCCGCAGAATTATCGCGGCTAGGCCCTGCGCCTTAATCTCCGACCCTCAGCAGTGGGCGAGAAAGGGACGTATGCGCGTTTTCGCTGCTTGTTTACCCCTCCCCGCGCGCGGAAATTGGCCAGGATCGAAAGTCCCTCTCCGTTTACGGGGAGGGATTTAGGGAGGGGTAAAGCGGCATCAGTTCGTGGATTTGGCGCACAGTGAGAGATACAAATAAACCGTTTCGCTGGTATCAGTAAGGAGAAAACACCCCCATGTCCGACCTAACACAACCTCTACGCGACCTGGAACCGCAGCACGAGTTTTTCGTCGGCATCGATTCCGACGGCTGCGCCTTCGACACGATGGAAGTCAAGCACAAGGAGTGCTTCGCGCCCAACACGATCAAATACTGGAACCTGCAGCCCGTCTCGAAATACGCCCGCGAAGCCGCCGAATTCGTCAACCTGTATTCGCGCTGGCGCGGGATCAACCGCTGGCCCGCGCTGGTGATGGTCTTCGACCTGCTGCGCGAGCGCGCGGAGGTCCAGCGCCGCAGCGTCGATATTCCGCAGGCGGACGCGCTGCGCGCCTTCATCGAGCAGGACAAATACCCGCACTCCAACGACGGGCTGAAAGCCTACATGGAAGAACACCCCGGCGACCCGGTCTTGCAGCGCGGCTGGGAGTGGACCACCGCCGTGAACGCCACCGTCGCCGATATGGTGCACGGGGTGCCGCCGTTCCCCTACGTGCGCGAGAGCCTGGACGCGATGCGAGGCCAGGCCGACATGATCGTCGTCTCGGCGACGCCCTGCGCCGCGCTCGAAAAAGAGTGGAACGAGCACGACATCGCGCCGTACGTCAGCGTGATCGCCGGGCAGGAGATGGGCAAGAAAAGCCAGCATCTCGAACTGGCCGCCGCCGGACGTTATGCGCCGGACCACATCCTGATGATCGGCGACGCGCCCGGCGATATGCGCGCGGCCCGGTCGGTCAACGCGCTGTTTTACCCGATCAATCCCGGCGACGAGGAACGCTCGTGGCAGCGCTTCTACGAGGAAGCGCTGGATCGCTTTTTCGCGGGGACCTATGCCGGGGACTACGAAGCGCAGTTGATCGCCGAATTCGACCGCTACCTGCCGGAAGTGCCGCCCTGGAAGCGCTAGCGGCTGTTATGCTAGTTTTACCCCTATCCCCCGACCCCTTTCCCCGCACGCGGAGAAAGGGGGAGGCGCAAGTCCCTCTCCGTTTACGGGGAGGGATTTAGGGAGGGGTAAACCATCGACACACGCGCCAGGATATCTAGCATAACCCCCCTAATTAGAGGCTGTTATGCTAGTTTTACCCCTCCCCCTTTCCCCGCGCGCGGAGAGGGGGAAACAAACCGGGACCCAAAGTCCCTCTCCGTTTACGGGGAGGGGTAAAACTTACGGAAAAAAACCACTGTAAGCAGCCTGCGTAAGTTCATAACACGCTCTAGGCTCACCGGGCAAGCGTCATTGTGCGGCGTGCAGGGGGGAGATTGTGCTGCGTTTGCCCGGAGTAACCTACCCGTCGATGCCGACATTCCGCCAAAATCTGGTAGAGTAGGAGAGTATCGTAACTACCAGGCAAGGAGGGATTTCCGGATGGCACGTGTCGGATATATCGGACTGGGACTGATGGGCGCGCCAATGGCCCGTAACTTGATGCAGGCCGGGCACACGCTCATCGCACACAATCGCAGCCGCGCCATTGTCGACGAACTGGCCGGGGAAGGCGCAATCCCCGCGACTTCCCCGCGCGAGGTGGCTGAACAGAGCGACTTCGTCTTCACCAACCTGCCAGATTCGCCGGATGTCGAGCTGGTCGCGCTGGGGCTGGATGGCATCATCGAGGGGACGCACGAGGGCCTGATCACCATTGACAACAGCACCATCAAGCCGGAAACCGCGCGCCACATCGCCGCGGAATTCGAGCAGGTCGGGGTGCAGGCGCTCGATGCGCCGGTCAGCGGCGGCGACATCGGGGCCAAAGCCGGCACGCTGAGCATCATGGTCGGCGGCCCGCGCGACGCCTTCGACCGGGCGCTGCCGCTGTTCGAGGTGCTGGGCCAGACCATCACCTGGGTCGGCGCAAGCGGGGCCGGGCAGATCGCCAAGGTCGCCAACCAGATCGTAGTGGCTGGGACGATGGTCGCCATGAACGAGGCGCTGGTCATGGCGCAGAAGACCGGCGTCGACCCGGCGCGCGTGGTGCAGGCCATCAGCCGGGGCGCGGCCCAGTGTTGGGCGCTGGACAACAAGCCGCCCAAGCTGTTCAAGCGCGACCTTGCGCCGGGCTTCAAGGCCCACATGCAGGCCAAAGACCTCAAGATCGTAATCGACACCGGACGCACCTATCATGTGCCGCTGCCACTGACCGCCGTCGCGCACCAACTGTACGAGGCGATGGTCAGCATGGGCAACGGCGACCTGGACAACAGCGCCGTGATCACTGTGCTGGAGGCGTTGGCCGATGTGCAGGTGGGGGGCTGAGATATAGCCAGGGGACGATGTAAGATTGGGGGCCAGGCTGCGGTATTACAAGTACAGGAATGCAGCGGTGCAAGGCATAAGCTTGAATTGTGGGAGCATTAAGGATATATTAAATATATCGCCCGCCGATCCATTTAAGACGAGCAGCCCGCTTTTCAACTTATGACCGATGCTTCCGAACGTTCGTTGATCCAACGTGCCCAGCAGGGCGACCCGGACGCTGTCGCCGCGTTATACCGGCGGCATGTGGACGCGATCACGCGCTACATCGGCTACCGGGTATCAAATGAGGCCCTCATCGAGGATTTGACCTCTGAGGTGTTCCTGCGGATGGTGGAAGGATTATCGACCTATCGCATTACCGGCGCACCGTTCGAGTCCTGGCTCTACCGGATCGCTGCTGCGCGCATCGCCGACCATTACCGGGCGCGGAAAAAGGTTGACCTGACGGAACTGACGGATGTGCTCAGCAGCGGCGAAGCCCCGCTGGAACTGACGCTCCAACAGCGCCAGGAAGTGCAGGAACTGCGCACCGCCTTAGGCCAGCTTAGTACTGACCAGCAGACGATCCTGATCCTGCGCTTTGTCGAACGGAGAAGCCACGACGAAGTGGCCCGGATTATGGGCAAAAATGCGGCGGCCATCGCCACCGCCCAACACCGTGCCTTGAAGCGGTTGGCCGAAATTCTTGGCACTGAAAAGACCGATCGTCATTATCTGCGGGGGCAGTAGACCGAATATGATGAATTCCGATTTCCCCAAAGATACACGCAAGCTGATCCAGCGCCTGGAAGAGGCAGTTCCGCCTCATTCCGACGCGCTGGGGGATGCTGGCGACGATCCGCTGCTGAAAACTGCACAGCGTTTGGCCAACGGGCCGGATATCAAGCTCAGCGATCCGGCGCTCAACCGGATCGAAGCCCGGCTGCGCGCCCGCACGCGTGAACTGGCCCGCCAGCCCCAGGCGATAGAGACGGCACCTGTGGCGCATGGGGGGTGGCGTGCCTTCCGGCGCTATAGCTGGCAGGCCGCGCGCTATGTGGCGGCGGCGTGCCTGATCCTGGTGTTGGTGACGGTCGGTGTAGGGCGCGCGTCGGCGAGTTCCCTTCCCGGTGAAACGTTCTACCCGGTCAAGCGCGCCATCGAAGGCGGACGGCTGGCGATGGTGTCCGAAAATGACGAGCCAGAGCTGCGCGTCGACCTGGCTGAACGGCGTCTTGATGAATTCGACGCCCTGCTCGACCGCGAGCGTGTCTATCCGCGCGTGTTAGAAGAAGCCTACGCGCACCTGAATCGCGGGCTGGATTTGCTGGCCTACGGTTATGGCGACCGGGACGTGCTTGGCCCGCGCATCATCACGCTGACGATCCGACAGGCCCGGTTGATCACCCAGGCCTATGATCGGGCCACTTCTGGCGAACGGCTGCGCTTGCAGGCGGTCAGCCAGTGGAATGCCGTCATCCGCGCGCGGGCGTCGTTCGACGAACTGCCGCGCGAGATCCCCATGCCGGATGCGGTCACGCCGGATCGGACGCGCGACCGCACGAGCACCTATGCCCCCCGCGTCACGCCCAGCGCCACGCCCAGCGCCACGCCCAGCGCCACGCCCAGCGTCACGCCCAGCGCCACGCCCAGCGCCACCGCCAGCCCGCCGGTCCGGGCGCGCCCGACTATGCCGCCGGACTCGCCTGCCGCCGGTGGCACACCTGGCGATCCCGCACCGCCAGCGCCATCCCCTGTGGCTCCGCCGCCTGTGTCCGCGCCGACGCGCACGCCGCCAGGATGGGGGCCGACGCCCGGCCTGGGCGACGCCCCGCCTGCTCAGGGTGGGGACAATCCCGGCATCGGCAGTGACGATCCGCCGCCTGGCCAGAACGTGAGCGATTCCAGCGCCAGCGGTAATGCGCCGCCGGGCCAGGACAGACCCAAACCGCCCAGGGACAGATAACGCGGTTTTCTTACGCGATTTATACACACTGCTGAGGCCGGTCTTACGCGCCCGTGCTATGTATGGCGTTGTATTGATTGAGTCGACTGTGTGGAGTATGGGGCATGACAGACAAACAAACATTTACGTTTCAGGCTGAAATTCAACAGTTATTGAATATCCTGGTCCATTCGCTGTATACGGACCGGGAGATTTTTCTGCGCGAGCTGATCTCCAACGCCTCGGACGCGCTCAACCGGGTGCAGTTCGAGATGCTGACCAACGCGGACGTGCGCGATCCTGACGCCGACCTGGCGATCACCATCGCGGCGGACGAGGATGCCGGGACGCTGACGATCACCGATACCGGGATCGGCATGAACCACGATGAACTGGTCGAGAACCTGGGCACCATCGCCCAATCGGGCGCGGCGCGCTTTCTGCAGCACCTCGAGGCGCAGGGGGCGGAGGGCATTTCGCCCACCGACCTGATCGGGCAGTTCGGCGTCGGCTTCTACTCGGTGTTCATGGTGGCCGACCGGGTGACGGTGACCTCGCGCTCCTTCCGCCCGGAGGACGAGGCCTGGGCCTGGACCTCCGACGGCAGCACGACGTTTTCCGTCGAGCCGGCGGACAAAGCGACGCGCGGCACGACGCTCACGGTGTACCTCAAGGAGGACGAGCAGGAATTCCTGCAGCCCTTCCGGCTGAAGACCATTGTCAAGAAGCACTCCGACTTCATCGCCTTCCCGATTTACATCGAGGGCGAGGTCGCCAACCAGCAGACCGCGATCTGGCGCAAGTCGCCCGGCGACGTGGAAGCGGGCGATTACAACGCTTTCTACAAGCAGTTGTCGATGGACTTCCGCGACCCGCTGCGGCACCTGCACATCGCGGCGGATGCGCCGGTCCAGTTCTACAGCGTGTTGTACCTCCCGGAGAAGGCCGACCGGGGCCTGCTGGCCTCGCAAACCGATCACGGCCTCAAACTCTACGCGCGCAAGGTGTTGATCCAGGAGCACAACAAAGACTTCCTGCCCAACTACCTGCGCTTTGTGGATGGCGTGGTGGACTCGGAAGACCTGCCGCTGAATGTCGCGCGCGAATCGGTCCAGACCTCGCGCACCATCGCGCGCATCGGGGCCGCGCTCAAGGGCAAGCTGCTGGCCGAACTGGAGGACCTCGCCGCAGAAGACCCGGACCGCTATACCGCCTTCTGGCAGGAGTTCGGCACCTTCATCAAGGAAGGAATCGCCACCGAACCGGGCGACGCCGAACGGCTGGCGAAGCTGCTGCGCTTCCACTCGTCGGTGAGCGATGGCGAGACGCCGACCGTCACGCTGGATGACTACGTGGCGCGGATGCAGGACAACCAGGAGCATATTTACTACATCCTGGCTGAGGACCTGGAATCCGTCGTCCACAGCCCGCACCTGGACCGCTTCCACGCGCTCGACCTGGAGGTGCTGTACCTGGCGGAAACCGTCGACAGCTTCATGCTGATGAATCTGCAGGAATACGCGGGCAAGACGTTCAAGAACGTGGACGACGCTGGGCTGGAGCTGCCCGAAGTCGAGGACGAGGAGCAGCCCGACGCGCTCGACGAAGACGACTTCGAGGCAGTGCGCCAGCGGTTCGCGGATGTGCTGGGCGAGCGCGTCACCGAGGTGCGCGAGTCCCGGATGCTGACCGGCAACCCGATCCGGCTGGCCAGCCCGGAAGGCCAACTCGACCGCAACGTGCAGCGTGTGTACCGGATGCTCGACCAGGAGTTCCACGTCCCGACCAAAATCCTGGAAATCAACCGGCGGCACCCGCTGATCCGCAACCTTGCGGCGCGCATTGCGGAGGACGGCGACGCGCCGGTGATCGAGCAGGTGATCGAGCAGTTGTACGATAATGCGCTGCTGGTGGACGGCATCCATCCCAACCCGGCGGCGATGGTCACGCGGATGCAGCAGTTGATGGAACTGGCGACGCGCGGCGACAGCTAACGGCGGACGCGTGCCCCGTTTTTCCCCCTCTTGCTCCGGTGACCGGGGCGGGGGGGCTTTTTTGTTATGCGCGGTGCGGCTGGTTTCCTATCCCAGCAGCCCCTCCGCGCGCAGCCAGTCCACACTGCGCGCGACCCCGGTCGGCAGGTCGGTGGGCGGGCACCAGTCCAGTTGCTCGCGGGCTTTGGTCATGCGGTAGGTGATCGGGTGCGTGGCGAAGCGCAGCAGCTCCGGGTAGACGCGGGCGCGCGAATACTCTGGCGCGACGGCGGCCCGCAGCCGTGCCATCGGGGCCAGCAGCCAGACCGGAATCCCCAGCCAGCGCGCATGCCCGGCCACGCGCGCGTAGCTCAGCAGGTACTCGCGCCATGTTGGGGCGGGGTCGGCGGTCGCGTTGAAGGCTTCGCCCGCCGCCGCCGGGTGCGCCGCCGCAACCCGGCACAGGTCGACTACGTCATCGACGAAGATCAACGGTGCGGACCCGCGCCCATCCCCCACGAAGATCACCGGCGGGCGCTGCGCCATGCGGAAGAAGCGCCCGGTCCAGAAGCGCGAGCGCGGCCCGTAGATCGCGCCGGGGCGGATGATCGTGTAGGGGACGCTGCGCTCCGTGCCCAGCGTGCGCACGACCGACTCGGCTTCGCGCTTGGTCACCGCGTAGGGGTCGGAACTGGGGCGGGGCGGGGTGTCCTCGGTGACGTCCTGGGTGTGGCCGTAGCCATACACCGCGATGGTGCTGATGTGCACCACCCGCTGCACGCCGGCTTCCGCTGCGGCCTGCATCACGGTGCGCGTGCCGTCGACGTTGGTCCGGCGCTGGTAGGCGAACGTCCCGCCCAACGCCGCCGCCGCGTGGATCACCAGGTCGCAGCCCTCGATGGCGCGGTCGACCTGCGATGAGTGCAGGATGTCGCCCTTCAGGAGCGTGATGCGCCCGTGATCGTTGTGCGCGCGCAGGTAAGCCCCTTTGTGCTGCGTCGAGCGCCCGATAGCGCGGACGTGATGCCCATCCGCCGCCAGTTGCACGGCAAGCGTTCCGCCCAAAAAGCCGGTCGCGCCGGTCACGAGTACGGTGTGTGACATGCTGGTTTCTCCCCTTTTGCTATGATCAGTATAGTGCAGGCGATGCAGCCAGGACGGTGGATGATGGACGTGGTGCTTGATACCAATGTGTGGGTGGCGGCGGGATTCAATCCGGACAGCAGCGCGGCCCAGATTATACAGGCTATTCGTGACGGTGACCTGCGGTTGGTCTGGAACGAGGCCACCCGGCGCGAAACGCGCCAAATTCTCACGCAGATTCCGCCCCTGGACTGGCACCGAGTACACCGGCCCGACGCATCCCGACGATTTTAGCGTTATTTCCGACCCTGACGACCGCAAATTTGCCGCGCTGGCCAGACTTGACGCGACAGGTTATTCGTGGCCCCCTCGCATATGGCCCGCTTGACGCAGCAGAACATTAGTGCTACACTGACTCTCATTATGCAAAACGAGTCTACAAGGAGCGTGAGGCGTGACACTTGAGTTCGACAAAGTGATGCCGCAGGTCGAGCGCATGGGCCGCGCGTTGGCAGCGCGCAATGTGTCGCTCAGCCAGCGGGCCGATTTCGGCTGGCAGATGTTCCAGCGGCTTGACGATCTGGACGCGATCCACGACCGCATCCAGCTTGCCCGCGAGCGTGACGCCGGGTTCCGAGGGGCGGCCCCGCTGGGCGAACCGGTCAACCGCGCGTACCCGCTGCCGCCCGTCCCGGCGCGCGCGACGCTGCTGGCCGCCGATGGCTCCCAGGTCTATCCCGACACCCACGCGGCGGCGCTGTACTACCTGATCAACGTCGGCGTGTTCGTCTACCAGCACGGCATCGACGATCTGCCGGAGCAGATCACCGTGCCGGAACTGCGCTATACGGACGAGTATGTGCGCACCCGCAGCGGGCAGGTCATCACCAACATCGCGGTGAACGCGCGCCGCACGGTGACCGAACTCCGGCTTTTGGCGCGCGAAGCCTGGGACCGCCGCGCCAGCGAGCAACCGCTGCTGGCGATTGGCGACGGGCCGCTGCTGTTCTGGGTGGGGAAGGATGTCCCGGACGGCGCACAGCTTCAGAACGACTACATCGGCGCGATGGTCCACCTGCACGATACACACGCCGCCATGCAGCGCGACTCCGGCCAGACTGCCAGCCTGGTGGGCTACGTCGACCGCCCGTCCAGCGCGTTTCTCGTCAGCCTGGTACACTTGATGAGCCTGTCCCCGGACGATGTGCGGGCCGCCGCGCTGACCACCAACGGCGAGCTTGAAGGGCTGCCCGACCAGTTGTTGATGTTCAAACTGTTGGAGCCGGGTGAGCGTTCCGCGCTGTTTGTGCAGCAGTCTCCGCAGAACAAGCGCTATCACGACAAGGGCGAAAGCTACGAGATCGCGTTCTTCTACCTGAACGTGAGCGCCGGCGCACCCTACCATCTGGCGCGCATCGAAATGCCGATGTGGGTTGCGCGTGAGCCGGCGCTGGTCGACCAGGTGCACGCGCTGTTGTACGACCAGTGCCGCGTGATGTGGCAGTATCCCTACGTGCTGACGCGCGCCGACGAGCTGGCGGTCGTGCGCGGTCACGAGCGCAGCCAGCTTGAGGAGATCATCGAGATCGCACTGCTCAACAATGACCAACCCGTTGAGCATTCTGAGAAATTAGATAGTAAAATGTCACGGCATGGGCGCACCCGTTACGGTCAAAAAGGGAGCCGGCGCTGAGCCGCCGGTGGTTGTGCCGTTTTCTGTTGGATGAGATGAGTTGGAAACGTTATGAGCGAAGAAACACAGCAGCCCGTAATCGGCAGTGTGCTGCGCGCCAGCACGACCGGCTTTGTGTGCGGCACGCGCAGCCAGGAGATCGTCCACCCGTCGTTTGGCGCGTTTGTGCGCACCCGGCACGGCCAGATGGGCGACATCGACGTGATCGGGCTGATCCACGCGATCAGCATCGACGACGATCCGCTGGTGCGGCAGATCATCCTGGCCAACAACCTCAACCCCGGCGTGGCGCGCGACCAGCGCGAGAATCGCATGGTGCCGGTTGAGATCAGCGTGGTGAATGTCGGCTTTATCCAGTACGATCACATTTACCACAACCTGCCGCCGCGCCCGCCGCTGAGCCTGGACCCGGTGCAGTTGTGCGACGCGGACACCATCATCGACTTTACCGGGCAGTTCGATTTTCTGCGGCTGGTGCTGGACACGACCGACGTCTCGACCGAGCAACTGCTGGCGGCGGCGCTGCTGCACGCGGCCAACGCCCGCCTGGAGGCTGAGCGTCGCGCGTTCCTGGTGATGGCCGGGCGCTATCTGGCGGGCCTGCTGGCCCACGACCTGCCGCGCTTGCAGCATGTGCTGCGCCTGATCCGCCCGGTGTAGAAGGATTCCGTTTTTGGGCGGTACGTGGGGCGCTGCCCAGGGCGTTGAACGCCCTGCACCCGCTTTCCGGTGGAGACGGCGATCTGTCAGCCAGGGATGATCGCCAACAGGGGGCCACGGGGCCGGTGGCCCCGTGCGGGAGCGTGAGGGCTGGCCCTCACAGCTTGCGCCAAACATAGAAGCCGCCCGGTGGTTTTGGTCTGGCCGGGTGCCAGTTGCCGGGGTATAATAGAACGCACGTTCTGATTGAGCATAAAGAAGGATTGTAACCCATGAGTCTGCCGACTAACCCTGACAACCTGGACGAGTGGTTCCCGCGCGCCGAGCCGGGCGACCCGGTCACGCGCTACCGGGCCGGGCAGCGCCTGGGCGTGGTAGTCGGTGGCTCGCTGAGCCGGGGCCTCGACGTCAAGCTCGACCCGGACACGATCATCGAGAACCTCGCGGTCGGGCGCTATGTGGTGGTGCGCGGCTATAACAAGGACTTCTTCTGCATGATCACCGATATCATGCTGGACGCGACCAACCCCGCCATTCGCAGCAACCCGCCCGACCTGAGCGACCCTTTCCTGGCCGAGATTTACACCGGCACCGCTGCCTTCGGCACGATTCACGTTGCGCCGATGCTCAGCATCGACCTGGAAGAAGGCGTGCCCAAGCCGGTCAAGACCATCCCCGGCCACTTCATGCCGGTCGAGATCGCGACCGCCGACGACGTGAACGACGTCTTCGGCTACGAGGACGAGACGCATTTCAACGTCGGCTCGCCGCTGGAGCTGGAGGAGACGCAGATCAACCTGGACCTGCGGCGGCTGGTCGAGCGTTCGGTCGGCGTCTTTGGCAAAAGCGGCACCGGCAAGAGCTTCCTGACGCGCATCCTGCTGGCCGGGGTGATCAAGAACGACATCGCCGTGAACCTGATCTTCGACATGCACAACGATTACGGCTGGTCGGTCAAGGACGAGCGCGGTGCCCAGGCCAAGGGGCTGAAGCAGTTGTTCGGCAGCAAGGTGGCGATCTTCACGCTGGACGACGACGCCACGCGGCGGCGCGGTGCGCGGGCCGATCATGTCGTGACGATCTCCTATGCCGACATCCAGCCCGAAGACCTGGCGATGCTCAAGGCCACGATGGACCTGTCCGACTCGATGATCGACGCGGCCTATGAATTGCAGCGCCTGTGGCGTGACGAGTGGGTCGCGCGGCTGATCGAGGCGACCGGCGAGGACCTGGAGATGCTGCGCGAGGTGATCGCGGCCAGCCCGGCCTCGGTGCAGGCCCTCCAGCGGCGGCTGCGGCGGTTCCAGCGCTTCGGCTTCCTCCAGCCCCAGACGCCGGAGGATTCCGCGCGGAAAATCCTGGAGTTCATCGAGCGCCGGATCAGCGTCGTGCTGGAGTTCGGGCGCTACGGCAGCGCGCTGGAGGCTTACATCCTGGTCGCCAACTACCTCACGCGGCGCATCCACAGCATGTACGTCGAGGCGGTCGAGAAGGCGCTCGGCGACGAGAGCATGGAGCCGCCGCAGTTGTTGATCACCATCGAAGAGGCGCACAAATTCCTCGACCCGCAGATCGCGCGGCAGACGATCTTCGGCACCATCGCGCGCGAGCTGCGCAAGTACAACGTGACGCTGCTGGTCGTGGATCAGCGGCCCAGCGGCATCGACGAGGAAGTGATGAGCCAGGTCGGGACGCGCGTCACTGCGCTGCTGGACAACGAGCGCGATATCGCCGCCGTGCTGACCGGCATCAGCGGGGCGGGCGGGCTGCGCGAGGTGCTGGCCCGGCTGGATACCAGGCAGCAGGCGCTGATCCTCGGCCACGCGGTGCCGATGCCGGTCGTGGTGCGCACGCGGACCTACGACACCGACTTTTACGAAAGCCTGACCGGTCAAGGGGACGGGCGCACATCCCGCAGCCGGCAGAGCGAGCGCGGCTCGCGGCGGATTTAACCTGTTTCACCCGACGCTGTGGCAGGACTACAGAATAGCGTGGTGCGGCACATGCAGCCCTCGTGGAGAAGGGAGAAAGGCGTCTCAAGTCCCTCTCCCTGAGGGATTTCGGGGCGCGCCCGGTGCTGCTGGTGTACACCGCGCGCGATGCGTGGCCCCGGCGCGGCGTGCCGTGTATGGTCGCGGCGGCGACCAACCCGGTCACCGTGCAGCGTTACGCGGGCAATGCGCACGGCGTCGATCTGCTGTGGTCCGAGGGCGAGACGCTGCTCCCGCTGATCCTGGATTGGCTGGCCGCGCCCGGTGTGCCGGGGCCGGTTGAGTTCGTGAATTGTACCATACAAGGCGCTTGTGCGCCGCGCCTTATATCCCCATATCTAAAGACAGGGGCTTTACGGCGCATTTTGGTAAATAACCCGTAAGAAGCTGGCCTGTGCAGCAACGTTTGGCGGGGCTGCACGTAGAACACAGTAGACAGTAGGACGAGAACGCAGACAGTCAAGCGAGGGAGTGTAGCATCAATGAGCGAAAACAAAAACAACGGACAGCCGCCTAAACCGGAAGACATGGGCGACAAGCTCGACGAGGAAATCAAGGAAACGGTGCACGATTGGGCCGACGACCCGGAAGGCGGCGATCTGAAGGACCTGGCCGCCAAAGTCGATGTCCGGCTGCGGGCCACGGTTGGCGGCTGGGTCGGCACGGGAGAAGACGCCGGCTGGAGCGAGATCGGCTCCAAGATGGACGCCAACACGCGCAGCCAACTGGGCGCGTGGGTCGGCACAGAAGAGGACGCCGACTGGGTGACGATCAGCGGCCAGATGGAAAACCGCGTCCGGCTGGGGATCGCGCGGCTGTTCAAGGCCGAGCGCGAGGAAGGCGATCCGCGTTGGGCGGATATCGGGGCCAAGCTGGAGGAGGACATGCGCGATTTCACCAGCGCGCTGGTTGGGGCCGAGCGCGGCGCAAGCTGGCGCGACATCGGCAGCACGCTGGCCGACCGCACGCGCAGCGCCTTCGATACCATCTTTGGCAGCAAGGAAACCGGCGGTGAGGAAGACAAGGCTCGCTCCCGGTCGGTCAAGATCGAGATCGAAGCCGAGGAAAAAGACGTGGGCGGCGATGATGACGGTGATGATGGCGACGCCCCGTCCGTCAAATCCAGCAAGCCGGTTGATTAGTGCGGCTTAGCGCGCGGCCTGGTTGGTCCCCGGAGCATACCGGCTGCGCTCCGGGGATTTTTTGATCGCCCGCGTGACGTGGGGACGGGTCTTACTCCATCGGCACCGCCCACAGCCGCAGCGCGCCGGGTTCGGCTTCGCGGCCTTCGTCGGCTTCGATGGCAGCCAGCCCGGCGTCGACCGTTGCCAGCCAGGTTCCGTCCGGGCTGAAGGCGACCAGCGTCACGCCGCCCGCGTGGCTTTCCAGCGTGGCCAGCACGCCATCTTCCGGTGTCCACAGCTCGACGACGCCCGCCTCGCTGGCTTCGATGCGCGCGGTTTCGCCGTCGTCGGTCTCGGCGACGTCATACGCCGCGCGCCCGACCGCGACCAGTGCGCCATCCGGGCTGTAGGCGGCGCTGAGCACGTCCGAGCCGGGGCCGTTTTCCAGCACATGCACGACTTCCGCCGCCGCAATGTTCCAGATGCGCGCGGTGAAATCGTCGCTGACGGTCAGCAGCCGCGACCCGTCGGCGTTGAAGTCCAGCGTATGCACCCAGTCGGTGTGCCCTTCCAGCAGCGCGATCGCGTCGCCGGGGGCGGCATCCCACAGCCGCACGTCGTTATCCCAGCCGCCCGACGCGATCTGTGCGCCCGCCGGGCCGAGTGCCATGCTCCACACGATGTTGTCATGGCCGGTCAGTGTGGCCTGCGTGCTGCCGCTGGCGGCATCCCACAGCCGCAGCGTATGGTCGGAGCTGGCGGTGATCAGGCTGGCCCCGTCGGCGCTGAAGGCGACGTCGTACACGCCGCCGGTGTGGCCCTCGAACGACCCGGTCAGGGTCGGGCTGTCACCGTCGAGCGCCCACAGCCACGCGCGCTGATCCAGCGAGCCTGCCGCCAGTTGGGAGCCGTCCGGGCTGAAGGCAACGCTCCACACCGGTTCGTCCGGTTCGCTGAGCGCGGCGATCTGCGCGCCGCTGGCCGCATCCCACACGCGGACCATGCCATCCCACCCGGCGGACGCCAACAGGCTGCCGTCCGGGCTGAAGGCCACGTCCCACACGGTGCTGGTGTGGCCTTGCAGCGCCAGCGGGGCGGCGGCCCAATCCCCGGCATCGTAGAGCCAGATGTCCGGCGTGCCGGCGACGGCTAGCTGTGTGCTGTCCGGCGACCAGGCCAGCGCGTTGACGGTCTCGTATTCGACGGTCAACTGTTCGGCGAGGTCGGCGGCGTTGGCCGGGGCGATCGGGGTGCCGCCGTCCTGGGCCAGTGCCGGGAGCATCCCGCCCACGAGCAGCGCGGTCAGCATGGTAATCATGACGAGTCGTTTCATTGGTAATAATCTCCCGTTCGTTAATCGCAACCAAAAATAACGGACTACACGCATTATAGCGTAGAATTATCTGAAGCCGTATGCTGGGGTGCGAATTGCGCCCTTGTTATCGTATATACCAATGACTTGCCAATGTAGAGGCAGATTTACACGCTGTACGACATTTATCGCAAGCAGGGCACGCGCCCGCCGCTGCCCGTGTGGGTCTGGGTGATCGTGATCCTGGGGGCCGGGCTGGTTGGCCCGGTGCTGTACCTGGTGATCGGGCGTAAGGAGTCGTGGGAGCAAACATGAACGCAATTGATATTCGAAACCTGACCAAACGCTTCGGGTCGTTTATAGCGCTCAAGGGCTTCGACCTGACCGTGCCGCGCGGCGCGGGCGTCGTTTGTGCCCCGCGTTTTCGTATCCTGGGGCGCTGGTCCCGGCCCCACAGCCCGCCTGAT
Organism: Anaerolineae bacterium; assembly: GCA_034437275.1. Lineage (GTDB taxonomy): Bacteria > Chloroflexota > Anaerolineae > Aggregatilineales > Aggregatilineaceae > TC-15. The sequence continues at coordinate 27,337 of DAOTUD010000035.1, forward strand.
CTTTCATCGGCGGGGGGGCTGCGCTACAATAGCGTCCACGTTGGCCCCTATTGTTTGGAGAAAACCACGTGGATTTGTCACAAGAACTTGAAACGATAAAGACCATCGCCCGCATGGCCGCCTCCGTGTGCCAGAACATCCAGTCCGAACTGGTCAACCCGGCGGAGAAGGATGGCCGCGAGCCGGTGACGATCGCTGACTACGCCTCCCAGGCGTTGATCGGCCATGCGCTGTCCGAGAACTTCCCCGACGACACCGTGATCGCCGAGGAGCGCTCCGAGGAGTTCATGCTGCTGCTTGACGATCGCCAGCGCGCGCTGGTGCAGCGTTTTGTCACGGACGCGATTGGCGGCTATGTATTCGAGGAGCAGATTTGCGCCTGGCTGGACTTCGGCAAGGCGTCGGATACGCGACGCACCTGGATGATCGACCCCATCGACGGCACCAAAGGTTTTGTCGGTGGGCGGCACTACTGCGTCGCGATCGGGCTGTTGGATGCCGGCGAGCTGATGCTGGGGGTGCTGGCCAGTCCCGGCTTCTACAGCGACGCCGACGATCCCCCGCCTGAACCCGGCCTGCTGGCCTATGCCCGGCGCGGGGCGGGGGCGTATGTCGAGGCGCTGTACGGCGGCCCGCGCGAACCGGTCCAGGTTTCGCGCGTGACCGATCCGCGCGAGGCGACGCTGCTCACCAGCTTCGAGTCGGCACACATGGATTCGGCGTTTATCGATGCGGTGGCGCACAAGCTCAACCGGGGCGACGACGCCCCGCGCCGCCAGCTGGACAGCCAGGACAAATACGCGATGGTCGCGGTCGGCAAGGGCGACCTGTACCTGCGCGTGACGCCCGACCCATCCTACCATGAAAAGGTGTGGGATCACGCGGCGGGCTACATGATCGTGACCGAGGCCGGCGGGCGTGTCACCGACCTGGACGGCAAGCCGCTGGACTTCAGCCAGGGGTCCCGGCTGAGCGAGAATCACGGCCTCGTCGTCAGCAACCGCTACCTGCACGACACCGTGCTGGACGCGGTGCAGAAAGTCAAGGCGGGGTAACCATGGCCGACCCGATCCGTGTGCTGCACTTCGCCGATGTGCACATCGGCATGGAAAACTACGGGCGCACCGATCCCACCACCGGCCTGAGTTCGCGGGTGGTGGATTTTCTGCGCCGCATGGACGAGATGGTCGCCCATGTGCTGGAGCAGGACGTCGACCTGGTGATCTTCGCCGGGGACGCCTTCAAGACGCGCAACCCGTCGCCTACCTTCCAGCGCGAATTTGCCTTCCGCATCCAGGACCTGGCTGCACACTGCCCGGTCGTGCTGCTGGTCGGCAACCACGACCTGCCGTCGATTGAGCGCCGCGCCTCCAGCATCGAGATTTACGAGACGCTCAACGTGCCCAATACGCTTGTCGGGCGCGACTATGCGCTGCACGAGATCGAGACCAAGCGCGGCCCGGTGCTGGTCGCCACCGCCCCATATCCGGCCCGTAACCACCTGCTGCAAGACGTGGACGTGCCGCACCGCAGCACCATCGCCGAGATCGACGCCCTGCTGGAGCAGCACCTCGACCAACGGCTGCAAGCCCTGGCCGAGGAGGCCAACCAGTACGATATGCCGCGCCTGCTGACCGGGCACTTCAGCGTGTCTGGCGCGACCTTCGGCAGCGAGCGCAGCGTGATGCTGGGCCGCGACGTGACGCTGATGCTCAGCACGGTGGCCGATCCGGCCTGGGATTACGTCGCGCTGGGGCACATCCACAAGCACCAATGCCTGAACCTGGGCCGCGCCGACCAGCCGCCGGTCGTCTACAGCGGCAGCATGGAACGCATCGACTTCGGCGAGGAACTGGACCCGAAGGGCTTTGTGTGGGTCGAACTGGAGCGCGGGCGCGCACACTGGGAGTTCGTCGAGGTGGCCAGCCGCCCGTTTACGACGCTGCGCGTGGACGTCAAGCGCGCCGGGGATCCCAACCAGGTGGTGCTGGACGCGATCCGCCGCCACGATCTCGACGATGCCGTCGTGCGCCTGATCATCAGCGCCGACCCGGAAGCCGACCTGCTGCTCAACGAGCGCACCCTGCAGCACGCGCTGCGCGATGCCGGGGCCAACCACGTCGCCGCCATCCAGCGCGACGTCGAGCGCCCGGCCCGGCTGCGGCTGGGCACTTCGCCGGAGGGCCTCAGCCCCGACGACCTGCTGGAGCGCTACCTGCAAAGTAAAGACGTGCCGTATGACCGCATCGAGGTGCTGCTGGAGCACGCGCGGCAGTTGTTCGACCTGGAGGAGTGAGCCGCATGGACAAAGCTTTTTGGCGCGCGATCATCGCGGCGGATTATGCTGTGCTGCAGCGCCAGTCCGACCCGGCCCACAGCCCGCACCAGGGCGGCCTGGGCCTGACGATTGCCCGGCGCATATCTATTTGGACTCTTAAACGTGGGGCGCTTCCTCCCCGTAGCAAGCTATGGGGTATCCGCGCTAAATTTGAATGAGGATGGTATGCTCCCGACTCGACTCGAACTGAGAAATTTCCTGGCGTATCACAACCCGGACCCGATCGTCTTCGACGGCATTCACCTCGCCAGCCTGACCGGCCCCAACGGCGCGGGGAAGTCCTCGCTGCTGGACGCGATCACCTGGGCGCTGTGGGGCAAGGCCCGCGTGCGCTCCGACGACGACCTGATCCACCAGGGCCAGACCGAGATGCTCGTCCAGCTTGATTTTTTGCAGGGCGAAATGCGCTACCGCGTGGTGCGCAAGCGGCAGATGGGTAAGACCGCCCGCACCGGGCGCAGCGCGCTCGACCTGTTCGTGTGGGACGACGCCACCGGGCGTTTCCAGCCGATCACCGCCCCCTCGATCCGCGAGACTGATCGCCGCATCACCGACCTGCTGCGGCTGGATTACGACACGTTCGTGCATTCGGCTTTCTTGCAGCAGGGCCGCGCCGACGCCTTCACCATCAAGACCCCGGCCCGGCGCAAGGAGATCCTGGCCGAAATCCTGGGGCTGGAGCAGTGGCAGCTCTACGAACAGCGCGCCAAGGAGCAATTGCGCCAGATCGATCATGAACTGGACGTGATCGCCTACCGGCTGGGCGAGATCGAGCGCCACGAAGCCGAAGAACCCGCGCTGCGCCGCGATCTTGACGTGGCCGAGGCGGCGCTGGAAGAGGCCGCCGCGCGCCGCGAGGAAGCCGAAGCGCGCTACCAGGAGGTCGCCGGGGCCGAGCAGCAGATGCAGCAGGCCCAGGACCGGCTCGCCCAGGCCGAACACCGCCGCAAGCAGCGCCAGGCCGACCTGGACGACATCGACGCCGAGGTCGCGCGCTACGAAGCGCAGCAGGCCGAACTCCAGGCGGTGATCGCCGAGCGCGAGACGATCCAGGCCGGCTATGCCCGCTTGCAGGCGGCGCGCGAAACCGACCAGGAACTTGGCGAAAAGCTCCAGGCGATGGACGCCATCAAGGACCGCCTGAACGACGTCACCACGCGCATCCAGCAGGCCCGCGCCGACCTCGAAGCGCAGGCCAGCGTCCACCGCGACCGCATTGCCACCGCCGAGCGCACCGCGAGCGAACTGGCGGCGCTCCAGGCCGACCTCTCCGAGGTGCAGGCCGAGGTGGCACACCTGGAAGCCGAGGAGGAACGCCGCGACGACCTGCGCAGCACGATCGGCGATCTCAACGCCGAGCGCGTCGAATTACGCGCCGTCAATCACGCCCTGTATGACGAGATGCAGGCCATCAAGGCGCGCATCGCGGATGTGCAGGCGGCGGAGGCGGTGTGCCCGTTGTGCGGCCAGCCGCTGGACGAGGCCACAAAAACCACGCTGCTGGACGAACTACAGGCCGACGGCACCGACCGGGGCAACACGCACCGCGCCAACCAGGCACGCATGGCCGAAATCGACGAGACTATCGCCGCGCACGAGGAGGAGATCGCCGCGATTGAGCTGGAACTGCGGCGGCTGCAAGCGCTGCGCGACCGGGCGGCGGCGCTGCGCGCCAGCGAGGAGTCCGCACAGGAGGCCGCGCAGACCGTCGAGGAACAAAGCGCCGAACTGCGCGGGATCGAAAAGCTGCTCGCATCGGGCGAGTACGCGCAGGAACTCCAGGCGCAGCGCGACGCGATCCAGGCGGAGATCGACAGCCTGGGCTACGACTCCGAGGCGCACACTGCCGCCCGCGAGACGCTCTCCACCTACCACGATTACGAACGCCGCCAGCACGCCCTGGAAACGGCGCAGGATCAACTCCCCGAAATCGAGGCCAACATCGAAAAGGCCAAAGCCCGCCGCGCGCGCTGGCTGGAGGCGCTTGCCAAGGAGGAGGGCGAAGCCGAGGCTGCCCGCCTGGCGATTGATGGCCTCAAGGAGCAGGTCGCGGAGGCCCGCCGCCGCGACGAGGAAGTGCGCCGCCGCCGTACCGAGGAGAAACGCGCCCAGGAGGGTGTCATCCGCGCGCAGCAGGCGCTCAACGCGCTGGAGCAGGCCCGCCAGCACAAGGCCGAACTGGAGACACGCCGCGCCGAACAAAGCGAGCGCAAGGGCATCTTCGAGGACCTGCGCGCCGCGTTCGGCAAAAACGGCGTACCGGCCATGATCATCGAGGCCGCCATCCCGGAACTGGAGGAGGCCGCCAACCACCTGCTCAGCGCCATGACCGCCGGGCGGATGCACGTCCGGCTGGACACGCAGCGCGAAAAACGCACGGGCGGCGTGGCCGAAACGCTCGATATTTTGATCAGCGACGAACTGGGCACGCGCAGCTACGAGGCCTATTCCGGTGGCGAGGCGTTCCGCGTCAACTTTGCGATCCGCGTGGCGCTCAGCCAGATGCTCGCGCGGCGCGCCGGGGCGCAGTTGCGCACGCTGTTCATCGACGAGGGCTTCGGCACGCAGGACGAGGCCGGACGCCAGCGGCTCGTCGAGGCGATCAACACCGTGCAGGACAATTTCGACCTGCTGCTGGTCATCACGCACATCGAGGAGCTGCGCGACGCCTTCCCGGTGCAGATCGAAGTCGACAAGACGCCGGATGGCAGCCGCCTCCGCGTGCGGTAGCGGGCTTGGCCGCACCCCTTAACCCCCGGCCCCTTTTCCCCCTCTCCACCGGGTGTGCCAGCACCTGTCTCGGATGGAGAGAGGGACGAGAGGGGGAGGCCAAATCAACCCGGTGCACATCAGCATGAAAGTAGTTTTGTATGCCGTTGTCTTTGGAAGAACAGAACGCCTACCGGCGGCGCTACGCGGCCCGGCGAGAGGGCTGGCGTCCGGCCACCGAGGTGTACGAGGCCCTGATCCGCGAGCGGCTGGCGCCAGGGCAGCGTGTGCTGGACCTGGGCTGTGGGCGCGGCGGGGTATTGGAGCAGGTCGGGGCCGGGGTTGCGCACCCCATCGGCCTCGACCCGGACCACACCTCGCTGGTCGCGCACCGGCTGCCGGACCTGCCGCGCGCAGTGGCGACCGCGGGCGCGATCCCGCTGCCCGCCAACAGCGTCGATCTCGTGCTGTCGAGTTGGGTGCTGGAACACCTGCCGGATCCGGCGCGCACCTTCCGGGAGGTGGCGCGCGTGCTGCGGCCCGGCGGCGCGTTCATGTTTGTGGCCCCCGGCGCGTGGAGTCCGGCGGCGCTGCTCAACCGCGTGTTTGGCCCCTTGCAGCGCTGGTTGGTGCCGCTGCTGTATGGCCGTGCAGAGCAGGACGCCTTCCCGGTCGTGTACCGTGCCAACACCCGCCGCCGGGTGATGCAGTTGGCCGCCGGCAGTGGCCTGCTGCTGCACACCTTCCGCTACGTGGACGACCCGACCTACTTCGCGTTCCACCCGCTGCTGTTCCGGCTGACGGTGGGCGTGACGCGCGTGCTGCCGCGCCACATGGCCGAGCACATCGTCGGCGTGTGCGTCAAGCGGCCCGAGGTGTGAGGCGGGGGCGTTCTGCGTGCCCCTATGACAATTTTGCTATTTGGGCGTTATGCTAGTTTTCCCCCTCCCCGCGCGCGAAGAGGGGGAAACAAACCGGGACCCAAAGTCCCTCTCCGTTCACAGGGAGGGATTTAGGGAGGGGTAAACCATCGACACATGCGCCAGGTTATCTAGCATAACCCCCTATTTGCAAAACCCTATCAGGCGTTGTAGGCTTGCCCATATGCGTGAAACACAGACGATTATCGAACGAGTACGCCGCGTGAGCGACGGCTTGCAGCAGTTGGTGCTGTCCGTCGATCCGGCGCTGCTTCAGTACCGGCCCGGCCAATCGCTGCTGGCCACGCCCATCGATCAGGCGGGGTGGGACCCCTACTTGCGCGTGCAGTGGGTGCCGGTCGCAATCGAGGCCGGGCAGATGGTGGTCGAGCTGCCGCTGGCGCAGTTGTACGCGCCGGGACAGGTGGCGAGTGTGCTGTCGCCGGTCGGCCAGCCGATCCCGCTGCCCGCGTCGCTGCGGCACGTCTTGCTGATCGCGGAGGATGCGCCGCCGACGCCGTTCGTATGGCCGGCGCGCCATCTGCTCGACCGGGGCGCAGCGGTGACGCTGGTGCTCGGCGGGGAGGCGATCCGTTATCCATTGGAACTGCTGCCGCCGGAGGTCGAGATTTTGCACGCCGCGACCGACTGGGAATGGCCCAACCAGGTCGAGATGCTGGGCTGGGCCGACCAGGTGCTCGTGCTCGCCCCGGCCTATACGCAGCAGGAGGTTTATCACAGTTTGTACGATACGATCCGCCAACTGCGCCACCAGGATATCCCGGACGGCTACGTCTATGGGCTGTATTACCGGCGGCTGGCCTGCGGCACCGGTGCGTGCCAGGTCTGCCAGATTCCGGGGCGCAAAGGTGATCTGCTGGCCTGCACCGACGGTCCGGCGCTTGATCTAAAGAAGGTAGGGTTTTGATGAGTAGTCAGGAATTAAGCAGTGTGATGTTTATCGGCGCGCACCCCGACGACGAAACCGTGATGGTCGGGGGCACGCTGGCGATGTTGAACGAACGCGGGGTCGAGACGCATGTCGTCTGTGCGACGGATGGGCGCGGCGGGGAATACGGCGACGTGGCGGAAGCCAACACCCCCGAAGCGCTGGCCCATATGCGCGCGGCGGAGATGGCGTGTGCTGCCGAGGCGTTAGGCATCGCCGACCTGACCATGCTCGGCTACGAGGACCCGGTCATCGAGGCGGACGAGGAGCTACATGGTTTTGCCGAAGACGATGCCGTGCTGGTGGCGCGGCTGGCCGACCTGATCCGGCAGGCGCAGGTGCAGGTGGTCCTCACGCACGGCAGCGACGGGGAATACGGGCATCCGGCCCACCGCCAGGTGCACCGCGCGGTGCTGCAAGCCGTGCGCGAGCATGTCGCCGGTGTGGTGTGCTACAGCATCGCCGCCCAGGTGCCCAACGTCGAGGACCGGCTGTGGAACCAGAGCGACCCGGCGCACCTGGCGCTGAGCATCCAGCAGTGGATCGAGGCCAAGCACGCCGCCATGCTGTGTCACCGTACGCAGCACGCGCTGTTTATGCGCCGCCGCCGTCTGAAGGCGGTCCGCGAGGCGATCCGCTCGATTGAATCATTCCATCGCCACTGGCCGGAGCTGCCGTCCTACACCGTGCCCGACGACCCCTTCGCCGCGCTGCTGCTGCGCGTGGGCGCGTGGCATCCCGATCCCAGCGCGTGATCTTCGATGGCTGGTAGTGAGGACCGCGGCCCATGATTGAACTCACACGGACCGGCAAAAATCCGCTGCTCGTCGAGAACCCGGTGATCGTGGCTGCCGGGACGTTCGGCTTCGACCACACCGCCTACCGCGACCTGATCGACCTGACCAAGCTGGGCGCGATGGTCACCAACCCGGTCAGTTGGAAGCCGCGCCAGATCGCACGCGGCCCGCGGCTGGTGCCGCTGCCGTCTGGGGTGCTGGTGCACACCGGGCTGCCCAACCCTGGCATCCGCCGCACGATCCAGACCTACGCCAAACGCTGGGCGCGCAGCCCGCTGCCTGTCATCGTGCACGTGATCGCCACCACAGCATCCGACGTGGGGCGCTGTGCGGCGGCCCTGGACCGCTGCGAGGGGGTGGCCGGGATCGAGCTAGGGCTGCACGACCAGGCCGATCACGACGAAGTGGAACTGGTGCTGCAAGCCGCGCGGCAGGAGACACAACTGCCTGTGCTGGTGCGGCTGCCGCTGTATTCGGCGGTGCACCTGGCCGGGACGGCGCAGGAAGCCGGGGCCGGGGCGTTGGTGGTGGCCGCGGCCCCACGCGGCACTGCCCGCGACCCGGTCACCGGGCAGCTAACCGGCGGGCGCGTCTATGGTCCCTGGCTGCAAACGCAGGTGCTGCGCGCGGTGGGGCAGGTGGCGCAGTTTGTAGAGGTGCCCGTGATCGGCAGCGGCGGCATCCATACGCCGGACGATGCCCGTGATTTTCTGGACGCGGGCGCGCGCGCGGTGCAGGTGGATTCCGTCACCTGGGCGCACCCGCGCATGACCGAGATCATCGCGCGCAACCTGGGCGGCCTGGAACTCACGCGGGCTGCCGGGGCGCTGGCCGACGAGTGGGAACCGGGCATGGGCAAAACGATGTGGATGGAGCGCTTCGGCGAGCCGCCAGACGAAGGGCATGTCATTCCCCCGCCCGATCATCTGCCGGAAGCCTAGCGCGTGTTATGAACTTACGCAGGCTGTTTACAGTGGATTTTTTCCTGTAAGTTTTACCCCTCCCTAAATCCCTCCCCGTAAACGGAGAGGGACTTGCGCCTCCCCCCTTTCCCCGCACGCGGGGAAAGGGGGCGGGGGATAGGGGTAAAAAGTGCATAACAGCCTCTAAGCCCGCCGCACGATCGCCCACCGCGCCAGCCACCCGCCGCACACGATCCCGGCGTAGTTCGCGGCCAGATCGAGCAGCGAGAATCCGCGCGCAGCCAGCGCCAACTGCGAGAACTCCTCCAGCGTGACGACTGCCGCCACCGCGACGCTGCCCGTCAGCAGGCGCGTCGATCCCAGGCGTGCCGCCCCCAGGCTCATGTTCACCAGGAACGATAACGTGCCCATCAGCACGAAATGCCCGGTTTTGTCGCCGCCGGGGATGTGCCGCAGCCGGGCGAACAGCCCGCCGCCCAGCCCCACGTCGGCCACGACCACCACCAGCCCGATACATATCGCAAAGCCAATCGCTGCTCGCTTCATGATGTCCTTGCCATGATAAAGACCCCGCAGATTTGCGAGGCCTTGATTAAAACGGATGATATGTAGGAGATGAAGCTAGAGATTTTCGATGATGTTTTCGTAGATGTTCGTGAGACCTGGTCCGAGAATGGTCAGCAGGGCGATCAGCACTACTGCTACGAATATGATCAGCAGTGCGTATTCGACCAAGCCTTGCCCACTGGTCCATCTGCGGATGTGTGGCTGCCTGCGCAGCCATTGCCACAGTGCCATTAAAGGCCCTCCTTTCTGCTATCCTATCTTTAATTATACCATGCCTTATGTGTCTATACTCCTAGCTTACCGTATTTCATGCCGCGATCCGGATAGTACCCCAGTACGGTACCGCAGTCTCATTTGGCAAAAAATCAACAAAATCAATGTTGTACTTTAGAAAAATTTATCATCGCATTGACTTTTTAAATATAATTTGTTATTCTCTGGATAGACTGGTCAAGTTATGTTCAAGGAAAGGGCGTATGTATCCTGTGTATCCGGTGCCGGGGCGCTGCCCGGTGTGCAACGAGAGCATGATCATCACCCGGCTGTACTGCCCGGAGTGCGATGTCACGGTCGAAGGGCGCTTTTCGCTGGGGCGGCTGGCCATGCTGTCGCCGGGGCAACTGGAGTTCGTCGACGTATTTATGCGCTGCGAAGGCAAGATCAAGCGCGTCGAGGATGAACTCGGCATCTCGTACCCCACCGTGCGCAGCCGCCTGAACGACACCATCCGCGCGATGGGCTATGAGGTGCCCGGTGCCGCAGAGTCGGACGAACTCAGCCCCGAAGAACGGCGGCAGGTGCTCGACGATCTGGGCGCGGGCCGCATTACATCTGAGGAAGCGGTCAAACTGCTGGGCGGCGAACTGCCCTAGTACAGGGCGGCGGAAATATATGCCCACCGGTTGGCCCTCATCCCCTATCCCCCCTCACCCCCCGGCCCCCTCTCCCACCCAGTGGGGCGAGGGGGAGTCACAGCGCGCGCTTTTCCCCTCGCCCCTTATATGGGAGAGGGGACACCGCCCGCCAGGGCGGAGGGGTGAGGGCCAGCGGGTGAGGGCAAAACTGGACAGTAACTTCTGCCAAGCTGTACTAGCGCGCCAATACCATCCGCGCGCGGTCACCGCCGCGTGCCATCGCCAACATCTGGTGCTCTCCCCCATTCTGGTATATGCTGAAGGTGGGGAGCCAACCAGCACTCCTGGGCTAGCACGCATGTGCTAATGTGTTATAATTTGAACAGGGTTTTACTGCGACCAACAACCCAGTTTTTTCCGTAGATTCTAATACGTCGGTTAGGTGTTCAGGTGTAGTCAATATGGTAAACCGATTCCGCAATCGAGGCGGCAACGACGACGACGATGATCGCAAGGACGACCGCAAGAAACGCTCGTCGCGGGGCAGAAAAGACAACGACAGGCAGGATGATTCCGGATCGCGCCGCCGGCCATTTTCGCGGGGCGGGGATGATGATGCGGAGGAGCGCGATGCCCGGCGCGGCCCGACACAGTCGCCAGGGCGTCCATCCTCGCGCTCGCCGCAGAGCCGGGACGCGCAGAGCCGCCGGTCGTCGCGCACCAGTCCGTTCCGGGACCGGGGCGACGACAAGGACGAGGAGCGCGGGCGACCGGGCGGGCCATCATCGCGCTCGCCGCAGAGCCGGGATGCGCAGAGCCGCCGG
>DAOTUD010000036.1:0-70789 GCA_034437275.1 Anaerolineae bacterium
GAGCAGGTCGCCACGTAAAATTTGAACCGCACAAGATGAGAAACCTCTTCTTGGGCGGGACACACCCTTGTCGCTTAACGTAGGACCACTGCCTGTGCTTGTTCATGCAGGTAAGCTCATGCGTGCGCCAGAAGCCCCCGCCTTTAGGCGTGGGGAGTGTCACGTATGCTCGGTTATCACCCCGTTACCCGGCTATGGGATGCTCACCACCGCCTGCTCCATCAGGATGTCGGGCGCGTCCCAGTCTTTCTGCTGCATCAACTCATAGAACGCGCGCCGGAATACCAGCCGCGCCTCGACCTGGATGCTCTGACCGGCGGCATCGGCGGGCACCGTGAAGGTGTAGTTGGACATGCTGGTTTCGAAAGCCGCCAGCCGGGTGTCTTCCACGATGGTAGTCGGCAGCCAGTAGGCCCCGCTGGGCTGGATTTCTGTCCAGGTTTCCTCCAGGATTTTAGCGAAGTAGACCCCGGGTTCGCCGGCCAGGTCTCCCGCCCAATCCGGCAGGGTCGGGCCGCTTTGTAACGGCAGTTCACGGCCTTGCGCATCGGTCACCATCACGAGCACGAAGATTTGACGCAGAGGCGAATCGGTCGGGATGTGGTGCCCGGCTTCGGTATTGGTCACGCTGACATCGACCGTGACCGTGCCATCAGCGCGCGTGGCGTCGAGTGTCATCTCAGCGGTGTTCTGTAACAACTGCTCGTCGGCAGCTCCGGGCATGTAGTGACTGCTGATCAGCGCAGAATCCCGGTGCAGGCCGCCCTTGTCCGGATAGACAAAGTAGTCGTAGTCCACCGGCAGCATGTGGCAATCCTGGCACGTCTGCCCGCCGACCGGGTTGCTGTAGGGGCTGTCCAGCCATTCGCCATACGAGTTGTAGACCACAGTATCCCAGAAGACGCCGTAATGGCACGGCGCGCAGAATGCGCTTTCTTCGATCAGCGGCAGGTAGCTCACCCGGCGCGTCACATCGTCGAAGTTGCCGAGGAAAAGCTGCTGCTCACCTTCGGGCCGGTGGAGCTGCATCGACAGCGTGCCGGGCATGTTCGGGTAGGGCAGGCCGGTGTTGGGGTCGAGCGTGACGCTGCCGATCTTGTGGCAGAACTCGCAGAACACACCTTCCACTTCGATGCCGGACAGGTCGTTGACGTTCGCGGTGTAGGCCGCGCCCGGGTACGCAGCGGCGGCGGGTACATGGCAGGTTGCGCAGTTCCCCGCCGATTCCGGGAAGTCGAGCTTATAGCCCGGGCCGTAGTAGGGTTGCGATGGATCGGGCCGCAGCGGAAAGCGTCCGTAGTCCGGGCTGTAGCCGTAGCGGGTGGGCGGGCTTTGGTTGCCGTGTACGTCGGTGCCGTTGTACATCGTGATGAAGCGCGGATTCACGGCGGACTGGGCGTGGGCGTCAGTCTCCCATTCGTTATAGCTCGGCATACAGTGCGAGCAGCTCTTCGATCCTTCCGCGCCTTCCAGCGAAAACCAATCGTATTCGGCGTTGTCCGTCGTGTAGTAGGGGCGCAGCGTGATGATCAGGTCGTCGTCGCCGGCCAGCGCCTCCTCGGCCCAGCCGACGAAGTAGCCATTGGCCCAGGCCGTGATGGTAAACGGCCCGTCGCCGGGCACCCCCAGCGTAAACGTGCCGTTGGAGGCAGTGTGTGTCATGTGGTTGGTGGCCTGCACGCGCACCGTCGCCCTGGCGACCGGCCCGTCGGCATCGACGACGACGCCCGAAACCTGTGCCGCGTCCTGAGCGTGGAGGGCCGCACCGGGCACCAGGAACATCGCACCCCAGGCCGCCAGCAGTAAACCGCAGCCCAGCAGCGTCAGTACTTTCCATCTGTGTGCTAACATAGTAGCCTCCCAATGACTATTTTGCCGGAGAAGGCGGCTCGCTGTTCAAGTCCAGGCGGTATACGCCTTCGCCGTCCGTGCCTACGTAAAGGTGCTGACCATCCGATGAAATCGCCATACCTACTGTTGCGCGGTTTTCCAATGCGTTGTTGATCTTGATCCAGGTCTGCCCGCTGTCGATCGAACGATACACGCCGCTCAGGTGATCGCTGGCGTAGAGTGTTTGGGGATTGGTCGGATCGAACACGATATCAGCAATTGAGCCGTTTGGCTCCAGCCCGGCGATACGTGCCTGCCAGGTCGCGCCGCCATCTGGACTCATGAAAATGCCTTGAGTTCCGACGCCTACAAAAACTTGCTGGGGGTCAGAGGGATTGACGGCTACCGCCTGGTAGCCAATCATGTATGTCAGATCAGGATCGAAGACTGTGATCAAATCACCTAGATCAAGTTTGGTCCAGGACTGGCCCCCGTCTGTCGTTTTGTATAATCCATTGTAAGCAACTGCCGCATAGATCACCTGTGAATTGGTCGGGTCAACAGCCAGATCGACCACTGCCTTATCACGCAGCAAGTCACCGGGAGCGATCTGCCAGGATTGGCCGCCATCACGTGACACTGCGATACCTCCCGTAGCATCCTCACAACCACCGATTTTCTGGGCGCAGTTTATGTTTGCAAAGCCGGCGTAGATGGTGTCAGGAGCCGAGGGGGCAAAAGCGTAATCTGCTACCGTTCCGGTGATGCCTTCTGGGGCGAGTTGAGCTTGCCAACTCGCGCCCCGATCGGTGGATTTTAGGATAAGTGGGAGATCGCCGTCCGCGGCGAAAACCGTCGCGGGACGAGCAGGATCAGCTGCAATTGCGCCCCATTCAGCAGCAGGGCCGCTGTGGTCGTCGGCGAAATTGCGTAACCCGTACCATGTTGTACCTCCGTCATCAGAGCGCCAGATGCCACTGCGTGATGCGGCATAGACAATCGCGGGGTTGCCTGTCTCGACGGATACCCAATGTGTCTGAGCTCCGGTGTAGCCTTGACTGGCATTCTGCCATGTTTGGCCGCCGTCCTCACTGAGGAAATTACCGCCCTGGTAGTTGTTGGCGAACAGCCGGTAGGGATCGCGTGGGTCGCACTGGAGATCGATGGGCACCCCGGCACGTACGCCCGGCGTGCCCCAGGGTTCGGTCGTGGTGACACGGGTCCAGGTTTGCCCGGTGTCGTCGCTGCGGTAGATCGCGCCCTCGCTGCCGGCATAGGCGACTGTCGGGTCGGACGGGCAGAACTCAACCGCCGAAAACAGCTCACCGGCCCGTTCCGGTGGCGGAACCAGGACGTGGGTCCAGGTCTGTCCTCCGTCGGTGGTGCGATATACGCCCGCCCCGCTGCGTGCATCCTGCGCGGCTATGTAGTCAGCCTGGGCAAAGCCGGTCTCGTGCCCGACCGCCGCCAGGAGGATGTCTGGATTGTCAGGGTGCATGTACAGGCTGCCTACATAGAGTGCCTTCAGCCCGTTGTCCTTGCCCAGGATTGTCCAGGTTTCTCCGCCGTCGGTAGACTTAAGCACGCCAAGCCCGCCCCAGGGATCGATGTCCGTATCCGGGTCGCCTTGCCCAACCGCTCCCCGGTCGAAGATGCCGGTCGACACGTACAGCACGTCCGGATCGCGCGGGTCAACCCATAGATAGCGCGCCAGGCTGGATGGCATCCCTCCGTCCCAGATTTTCACCCAGTTTTCGCCACCATCGACTGTTTTGTAGACTACGCCACCAACGCCATTGCTCCATATTCCCTGCCCCCCCAGTTCGACTACATTCGTCTCGCCCATTGCGTATACAATATCGGATGAGCGGGGATCGACAGTAAAGCCGCGGAAGGCGAGCAAATCATACTCGACGATGACGCCGTTATCCTTTTGCTCCCAGGTTTGGCCCCCATCAACTGATTTGTAGATATGACCGGTGGAGTCGGTGCCCGCCCAGATGATTTGTGGATTATGTGGGTCAACCGTCAGGCTGAAGATCGGTCGCCAGTCGGCTGTCGGGCCAAGCTGCTTGGGGATGCCGTTGTTGCTGGGCTGCCAGGTGTAGCCATTGTCGGTACTGATGTTCACCCCGGCGAAGTTATCGGTCACATACCAGATGTTGGGATCGTCGAAGTTGTAACGGATATCGTAACCCAGGCCGCCGGGAGGGCCACCCGTCCGTACCCAGGCAAGTTGGCTTGTATCCGCCGACACAGCAGGTGGTGCCGCGTCATCTGCTGGCGGCGTGGGAGTTTCAAGCGTCAACGTCATTTCGTCAACCTCAACTGCCGGGCTGGATATCACTTCCAAGGCGATGCCACCAGGGAGCAGCGGGTTGGGTTCGTTCACCGTAAGAATTATCTCGCCATTGAGCGTTAATCTGTGTTGGCCACCAGAGACCGAAATGCCAAACTCAAACCATTCGTTTGCCGGCACTTCAACGGCGGCAAAGTCGAGATTCTCTAACACACCTTCTATCTCGCGTTGGACACCAACCCCGGAGTCCCCGAGCACAGCGATATTTGTACCCGTGGGGCTGCCACGATACATGAAGGCGAAATCACCCTGATCGATGCGGCGAACACGGGCCGATAATGTGAAGTCGCCCCATTCCCCTCCCCGTCCCAAGAGCCCGCCCTGCTCAAGCCGCAGTATGCCATTTTGCACAACAGCATTCACGGCATCCCAGCCCGGCAGCGACGGGTCGTCGAATGTCTCACGAAAACCACCATCCTGGGCGTAACCCGGGGTCAACACAAACAGCAGCATTCCCAGGAAGAGCAGAAACGTATATGGTTTTTTACTGAGCATGTTTTTTTCTTCTTTCAGGCTTTCACCTATTGGGGCGGTGTCCCATTCAGGTCGAGTCGGAAGACACCTTCGCCTTCGGTTGCGGCGTAGAGATGAGCGCTGTCGTTGGTGAGCGCCAATGCGTTCACAGCACGCATCCGCAGATCCTCATTCATGGCAAACCAGGACTGGCCGCCGTCGTCGGAGCGGTATACGCCGCTAAACAGATCGGTGGCGTACATGACTTGTGGATTTGTGGGGTCTAAGACAATGTCCGATACACTGGCCTCGGGATTCATCCCGATGCTGGCCAGCTGCCAGGTTGCGCCGGCATCCGTGCTTTGGTACAGGCCGCCCTCGCGCAGGCCCGCGTAGATGTGGCTGGGATCGGTGGGATGCACCCGCACGGATAGCACAACCGGCGATCCGCCCGGCGTTCCCAGGTTGAGCGCCGACCAGCTTTGGCCGCCGTCGTCGGTTTTGAGCAACCCCTTGTTGCCGGTGGCCGCGTACACTATCTGGGGATCGTTCGGCGCGACCGCCAGTCCGGTGACATTCGCATTCTGGGACAGCGCATCGTTGGCGGCGGCCCAGCGTGTGCCGCCGTCATAGGAGACGTAGATGCCGTTCGCAGACAGATCGTCGGCGAACGTTCCTGCCGAATAGTATGTCGACTTCCCGGCGTAAACGACCATGGGGTCGGACGGGGCAAACGCAATCGCGCGCCAGCTTTGCATCTCCTGGCCTTGCGGTCCGACCGGCTGCCACTGTCGCCCTTGATCGAAGCTCTGGAGCAGGATGCCGTTCCAGTTGTTGGCGGCCAGCAGGTGCTGTGAGTCGGATGGATCGATGGCGACGACGTACCACTCCATGCTCCGCGCGGGTGGGGTGTTCAGGCCGGTCCACGTGTCGCCGCCGTCCGTCGTGGTGAAGATGCCGCTGCGCCCGGCGGCATACACGCGCCCGGACGGGTCGACCGTGATGTCACGCATCTGCGCCCCGGTATAGCCGGAACTGGCGATCTGCCAGGTACGCCCGCCGTCGTTGCTGACGAAGTTCCCGCCGCCGTAATTGTTGGCGAAAATCCGGTTTGGGTCGCGGGGATCGACCTGGAAATCGATCGGGAAACCGGCCCGCACACCCGGCGATCCCCAGCCATGTGGCCCGCCGGAAACCTGCGTCCACGTCCAGCCGCCGTCTGTGCTGCGGTAGACCGCGCTGGCGCTGCCCGCATACGCGATATCCGGATCGGAGGGAGCGACCTCAACCGAATTGATGTTGTCGCTGACGAGCGTTTGCTGCCACGCGGCCCCGCCGTCGGTCGTAATATACACGCCTGAGCCGTCTGGATACTGGTTGTTCCCGACCCCGGCCAGCAGGACGTCGGGGTCCTTGGGGTGCATGAACAGCGTTCCCACGTACAGGTTATCCAGCCCGTTGTTGACGTTGGTCCAGGTCTGGCCGCCGTCGGTGCTCTTGACGACGCCTTCACTGCCCGGAACGCGCGAAGCGGGCACCGAATTGGCTGCCTCCCGGTCGAAGATGCCGGTCGAGATGTAGATCACGTCCGGGTCGCGCGGATCGATCCACACGTACCGTGCCAGGTTTTGCCCGCGCCAGATGGGCGTCCAGTTTTCGCCGCCATCGGTGGTTTTGTACACCACACCCTGCACCATATCGAACTCGCGCCCGGGGCGGCCTTCGCCGGCCCACACCCAGCTCGAAAGTTCCGCTGCCGCGTATACGATATCGGACGAGCGCGGATCGACGGTGAACCCGCGAAATGTGATGCCGAAATTCTCTATAACGCCATTGTCCTTCTTGACCCAGGTTTGCCCGCCGTCGGTGGATTTGAAGATGCCGCGCACGTTTTGCGTGCCGATCCACACGGTGTCGTAGTCATGCGGATCGATCGTCAGGCAGAAGACCGGGATCGCATCGCTGGATTCGCCGGTGCGAGTGGTGATGCCGTCGTTGGCCGGGTGCCACGTCTGGCCGCCGTCCTCGCTCATGAACACACCAGCCCAGGCGTCGGTCACGTACATGATGTCGGGGTTGTCGGGCCGCATCCGGATGTCATAACCCAGGCCGCCGAGGGGGCCGCCGGTCCGTACCCAGGACTGGCTGACCGTCGCCGGGGTGGGGGCGGCGCTGGCCGGGCCGTAGACCACGATATCGTCCACATACGCCAGCGAATCGTCCAGCGTCTCAAACGCAAACGATCCATACAGCAGCGGATCGGGGTCGATGTAGGCCCATTCGCGGTTGCCGTTCACAAAAAAGCTCAGTGTATCGCCTTGACCCACGATTTCGATATCGTACCAGGTGCCCAGACTGTGCGAAATCCTGGTCTGGACCAAACCATGCATGAACGTATCCGGCCAGTATTGCTTGTGCAGATCGGACCCGTTCGCGTGGAACCCGATGAAGTAGCGCCCGGTGTTGTTCGTGCGATAGACCAGATGCACCCGTCCGCGCAGCAGCTTCAGGCGGAACGTGAGCCGGAAATCGCCGGGATAGCTTTGGGCGGGGCCAGGACTGGCCCAGTAGTGCCCCTCCCCGGACAGCACTGCGTTATCACCGTCCTGGACGAATTGCCAGCCTTCTTGCAGTTCCCACTGTGCGGGCGAGTCGAAGTGTTCCTCGAACAAGATGGTTTCATCAGGACCTTGCGCCGTCACGGGGGCAGCCAGGAGCACAAGAATCAACAGTGAAAAAACGAGCCGCCGGAGATCAATAACCATTGCCCACTCCCTGTTGAGATAATTTATGTGGTTTGTGGAGAGGCCAGGGGGTAGTGGGGGGATGATGGTGGCCACTATATGTATTTAATCATGCGTAGTTGACAAAAGTCAATTTTCTACAGTGGAGCACACGACGTGGATGTTATGTTATCTTCGTAGAAGTGATGTATTTTTGCGTAACCAGCCAAAGGAGAGGTTGACTTGGGACGTGTTGACAATAAAGTGACGGTCGTAACCGGCGGCGCAATGGGTATTGGGCGCGCGATCTGCGAACTGTGCGCGCAGGAGGGCGCAGTCGTGATCGTGACCGATGTGCTCGATGACGAAGGCGAGGCAGTCGCCGCCGCCATCCGCCAGCAGGGCGGGCAGGCCCGGTTTCACCACATGGACGTATCCCAGGAAGCCGACGTGCAGCGCACCCTCAGTACCATTCAGGCGGAGCACGGCACCATCGACATTCTGGTCAACAATGCCGGGATCGCCGGGGCTGACAAACCCCCGCACGACGTCACCGAAGACGAATGGGACGCGGTTTTCGCGGTGGATGTCAAAGGCGTATTTTTCTGCACAAAGCATGTGGTCCCGATCATGAAGGCCGCCGGCGGGGGCAGCATCGTGAACCTGTCGTCGATCTACGGCATGGTCGGTGCGCCGGATGTGCCGCCCTACCACGCGGCAAAGGGCGCGGTCCGGCTGATGACCAAGACGGACGCGATCTTCTACGCCGGTGACAACATCCGCGTGAACTCCGTGCATCCTGGCACGATCATGACGGAACTGGTCGAGGAGATGGCGCACAATGCGCCGGAAGGCTACGAGAAGTACATGGAAGGGCGGCGCGCAATCCACCCGCTGGGGCACCCCGGGGAGCCGCTGGATGTGGCGTATGCTGTGCTCTACCTGGCCTCCGACGAAGCGAAGTTCGTCACCGGGGCCGAACTGCTGGTTGATGGTGGCTATACAGCCCAATGATGCATCCGCCAGCGTGATCGCCGGCTGAAAAACACATGCCCACCCGCGTGCTGCCGGTGGGCATGCTGGTGTCGTGTCAGGCCGGCCAGATTTTACGCCCGCCGCCCGGTGGCACGATCTGGTTGATGCGGATCATGCTGGCCGGGGTTAGTGCGGGGCCTTGCGCGGCTCCAACATTTTCCTGGAGCTGCTGCACCGTCTTGGCCCCGGGGATCACGGTCGACACGGCTGGATGGGCCAGCACAAACTGGATCGCGAGTTGGGCGAGGGTACGCTTTTCGGCCAGCGGCTTGAGGGCGTCGACCTTCTGCAGATCGTCCAAAAACGTCGCGCGTTTCTCCGGGTCTGTCTGCCATTCGCGGCGGAAATCGTCTTCGGAAAATTCGCTGTCCGGGGCAAACTTGCCGGTCAGGATGCCCATCGCCAGTGGGCCACGCACAATCACGCCGATGTCATGCTCCTGGCAGTACGGGAAAATCTCGGCTTCCGGCGTGCGGTTCAGGATGCTGTAGTCGATCTGCAGCGTGGCACAGTTGCCGTCCGCGTTAAAGGCTTGCAGGTAGTCGAAGTTGCTGGTGCTTACGCCGTAGGCGCGCACCTTGCCGTCGCGCTGCAAACGTTGGAAGCCTTCCAGGAACACCTCCATCGTCGGATCGCGGAAGTTGATGTGGCTTTGGATGACGTCCACATACTCCGTTCCCAGCCGGCGCAGGTTGCTCTCGACGCCGGCGATCAGTTCGTCGACGGTCGTGTAGGCAGTTTTCTGGGCGTCGCGATCAAAACCCCGCCAGCCGATCTTGGTCGCCACGATGAACTGGTCGCGGCGGCCCTGCATGGCCTGGCCGAGCAGTTCTTCGCTGTGCCCGTCGCCGTATACATCCGCCGTATCGAAGAAGTTGATCCCGGCGTCGAGCGCAGCATCAATTGTGCTAAGGGAGTTCTGGTCTTCGACCGGCCCCCACATGGTGCCGCCAATCGCCCACAGCCCAATGCCGATGCTGGTCACTTCGATCCCGCTTTTGCCTAGCTTGCGTTTTTCCAGTTCTGCCATTGCGCAAATCCTTTACTCACTAAATGCCGGGACGACTTTCTCGCGCAGTGTATCGATGACATACGGCTCCGGCAACCCCAATACCTCTACCATGAAATAATCTACACCAGCTTCGACAAACGTGCCTATTTGCTCGATCACCTGCTCGGTCGTGCCGACCAGGGCGTTATCCGCCGTCCACTTGCCGCTGCTGCGCGCTTCGGCGGCGGATGCGGTCTCGGCCAGCGACAGCCGCCCGAACCACGTCAGGCGCAGCGTGTCGGGGTTGCGCCCCAGGTCGGCGCAGTGATCGTGGAGCACCTGCATACGCTCGCGGTAGGTGGCGAGGTTGGCGTCTGGGATGTTCCACCAGTCGGCGAAACGGGCCGCCAGCCGCGTGGTTTTGTCGCCGCCCCCGCCGACGATGATCGGCGGCACCGGGTCCGGTTTCGGCTCGCAGTAGGCATCGACCACGCTGTAGTGCTTGCCCTGGTAAGTCACCTGGCCCGGCTCGGTCCACAGGCGCGTCAGGATTTCGAGCGTGTCTTCCAACTGCTCAATGCGGACGCCCGCCCGGGGATACGGGTACCCATACGCGCGGTATTCGTCTTCTTTCCAGCCCGCGCCAATCCCCATGACAAAACGGCCCTGGCTGAGGGTTTGCAGAGTTGCGCCCATCTTGGCCATCAGGGCCGGGTTGCGATAGCCCTGGCCCAGGACCATCGGCCCAACGTCCATCTGCGGCCAGCGGGCCGCCAGGTAGGCCAGCACGGTCCAGGCCTCGTAGGTCGGCGCATTGCCCCAAAAGAAATGATCGGTCATCCACAGGCTGTCAAAATAGCCGATCAGGTCGGCCAGGGTGAGATCTGTGATTTCTTTCCAATGATCGATATTGTCCTTTGGCGGGCCAAAGGGTAACGCTAATCCAAATTGAACGGTCATGATCTTGTCTCCTTTTCTCCCGCCTGATTATGTGTCAAGTACTAACGCTAAGCCTTGATTCACGTCATCGACGATGTGCGAAGTTTCTTGCGCCAGCGCGGCGCGTTTATCGGCGTGCGGTGATATGCCCACCGCCTGAAAGTGTGCTTCTACTCCGGCCCGCTGCAGTATCTCGACGGCGCGGCGCGTGGCGCGGATACCGCCGGTCGAGTCTTCGAACACGATGACGTTCACCCGTTGGCCCGCCAACGCGACCAGCGGATCGGACAACTCGCCGTGCTCGAACAGGGCCGCCGCCGCATTGAGCGCTGCCGTTTCGGTGCCGGAGGCTGCCGCGCCAATGGCGGCCAGGGCCTGCACAGGGGCCGGTTTGATGTACTCGGGAGCCGTGCGCCCATGCTGCGCAGCCAGCCAGCCGACGCGCCCCTGCCCGATCAACGGGATCACGCCCTCCAGCCCGACCAGTTCCGCCGCCAGTTCGCCCTCCGGCGGGTAGCCCTCGGGCGCGCGGCCCGGCAGGTCCGCCGGGGGCAGGCTAGGGCGAGCGGTGAAGATCACGGCCCCGTGCTCGTCGGTGCGCAGCCAGGCCAACAGCCGGTCATGGCTGCCCGGGTCGAGCAGCGGGATATCGTGTTGGGCGAGATAGCTTCCCGATTCGAACGGGGCGGGCTGGTGATAGGCATCGGCAAAGCGTGCGCTGCCCAGGGTCAGGGTTTGGAAAACCCGCGTCGTCGGCGTGTCGAGGGTGTATACGTCCTGCAGCAGCGCCGCCAGCAGCGGCAGGTTCGCCGGATCGGTCTGCTCGGCGAGCAGTGCCAGATGCAGCGCCGACGGCACCTGCCCGTCGTGGTTATGCTGCGCCAGCCTGCGTGCAGCCGCGACGAAATCCGGACGGGGCATGGCCAGCCCGGCATCTGCGATAGCGGCCAGCGTCTCGGTGAGTGTAGCGCGGCGCAGCGCGGGCTGCTGTTCTAACGCTGCCAACATGAGCAGGCTGGTACAGATCGCACCTGAGTCCCATTCATTGGTGATGCCACACGCCTCGAAGACGGCGATTTCGTCATCACTGAGCGTAATGGCCGGGTGGCCCATCTGCGCCGCCATATGATCGATG
This sequence comes from Anaerolineae bacterium, assembly GCA_034437275.1. Taxonomy (GTDB): domain Bacteria; phylum Chloroflexota; class Anaerolineae; order Aggregatilineales; family Aggregatilineaceae; genus TC-15. Next base: position 11,466 of record DAOTUD010000036.1, read on the forward strand.
GTGACGCGCAGCGCGGCTTTATAGCCCGCCGGATGGACCAGCACCCCATCCACGTCGAGCAAAACGAACGTTCTGGCAGTGTTCATATCAGAGTGTGGTTTCTTCTTCTGCTTGCTGATCTGCCAAATGGGCCTCGTAGGCTTCATAATCGACCAGGTCGCCGCCGCTGATCTCGTGGCTGGCCAGGTTGTAGCGCTTGTCAAAGCAAAACTGCGCTTCGATGCGGTCGAAACTCTGTTCGCCCACGATCAATTTGCGTACAAAGAAGCCCTGGTTGTCCTCAGTGCGCGATAGATCGTTGTACTTGTGAATGCGCACCTGGATCACTTCGCCGGTCCGGTTGTTGCGGATATAGAAGTACAGCCCGTCCTTATCACGTGGCTCTCCGCCCCCACCACCAAACAATCGTTTAAAAAAATCCACGCTAGTATCCTCCTCTACTTGTCTCTGCCTAGCATACCATATGCAGTTTTCGTGCCAAAAAGCTATTTATGACTATAATTAATCTTGTCAGGTAATCACATAGATGATATAATGCGCGCATCTTGGGCGCGTAGCTCAGCTGGTCAGAGCGCACGGTTCACATCCGTGAGGTCAGGGGTTCGAGTCCCTTCGCGCCCACTCCAGAATAGATGCCGCAGGTAGCGTAAGCAACCCGTGCGGCATTTTAGTTTATGTGCTGGATTATCCATTGAGTATACAGGCGTCTGCTTCCCAACCCGTCCACCGACTGGACAAAGCTCTTTTCTGGCTGCGCTGGATGTTTATCGCCAGTGCTGTGTTGTTGGTTTTGGCGGCTGACGACACCATCCTGGGCGATCAGGTGCCCGAGCAGCGCGCGGTGCTGCTGGGGTTTGGTGTCGCGGTAGTGGTGAATAGCGGGCTGGGCCTACTGGCGATGGTCCCGGTGCTGAGCGATCGGGTGTTGGCGGTGTTAAACGCACTGCTGGAAAGTACGCTGGCGGTGCTGGTCTTCTGGTTGTATGACGGCGCGGCTGCCCCGCTGTTGATCTTCGGGGCGCTGGTGGCGTTTACGGTGGCCTACCGGTTGGGATGGCGCGGTCTGATCCTGGGGCTGGGGCTGCTGGTAGCCGGCAGTGTGCTGGTCGTGCTGCAATTAGGCGACCTTGACAAGGCCGCGCAGGCGAACTGGGCGCTCAGCCTGGGCTTGCTGGTGATCCTCGGCTTGCTGGGGATGGTCATGCGGCAGGGGCAGGGCCAGGCGCACACCGTCGACGAACTCGAACTGGAGGCCACGCACCTGCGCGAAACCCGCGGGCGGGCGCGCGCGCTGTATCAAATGGCGAGCACGCTCAGCCACCTGGACTACCGGCGCGTGCTCGAAGCGGCCCAGGATATTGGCCTGGTGGCGCTGCGCGACAGCGGCATGGCTCCGCACCTGATCAGCGCGGTGTTGTTGTTCCAGGGCAAAGACAACAAACTGCGGGTGGTCACGTCCCGCCGCCTGACCCGGGCCGACACTCAGGTTGCGGTCCCTGGGCGGCGTGGGGTGTTGGGGCTGGCGCTCAAGCAGGCCGAACCAGTGTTCTCTGGCGATGCCAACCGCGACCCTGAACTGCGCTATTTCGTCGCGTTCCAGGATGCCAAATCGGTGCTGGCGATCCCGCTGCGTGCCGGGTTTGACAACTACGGTGTGATCGTATTCGGCAGCGACCAGCCGAACGCCTTTTCCAACGAGCATCTCGAATTGATGACCGCCATCGGTACGCAGGCGACGATGTCGCTGCAAAACGCGGTGCTCTACCAGAACCTGCTCAGCGAGAAAGAGAAGATCGTCGAGGTCGAAGAAGACGCGCGCAAGAAACTGTCCCGCGATCTGCATGATGGGCCGACCCAGAGTGTGGCGGCGATTGCCATGCGCGTGAACTATATCCGGCGCTTGATCGAACGGCAGCCCCAACAGGCGACCGAAGAACTGTGGAAGGTCGAAGAACTGGCGCGCCGGACCACCAAAGAGATCCGGCATATGCTCTTCACGCTGCGGCCCCTGGTGCTCGAAACGCAGGGGTTGATCGCGGCGCTGGAGCAGCTCGCCGAGAAAATGCGCGAAACGCATGACACCAACGTCCAGGTCAAGGGCCAGCCGCAGGTCGAAAACTTGCTGGATACGCACGCGCAGGGGGTCGTATTCTACATTGTGGAAGAAGCAGTCAACAACGCGCGCAAGCACGCCAAAGCCGAAACGATCACGGTCCGGCTGTACCAACGCCTGGAGTACGTGGTGGTCGAAATCGAGGATAACGGGATCGGCTTCGACGTGCAGGCGGTCGATGACAGCTATGACCAGCGGGGCAGCCTGGGGATGGTCAATATGCGCGAACGCGCCGAACTGGTCGAAGGTACACTGCGCATCCAGAGCGCGGAGGGGCGGGGGACGAAAATCACGATCCTGATCCCGATTCAGGCACACAATGGCCCGGGGATAGCTGCCGATGATAACCGGCCCGCAGCACTCAGCTTGCAAAGCCACCAGCCAGGCCCGCCGCCGTAGTTTCACCCATTTATGGATCATAAGTGCTACTATCTTGTGTGGTTTGACCCTCGCCATGTGGAGCGAACATGAGTATGTCTGCTGAATTTATTGCACGCACATTTGAACATACCGATCATGCCAGCCCGTTACATTTCGTCTGGTCGCACATTCGCCAGCATCCCTGGATGGCGCTGCTGATGATCCTGGGCGCGTTCAGCAACGCGGCGCTGGCCTCGGTCGTCCCGGTGTTGACCGGGCGCGCGGTAGATGCCATCATCGAACACGAGGACCTGGCGTTTGCCGGGGTTATGGCGCTTGCGATTATCGGCAGCCAGGTCGTACGCGGCGGGCTGCAATTCGTGCGCAATTTTTCGTCCGAGACGTTCGCGCAACGCGTCGAACGCGATGTCCGGGACGAGCTGTACGTCAGCCTGCTGGGCAAGAGTATGTCGTTTCACGACTCGCAGCCGGTTGGTGAAATTATGGCCCGCGTGACCAACGATGTGCGCGAAATCAACCTGATGATGAATCCCGGCCTCAACCTGATCATCGGCTCGGGGATGTTCATCCTGCTGCCACTGCTGGTTGCGCCGAGCATTCACCCCGCGCTGGTACTCTCGCCGCTGCTGTTCGTGATCGCCTATGTGTTTGTCCAGTATCATTACGTCCGGTCACTGCACGTTGTCGCGCAGGAAGTACGCGCCAGCTTTGGCCGTATGAACGCGCGCCTGGCCGAAACGCTGGATGGCGTGGAAGTCGTCAAGGGCACGGCGCAGGAAGAGCAAGAGGTGCAGCACTTCAACGGGCTGGTCGACCGGGTGCGAAACTGGTTGGTCACGCAGGGCGATATCGAAGCGCGCTACTTTGCGATCCTGCTGCTGGGGCTGGTGACGGTTGGTGGATTTTTGCATTCCGCCTATCTGTACCGGGCGGGCGAGATTATGGCCGGTGATATCGTCGCGTTTATGGGGCAGCTCAGCCTGTTTGGCTTCCCGGTCTTCACGTCGATCTTCTCGTTTTCGCGGGTCGCGACGGGACTGGCGAGCGCCGAGCGCATCTTAAACCTTATCAAAATCCAGACCGACCTGGACCAGAACGAGGCGGGGCACGAGGCCGAACTGCGCGGCGAGGTCGCGTTCGAGGATGTCGATTTCGGCTATCTGGACGACAAGCAAGTGCTGCACGATATCGCGTTCACGATCCAGCCCGGGCAGACGGTGGCGATTGTCGGGCAGACCGGCTCCGGCAAAACCACGCTGACCAAGCTGATCAACCGTACCTATGATGTCGATGCGGGCCGGGTGCTGGTTGACGGCATCGATGTGCGGGAGTGGAACCTGGCGGCGCTGCGCTCGCAGATCAGCATCATCGAGCAGGAGATCTTCCTGTTCAGCCGGTCGGTGGCCGACAACATCAGCTTCGGGCAGCCGGACGCCGCGCGCGAGGCCATCGAAGAAGCGGCGCGCAGCGCCCAAGCCCACGACTTCATCATGGATATGCCGGACGGCTACGACACGATCATCGGGCAGCGCGGGGTGACGCTCAGCGGCGGGCAGCGCCAGCGGCTGGCCATTGCGCGCGCGTTCCTGACCAACCCGCACATCCTGGTGCTGGACGACAGCACCAGCGCCATCGACAGCGCCACCGAAGACCGCATCCAGAAAGCGATCTGGGCCGCTGCCGAAGGCCGCACCACGATCTTGATCACCCATCGCCTGTCCCAGATTCGCTGGGCCGATCACATCGTCGTGCTGCGTAAAGGGCGGGTCGTGGCCCAGGGCACACACGAGGACTTGCTGCAACATTCCGAACCGTACCAGCGCATCTTCGCACGGTACGAAGAAGCCAAAACTCCTGAACCGGAAGTACAGGGCACGGACTAATTCTCGATACGAAGGTGAAAGCAAACGATGGGCATTTTTGGCGGACTCGAACAAGACCGCTACGACCGGCAGTATTCCGACCGGTATCTATTTAAACGTTTAGGACAGTACTTTAAGTACCAGACCAAACGGTTTGTGGTGCTCTCCGTGATGGGCATGGTGGTGTCGATATCACTGGCGCTGATACCGATCATCATTGCCGAAGGGGTGGACGCCCTCGAGAATAACGCGAGCACCAACAAGCTGGCGCTGTTGCTCGGCGCGCTGCTGGTGACGGTGGTATTTCAATACATTGGGAACTGGCTGCGCCGCCGCATGACCACGCGCATTGTCGCCGATCTGGCCGCACAGATGCGCAAAGATGCGCTGGAGGCAGCCGTCGGGCGTGATATGGCGTTCTACGACGAAAACAAAACCGGCAAAGTCCTCAGCCGCATCACCAGCGACACCGAGGAATTTGGGCAGGTCTTGGTCTTCAGTTCCGATATCGTCAGCCGGCTGGTGGAGGTTGTTTTGCTGGCTGGGGTGCTGTTGTACCGGGACGCCTGGCTGACGCTGCTCTTGCTGGTCTTCATGGTGCCCATGATCGGCTTGACGATGTGGTTCCGCACGCTGGCGCGCAAAGTGACCCGGCAGGGCGCGCGCGCAATGGCGGCAGTCAACGACAACATCCAGGAAACCGTCACCGGCATCGGCGTCTCGAAGAACTTCCGCCAGGAAGCCATGATCTACAAGGAGTTCGTCCGCATCAACGAGCAGTCGTACTCGATCAACATGCGGCGTGGGCTGGTGCTGTCGGCGATCTTCCCCGCGCTCAATGCGCTGGCCGGCTTTGCGACGGCAGCCGTCGTGTACCTGGGCGCGGCTGCAACCGTCAACAACGCGATCAGCGTCAGCGGGTGGTATCTCTACATTCAGGCAGTGGACCGCTTCTGGTTCCCGCTGATCAACATCGCGTCCTATTGGAGCCAGTTCCAGCAGGCCATGAGCGCGCTGGAGCGCATCTTCGCGCTGATCGACGCCGAAAACACGGTGCAGCAAACCGGCGACATGCACATCCAGAATATGGACGGCAAGATCGAGTTCGATGATCTGATCTTCGAATACAACCCCGGCACGCGGGTGCTGGATCACTTCGACCTGACGATCCAGCCCGGCGAAAACATCGCGTTTGTGGGCCATACCGGGGCAGGGAAAAGCACCATCGCCCGGTTGATCATGCGCTTTTACGAGTTTCAGGGTGGCGCGCTGCGCATCGATGACCAGGACATCCGCCGCTTCAACATGCATGCGTACCGCGATCTGCTGGGTTTTGTGCCGCAGATGCCGTTCCTGTTCAGCGGCACCATCGCCGACAATATCCGTTACGGCAGACCCGAGGCGACCGACGAGGAGATCGCGGCCATTGCGCACAGCATCGGTGACGGCGAGTGGCTCGAAACGCTGCCCGACGGGCTGCAAAGCGATGTCGGCGAGCGTGGTGCCCGGTTGAGCATCGGCCAGCGCCAGTTGGTGAGCCTGCTGCGCGTGCTCGTCCAGAAGCCCAAAGTGTTTATCCTGGACGAAGCCACGGCCAGCGTCGATCCCTTCACCGAAATGCAGATTCAGGAAGCCCTGGAGATGATCCTGGCCCAGTCCACGTCGATCCTGATCGCCCACCGGCTGAGCACCGTGCGCAGCGCGGACCGCATCATCGTGTTACGGGAGGGACGCATCATCGAAGAAGGCGATCACGATGCGCTCATCGCACAGGACGGGCATTACGCTGAACTGTACAATACCTACTTCCGGCACCAGTCGTTGAGCTACGTCGAAAACGCGCGCACGCTGCTGGCGGATGAAGGGGCTGCATAATTGTGCAAGTGTGGGTATAGTTGAAAGACATGACTCTGTTTGTCGATTAAGTGTTTTCGAGAGTAGCACATGGCAAACGAACAATCGGCCCTTACCGCAACCCAGGCTGCCGACCGCCTTGCAGCCGACCTGCCGCGCCTCGCTTCGCTGATGGTGAACCAGTATTACGCTGTGTACCCGGACCAGCGCGAACAACACGGCGAGAAGGGAGTGCAGGCCTGCCGTGAAGACACCGTCTTTCATCTCGAGTTTCTGATCGCGGCGCTGCGCAACGCGACCCCTGCCGCCTTTAGCGAATACATCAGTTGGGCTGCTGGCGTACTCCGCCATCGAAATATTGACGACACCTGCCTGGAAAAAATGCTTGAGATTATCGCGCAGGCGATCCGCCACCAGTTTGGTGACGCGGTCTGGCCCCATGTCCAGCCGGTGCTTGATCCGGCGCTGCATCGTTTGCAGGACGGTCCCTTCGAGCACGCGCTCTATCCGCCACCCACGCCCAGCACATTGATGCAGGCCTATCTCCAGGCGATCCTGAAGGGGGACCGCATCCGTGCCCAGCATGTCGTGCAGAACGCGATGGACAACGGTATGACCGTCCGCGAGGTCTACCTGGACGTGTTCCAGCCCAGCCTGTATGAAACCGGGCGGTTATGGGAACAGGGCCAGGTATCGGTGGCGCAGGAACATCTCGCCACCGCGATCACTCAGACCATCCTCACCAAAATCTACAGCGATCTGGAGGCGGTGCCCCGCAACGGGCAAATGTCTATTGTCGCATGCCTGGATGGCAACTTCCACGAGATCGGCCCGCGCATGATCGCCGACTTTTTGCAGATGGCGGGCTACGAATCGCTGTTCCTGGGGGCCAACACACCGCATCACAGCCTGCTGCACATGATCCACGACAAGAAACCGGACGTGGTGGGGCTGCCCTCCACGACCAGCCAGCACGTCGACGCGGTGAAAACCACCATCGACCAGATTCGTGCCAACTTCACATCCTACCGCCCGACGATTATGGTCGGCGGGCTGGCTTTTAACCTGATGGATGACTTGTGGCGGCGCGTCGGTGGCGATGTCTGGGGCATGGACGCCGCCCAGGCTATCGAGCACCTGACCGGATCGCCTGCATGAAGTTAGAGCCGTTTTTGGGGGAGATCGCGGCCTTCCTTGGGCATAGTTCGGCGCTGGCGATCGGGCTGTTTGATGCGTCGGGCCAACATCTTTACCTCAACAGTGGGATGCGCTTCCTGCTGGGGATCGAAGAAGGCGAAGCGCCGGTGACGGAGCGCTTTGTGCTGCCGACGTTTGACACGTTGTGCGATGGGGCCACCACACCCGGCGTTAGCTACCAGGGTTGGCTGACCTTCGGTGGCGAATCGATCCAGTACCGGTCGGTGCGCGGCGAGGTGCGCGGTGATGGCGAAACGTTTCTGGTGATCGCCGAGCACAACGTCGAAGAACTGGAGCGCACCAACCGCGAGATCACGCAGTTGAACAGCGAGATCACCAACCTGCAGCGCGAACTTGTGCTGCGCAACGCCCAGATTCAGGAGACGCTGGATGAACTGCGCGCGACGCAGGCCATGTTGATCCACTCCGAGAAGATGAACGCCCTGGGCCAGCTTGTGGCCGGGGTGGCGCACGAGATCAACAATCCGCTCTCGTTTATCAACAGCAACCTCTACAGCCTGCGCCTGTCCATGCAGGATATCGTAGAGGCTTATACTGCGCTGGAAGCCCTGATCCAGGAACAAGGCACCCCCGCCCAGCACACCGCCGCCCAGTCGATCCGCCAGCAAGCCGATCTGGACTTCACGCTGGAGGACCTCGGCGATCTGCTGGAGGGGTCCATCAACGGGCTGAACCGGATCAAGAAGATCGTCGAAGACCTGCGCGCATTTTCGCGGCTGGATGAGGCCGAATTCAAGGCGGTCGATCTTCTGGACGGCATCAAGAGCGCGCTGGCGATTGTGCAGCCGCAGTTCCGCAGCCGGATCGACGTCACGCTTGATTTTGCCCCGCTGCCCCCTGTCCACTGCTACCCGTCCGAGCTAAACCAGGTTTTTTTGAACTTGATGGTGAATGCTGCCCAGGCGATTGAAGGCGCAGGCACGCTGACCATCCGGGGGCGCGAGCAGCCGGAGCATATCGTCCTGGAGTTTATCGACTCGGGCAAGGGGATTGCGCCCGACATCCGAGATAGAATATTTGAGCCGTTCTTCACCACCAAGCCGGTTGGCCAGGGGACCGGCCTGGGGCTGTCATTGGCCCATAACGTCGTTGTGGAGCATCACAAAGGGTCGATCACGGTTGATTCCGTGCTGGGTGAAGGCAGTACCTTTACTATTTTGCTCCCAAAGGATTTGAAGCATGAATCCGACTGATACTGTTATTGATACTGATAATGTTCCAGATGCCACGATAGAGAAAAACCTGCTGGTCATCGACGACGAGGAGGAAATCGTCAAGGCGTTGTACCGGCAGTTTCGGCGAGATTATAACGTGTACGTGGCGCACAGCGCCGAAGAAGGCTACCGGATCGTGACCGAAACCCCGATCCAGGTGATCATCTCCGACCAGCGGATGCCCACCATGACCGGGGCCGAGTTCTTCTCGCGAATCAAGAGTGAATATCCCGACGCCATCCGGCTGCTGCTGACCGGTTACGCCGATATTGACGCGGTCGTCGCAGCCATCAACGACGGGAACGTGTTCCGGTATATCACCAAACCCTGGGACCCGGTCGAACTAGAGACGATTGTGCAGCAGGCGTTCGAGCGCTATCAATTGATCATCGACAACCGGCGGCTGCTCCAAGACCTGCGCGACGCAAACGCGCGCCTGGAAGAGCGCGTACGAGAACGCACTGCCGAACTGGCCCAGGCGAACAAACAGCTAAAAGCCCTGAACGAACTCAAGAACGAGTTTATGGGCATCGCTGCCCACGACCTGCGCACCCCACTGAGCGTAATCCAGGGCTTTTCATCGCTGCTGCGGCGGCACTCTGACATCAGCGATGAGGAGCGAGCCGAATACTTGGGTTTCATCAGCGATTCGGTTGAGGATATGATCAACCTGCTCAATGACCTGCTGGATATCACGGCCATCGAATCGGGCAAACTGAAGTTGCATCCGCTGGTAGTGCATCTTGACGCTTACCTGGAACGCATCGTCCAGCTAAATCGCCGCATCGGCGAGCAAAAAGCGATTACGCTGGAGGTCGATATCGCCCCGGATTTACCGGAGGTGATGCTCGACCCGGATCGTATCCAGCAAGTGCTCAATAACCTGCTGAGCAATGCGTTCAAGTTCTCCCACCCGGATACCACGGTCTACATCGAAGCCCGGTACGCGGACGACGGTATCGAGATTGCGGTCTGTGACGCCGGCCAGGGCATCCCGCCGGATGAGTTGGACGACCTGTTTCAGGCGTTCCAGCGGGCCAGCACCCGCGCCACCGCCGGCGAACACAGCACCGGGTTGGGGCTGGCGATCTGCAAGCGGATCGTGGCCCTGCACGGGGGCAGCATCGGCGTTGAGAGCGAGCTTGGCGTGGGCAGCCGCTTCTATTTTACCTTGCCGCTCATCCCCCCCGAGCACGAGCCAGAGATGTAAGTTCAGTGAATCACGATTTTGGATGTCTCTTGCGCCGATTCAGCCTTCATCCCCAGCCCTCATCCCTCAGGGAGAGAGATTAACGGCGCGCTTACTCCCTTTTCCCTGCGGGAGAAGGGTTGGGGATGAGGGCCAAAACTCGCACAAACAGAACTTCTCAAATGGCCTCGGATTCCCCTTCCCGAACAGGGGCGAGACATGCTCGCCAGAAGAATCGAGTAGCAGTTTTCCGCCACGAGGAGTATCCTTAACAGTACGCCGCTAACAGCCCAGCATGTTAGATTGCATCCTTAAAATTTGATCAGGGGAGACAGATTAATGATGAGCAACACGCCAACCAACCCACTCCACGCCGCCCGGCACCTGCTAAAAGACCTCCGCCAGCAGGCCGAAGGGGATCACAAAGCGCAATTGGACGAATTGGACCGCCTGTTGACCGCAGCCGAAAGCCGGGGCGAAGGCGACGATGCGGAGGCGCTGCGCCAGCAAATTGACGACCTTGTTGCCCAGAATGCCCAGTTCGTGTCGGTCCTGGTGCACGAAATCCGCGTGCCGATGACCAGCATTCGCGGCTACGCCGACATGCTCACCAAAAATGTCGTCGGCGAACTGAACGAGATGCAGCAGCAGTTCGCCGAAACCATCCGCTCGAACGTGATCCGCATGGAGCACCTGGTCGCCGATATCAGCGATATGAGTAAGATCACGTCCGGGCATATGCGGCTCGAGCCGAAAATGGACATGTACAAAAACATTGCAATGCAGGTTGAAAAGAACACCGCCGAGTTGGCCGCTGAACATGACCACACGCTCATCTTTGATACTCCCTCTGGCCTGCCGATGCTCAACCTGGACAGCGCCCGGCTGGCCCAGGTGCTCGAAAAGCTGGTCATCAACGCGCTTCTGTACACGCCCGACGGCGGCGAGATCACCGTGCGCGCCGAAGACGCCGAGGGCAACCTGAAAGTCTCCGTGATCGATAACGGCATCGGCATGACGCCCGAAGAGCAAACGCACATCGGCGAGTTGTTCTGGCGCGCCGATCACGACCATGTACGCAGCTTCAAAGGGCACGGGTTGGGCTTGCCGATTGTCACTGGCTTTATCGACATGTTTGGCGGCGAGTTTTTTTTCGAAAGCGAACCGGATAAAGGCAGCCGCTTTGGGTTCATTGTCCCGGGTATGAAATAGCACCACTGCCCTTGATGGTGAAGCACGATCACACTCATTGCCCGGGCACAAGCACTCCCCAGAGTTTTATCAGGAATTTACACATTGTTTTTCTGTTCTTGTGTTATAATAGGGTTAGAAAGAAGCGGAATCCCGGTCCGTCTGGAACCAACACACACAATATCGGGCATCAATAACCGTCTACGACGGCCAGCCCACTTAAGCTATGAGGTTCAGAAATTGCGACTGGATTCTAGCTTCTTTTGTTTCCCCTAAACCGCGCTGGCAAGCCCGTCTGTTTCCCCGCTCTCTGACCTGTTCCAACTTTTGACAGTTGCCCATAGGGGTGTTACGATTCTGCTGCGCGCAACGTATCTATAATCTTCAACATCATGGCTGGGGGGTGTACAGCACTCGCTGGTCGTTTGTTTGTAGAGAAGCTGGAGCAGGTAGCATGTACATTCGACGGGATAAATCCAACCTACACTTCGGCAGCCGTCGCCGGCGCGGCGGGGGCGGCGCGCTGCTGGTGATTTGGATTGTCGTGATGACGATGGTGCTGGCTGTGATCTGGCGCTTCAACAGCGTGCAGAGTTGGGTCGTGGCCAGCGTCAGCGGTGACCCAACAGCCACGCCAACCGCGATCACCCTGGCCCGGGAAGGCGAGCGCGCCTACCTGAATGGCGACCTGGCGGCAGCCATTGATTACTACGAACAGGCTGCCGCACTGGCCCCCAACAACATTGATATCCTGTTCGAATATGGCCGCATTTTGATCTACCGCAGCTATGCAGGCCGCAACTATGCCTATCGCACCGCAGACGCGCTGGAAGTCGCGCAGAAAGCGGTTGAGAGCGCCCCGAACAACGTGCGCGCACAGGCGCTGCTGTGCAATGCGCTGGTGGCGAACGACCGGCCTGAAGAAGCGATCGGGGCGGGGCTGCGTGCCGTCCAGATTGACAATAGCTACGCCGAAGCACATGCCTACCTGTCGATTGCACACTATTACGCTGGGCGGCCCAACCAGGCGCTCGAATCCGGGGATACCGCAGTCAAACACAACCCCAACAGCCTGGACGCCCGGCGCGCGTTGGCGCTCAGCCTGGCCTACGTCGGCTCCTACGATGCGGCCATCCAGCAGTTTGAGCGCGCGATCCAGATTCATCCCCGGCTGGATGTACTGTACTTCGAGTTGGCGATGTATTACAAGGCGCAGAATAACTACGACGCAGCGATCATGGCCTACGACCAGGTGCTCGCCATAGAGCCGGATAACGTGAAGGCCTACACCCGTAAGTGCGAAACCTACTTCACCATGCGCGAAGACCAGAAGGCACAGGAAGCGTGCGAGCAGGCGATCCAGATGGACCCGACCTACCCCGAGGCGCACCGCCAGCTTGGCATGGTGCGCTACACGCGCCGCAATTACGAGGGCGCGATCGAGTCCTTCGAGGAATGCTCCAATTTGCAGATCGCGCAGGAGGTCCCGCTGAACGACCGCGAAATCCAGTGCTGGTACATTCGTGGGCTGGCCTGGGCACTGCTGGCCCGCTGCGACAATGCCTGGCCGCTGTTCCAGGACGCATTGAGCATGACCCCCAACGAAACCATCAAGGGCCACATCACTTCCGGCATGATGTCGTGTGTGGAATATGGCGACAAGGATATCAGCGAAATTCCCACGCCGGTGCCGACCGAAGTGCCCAAGCCCGAACCCATTGAAATATTCTAGGAGCGCACCATGTATTTGCGTACGCCTAAACGCTACAAGCCCCGGCGGCGGCGGCTGCTGCATCTAATTTCGTGGCGTACCATCATTCTCCTGGGGTTGATCGGGGGCGGCCTCTGGCTGGCGCAGTTCATCTGGACCAACCGGGGCGACTTCCGCGCGGAAGTCGCAGAACGCTTCGACAGCGTGGCCGCCGGCGTCCAGACCCAGGTCGCACCCCAACCCACGCCCACCCCGACCCCGAACCTGGCCGGTGCGGAGTCGATCTGCATGGCCTATCGCCAGGGCCACCGCGTCAATATTCACGATGCGCTCCAGGAATGCCGCAAGCTGGCCGAAAACCAGCCGAATAACGTCGAGCTGCACTATCATGTGACGTTCATGATGGTCATCACCTCGATGGGGGCCGACGACACTCAATTGCAGGAAGCGGTCGCTTTTTCGGAGAAAGCGATCAACGCCGACCCGGAAAAACCTCATGGCTGGGCGGCGCGGGCATTTGCCCTGGACTGGAGCGGCAATTATGGCGAGGCGCTCGCTGCCGCGCTGCATGCCAAGGCGCTCGACGAGGATTTCGGCCCGACATACGCTTTCCTGGGCGAAGTCTACTTCGACCTGGGGCAGACGGATATCGCCGAGGGCTACCTGGACAAAGCCATTGAACTCGATACGGCAGGGCTGGCCGTATCCCACGCCTTCCGCACCAAAGGCTTGCTTGCGGAGAACCGGGGCTACTACGAAGACGCGGTACAGCAGTATGAGGTCGCGTTGAAGCAAACGCCGAACCACACCTACATCGCGCTTGATCTGGCGCGCAACTATAACACGTTGGGCCAGGCCGACCAGGCGATCCAGGCGTTGGGCCAAACGTTGGAGCTGAATCCCAACGATGCATCCTTGCTGTGGGCGATGGGCTATTCCAACCTGCGCAACGGCGATCGGGGCCGGGCCTACGAGTATTACCGCCAGTGCCTGGATGTCGAACCGCAGAATGTCTCGTGCCTGTCCTACCTGGGCGGCCTGCAAATCCTGGATGGCGATTACGTATCGGCGATTACCAACCTGGAACGCGCCATCGAACTCGGCTCCACCGACCCTGCCGACTACCTGGAACTGGGCCGGGCGTATATCGCGCAAGATTTGTGTGACCGGGCGGTGCCCTACCTCCAGCGCGGGTACCGGATCACGGTCGAGCGCGAGTTATTCGACCAGCAGTCCAAATTCGCCAACGCGCTGCAATCATGCGGGGTCATGGTCGAGCAGTAATCCAGCGCCGCCTCATGGCTGCGTCCCCACCCCGGCACATGCGCCATGTTAACCCGTTGCAACATGGCATTGTACGCCTCGCAGGGCATTTCTGTGCTTCTGAAAATTTGAAAAAAGAGCACTTAGTTGATATATTTCTCTCAAGAGATTGTGAATGAATTTCATTCAATCATGATGGGCTGATACGGGTTTCGCTTGTTTCCACCCAGCCAGAGGCAAAGACCGCCACTTGATGTATATGATGGGGGGTAGCGTTAAAATAGGCAAGTCCTCCCGGCTAACCGGAAGCTATTGATCAATCTGGCGTTTGGATCAATAGTTTCCTCCCCGCTATGGGAGACAAAACGCTCCCCTCCCTGCTGATCGAACCCACACATCATGGGTTTAGCGATTTTGCTTGTCGACAGCTTATTGTTCGCACCTGGCGTCCAGGCAAGAAAAAGAATCGAATGTTAGTTGTATATTATTTTCTTTACGGGCTGGCGTTTTTCAGCCTGGGGCTAAGCGTACAGATCGAGACACGGCAACCCAGCACAGTGTCCATGAGCCGGCAGCTTCCCTGGCTGGCTGGCTTTGGGTTTGTACACTGTGTGGCGGAATGGAGCGATATGTTCCTGTTGATGGCCCCCGCCAACACGGTCGAAACGTTGTTGATCGGCGTGCGGACTATCGCCCTACCGCTTTCGGCGCTGCTGCTCATCCGGTTTGGCGCGGGCCTGATCGGCGAGATCGGCCTGCTGCCCGACTGGGTGACCTTTGCGCGGCTGGTGTTGTTGATCCCAGCGACGCTGCTCTTTGCTTACGCACTGGTGGTGATCGCGTCCACAGCGGACACGACCACCGCTGTCGACGTGTGGTCACGCCGGCTTTTGTTTTTGCCGGGCGGGCTGCTGGTAGCGTGGGGCTTTCTGCGGCGCTGCCGCAGCCTTCGCCACGAAAAACCATGCAGTGCGAATAATTTGCTGATCGGTGCCGCCATTGCCTTTGTGATTTACGCCTTCGTGGCTGGCTTGATCGTGCCCAAAACAGCGTATGGGGTGTTTCCCTGGCTCAGCCAGGAAGCCTGGGCCGAACTAACCGGCGTTCCGGCCCAGGCCTGGCGCGCGGCAACCGCCTGGGGAGTGACGCTGCTGGTCATCCGGGCGATGGGCGTCTTTGAAGATGACCGGCGGCAGCAGCTCGCGCACCTGCGTGCCGAACGCGAGCAAGCCCAGCACAAGACATTGGCGCTGCAGAAGCAGGCCCGCGAACTGGCTGAGAACTGGGTCGAGGCGCTGGTCAAAATCAGCCAGCAGATCGCCACATTGGAACCCCTGGACGATGTACTGCTCCAGATCGTGAATGTGGCGCGCGAATTCCTGGACGCAGACGCCGCCGCCCTAGCTTTATGGTCGGAGGACTATCAGAAACTGATCCTCAAAGCCTTCGCCAGCAGCGGGCAGGTGCCACAGCGCCTTGAGGTGGAAGAGGGATATCTGGTGGATGCCACACGGTCCGGCAAGGCAGAGATTTTCCCACCGGGTACCCACTGGTACTGCCCGATCATCGACATCGAAATTCACGCGGGCATCATCGTGCCGTTGAACTTCGAAAACGACACGCTGGGCGGGCTGTGGGTGGTCAGCCAAACGCCTGACATGTTCGACAAAGCGCAGAAAAATAAGCTAAGCCATCTGGCCGATCAAGCCGTGATCGCCGTCCAACATACCTTGATGGCGGCCAGCCTGCAATCCCTGGCCGTGATCGAGGAACGCTCGCGCATTGCGCGCGAAATGCACGACGGTCTGGCACAAATCCTCGGGTATCTAAATCTGGAAATGCAAACGCTGCAAGCACTGGTCAGGCAAGGGGAAACCGGCAGCGTGCTGGAGCAACTCGCCGCAGCCCGCCAGCGCATCGACAGCGCCCAGGCCGACGTACGCGAGAACATTCTCTGCCTGCGCACCACACTCGCCAACGGCACTGGCCTGATCCCGGCACTGCAAGAATATGTGCAGGAGTTCAGCGCGGAAACCGGCATCGTCGCTTCCTTTTCGGAAGAACTAAGCCAGACGCCGCATCTTTCGCCCCTGGCCGAAACGCAGTTGGTCCGCATTATCCAGGAAGCGCTGGCCAATGTGCGCAAGCACGCCAACGCGCAGCGCGTACGCATTCACTTCGCCGCCAACAACGGACACCTGCACATCCGCATTATCGACGACGGAATCGGGTTCGACCCAGACACACCTAAACGTGATTTTGGCTTGCAGACGATGCGTGAGCGTGCCGAAAGCGTGGGAGGCGCATTCGACGTTGACGCACGACTTGGTCACGGCACGCACGTCACGATCCAACTGCCATTAGCGCCCTAGAATTGTTGTTTGAGATGGAGAGAATGTCGCTATGCGTAACCTTCCGCTAAAAGCTATCGTGGCCGATGATCATCGCCTGTTCCGTCAGGGCTTGATCAGCCTGCTGAACACGCGACGCAACCTGGTAACAGTTGTTGACGAGGCCGAAACGGGCTGCGAGGCGATCGCATTGGCCAAGCAGCACCAGCCCGATGTCGTGCTGATGGATATCTTCATGCCAGATTGCGATGGCCTGGAAGCCGCCCTGACGATCCAGCAAGCCCTGGACGATATCGCGATCATCATCCTGACCGCCTCCGAGCAAAATGGTCACATCCAAAAAGCGTTGCAGTTGGGTGCGGCAGGCTATTTGCTCAAAAGCCTGGACGCCACCGAGTTGTTCGATTTGCTAAACGCAGTGGCGCATGGCGAACCGGTCCTGACACGCGCGATGGCTTCGCGCTTGCTCAAACACACCACCAACCAGGATTCTGCGCTAGAACTGCCAACGTGCGAAGACCTGACCCATCGCGAGATCGACGTCCTGCGCCTGGTGGTCAAAGGGCACAGCAACCCACAAATTGCCGAAACCCTGTGCATCACGGAAAACACGGTCAAGGTGCATTTGCGCAATATTCTCGCCAAGCTGTGTGTGGAAAACCGCACGCAGGCCGCCGCCTATGCGATCCAGTCCGGCATTGTCGACCAGATCCCCCCGGAATAGATGACGATATCACCCGATCGGGTGATGTGCGCAGGTATGCCTTCCCGTATGCTTATATCAAATTTGTAAAGCATTTGGGAGGTAAACCATTTGAGATCTTTCCATTGTTCCCCGTTTATATTCAGTTCGATATATGTTCAAGAAGCAATAGGAGGAGCACTCACATGAGTGATAACAACTTCCTCGAAAAGGCGCTGACAAACACTGTGCTCAACCGCCGCAGCTTTTTGAAGTGGAATGCTGCTCTGGGGGGGACCGCCGTGTTGGCCAAAGGTGGCCTGTCATTTGGGCTGGAACCCACCGCCAAAGAAGCAGCAGCCCGCGCCGAGGATGAGAGTATCGTATGGAGCGCCTGCCTGGTGAACTGTGGCAGCCGCTGTCCGCTAAGGCTTCACGTACGCGATGGTGAGATCGTACAAGTGGAAACCGATAATACGGGCGACGATGAGTATGGTCAGCACCAAATGCGGTGCTGTGTACGCGGTCGCTCGGTCCGCCAGCGGATCTACAACCCCGATCGGCTCAAATACCCGATGAAGCGTGTGGGCAAACGCGGCGAAGGCAAATTCGAGCGTATCACGTGGGAAGAAGCCTACGATACCATTGCCAGCGAACTCCAGCGCATCATTGATGAGTATGGGAACGAAGCAGTCTACATCAACTATGCGACAGGTGCCCTGGGAGGCACGGTCCACAAATCGTGGCCGCCCGGCTCCAGCCCGATCGCGCGCCTGATGAACTGCGTCGGCGGCTACCTGAACCATTACGGTACCTACAGCTCGGCCCAGGCATCAACCGCCCATCCCTTCACCTATGGTGGACGCAGCAGTAACAGCATACTGGACATAGTCAACAGCAAGCTGCTGGTCTACTTTGGCAACAACCTATGCGAAACCAGCATGGGCGGTGGCGGTGGCAAGGTATACCACATCCAGCAGCTAAAAGAGATCAGCGATGTGAAAATCATCGTGATCGATCCACGCTATTCTGAAACCACCGTATCGGTGGCTGACGAGTGGATTCCGATCCGGCCTGGCACCGATGCGGCATTGGTAACGGCGATGGCTTACGTGATGATCAACGAAGATCTGCACGATCAGGAATTTCTGGATACATACTGCGTGGGCTTCGACGAAGACCACATGCCAGAAGGCATCCCGTCGGGCAACTCGTACAAAGCTTACGTCATGGGTGACGGTGACGACGGAGTCCCCAAAACACCGGAATGGGCTGCCGAAATCACCGGGATTCCTGCCGAAACCATCATCCGGCTGGCCCGCGAAATTGCAGTGACCAAGCCAACCTTCATCAGCCAGGGGCTGGGACCACAGCGCCATTTCAATGGCGAACAGAACTGCCGTGCAATTTCTCTGCTGGCAATCCTGACTGGGAACGTCGGGATTCATGGTGGCAACAGCGGCGTTGGCGAAGGCGGGTTTGGGGTACGTATGCAAGGCTTCCCCACGCTAGACAACCCGGTTGAGACATCAATTTCGGTCTTCACGTGGTTCGAAGCTATCCAGTACGGCCCGGAAATGACGGCCCTCAATGCCGGCGTCCGCGGTGCTGACAAGCTCGGCGCCCCTCTCAAGTTTATGTGGAACTACGCCGGCAATACCATCATCAACCAGCACTCCGACTCAAACGGCACGATCGAACTGCTGCAGGACGAGAGCAAGTGCGAGATGATCGTCGTTATTGACAACCACATGACGGCCAGTGCCAAGGTTGCCGATATCCTGCTGCCCGACATCACCAACTACGAAACCAACGAACTGACACGTGGCGGGGCCGGCAATATGGGCTTTGCCGTTGCTCTCAGCAAAGCCATCGAGCCGATGTTCGAGTGCAAGCCTGTATACGAGATGTGCACCGAGATCGCCAAGCGGCTGGGTGTCGAAGAACAATTCACCGAAGGGCGCACCCACCAGGAATGGCTGGAATGGTGCGTGGAACAAACCCGCGAAAACGATCCGGACTTCCCCGACTATCAGACTTTCAAGGAAATGGGCATCTACAAGGTTGCGTTCGAGGGCGAACCGTCGGTTGCATATCAGGACTTTCGCGAAGCCCCCGAAGATAACCCACTCCGCACGAAAACAGGCAAGATCGAGATCTTCTCTGAAGATTTGTGGGACATTGCCAACACATGGGAGCTTGAAGAACACGAGGTGATCACCGCTATCCCGACCTTCGCCCCCGCCTGGGACCCGGATCCGAACGTTTCGCGTGACCAGTATCCGCTGCAAATGATCGGGCATCACTACCGGCAGCGCACACACTCCAGCTATGGCAATGTCGAATGGCTGAAGAAGGCGATCCCGCAAGAGGTCTGGATCAACCCCGTCGATGCCGAAAAACGTGACATCAAGCTCGGGGATAAGGTCCACGTCTTCAACGATCGGGGAAAAATGCGCCTACCGGCCAAAGTTACCTCACGGATTGCGCCTGGGGTTATTTCTGTCCCACAAGGTGCCTGGTACGAGCCTAACGACGACGGGGTAGATGAGGGGGGATGTGTCAACACCCTGACAGCCATGAGGCCTTCTCCACTCGCCAAGGCCAACCCTCAGCACACGAACCTGGTAGAGGTCGAGAAGGCGTAAAGGAGGAGAAAACCACATGAGTGGTCAACTAGCTTTCTATTTTGACGTCGCACGGTGTACCGGCTGTAAAGCCTGCCAGATCGCCTGCCAGGATAAATACGATCATCCGGCAGACCTGTACTGGCGGCGTGTACCCGAGTACACGGGTGGCGAATGGACGTTCAACAAAGATGGCAGCTACAACCAAAACGTGTTTTCCTACTACGTTTCGGTGGCCTGCAATCACTGCGATAAACCGATCTGCCAAGAAGTCTGCCCGGCCAACGCCATCGAAAAGCGTGATGATGGCGTGGTGCTGATCGACGAAGACAAGTGCATTGGGTGCCGTTACTGTGAGTGGGCCTGCCCGTATGCGTCCCCACAGTACAACGAAGACACCAACAAAATGGGCAAATGCACATTCTGTGAAGATTACCTGGAGCAAGGGCAACCGCCGGCCTGTGTAGCGGCCTGTCCATCGCGTGCGCTGGACTTCGGCGAACTCGAAGACCTGCGCGCCAAATACGGCGACCTGAACGAGATCGCGCCCTTGCCCGAAGCCAAGTTAACCGAACCTGCGTTAGTCATCAAACCCAACCTCAACACCCAACCCGTCAACGCAGACATCGGTGAACTAGCCAATCCCGAGGAGGTCTAGCCGCCATGAATGCCAAAGACTGGGCACTGATCATATACACCATTCTGGCACAGATGTCAGTGGGTTCGTTCATCGTACTGGGCATCATGCACTTCTTCGCCCGCAGCAAATCCGGGCAAGAGGATGCTGACCGGCTCAGTGATCGGGCTTTGCTCGCCATTGGCCCGGTGCTGATCCTGGGCACGATTGCATCGTTGTTCCACCTGGGAAGCCCTGTGAATTCCTTCCGGGCCGTCTCGAATTTTGGATCGTCCTGGCTCAGCCGGGAGATCACGTTCACCCTGGCGTTTATCGTCGTGGGCGGCGTGTTCGCCATCATGCAGTGGCGCAAAATCGCGACCTTCCAGATCCGTAGTGCGGTCGCTATCGTGGCCGCCATCATCGGCGTTGCGCTGGTTTACAGCATGGCACAGATCTATATGCTGCGCACGACGCCGGCCTGGGATACGGCGGCAACCCCTGTTTCGTTCTTCACCACTACTTTCTTGCTGGGCGCGCTGGCGGTAGGGGCTGCATTCGTGGCCAACCACGCCTATATGCAGCGCAAGGGAACCGCCGAGGCGGATTCGCTGCGCGACCTGATGCGGTCATCCCTACGCTGGCTGGCATTGGCGTCCGTGATCCTGGTGGGGATCCACTTCGTGGTCATCCCCCTGAACGTGTCGTACCTGTCGAACAGCGACTCAAACGCCGCCGTCGAAAGCGTGAACATGATGATCGAGGACTACGGCTGGGTCTTTGGGGTCCGGTTGGTGTTGTCCTTCTTCGGCGCAGTGGTGTTGGGTGCGTTCATCTATGGGAACACCATCAGCGCAGGCCGCGAGCGCGTGATGAGCAACCTGGCGTACTCCGCCTTTGCTCTGGTGCTCATCGCCGAGGTGATGGGGCGCTTCCTGTTCTATGCAACGAAAACCACGATTGGTATCTAGCCTGTTCCCCAGGCGACGAACCAAGCGGTGAACGTTGTTTTTCGCGGGGTTGGCCGGGTCATAAGCTGGCTGGCCAGCCCCGTCCATCGCACTACTTCGTTTTCTAGAAAGGAATAGTATGGGTCCAGGCGAGCAACCAAACCAAACGATCGCCACACACGACTGGCAAACAAAACTACCTGCTTTTGCATTGGCCTACGGCTTTTTGAGCAAGGCACTGTACCAGCCGCCAGAAGTTGAGTTCATCAATGCGTTGTTCAAGGACGATCTCTTCTCAGACTGGCCGCTTGGCAACAACACAGCCACTGCGCAAACCGGCCTGTCGCTGCTGAAATCATTCGGCGACCAGTGGACAGCCGACCAACACACTGCCCTCCACAACGACTTCAACGCGCTGTTTGTAGGGCCGGGTCCTTTACTCGCCTATCCCTGGGAATCGGTCTACCTGAGCAAAGAAAAGCTGATCTTCGACGAGCAAACGCTGGAAGTACGCGCGTTTTATCGCCGGTTTGGGTTACAGGCCCCGACCAAGCAGCGCGAACCAGACGATCATATCGGGCTGGAATTCGCGTTCATGGTCCATCTATGTAGCGTCGGGATGTGCGCGCTTGAGCAGGAAGACCACACCGCCCTGGACCAGCTTCTCCAGGCCCAAAGCGACTTTTTAGAAGAACATCTGCTGCGCTGGGCACCGCTCTGCTTGCAGCGGATTATCGACAACGCCCAAACTGAGTACTACCAGGGCGTCGCCCACCTGGGCCTCGACACACTAAACATGGCGGCCCAGTTGTTTAATTTGGAGGTCGAGCCTGAAGAGGTCAAATAGAGACTATGCTGGCTGCGCTTGAACGCTTCGGGACAACAGACGGGCCGGATATCGTTTTTGCACCGGCACGCTGTCTCCACGAACGGGACCCCTTCGCAACATGCGATCTCTGCGTGGAAGCCTGCCCGGCGGGCGCGCTGCAGTTCGCTGATGACGGGATCATATTCGATAACGAAGCCTGCGTGGCATGCGGCGTATGTCTGCCGTTGTGTCCAGTAGGGGCTTTTTCCGGCCCCACCGGCGCAGCGGAGGTGCTGCGTTTTGCCAAACACCTGGCAGACGGACAAACGCTCGAGTTGCTGTGCGCGCGGCATCCTCAACCAGAAACAGGGCCACCACAGACGGACATTGCGCTGAGCACCTCCGGGTGTCTGGCGGCGCTTGGCCCGTCCGTGTATGTCGGGCTGGCCGCGCTGGGCGTGGCGCATGTCGCAGTGCGCACCGATGCCTGCGCGGATTGCCCGTTGGCAGCAGCCAGACAAACGATCGACCTGAACGTTGAAAAAGCACAGCGGATTCTAAAGGCGTGGGAGCGTGCCGACGCCGTCGCCGTTGTGCTGCCAGACCGGACCATGCAGCCGCGCCCCGTCGTCGAGGCGGACAAGCCGCTGGTTGGCAGGCGGCAGCTTTTCCGCGCGATCTTCAACACAGAAGCCGACAATCCCGCTGCCGATGCACTGCTGGCGGACGATCTGGGCGATGCGGACACGCCGGGGCGACGCTATCCCCCACTGGAGCGCCGCCGCCTGCAGCGGGCGCTCGCGCTGCTGCCTCCGGTTCATCCGCAGGCCTTGTGCCCGGCCCCGCTGGCTGGCCAGGCGTTCAGCACGCTCGGAGCAGGGCCAGCATGTACCGCGTGCGGGGTCTGCGCCGAAGTGTGCCCTACCGGGGCACTGCAATTAGTGCTTAATGACGATACCGACGAATTTGTCCTGGCCTTTTTGCCGTCGGCCTGTACAGGCTGCGACGCCTGCCTCCATTTGTGCGATGTAGACGCGCTGTATCACAATCCTGTCCCATTCGTCGCCGATATCGTTGCTGACGAGCATACCATTATCCACAGTGGAACATTCCAGCGCTGCCAGAAATGCGGCACGCGCACCGCAGGCCAGCTTTCCGACCGTGGGCTGTGCCCTGTGTGCGAGTTCCGCCGGCAGCACCCGTTTGGATCGCAGCTGCCGGCCAAGATGCGCCGGAAAAGGACGTGAGATCATGCGCTAGGTATCCGTAAACCATACAACTGATTTCTCTGAATCTAGCGGCCTACAGCAGCTTGCCAGGGCCGGTAGATCGACCTCAACTGAGGGGTTTTTCCGGCACCACCGGAAAGGCCAGGGTTGCACGGCGGAAACGCGGCAGCCTCCCGACGTCTTGACGCATGTCAGGATCGAATTGGAAAGGAGAACCTGAGCGCTTATGAGATTTTTTTCTCGCAATGCCAGCTTCTCCGCTGGCATTCTTGTTTTATAGAGGAGCACGTACATGATCCGGACGCAAAACCTGACCGTCGATTACAGGGCCATCCGGGCACTGGACGATGTCTCCCTGACGATTGAGCCGGGTACGAGTGTGCTGCTGGCCGGGCCTTCGGGCTGTGGCAAGAGCACGTTCGCACGGGTGATCACAGGGCTGATCCCGCACGCCATCCCTGCCGCATTAAGCGGCACAGCGTGGGTCGCGGGACAGAACACGCGCGACCGCACCATCGCCGAACTGGCCGAGCATGTGGGCGTGGTGTTCCAGAATCCGTCCTCGCAGCTTTTCCACCTGCGCGTGGCAGACGAGATCGCGTTTGGGCTGCGCAATCATGGTTATGATGAGGCGCTGGTCGCCCGGCGCGTCGATTGGGCGCTGGACGTGGTGGGGCTGCCAGATTTTCACGACCGCCGGCCCGCCGAGCTTTCACGCGGGCAGCAGCAGCGCGTAGCCATTGCCAGTGTGCTGGCGCTGCAACCGTCGATCCTGGTGCTGGACGAACCCACCGCCTCGCTGGACTTGCCCGGCACCCGGCAGGTGCTCCATACGCTGCACACCATGCGCGAACAACTCGGGTTGACCATGATCCTGATCGAGCACCGGCTGGGCGAAGTGGCCAGCCTGGCCGACCGCCTGGTCGTGCTGGACGAAGGACGTGTCGTGCTGGATGACGTCCCGCACCGCTTGCTGTCCGATGCCGATGTGCTGCAGCGCTGGGGGCTGCGCACCGGCAGCCGCGAGGCGATCCAGCCCTGGTCAACACTCTTGCAACCGCCGACCGCGCCAGCGTCCAATGGCGCAGCGCCGCTGATCGAAGTCCGCCGTGCCGCGGCGGGCTATGGGCAGGACCCGGTGATCGACGATATTGATCTGGCGCTCTATCCCGGGGAATTTACGGCCCTGGTCGGCGATAATGGGGCGGGGAAATCCACGCTGGGGCTGTTGATCGCCGGGCTGCTCAAGCCCATGCAGGGGCAGGTACGCTTCCAGACCGGCCAAAAACCCCGCCCAGGCCGGGATATCACCCTGCTGTTCCAAAACCCTGCCGACCAGCTGTTCACCGACACGGTCGAGGAAGAAGTCGCGTTCGGCCCACGCAATTACCGCATGTTCGACGCCGAACGCCACCGGCAAACGCTGGCCGAAACCGACCTGTTGGATTTACGCGCCCGGCCTCCCCTGACGTTGTCGGTCGGGCAGCAGCAGCGGACCACGCTGGCCGCGTGTCTGGCGCTCCGCCCGCAGTTGATCATCCTGGATGAACCGACGGCGGGCCAGGATTGGGGTCACCTCAAACAACTGATGGATTTTTTGGTGGAGCTGAATCAACAAGGGGCAACCGTTTTACTGATTACGCATGACTACGAATTGGTTTGTCGTTATGCGCGGCGCGTAATCGTCATGCAAGCCGGGCGCATTACGTCCGAAGGACACTTTAGGAAGGAGGTTCTTAATGCGTTTCACTGCGCGTGAACTGGTTACTCTGGCGATCTTTGGGTCCCTGTGGGGAGCCATTGAAATGTCGCTTGGCTCGGTGCTGCACCTGCTAAACGTACCGATGACCGGCACGTTTTTGTCGGCGACCGGGCTGGCGATTGCCCTGGTGGGCCGTTTGTTTGTCAACAAGCCAGGCGCCACCCTATTCATCGGCGTGATCACCGCCCTGCTGAAAATGTTCGGACTGGGCGGCATCGTCATCTGGCCGATGTTTGGCATCTTCATGGAAGCGCTGCTGGCCGACATCGTGCTCAGCGTGCTGCGCCGGCCCAGCCGGATCGCGTTCGGGCTGGCCGGGGGGCTGGGCGTGACGTGGACCCTGGTCCATCCCTTCGTCACGCAGGGGCTGATCGTCGGGCGCGACATGTTCGTGATCTGGCTGGACACGCTCGATCAGGGTGAGCGCGTGCTCAATATCGACGCTTCTATCGGCGTGTGGCTGTTTCTGATCATGAGCACAGTACATTTTGGCATTGGTGTTATCGCCGGGCTGCTGGGCTGGCGTACCGGGCAAACCGTCTGGACCCGGCTCAATGGCAGCCGCTGGCTCGACACACAACATTCTTAATCGAACTTTTTAGGAGGAACAATGAAAGACTTACGGATCGTGACCTTTTTGGTGATCATCGTGCTGGTTCTCGTAGGCTGCGCGGAGGATGATTCGCCGGGCGATGGCGACGTCCTGGAGGTTACCGATGGCTCAACAACCAAGACGTATTCGCCCGAAGACCTCAAAGAACTCCCCGCTACCAACGCAACCTTCGAGGATGTCGAATACACGGGCGTGCAGCTTGCCGTCTTGCTCGAAGATGCCGGTTTTGACCCCGCCAATCTGCGGGTGGTCAAGGCCACCGCGACCGACGGCTTCAGCGCCAATTACGAGCCAGAGCTGTTCACCAAAGACGATACGCTTGTCGCCTACCAACAGGCCAACGGTGACGCGCTGAGCGACGATGACGGCACATTCCGCATGGTGCTGCCGGAGCAGGAAGGCCAGCTAAATCCGCGCCAACTCGCCAGGATTGAGGTAACCAAATGATTGAAGTGTCGAAGCAAAAACAACACGCCCCCCAATCGCCAACCCACACAGCATCACACGCCCGGAAAGTCGGCACCCTGGGCCATCTGGCGCTGATGATCTGGACGTTGGGCATCGTTTTTGCTTTGCCGCCGGCATACAGCCCACTGATGGCGTGCCTGGTGTTCGCTGTTGGCGGGCTGGCCTACCCTGCGGCTTTACGGCGGCTGCTCCGGCTGCGCTGGCTGTTCCTGTTCGGGCTGCTGATCCTGCCCCATGCGCTGTGGATGCATCAGCACGACACCGCATTATTCAGCGTGCCGTTGTCGACGACCGGTGTGCTGGTCGGGCTGCGGATGGCGCTGCGGGCGGCGGTCGTGATCCTGGTGATCGACATCTTCTCGCGCACGGTGGACATCACCGAAGTAGCCGGCCTGCTGGAACGGGTCGGGATGAAGGGGCTGGGCTTCTCGCTGGGGATTGCCGTCAACCTGCTCCCCAGCTTGCGGCAATCCAGCCAGCATGCGTGGTATAGTTTACGTATGCGCGGCGGCTTGCGGGCACAACGCTGGCGTGGGATCAGTTGTTTCCTGGTCACGGTGATCACCAATGCGTTACGCCGGGCCGAAGATATCGCCCTGGCTGCCGAAACCCGGGCCTTTTCGCCGGAACGTGCCCGCGCACATCCCCTGAAGCAGGGCAAACTCGACCTGTTGATCATCGTCGGTTGCGGGGTATCCGTGCTCAGCCTGGTGCTGCTTGCGCATATTTAACCGTCGTTCGTGATGCCGAAAGGAACCGGTATGGCTCACCCGCCAGCGCTGCCGCTTGTCGTCTCCATTGTCGCCCGGTCCGGGTCTGGCAAAACAACCTTCCTGGAACACCTCGTGCCCGTGTTAAAAGCCCTGGAGTTGCGGGTGGGTGTGCTGAAGCACCACGCCCACGCCACCCCCTTTGATGTCCCCGGCAAAGACACCTCGCGCCTCTCACAAGCCGGGGCGGAGGTGGTGGTGGGCGCCAGTTCCGTCCAGACCGCCGTCTTTATCGCCGGCAATGCCACCGACGATATTGACGCCGTCATCCGACGGTATCTGGGCGCAATGGACCTGGTGCTGACCGACGGCTACAAACGCGGTGAGTATCCGAAAATCGAAATTCATCGCGCCGCGCGGGCTGCCGCCGATGGTGAGGCCGGGCAGTTGCTATGTGCACCATCTGAACTGCTGGCGGTCGTCACCGACGAGGCGCTGGCCCTGCCGGACACCATCCCGCAGTTCGACCGCGACGATGTGCAGGGTGTCGCACAGTTGATCCGCCGCCGGATGGCAGGGCGAAAATGAAAACAAAAACGCTCCGAGAGCAAGGCCCATCGAAGCATCAGTACGCGAAAACGCTGGGTTACGACGGGATGACGAGCATCTGTCCGGCATAGATCAGGGGCGCGAGCGCTGTCCGGCTGCCCCAGGTGCAATTTTGGCCCGACTCGCCCTTGTCAAGTCGCAGGGCGTAAGGTAAACTACTAGTCGCTTCGGGGCGTGGCGCAGTTTGGCTAGCGCGCACCGTTCGGGTCGGTGAGGTCCCCGGTTCAAATCCGGGCGCCCCGACAGCTTTCGGTCCAATTTTGGATCACTTTAGCACTCTATTCTTGATTAACCCGTTCGTGGAAATGGGATGATTTCCGGAGCGGGTTTTTCTGATTCCCCCCCCCCCGATGCCAGCAGTCGACCTACAGCATGGAGGTCGGTGTCATCGACGGCAGTGCAATAGCCTATGGTCGTATTGATGTTCGAGTGACCCAGATACGCCTGGATCACCGTCGGCGCGATGCGTGCACGTGCCAGCGCGAAGTATCCAAAAAACCAGCAAATGCCAAATCACCACAAATAGTCGCTCAGGCCATCCTGACGCACTATCAAACTGGCGAAAATAGCGATCTCGATCTATAACTACCGAACCGGACTGGGTTGTTTCACACATTGAGGAGAAGTGAGCGTATGTCCACTATTGGTGAAGAACGATTCCGCAATTTGCGCCGTTTCAATCTGTTCATGGGGGTGTTCCATTTTGCCCAGGGATTGCTGATGCTGGTCATCAGCGATCTGGATTTCAAGCTGCCAGTCACCACATCGTTTCTGGAATACGATGAAACAACCGACAAACTAGTATCCAATCTCGAGACTGCCTTCGATCTTCCGTTGGCTCCGTTGGTCGCGGCATTTCTTTTCATGTCCGCCCTTGCGCATTTTCTTATCTCAACCCCAGGTATTTATGGCTGGTATACACGCAACTTGAAAAAGGGAGCCAATTACGCGCGGTGGATTGAGTACTCGTTCAGTTCTTCGGTCATGATCGTGGCGATTGCGATGCTGTTCGGGATGTATGATATCGCCACTTTGCTGCTCATCTTCACACTCAATGCCATGATGATCCTGTTTGGCTGGATGATGGAACTGCACAATCAAACGACCGACAAAACGGACTGGACAGCATTCATTTTTGGCTCAATTGCGGGCATTGTGCCATGGATCGCAATCGGCATCTATTTTGTCGGCTCGGTCACGAGTGGCGAACAAGTTCCCAATTTCGTGTATGCGATTTATGTCTCACTCTTCCTTTTTTTCAACGTGTTTGCGGTCAACATGGTGCTGCAATATAAGCAGATCGGACGTTGGCGTGACTACATTTACGGCGAAAAAGCGTATATTGTGCTCTCGCTAGTAGCCAAGTCACTATTGGCGTGGCAGGTGTTTTTCGGTACGCTCCAGCCGAATTAAGGTAAATCTTACCCGTTTCACCTGGTACGGAGTCCCTCATCCGACTGCCCCGCCAACGGCAAGCTGTGTTACAATAGTGGGCCAGTAACATGTGATGCACGGACGAGGATTATGCACATTCTGCACGGCACCTGGCTGCCGACCCATAAACGTTTTGCCCTGTGGGGCGAAGATACCACCACCGAACCCGCCTACCGCAAAGGGCGGCGGGGACGCACCGCGCCGCATCCCTTTGCATTGTCGCCCGATCACTGGCTGCGCTACCTGGACCAGTTCACAACGGACAGCGCGCCGGATGGCCTGCCGGTGACGCTGCACCTGCCGGGCGCAGGCAAACAGCCGCAGCCCTCGCCGGAAGCCGAAGCTGCTGGTTGGCCACCGTTAGAAGGCGACCCGTCGCTGCTGGTCTGGGACCTAGCCGCCGTAACCCTCAGCGTCACGGACCTGCTCGACTTCCTGATTCAACTGCCCCTACCCGGCGAGCGTCAGGCCGGGTTCACGCTGGGCAGCGACCTGGCTTTCTGGCAGCAGGCGGCCCTGCTGGTCATGAACGGCCTGATTGAGCAGCGCTATCTGCCCGCGCTCAAGCAGCAAGGCACGCGCTATCTGGCGCACTGGGAGCCGCTGCCCGATCGCGATCTGCTCGCCCAGCTCACGGCGACCATGCCGCCGCTGTGCCGGGCGATGGTGGATGACCCTGCGCAGGCTTCCCCACCGCGCGCGCTGCTAGAGGATTTCCTGGGCACGGCGACGGATGCGTTCATCCGTGAAGCGTATGACAGCCAGACGCCGGGCGCGGCCTGGCTCAAGCCGATCCAGAAACTGCTGCCGCGCTCGCCCTGGCTGAGCGCTTTGACCAGCTCCAATCCCACGCTGACCGGTTCCCTCAAGGAACAGGCGGCGCTGTTTGCCACGTGGCAGCGCTGGCACGAAGGACTGGAAGGGGCGGGGTTCGGCACGTTTCGGGTGTGCTTCCGGCTGGACGAACCCGCCGAAGATGACGACCACTGGCCGCTGCACTACCTGCTGCAAGCCGCCGACGATCCCAGCCTGCTGGTGGAAGCCAGAACGGTCTGGTCTTCGACCGGCAGCACGCTGACGTATCTCGAACACCGCTTCGACCAGCCCCAGGAAAAACTGCTGGCTGCGCTAGGCGTGGCGTCGCGCCTGTTCCCGCCCGTCGAGCGCAGCCTGCGCCAGGCCAGCCCGGTCGGGGTCAGCCTGGATCGTGAGGAAGCCTACATGTTTCTGGTGGAAGCGGCCCCCCTGCTGGAAGCCAGCCACTTTGGCGTACTCGTGCCGAACTGGTGGGCAAAGCGCACTGCCCGCCTGAAAGCCAAAGCCCGCCTGAAGGGACAGGCGGAGGAACCGAGCGGTTTCCTAACCCACGACGCGGTGATTGGCTACCAATGGGAACTCTCGCTGGGCGGCGAACACATCAGCCGGGCGGAGTTCGAGCAGTTGGTGGCGCTCAAGCAGCCGTTGGTGCGCTTTCGCGGCGAATGGGTGACGCTGGACCCCGACCAGATCGAAGCGGCGCTCAGGTTCTTCGACGCGCAGCAAACCGAAGGCGAAATGGGCATCCTCGACGCGCTCAAGTTGACCACCGGGGCCAACGGCATCGACGTGCCCGCCGGGCTGGAGCTTGACGAAACTGAGCTTGAGGGGTGGCTGTCTGACTTCCTGGAGCGCCTGCGCCAGCCGGATACCAGTGCTGCGCCTGACGTACCGGACACGCTCAAAGCGACGTTGCGCCCCTATCAGCAGCGCGGGTTTGGCTGGCTGACCCAGATGCAGCAGATGGGGCTTGGCGCGTGCCTGGCCGATGATATGGGCCTCGGCAAGACGATTCAGACGATTGCCTTCTGGCTGTATGAACGAGCCGTGCTGGGGGTGGATCGCCCCGCGTTACTGGTGTGTCCTACCTCGGTTGTGGGCAACTGGCGGCATGAACTCAGCCGCTTTGCCCCGTCGCTCAAGGTCATCAGCCATCACGGGCCACAGCGCTTGCAGGGCGAAGACTTCACGCGGTCCGCGCAAAAAACCGACGTGGTGCTGACCAGTTACGCGCTGATCCACCGTGACCGGGAAACGCTAGAAGGGGTGTCGTGGTCCAGCGTGACCCTCGATGAAGCGCAGAACATCAAGAACCCTGTCACCAAGCAGGCGCAGGCCGCCCGCGCGTTACCGGCAGATATGCGCTTGGCGCTGACCGGCACGCCCGTTGAAAATCGCCTCAGCGAACTCTGGTCGATTTCCCAGTTCCTCAATCCGGGCTATCTCGGTGCGCGGGACACTTTCCGCCAGCAGTTCAGCCTGCCGATTGAACGCTACGGCGACCAGCAGGCCGCTGCTGTCCTGCGCCAGTTGACCGCACCGTTCATCCTGCGCCGCCTGAAGACCGACTCCAACATCATCGATGACCTGCCGGACAAGTTTGAGAACAAGGTCTACTGCGGGCTGACCCCCGAACAGGCCACCCTGTATGAAGCCGCCGTGCGCGAAGAAATGGAAGCAGTCGAGACTGCCGAAGACGACATGGCACGGCGGGGCAGTATCCTGCGCATGTTGACCCGGCTCAAACAAATCTGTAACCACCCGGCCCAGTTCCTGAAGGAAGGCGACGCGTTGGGCGTGGCGGCGTTGGGTGAGCGCAGCGGCAAGCTGACGCGCCTGACCGAGATGCTCGAAGAAGTCTTCGCCAGCAGCGACCGGGCGCTGATCTTCACCCAGTACGCCCAGATGGGCGGGCATCTGCAAGCCTACCTGCGCGAGCTGTTCGTGGATGAAGTGCTGTTTCTGCACGGCGGCACACCGGCCACCAAGCGCCAGGAAATGGTCCGGCAGTTTCAGGCTCCGCGCGGGCCGACGGTGTTTGTGCTGTCGCTCAAGGCGGGCGGCACGGGCTTGAATCTGACCCAGGCCAATCACGTGTTTCACTATGATCGCTGGTATAACCCGGCAGTCGAAAACCAGGCGACCGACCGCGCGTTTCGCATCGGGCAGACGAAAAACGTGCAGGTGCATAAGTTCGTCTGCCTGGGCACGCTCGAAGAACGCATCGACGAACTGATCGAGCACAAGCAAGCGCTGGCTGAGAGCATTGTCGGTGAGGGTGAAAGCTGGCTGTCGGAAATGAGCACGGCGGAACTGCACGACCTGGTCGCGCTGCGGCGGGATGTGATGGAGGGTGAAGCATGAGTTGGTGGAATGACTACGACGACGAACCGGAAATCGACGACTACACCCTGAGCGACTACGAGACGCCGCCCGAAGCCATCATCCTGGGCGGCCCGGTAAAAGCTGTGAGCAAACGCGGTCCGATTGGCCGGGAGTGGTGGGGGCAGCAGTGGGTGGCGGCGCTAGAGCGGCTGGGCGTGAGTGGCCGGTTGGAGCGCGGCAAGCGGTATGCGCGCAACGGCTCGGTGCTGCGCCTGGAGATGGGGCACGGCTTGACCTTTGCCCAGGTCCAGGGGTCGTATGGATACGCTTATCGTACCGCAGTCGAGTTGAAGACCTTCAACGATACCGAATGGCAGCGCGCGTTAGCTGCGCTATCATCGCAGGCCATCTACGCCGCCAAACTGCTCGCCGGAGAAATGCCCGCCGATATCGAAGCCATTTTTCAGGACGCCGGACTCTCGCTGTTTCCGCGCAGCCTGAAGGATATCCTGTTCACGTGTTCGTGCCCGGACTGGGGCGATCCGTGCAAACATGCGGCGGCAGTGTACTACCTGCTGGCCGAGCAGTTGGACGCCGACCCCTTCATCCTGTTTCACCTGCGTGGACGCACGCGCGAACAGGTCCTGGCTGCCCTGCGCAGTCACCGCAGCACGGCGGTGAACGGTGACGCCAACGTCTCGACGACCGCCGATACACCGCCATTGGAGGCGGATTTGTCGGTGTTCTGGAATGGGCCGACGCACAACCTGATCCGGCCCGTACCGCTGCAACCGGATGCGCTGCCGGTCCTGCGCCAGTTGGGGCCGCCGCCGGGTAATCTGGGCCATGCCCTGCATGACCTCTACAACGGCATTTCGAGCGAGGCGTTTCGTTGGCTGGGCCTGGATGCTGCGGAGTAAGCCTGCGCGCGTGGCCTATACATCACTCATCTGAGCTTGCATTCTCCCTGGCTTTCGAACGGACGTGCAACGTAGCCACCACAGGCGTTGTGATACCAACGGTGATACGCTCTATGTGAAATGAGTTGACAAAAAAGGGCTGTTTTCCAAAGATAGCAAGTGGCGAAACCAACTATGATTGGTATCAAGCCAAAGGGCACTTACTGCTGCAAGGGAAGCCGGGCGCGAAGCCAGCGTTCAGCGATAGCGAGATGATCACATTGATGTTGGCCGAAGACTTCATCCCCTATCCGGGTGAACAACAGTTTGTGGGTTACATCCGTGCCAACCACACGGCGCTGTTTCCCAAGCTGCTGGACCAGAGCCAATTCAATCGTCGAGCACGCAGTTTGCGCCTGATCGTCGAGGCGCTGCGGTGCGATTGGTTGGTTGAGCTGGGGATTGAGCACGCCGACCACTTTCTGATCGACACCAAACCGATCCCCGTCGTCGGCTACAAGCGCAGCAAGTCGCGCAGTGACTTTGCGGGCAGCGCCGCGTATGCCAGCCGCAACCTGCACTACTTCGGCTACAAACTGGTGATGGTCACGACCCTGGATGGCCTGCCGGTCCTGTACGAGTTGGTCCTGGCCAACGTGGATGAACGCCAAGCGGCTGAAACCGTCTTGGATCGATTGACCAACGCCCAGATTGTGGGTGACAAAGGTTTTCTGGGCGACGAATGGCAGACGCAAATCGAGCAGCAAACCGGCAATCACATCACGACACCCAGGCGGGTGAATCAGATCATCCAACATCCGGCAGGCTTTGAACGCTTGCTCAACAGCGTGCGTGAGCGTATCGAAGGTGTGTTTCACGAGATTCAAACCACGGGTCGCTATCTGGAACGCCTGCTGGCCAAAACCGTTGTCGGTCTGGTCACGCGTGTGATTGTCAAAGTGACTTCCCATTTGCTGCGGCACCTGCTACGTCGCCACTATGGCATCGATATCCAACCGTTTCAATGTTCGACTGATTGCAGTTTTTAATTCCACATAGAGCGTATTATGCGAACGACACACAATTGATGAACACATTTCTACAGTCTGCGCCTGCTGTCCATCCATTTCATGTGATGCTCAAGCCGTGCGGCCCACTTTGCAATCTAGACTGTCACTACTGCTACTACTTGCCGAAAGCGCAGCTTTATCCTGATAGCGCGTTTCGCATGTCCGATGCGTTGCTGGAGAATTACACGCGGCAGTACATCGAAGCGCAGCCGGTGCCTGAGGTGATGTTCACATGGCAGGGTGGCGAACCAACGCTAATGGGCCTCGACTTCTTTCGACAGGCTGTTGCATACCAGCAGCAGTACGCCAGGCCCGGGATGCGGATCCACAATACGCTGCAAACGAACGGTGTGTTACTCGACGACGAGTGGTGCGCTTTCTTCAAAGAATATGATTTCCTGATCGGCATCAGTCTGGATGGGCTGCGCGAATTGCACAACATGTACCGTGTAGATAAGGGCGGGAATCCAACCTTTGGCCGCGTCATGCTCGGCGTTGAGCTACTTAAGAAGCATGACGTCACGTTTAATGTCCTGGTGACGGTGCATGCCGCTAACAGCAGTCATGGCCTGGAAGTCTATCGCTTCTTACGTGATGATGCCCAGGCGCAGTTCATCCAGTTCATTCCTATCGTTGAGCGAAACAATGCTGCCCAATCTGGCCATAACGCAGCGGTGACCGGTCGCTCGGTGCGCGGACGGGACTACGGACGTTTTTTGATTTCGGTATTTGACGAATGGGTACGGCGTGATGTAGGCAGGATATATGTGCAGATCTTCGATGCGGCACTGGCGGCGTGGGTCGGCCAGGCTCCCGGACTGTGTGTCTTCGAAAAAACCTGCGGCACCGCCCTGGTTCTTGAACACAATGGGGACCTGTTCTGCTGCGATCACTTTGTAGAACCGTCGTATCGTTTGGGAAATATTCTAAAAACGCCCCTGGTTGAGTTGGTTCAGTCCGAGGGCCAAAACGCGTTCGGGCGGGCCAAACACCGTACCTTGCCGCGCATGTGTCGCACATGTGATGTGCGTTTTGTATGCAACGGCGGGTGTCCGAAGAACCGTCTATTACCAACCTCCGATGGTGAACCGGGATTGAACTGGTTATGTGAGGGATATCAATTGTTCTTCCGGTATATCGATCGGGCTATGCAGTTCATGGCTGCGGAATTGCGCGCTGCACGACCTCCGGCCAATATCATGTTTCATCTGGCGCGAGAAGCAGCGGAACATGCGCAACGCTTGAAGGGCGTCGGGCGCAACGAGCCGTGCCCGTGTGGGAGCAGGCGGAAATATAAGCATTGCTGCGGCAAGCACTAATGAGGGTGTCGCCTGGCTAGACGCAGGAAAAATCGAGAAGGGGCGCAGTGCCCTTTTTTCTCGTAATACACGCAATACATTTCGTCATAGTCAATTGGACGCAGCGCTTCTGCCTCACGCCGGACATGGTGCGCTTCTTTGATCCAACCAGTGAGATGGCCATTCGGAAGGTGGTGGACTGATGAGCAATGTGGTCTTGCAACACATCACCAAGCGATTTAAAGACGTTACCGCGCTGCAGGATGTCTCGTTTACGGTTAAGGATGGTGAGTTTTTCGTGCTGCTGGGGCCGACCGGAGCCGGAAAAACCACGACATTGCGCATCATTGCCGGTTTAGCCAGGCAGGAAGAGGGCGATGTGATCTTCGATGGTGAGAACGTCAATGCGTTCACGCCTGCCGACCGCAATGTTGCTTTTGTGTTCCAGCAGTATTCGCTTTACCCGAACAAGACCGTGTATGACAACCTGGCGTTTCCGCTGCGGTCGCCACTCCGCCGTTTGTCCAAGGAGGCCATTGATCAGCGTGTGCGCAACCTGGCGGAGAAGTTGCGGATTTCGCGCTTGCTGGAGCGAAAGACTGCTCACTTGTCGGGGGGTGAGATGCAGCGTGTGTCCATTGGGCGGGCATTGGTGCGCCGCCCACGCATTTTCTTGATGGACGAGCTGCTCTCCAACCTGGACGCAAAACTGCGTGAAGCCCTTCGCGTTGAATTGCAGCATCTTCAAAAGACCGAAGGCAGCACAACGTTGTTCGTAACCCATGATCAGATTGAGGCGCTCACGATGGCGGATCGGATCGGAGTGCTGAATGAAGGCCGCATCGTGCAGATAGGAACGCCTACGGACATATACGACAGCCCGGCGACTACTTTTGTGGCGCAGATTGTCGGCACACCGCGTATTAACCTGGTGCAAGCGGTCTGCGAAAACGGTATGTTGTATGTCGTTGACAGCGAGATTCGCCTGCCGATCCCTGAGGATTGTCCACTGCCGGAGTCGTTCTTGTTGGGGGTGCGTCCTGAGGATGTCAATCCCACCGGGGACGGTCAACTGGTAGGTGAAGTAGTTTTGACTGAACCGCTGGGCGTCGAAACCGTTGTCCATATCAAGACCGGCGAACGGACGCTGTTAAGCACCGTGTCGGGAATCATTGACTTAAAAATTGGCGATCAGATCAAGTTCGACATTGCCAGCCAAAGACTGCATTTCTTCGATACGGATGGTGTCCGCATCGGGGCATGTCATGCCCGCGCGGGGCACCATCATCTATCAATACTTTGGAGATAATGAAATGAAATTTGGCGTAAACACTTGGGTTTGGGTCTCGCCCCTGACAACGGACGGGATCATGAAACTGGCTCCGCAAGTAGCGGAGATGGGCTTTGATTGGTTTGAGGTGCCCATCGAAGGTACAGAGGATGTCGACTATGCACGCGCGGCGGCCATTCTGCGCGACAACGGCCTGGAGGTCAGTGTCTGCGCGGCGATGGGGCCGGATCGCGACCTGATCCATCCTGAGCAGCACATTCGTGACAATGGTGTCGCGTACCTCAGGCACTGCATTGACGCGGTGGCAACCCTCGGCGGCACCAATCTGGTTGGCCCACTCTATTCATCTGTGGGCCGTGTGTGGCAGATGACGGCGGAGGAACGGGCGAAGGATACGGACCTGCTGGTCAAGCAGCTGCGTGGGCTGGCTGAATACGCCGCCGATCATGGGGCTGTGTTATGTGTGGAGCCGCTCAACCGTTTCGAGACGAGCTTCATCAATCTGGCATCCCAGGCCATCGACGTTGTGGATCGCGTAGACCATCCTGCGTGCAAGATCATGTTAGATACCTTCCACATGAATATTGAGGAACAATCGCTCGGCGATGCGATCCGCGCCACCGGCGCGCGTTTGGCCCAGATGCACATGTGTGAGAACGATCGGGGTGCGCCTGGCTCCGGACATGTACCCTGGGATGATGTGGCGACCACGCTGCGCGCGATCAACTATGATGGACCGTTGGTGATTGAGTCCTTCACTGCCCAGGTCAAGAGTATCGCCCGGGCCGCAGCTATCTGGCGACCGCTTGCTGCCAGTCAGGACGCGCTTGCCCAGGATGGCCTACGTTTTCTAAAGAATCTATTTTCCTAAGTATTATGCTTTCTTGAGGGGTAGAGCGATGTCCGAGAAAAAGATCAATGTTGCCATCATTGGATTGGGCTTTGGGGCGGAGTTCATCCCAATTTACCAGCACCACCCGCACACCAACATGTATGCGATCTGCCAGCGCACCGAAAGCAAACTCAACGAAATCGGTGATACATTCGGAGTCACGGTAAGGCATACTGACTACTACAAACTGCTGGAAGATCCCAAAATCGACGCGGTGCACATCAATACCTCAATTCATGAACATGCAAAGATGAGTATCGCGGGATTGAAGGCCGGTAAACACGTCGCCTGTACGGTTCCGGCTGCCACCGCCATCGAGGAGTTGGAACAGATCGTCCAGGCACAGGAAGAGTCTGGCAAGAAATACATGATGATGGAAACCGTGATTTACTCACGCGAGTTTCTATACGTCAAAGAGCTTTTCGAGACCGGCAAGCTAGGCCGGACCCAATATCTGCGCGCTACGCACCAGCAGGAAATGCTCGGCTGGCCTGGGTATTGGGAAGGGCTACCCCCGATGCACTACGCGACTCACGTCGTCAGCCCGTGCCTGGCCCTGCCGCGCAAGGATGCTGAGTATGTGTCGTGCTTTGGCTCGGGTCGCATCCAGGAGCATCTGATCCCGAAATACAACTCGCCGTTCGCGATCGAGACTGCGCACATCAAAATGAATGACAGCGACCTGGTGGCCGAGGTAATGCGGCATTTGTTCAACACCGCGCGCCAGTACCGTGAGAATTTTGATGTGTATGGCAGCAAGATGGCCTTTGAATGGCCGTTGATCGAGCACGAACCGCCGGTGGTCCATATCGGTGAAACACCGCACCACGTGGACGTGTTAGACTACGCACACCTGTTGCCAGAGACGATCCAGCGCTTCACCACGAAGGGCGTCTATGGCAAGGAAGAACAACATCTTTCCTTCATACAGGGTGCGGGGCATGGCGGGTCGCATCCGCATATGACACATGAGTTCATTATGAGCATTATCGAGGATCGTGAGCCGTTCCCGGATGCGCGCCAATCGGCAAATTGGACCGCCGTCGGCATCCTGGCCCACGAGTCGGCATTGAAGGGTGGCGAGATCGTTCGGCTGCCCACATTCACGTTGTCGTCATGATGCAGCCCGCATGGGTTGGCGGTCTGTGGCGAGTCGCTACACAAGGACGATCATGAGAAGAAGAATCATTCGGGTACTGATCGGGTTTGGGATTACGATCCACGAATGCCTGCTTTTTGCGGCGCTGTTCCGGCTGTACACCATCGAGCAGTTGTCCCCAGAGCAGCAGAAAGAAGTCTTGGTTAAGGCAATCCCTTTCGTCGCTATTTTTGTCGCTGTGCTGCTCACATATATCTGCCTGATCGTGATTCTAGCTATTGTGTTGCACGCTCGCGTGCCGCACCGTACATACTATCCGGCGGAATGGTTGATCATCAGCGGCATTGCCTTTGGTGTGGTTGGGTTGTTCCAGCCCTGGTGGTTGGGCGCCTTCGAATACGGATTTGGGCTGCTGCTGGTGTCGCTGTTAGCTTTCATCGCGTGGAGCCATATTTCTCCCCGGTCCGCAGGCGACACTGCGGTGTCGTTGAGTAGACGGGCGCATGGGGTGGGCGCCGTGATAGGGGTGCTGGTGGCCATCATCTTTGCCGCCACGGTGAGCCGGACGATCATCCAGAAAACTAAGCCTCAGCCTCCTTACGGCGTTCCTGTAAGAATGTGGGAGATGGAGAGTATGTATCCCCCAGAGGAAAAAGACGCTATCGCCAACGAAGCCAAGGGGCAATGGAATGGTATGAAGCCTTTTTACCTGTTGGTGAGTTTGCTGCCGGGCGGGTTCGTCTACTTAATTGCCCGCGAGGTGGCTGCACATTGGTGGGAGCCGAAGGATGGCGTAGTGTCCCTGCCGCCGGTCGATAACGATCCGCTTCGCGGTATGGCAGGCGATCCAGCGCACGGTTAATCGGGAGGAGGGCATCGGCATAAAGTTACGAATGCGGGGTAATGCCTCACGCTTCCTAACAATTTTCGATTCACTATTTGCACAGAAGAAAGGAAAAAAAGGATTATGGCTAGACCAGTAACCATTTTTACCGGACAGTGGGCAGACCTGACCCTCGACACCGTAGCTGAGAAAGCTGCCAGCTTCGGCTATGACGGGCTGGAACTTGCCTGTTGGGGCGATCACTTCGAGGTGGACAAAGCGCTCGAGGACGATGCCTATGTCAAGAGCCGGTGGGATATTCTGCAGAAACATGGGCTTAAGTGTTTCTCGATCAGCACCCACCTGGTGGGCCAGTGCGTTGCTGATGCCCAGATCGACGGGCGGCATCGGGGAATACTTCCTGACCGGCTGTGGGGCGACGGCGATCCCGAAGGGGTGCGCCAGCGCTGTGCAGAGGAAGTGAAAAACACTGCCCGCGCCGCCAAAGCCTTTGGCGTGGACGTGGTGAATGGCTTCACGGGGAGTCCGGTCTGGCATATGCTCTACTTCTTCCCGCCGACCACTGATGAAATGATCGATGAGGGCTTCAAAGATTTTGTGGCCCGCTGGAAGCCAGTTCTAGACGTGTTCAAGTCCGAAGGCGTGCGCTTCGCTTTGGAGTGCCATCCCGCGGAGATCGCCTACGACATCATCACTGCCAAGCGAACGCTCGAAGTATTGGAGCACCATGAGGCGTTTGGCTTCAACTATGATCCCAGCCACTTCGTGCACCAGTTTTTCGATCCGGTTGAGTTTATCAACGCTTTCCCGAATCGGATCTTCCACGTGCATGTCAAGGATGCCAAAGTACGCCTGTCCGGGCGTAACAGCATCCTGGGGTCGCACCTCCAGTTCGGCCACCACGAGCGCGGCTGGAACTTCGTTTCCCCTGGTCATGGTGATGTGGACCTGGAAAACATCATCCGCGCGCTGAACCGTATCGGCTATTATGGCCCGCTCTCAGTAGAGTGGGAAGACAGCGGTATGGACCGCGAGTACGGGGCAAAAGAAGCCTGCGAGTTTGTCAAGCAGACGGATTTTGCGCCATCTGACGTCGCATTCGATGCCGCCTTTGCAGACGACTAGGAGGACATAACTATGTCTGAGGAAGTAGGATTTACAAGCATGGCCAAGTCCGGTGCGGAGGGTGAAGCTCCAGAACTCGGAATCGGAATGTTGGGCTATGCTTTCATGGGCAAGGCCCACACCAATGCATTCAAGAAACTCCCCTATATGATGTATCCGCCGGTTGCGATCCCACGCCTGGTCGCAATTAGTGGACGCAATAAAGAAGGGGTTACCGAAGCTGCCAGGCGCTACGGCTACCAAAACGCGTACACGGATTGGCGCAAAATGCTGGAGAATGACCAGGTCGATGTCTTTGACAATGGCGGCCCCAACAACGCCCATGCCGAACCGTGTATCGCGGCAGCAGCGGCGGGCAAGCACGTTTTCTGCGAGAAACCGCTTGCGCGCACGGCGGAAGAAGCCCGAAGCATGTTGGACGCCGTTGAGAAAGCTGGCGTGAAGCACATGGTCGCCTTTAATTACCGCTTTGTTCCGGCAGTGGTGCAGGCTCGCAAGCTTATCGAGAGTGGGGCACTCGGGCGTATCTATCACTGGCGGGCAGTCTATCTCCAGGAATGGGGGATGGACCCCAAGATGCCCACCACCTGGCGCTTCAACAAAGCCGTCGCCGGAAGCGGTGCGTTGGGCGACTTGGGCGCGCACATCATTGATCTGGCGCGCTTTCTGGTTGGAGAACCCAAGAAGGTCGCCGGGATGACGCAGAACTGGCTCAGTGAGCGTCCATCGGGCGACGATCCCAATAAGATGGTGCCGTCAGATGTAGACGATGCGTTTGTAGCGCTGGTTGAATTCGAGAACGGTGCGCTCGGCACCCTGGAAGCATCTCGTTTCTGCCAGGGGCGTAAGAATCACGAAGTCTTCGAGATCAATGGTGAACGCGGCTCAATTCGGTTCAACCTGGAACGACTCAATGAGTTGGAAGCCTTCTACCGTGATGACGATCCAAAAGAAACCAAGGGCTTCCACAACGTCCTGGTCAGTGAGGCCTATCATCCCTATTGGGGCAACTGGTGGCCGCACGGGCATATGATCGGCTGGGAACACTCTTTTGTGCACGAGTTCCACCATTTCTTCGATGCGGTGGTCAAGGATAAAGCTGTTGCGCCCTACGGAGCCACCTTTGAGGATGGCTATCGAAACGCGGTGATCTGCGACGCGATTCTCGAGGCGGCCAGCAGCGGACGTGCACAGGACATCACGTACTAGCAAACCCAGGCTATGAGGGCTGAAAAGTTTATCTGAAACTGTTTAGCCCCTTGCGTGTCACAGCAATAGAGGCAAACACAAAGCCCGTTCATGCATGAACGGGCTTTGTGGACAATCCTGGGGGCTGGCTGAATTGCACATCCATACCGGTGTCAGGTTTAGTCCATGCGCTGTGGACGAACGGACGCCGGCAGCGGGCTAACAGCTTCACGCATTGACGATGCGGCCATGAGGCCATTTGTTACTGCGTGGAACTCTGCCTGATTTCCCCCGGTTATTCATTATGGATTGACTTTTTGGCCCCAGCAATCCGCTTTTGCATCACCCACCTTAGTGTGCTATCCTATGGCCCGGTTGGCCTATCATACATTGGACCGCATATGGCGAATGTAGATTAGCAACCTGATCACCCATAATTAACCCCTTAGATAAGGAGGGATACATCGATGAAACGTTCATTTGTATTGTTCGTCGTGTTGTTGCTGGCGGTTGCGGTCATTCTGACGGACAGCGGCTTTGGCAACACCTCAACAAGTGCGCAAGGCGATGACTTAGGAACACCTGGGAACCCAATCCAGGTGTTTTTTGTTCCGTCTGCCGAGGCCCAAACCCTGATTGAAGGCGGAGAGGTGCTCGCGGACGCCTTGACCGAGGCGACCGGTCTCAGCTTTGAAGTCAGCGTGCCGACAAGCTACGCTGCTACGATTGAGGCTATGTGCGCTGCCCCCGGGGAAAGCATGGGCTTTATCCCGGCAGCGGGCTATGTCATCGGCAATGATCGCTGTGGGATCGAGGTCCACGCTGCGGCAGTGCGCTATGGTTGGCCATTTTACTGGGCGCAGTACATTGCCCGCCGTGACAGCGATATCTATGTGATGGGCGATTTAGATGGCAAGACCTGGGCCTACCCGGATCGTGCGTCAACGTCCGGTTTTGTGGTTCCCTCTGCCGAAATGCAGGCCATGAACGTCACTCCTGGCGATGAAGTCGAAGCTGGTGGGCACAACCAGGCGGTGCTGGCCGTGTACAATGGGGAAGCAGATTTCGCTACCACGTACTTTAGCCCTCCGCTGATGCCCGGTGCGAGCTGGTCGGTCCAAGACGTTCCAGAACCCTTTAACCTGACCGAATCAGAAAGCTATGTGACGGATGACGGTGACCTTTACGTTGGCGGCGTGCGCATCCTGGATGCCCGCAGCGCTGTTGCGGAACAGGCCCCAGATATCATGGACGAGGTCGGGATCATTGCAATCAGTGCGCCTATTCCGAACGACACAATGAGTTTCGGGCCAGACTTCCCGCCGGAACTGCGCGATCAGCTCTACGATGCTCTGGTCGCATTTTCCGAGACGGATCGTTGGGGCGAATCGGCCCTGGGCAGCGATCAGGGATACAGCTGGACCAGCCTGCAAAAGGTTGACGATAGCGCGTTTGACCCCGTGCGTCAGCAGTTCGAAGTTCTGAATCTCACTGAAAAAGACATATTCGAAGAAGACTAAACTTCGCTCGAGTCTGGCGGGTAGGGCACCAACCTACCCGCCTTTATTCTTGCTGCGCAGAAAACCGCAGCTTTGCTCGAACAGGTTTTCCCACTCATGGCTTGCGAGTTGCTCTGTTCGCACGTGTACATGACCATATCACGAGGACATGCTGGATGCTTGTAGTTGAACATCTGACTAAAGTTTATGAAGATGGCTTCAAAGCCCTGGATGACGTCAGCTTTGAAGTGCGTGAAGGACAATTTGTTGCGTTGATTGGGCTTAGCGGGTCGGGAAAATCCACCTTGCTGCGCTGCATCAACCGTCTGATCGAGCCAACGGCGGGGCGCATCATTTGGAGGGGGCAGGATATTACGCAGGTTGACGACGAAGAAATTCGCTTGCTGCGCCGTCGCTTTGGGATGATTTTCCAACAATTCAATTTGGTCAAGCGCAGCAAAGTCATTACGAATGTACTGGCCGGACGATTGGGTTACATCAATCCGTTGTTCTCGCTGTTCAATTACTTTCCCGCCTCAGACCGCGAACGTGCACTGAAAAGCCTGGAGCGCGTAGGCATCCGCGACCAGGCTTACAAACGTGCCAGCGAACTGAGTGGCGGCCAGCAGCAACGTGTGGGAATTGCACGCGCATTGATGCAAAATCCTGAAGTGATCCTTGCCGACGAACCTGTTTCAAGCCTGGACCCTGCCACATCGCACAGCGTGATGAAGTATCTCCAGTTGCTCAACAAAGAAGACGGACTGACGGTCATCTCCAGCCTGCACTTTTTGAGCCTGGCCCGAACCTATGCCGATCGGGTAATAGCGCTCAAGGACGGGTTGCTAGAATTCGATGGTCCGCCGTCTGAGATTGACGGGGTACGCTTTAAAGAAATTTACGGGGAAGAGGCGGTCGAGGTAAACACAGACTGATATGAACGAGCAACCCGAAGCGAAACCAAAAAACGAAACGGATAACGAAGCCCCCAAACGGGGTCAAGGCTTTATCGACGGCAGGGGCGGCGAACTATCTGAAACACAGAAAGCATTACTGCGTCTCATTATTGTATTGGCGGTTGCCCTGGGCTTGACGATTTACGCTTACGGTTGGACGGTGACAGACATCAACCTTGACCGTCCCCAGGAGGAACAACGTCAAGAAAATGTCACGCGGGCGCTGCGCGAGCTGCTTTCGCCGCGCTTGTTCACGCAAGACCGCGAACT
Organism: Anaerolineae bacterium; assembly: GCA_034437275.1. Lineage (GTDB taxonomy): Bacteria > Chloroflexota > Anaerolineae > Aggregatilineales > Aggregatilineaceae > TC-15. The sequence continues at coordinate 55,893 of DAOTUD010000036.1, forward strand.
GATCAGCCTGGAAGCCCCCGTGTTGCTCGTCGAAGATCAGGCCGCCTGCTCGGATGCTGCGGTTCCGGCACAGCCCGAGTCTGACGATCAAACCGACGGGACGGTGGTTGTGGAGCCAAGCTGTGTCACGGCCAGCGATACAGTTACGGTTCAAGTTAGTGGCTCTAGCCCCAATGCCGACGCGCGCGTGCGTTGGATCCCTCCCGTTCAGGGGGGCCAGGAACCTCGTCCGCGCCCACGCGAGGTTCTTGAGACCGAGCGCGAAGACATTGTGTTGAATTCGAACGGCGACTTCACCGGTACAATCGAAGTGCCGCGTATCCGGGGAGGGGAAGGCGAAGTCCACACCGTAGAGGTCCGGGTTGCCGTTCCCAGCGGGCCAATCGAGTTGAGCGAAACCAGCCAACAGGTGCTAGAACGTATTGCAGAGACAATCTTCATGGCGCTGGTTGCCACGACAATCGCCATTCCGATTGCTGCTGTGCTCAGCTTCTTCGCTGCGCGCAACCTGATGCGGCAAATGCGCATGAGTCTGGGGGGAGTCTTGCTGGCCTTCATCAGCTTCACGATCGGTATCGCAATCGGCGGCGAGTTACTCGGCCCGTTGGGGGACGCCGCCATTCAACTCGGCCAAGGCCATTTTGACAAGGCAGCAGACTACGCCATCACGCTGGCGATTTTCGGCGTTCTGTCCCTGGTCGGTGTGCTCGTGATGATCTGGTTGCCACCCTCTGATGCTGATAGAAATGATGCAGCAATGACCAGCCGCTGGCGCATATTGTTGAACACTCTCGTCCGGGTATTGAAGCCAATCCTCCTGATCGTCATTCTGGTATTTATAGTGGGATTGGTTGGTGGGCTGGCGATGCTAGGCGGTGCTGCCGTGATAGAGGCCGGTGAGAGTTTGCAACCCGACAGCGCCAACAACATCGGCGCACGGCTGGCTAACATCGTGGGAATCCTGGCAGCAGCGCTGGGCAGGTTGCTGGAGATCTTCGGCACACTGCTGGGGATGCTGATTCGTGGTGTCGGCGCACTGCTATTCGGGGTGGCGCTGGCGACTATCGCTGGAGACTTGTTTGGTGCCCGGCTACGGCATACCCCTCTTGTGCTCAATCACGTTCTGGGTGGTCTTTTAGGGGCGGTCGGTGGGGGGCTGTTCATGGTAGTGATGGCGTTGGCGGCATTGTGGGCGTCACTGTTGGGCGTACTCCCGTTGTTGGTTGCGGCGGTGCTTGGCGGCACATTGCTACAGATTATGGTGAGCAAATCCCTGGACGTAGCTGGACTCCCGCACTTGAAAAAGTACACGGACAACCGCACTTCACACGGTCGCGTCACTGGCTGGGCGCTCTTTGGCGTTGGGGCGGTTGTTGCCGGGCTATTCACTATTTCACAACTCAACATCGTTCAAAACATAATCAACGGAACGCTGCCTCAGCAAGATCAGGCAGTGCTTTTCGGTTACACCTTGTCCATTACCAGCTACGAGTTTGATTCGATTGTGATCGGCGCGGTGCTGGCGGGTATAGCCGGGGCGCTGATCGGTGTGCGGGCTGTTTTCCCGCTGGGCAACACAATGTACAATGTGGCGCGCGTCTCCCTGAACATTGTGCGCTCTATCGAGCCACTGATCATGGGTTTGGTCTTTGTTATTTGGGTCGGCATTGGCCCGTTTGCTGGTGTGTTGGCGCTGACCTTGCATAGTATCGCTGCGCTGGGCAAGCTCTATAGTGAGCAAATCGAAAACATTGATAACGGTCCGTTGGAGGCGCTGCGTGCCACAGGCGCAAGCCATCTGCAGACGATAACCTATGCCGTTGTCCCCCAGATTATCCCACCTTATATTGCGTTCACGATGTATCGTTGGGATATCAACGTGCGCATGTCTACCATCATTGGCTTTGTCGGCGGTGGTGGCATCGGTCTGCTGCTCCAACAGCAGATCAATCTGCTGCGCTACCGCGATGCGGGTGTAGCTGTGCTGGCGATTGCGATCGTCGTTTCGATACTCGATTACGCCAGTGCTATGATCCGCGAGCGCGTAATGTGAGAGACTGACCTTGCCCTGTTTTTAGTGGACAGTTTTCGTTTCGTAGAATTGCTGTTCAAACGCGGCAGGCTGAGATGGCCCAGCGCCGAATGAAGATGTTGGCGACTGTACCAGGTTTCGATGTGTTCGAAGATCGCCAACCGTGCGTGTGCATGGGGGGCGAACTGATCGGGCACGCATTCTGCCTTCAGCCTGCCGATGAAGCTCCTCATCGGTGCATTGTCGTCGCAATTCCTGTCCCCGCTCATGCTGACCGGGAGGTCAGGCATCGATCCGGAATTGGTGCGGATTCATTGTCATGCCCTAGAGTGGGTTTCGTGCGCGGCTTGCCAGCGCCCTGTTTTGTAATGGCGATTTCCAGAGCAGTCTGGAGAAATCTGAAGCATCTCCCCAGCTACCAGCAGCATTACCGCATCGTCAAAATGACAGAGCGGCTGGCTTTGCAGATGGAGGGCAACCCTAAGTGAGCAAGGTGACTGGTAACATACACACGATCGGGTTAATCTTCCCCGAATTGGTGGATTTTGGCGCGATGTGTTGGGGAGCGTTCGATGCAGCGGCTGACCATGGAGCGACTGCCATTTGCTTTCAGGGCAATCCCCTACAGTCGCCTGTCGGATTCAACGCACAGGCTAACATACTCTACGACTTGATCACATCCGAGACACCTCTGGACGGTTTCGTGATCTGGACCGGTTGGCTGGGCCAGTTTGTAGGGGCTGCTGAAGCGGTACGGTTCTGCAAACACTTTGCGCCCCTGCCAGTGGTGAGTATTTCCCAAAAAATCGACGGGATTCCATGCGTACTGGGTGACAACTACAAGAGTATGCGCGATATCATCACCCATCTGGTGGATGTTCATCATTGTCGCCGGCTGGCATTTGTCAACGGCCCCCCACACCATGTTGAATCGGCTGAACGCTATCGGGCCTATGTCGATCTGCTCACGCAGTATGGCTTTGCAATCGATCCTGCCCTGGTGGTTAGAGAGCAATTTACCCTCGAATCGGGGATTAGAGCCGTCCACCAACTGCTTGATGAACGTCGGATAGATTTTGACGCCGTGATCACAGGCGATGACTTCGTGGCCCTGGGCGTTATCGAAGGCTTGCGTGCGCGGGGTATTCGGGTGCCAGAAGATGTGGCGGTGGTTGGCTTTGACGACACTCCCCACGCACGGGCCACCATACCGCCCCTCACGACTATCAGGCAATCTGCTTATGACCAGGGGTATCAGGGCGTGGCGCTGCTCATGGCACATCTGCAACGTGACGACACCCCAATGCAAATCAACCTGCCAATGCGACTGGTTGTCCGGCAGTCGTGCGGATGTTCTAACCCGCTGGTGTTGCGTGCGAAAGCATCGACCGACGTCGCACAAGCAGAACCACAATTCTGGGCTCACTGGGAGCAAGATCGCCAGCAGATCATAGCTGCCGTCACGGAGCGAGTGGGGGAAATCACGGACGACATACAATCTCAGCAGATCGAAACGCTGTGTGACACGTTCGCCCTTGAGTTGGCCGGTATCGCTCCAGGGCATTTTTTGGCGACGTTGGAAGAGGGCATCAGCCAGACAGTTGATGTTCCAGCAGACATTTCTGTTTATCAGGATGTCATCTCGGCGATGCGTCAGACAATTCTGCCGCTGCTCAGCACCCGCCAGCATATTGTATTGGCCACCAATCTTTGGGGGCAGGCGCGGGTGTTGATTGGCGAAACTGCGCTGCGGATGCAGGCGCAACGCCGGCTACAAGCAGACCAACAAGCCCGGCTATTGCGTGAAATTGGGCAAGAGCTTATTACCACCTTCGACCTTGATGGCCTGAAGAAATTGCTCGTGCAAGAACTGCCCAAGCTGGGCATTGAGGGGTGCTGGCTGGTACGCTACGATCCGTCGAAGCACATGCCGCCCGAACAGGCATATATGGTGACCGGGTTTGAAAACGATCAGGGTATGACATTGCCCCCCGGCGGCCAGGCTTTTGCTGCGCACCGGCTAGCGGCGGACTGGTTACACTGGCACCAACAGCCGCGTAACGTGATTATTGAACCGCTCTATTTTCGCGAGCAGCAGCTTGGGTTCGTTATCTTCGAGCCTGGGCCACGTGACGGTAGTATGTATGAAGTGTTGCGCGGTTATCTGACCACGGCGCTGTATGGCACGCTACTGTTTCAACGCAATTTGGAGCTATATCGTCAGGCGGTTCAGGCGCGCGCTGAAGCAGAAAAAGCCGACCAGATCAAGACGTTGCTGCTGGCTAATGTCAGCCATGAACTGCGCGCCCCACTCAATGTTATTTTGGGCTATACCCAGGCTGCGCTCGCGAACCCAACACAATATGGCATCACACTGCCCAGCGACCTGATGGAAGATTTACAGCACGTCCGCTCCAGTGCAGCGTACCTGGTGCGTATTATCAACGATCTGCTCGATCTATCCCGTGCGGAGATCAATGAGCTTGATTTGCATCCAGAGATGATCGACCCGCAGTGCTTACTGCAAGCGGTCTTCCACAACATGCAAGAGCGTATGACATCCAAGGATGATATTGAGTGGCAATGGCATGTGCCCGCGCAACTGCCCTTGATCCAGGCAGACCCGGATCGGCTGCGACAGATTATGTTCAATCTGCTCAGCAATGCGCGCCAATATACGCCGCAGGGTCGAATTGCCCTGGGGGCGGATATCCAACCGCCATATTTGCACATCTGGGTACAGGACACTGGTATCGGGATTCCCGCCAATGACCAGGAACGCATCTTCGAGCCATTTGAGATTGGCGAGAATGTGAGGGACCGGCACCCCGGGATTGGGTTAGGATTGAGCATCACCCGGCGCTTAGTCTTGCTGCACAAAGGTACAATCGCCCTGGAAAGCGCACCCGGTCGCGGCAGCACCTTCCACGTGTACTTACCATTACCTAGCTTGAGCGGCGACTTTTTCGTGCCAGATGGTGTTGGACATGCGGCGTTGTTGCTGTTGTCGACCCAGGACACACCTCCCTCCGTTGCTGTGGATTTGACTGAGCGACAGCAGTGGATTCTGGAATGCGTGCGATCGAAAGCGGAGTTCCGCGCGCTGATGCGAGATAATGCGCGCCAGTATGTTGCAATTGCCTGGGACCTGAACGCCGCACAGCCCGGCGATTGGAATCTGGCGCGGTATATTCAATCCCACCCACAATTGTGCCGGCTGCCTTTGCTGTTATTCGGCGACCCGCAATCAGCAGCCCCTGCCGAGACGACGCAGACGCAAACACAAGTAACGCAAGTGATGATCAAGCCCATCAGTGGTGACATGCTCTTAGAAGCCATTGCGCGCTTAGTCCCTGACAACATGTCCGGTGTAGTCCTGGCGATTGATGACGATCCGCAGGCGTTGGATCTCTATCAACGGCTCGTGCAGAATGCGCTCCCACAGTTTGCGGTAGAAGTGGCCGAAACGGGTGTTACGGCGTTGCGCAAACTAGACGAGGGGCTTGTACCTGCGTTGATTATCCTCGATTTGATGATGCCTGATTTGGATGGGTTCGAAGTTTTGGATCAACTACGCGGGGTAGAAGTGACACGCCATGTCCCTGTCTTGGTGCTGAGCGGGAAAATGCTCACAGCGGATGACATCCGCCGTTTGAGCAACCACGATGTGCTGCTGCATTCCAAGCATATTTTGACCGACGATGAACTTGAAAGGGTGCTGTGTACGTTGGTCAGCGATGATCCGGATTTGCCCCGGCAAACTAGCGAACTAGCCAAACTGGCGTTGGCCTATATACACACCCACTATACCCGTCCCATCTCGCGCAGCGACATTTGTCACGAACTGGGGATTAGCGAAAACTACCTGAGCCGCCTGTTTCGTCAGGAACTGGGCTTGACATTTATCGAGTATACGAACCGGTATCGCATCCATATTGCCAAGCAATTGCTCCGCGACACTGGAGCATCGATCACTGCCGTTGCCCAACAAGTTGGGGTTGACGATCCCGCGTACTTCAGCCGTGTATTTAAGCGCTATGTGGACCTTTCCCCGCGTCAATATCGCCGATCCGCCTCGTCGCCCTCATAGATGCCGGCTGGATTGTTTTGTCCAATTTTATCCTGCGATAATCCAAGAAACTTGCAATGTTATCGGATAAAATAGAAGCAAATAAACTGGAATTTGGACAAAAAAACAGGTATTCTGACGATGAAGTTAACTATTATTGGTGGCGGCGGTGTCCGTGCTCCGCTGCTTGTGGCCACTGCACTCCGCCGGGCAGAACGTATCGGTCTGCGCGAAATCTGTTTGATGGATATTGATGCAGATAAGCTGGCGATCATTGGCCGCCTGGTACGCGGCGTGGCCGAGCGGATGGGAAGTGGGGTACAGATATCGACGACGTCCGACGCCCGCCACGCATTGGCCGATGCCCAGTTTGTGATCACGACGATCCGTGTGGGCGGAGATGCGGGGCGCGTTCTGGATGAACGGATCGCGCTGCAACACGGCGTTCTAGGACAAGAAACCACCGGCCCTGGTGGTTTTGCGATGGCGCTGCGCAGCATCCCGACAATGCTTGATTATGCGCAAATGATGCGCGAGATATGTCCTGAGGCGTGGCTATTCAACTTCACCAACCCCGCCGGTTTAGTTGCCCAGGCGCTCTATGATGCCGGGTATGAACGGGTTATCGGCATTTGTGATTCCGCGAATTTGGCCCAGCATTCGATTGCGGCACAGCTTGATGTTGATCCCAATGCACTGCATCCCGAAGTATTTGGCCTGAACCATCTCTCATGGGGCCGCCGCATGGTTTATGACGGCGAAGATGTGCTGCCGCGCTTTCTTGCCGACTCCGATTTCCTCCGCGAGACGATCCAAAATGTGTTTGAGCCGGAACTGATCCATTTGTTCGGTATGTGGCTCAATGAATATCTTTATTACTATTACTACGCCGAACAGGCCATCGCGGCCATTGTTGCCGACGAAAAAACACGTGGCCAGGAAATTGCCGACCTCAACCGTGATCTGCTGGCGCGCCTGCGTGACATTGACATCACCGCCGATTTAGATACGGCGCTGGCTGTCTATTACCGCTACAACCGGCGACGCGAGGCGACCTACATGCATTATGCGCAGCAGACTGCTCCTACGCCCGAAAAAGCAGATACCATGTTCAACGAAATGTTTGTTGATCGTGATCCTCATGCGGATGAAGGATACGCTGGGGTGGCGCTGGATATTATGGAAGCGCTGGTGACAGATCGCCCGCGTTATACTGCGCTCAATGTCCCCAATCAGAACGCCATTGAAGGCATGGCTCCCGACGATGTGGTTGAAGTGAGCTGCAGAGTCGATGGCACAGGCATACATCCAGTGCCGCTTGGGGCGATCCCGCCGGCTCAGGCATGGCTGATGCATTCCGTCAAACGTTACGAACGCCTGACCGTGCAGGCGATTAGCGAGCACTCGCGTACTGTAGCCATTCAAGCCCTGATGGCGCATCCGCTTGTGTTGTCCTATTCGCGTGCCAGGCCGCTGGTGGAAGAGTATTTGCAGGCCCATGCTCCCTATGTTGGCGTGTGGGAGGAGTGACTACGCAGTGGAGCAAACGCAAACAACGGGCACTGGCCAGACCGCGCCACTAGATATCATGTTGGTCGGTGTGTATTTCTGCGATCTGATTTTTACGGGGCTGCCACGTATGCCTGTGCTCGGTCAAGAAATCTTCGGTTCTGGGTTTGATATCCTGCCCGGCGGCACTTTCAACACAGCCGTTGCCCTGCACCGGCTGGGCCTGAAGGCCGGTTGGTTGTGCGAATTTGGGAACGATCTTTTTAGCCAGTTTGTGCTGGATGCTGCGCGCGAATTGGGCCTGGATGACAGCTATTTTCGGATTCACGATAAGCCCTTGTGCAACATCACGGTGTCGTTATCGTTTGCCGAAGACCGGGCCTTCGTAACCTATACCGATATGTTCCGCCCACGCTCGGTAATGGACTTGCTAGAAACCCATCAGACACGCTGTGTGGTCCTGCCCGTGTTCTACCATCAACCGGACATCTTGACGCTGAGCGAGCAGGTGCACGATCAAGATGGACTGCTATTTATGGACTGCGCCCAAATCGATGTCACTCTAAAAACCCCTGGTGTTGTTGATGCGCTCCGGGCAGTGGATATTTTTGCCCCCAACGAAACTGAAGCCTTGCAGTTGACCGGGGCGGCAAGCGTGGATGAGGCGCTCTCGATTCTGGCTGCGCTCACACCGCTTATTGTGCTCAAGCAGGGGGCTGGCGGTGCGGTGGCGCGGCATGGTGAGACGACGCTTCACGTCTCGGCCCTCGAAGGTCTTGAGGTCGTGGACACAACCGGAGCCGGCGATTGTTTTAATGCGGGCTTTTTGTCTGGTTACCTGCGCGGTGAATCGCTGGAGCGGTGTTTGCAACTGGGCAACATTGTCGGCGGATTGACCCTCAGAGCGCGCGGTATACAGGGAGTACCAACGGTCAGCGAAGTAGAGCACCACCTGGCAGGTTATTTGTCGCAGTAAGATATTGAGGAATGCCAATTGTGACTTTTCCGCACTATTCAGATTGGAACGTTTATTTTGGCGATTTACATAACCACTGTGGCGTGAGTTATGGCAAAGGCTCGTTGGAAGATGCTTTTGCGAACGCGCGACAGCAGCTTGATTTCGCCAGCGTAACCGTTCATGCCCATTGGCCCGATATTCCCACCGATGATCCACGCCTGGACTACCTGGTCGAGTATCACGCACGCGGGTTTGAATCGGCAGTTGAGCAGTGGGCGCGCTATCAGGCGGCGACGGACGAGGCACAGCGCGACGGTGCGTTTGTGACGTTGCCGAGCTTCGAATGGCATTCAATGCAATATGGCGATTATGTCGTATATTTCAAGGACACCGCCGCCAGCCATATCATCCCGGCCCAGGATCTCGATGAGATGCGGGCGCAGTTGCGCCAGTTGGCTGCACGCGGTGTTGAGACCTGGCTGATCCCACACCATATCGGCTATCGTGCTGGCTATCGGGGCATCAATTGGGGTACGTTTAGCCCTGAGTTCTCGCCAGTCGTTGAGATCATGTCGTTTCACGGGCTTTCCGAGCATACAGAAGCCCCGTATCCCTATCTGCACTCCATGGGCCCGCGCGATACGCGGAGTACGGTCCAATATGGCTTAAGCCAGGGGCATGTTTTTGGGTTCATTGGGTCCACCGACCATCACAGTGCCCATCCCGGTCACTACGGTTATGGACGGTTGGGTGTATGGGCAGAAGCGCTTACTCGTGAGGCGCTTTGGGAGGCCATTGGGGCGCGGCGGACCTACGCGCTGACCGGGGATCGGATTGACCTCCGGGTTGAGTTAAATGGGGCACCGCTGGGGGCTGTGCTACCCGCCACGCCAGAGCGCTGGATCGACGTCAGTGTGACTGGTGGTGATGCGCTGGATGTGGTTGAGGTCTTGCATAATAACCAGGTCATCCACCGGTGGCATCCTGCCACGCCTGTTTCACCACCGGGTGATGGCCTGTTCAAGGTGCTGGTAGAAGTCGGGTGGGGAGAAGCAACAACCATTACAGACTGGACGGTTGATCTCCAGGTCGAACAGGGACGGCTGGTGGATGTCGAGCCGCGCTTGCGGGGACACGGCATTGAACCCCCTCCACAGAATGTGCAAGACCGCTTTGTGTTTAGCAAGGTGGAGCAGCCCGGCCCAGATCATATCCGGTGGACCACCGTCACATGGCGCAATCCCACCGTATTGTCCCCGGCAATGCAAGGATTATGCCTGATGCTGGAAGGGGACGCCAATACCCGGCTTACCGGGCGCATCAATGACCGCAAGATCTCACTCACTTTAGGCGAACTGCACGCCGGGGCACGCACGATGTATCTTGGGGGCTTTGTATCGCCCGCGATCTGTGTTCATCAAGCGGTGCCGCAGTCGGCATATGAGGGCCGGTTTGCGTTTCAACATTGGAGCACCAGTGATACGCGCGATTGGTATTATGTTCGCGTCCGGCAGCGAAACGGTCACTACGCCTGGAGTTCACCGATCTGGGTAGGATAATAGGCTATTTTTGGGTAAGTATTGGCTGATGGCGTTTTACACACAAAAAGCGCTCTCTATCATACGGAAATCGGCATCAGCCAGAAGTACACCACCATCGATAAGACTAAACGAGAGAAACAATGGTAAGACTGCTTGAAGGAGGTGGTTTATAGAAGAAAACGCTATCGAAAAAGAATCGTCAATCGAAAAAATATAGGAGGAAAAAAATCATGCGTAAATTGTTTGTTGTGCTATTGGTTCTGGTCATTGCTGTTCCGCTTGGCAGCTCGGTGGTTGCCCAGGATGGCGATGAGGTCTTCTGTGGAACAGACGAGAACGTGACCATCACCTATATTGGTGATCCTGTAGGTGGCCACCCGGATGCTGAGAAAGCGGCCATTGAACGGTTCGAGGCTGCCTGCCCGAACATCACTGTCGAGCGGATTGATGGAGCAGCCAATGTGCAGGAACTGTTGGCCAGCTACCTTCAGGCGTTCGAGGCAGAGAGCGCCGACCTGGACGTGATCCGTGTCGATGTCATCTGGCCCGGGCAGTTGGCCGAACACTTGTTGGACCTGAGGGAATATGTGCCTGATGAGCAGTACAACGCGTATCTCCCGGCGCTGGTCACCAACGACACGGTAGATGGCCGGTTGGTTGCGGTCCCACTGCGTATCGGCTTCGGGATGCTCTACTACCGCACCGATCTCATCGAGAAGTATGGCTATGATGGACCGCCCGAAACCTGGCCTGAACTGGAAGAGATGGCACAGACCATCCAGGCTGGCGAACGGGATGAGGGCAACGCGGACTTCTGGGGCTTCGTGTGGCAGGGCAACGCCTATGAGGGCTTGACCTGCAATGCCCTGGAATGGCAGGTTTCGGCTGGTGGCGGATCGATCGTCAGCCCTGACGGCGAGATCCAGGTCAACAACGAAGCCACCCTCAACGCCTTTGAGCGTGCCGCGAGCTGGGTCGGAACGATCAGCCCGCCAGGCGTCACGACGTATCAGGAAGAAGATGCGCGTGCGGTCTGGCATGCGGGCAACGCGGCTTTCATGCGCAACTGGCCCTATGCCTACAGCGCCAGCCTGGAAAGCGAAGCCATTGCCGACGTGTTCGATGTAGCGCCGCTGCCCAAGGGCGCTGGCGACCGTAGTGCGGCCACACTGGGTGGCTGGCACATCGGCGTGTCGCGCTACTCTGACAACCCAGACGCCGCCGCGGCCTTCGCAGTGTTCTTCACCAGCTACGACGAACAGAAGGAGTACGCCATTGCGACTTCGTCACCGCCGGGCATTGCCGATCTGTACGCCGATCCGGACATTCAAGAAGCCATGCCCTTCTCCTCGCCTGAGGTAGTTGAAGGCACGACGGCACGCCCCTCGACGGCGACTGCCGAACAATACAACGCGACCTCGACGCTGTACTTCGAGACTGTACACTCGATTCTCACTGGGGAACAGGACGCCCAGACGGCCCTCGAACTGCTTGAGCTGGACCTGATGGAACTGCTCGAAGAATAGCGGCTGTCAGGCGTTTCTATCGATTCAAGGGGCGGTGATTCACCGAGGGTGGTCACCACCCCTGTTTTCCATAGGCCCTGATTACCGAACCACCTGTTGTGGTTGGCTGGTTGTTCCAGTGTACAAATTCGGCGGAGAGCCATCGTTTGCTAGTTTTCGGAGTCGTCCTATGCGCAACTTCCTATCTCGCTTCGGCAAACTTACACCAGATACGGTGTCACACTTGACCGCTAAACAGCGGCTCGGTCTAGAACTGACCAGCGGGCTGCTCATTCTGATCGGGCTGGCCGCCTTGTTGTATTTTGGGGCCAGCGTGCACGCCGACGCCGGGATCCAGGAGGTACTTAACTGGACTGCCGAGGGATCAGACAGCGAGCGTCCATCATTGATCCTGGCGTTTCTGGACAGTTTTGGGATCATCATTCCTGTGCTGGTGATCACGCTCGGTCTCTCATCGATCTGGTTAGGATTATGGCTGCGTACGGCAGACATCAACGCCGCGCGTTGGGCCCAGATGTCTTTCTTGTGGCTGGCGATTGCCTTAGGGGCGGTAGCAGGCTTGCATATTGTGACCAATGGCGTCGATTGGGACGCGATCCAGGCGGCGTTGCCCCTGGGCGCAGCCACCAGTCTACTGGTCGCGGCGCTGGTTTGGCTAACCCGGAAGGCCGATACGAATTTTGTCGGACAGGAGATGTTGAGCGCACGGCAGACGCGTGCGGCCTGGAATCTGTTGATGCCCACGTTGGTCGTGCTGGTCCTGGTGGCGGCGCGCCCGCTCGAGCAGACCTTCATCAACAGTCTGACAGATAAGAAATTTGCCAGCGCAACAGTGCCGCGCTTCGTTGGCCTGGATAATTACACCAAGCTGTTGAGCTTCCGGGTAGATGAAGTAAATTGCCGCACCAATGACGAGGGGGAATGCAAGCGCACCCCGAACGGCTCGATAAGTTGGGAATTGATCGAAAGAGATTTAATCACCAACGAGGGCTACAGGACAGCCTGGAACATCCAGATTCCGCTTATCCAGAGTGATGACAGATCTCTGGCGATCAGCGGGCAGGATAAGGACTGGCTGCTCAGCATGTGGGTGACCCTGCGGTTTGTCGTCGCCTCGGTATCCCTGGAATTTATCATCGGGCTGACTATGGCGCTCATCGTCAATTCTGGTTTCAGGGGACGTGGTTTTATGCGGGCGGTGATGTTGGTGCCCTGGGCCATCCCGACTGTGATCTCGGCTCGGCTGTGGGAGTTGATGCTTAAAGACACAACGGCAGGCATTATCAATCGGGTGCTGATGGATGTCGGCTACCTCGATAACCCGGAGGCGTGGTTGGCCCAACCCCATCTGCAGATCCCCTCGGCAGTAGCGGTCGATGTCTGGAAGACGTCGCCGTTTATGGCGCTATTGCTGTTGGCGGGTTTGCAGACCATCCCCACCGATCTATATGAAGCTGCGGCAGTGGATGGCGCGAACCGGCTGCGCCAGTTCATCAGTATTACGTTACCGCTGCTGCGCCCAACGATTGCGGTGGCGTTGGTTTTTCGGACACTGGATGCGCTGCGCGTGTTTGATTTGTTTAATGTGTTGTACCAGCGCCAACAGCTCACGATGGCGACCTACAATTATGAAAAACTGGTCAATGATCAGGCCGCAGGGTATGCGGCGGCGACTGGGGTGTTGATCTTTATTTTCATCTTTATTTTTGCGGTGATCTATGTGCGCTTGTTGGGGGTAGATATAGAATGAGGACACGCAAACGTTTCTCTCAAGCATTCAACCGCGCCGTGCTTTATGTGGGAGTTGCACTGATTGCGTTCTATGCGCTATTCCCGTTTTATTGGGCGTTCAATACGTCGTTCAAGGGGGAAGACGAAATGTTTTCCCGCGCAACATACCTGCCTGAGGATCCTGAACTGATCAACTATGAAAGCGTGTTTAGCAACGATGCATTCCTTCGCGCCCTGGCGAACTCGGCGTTTGTCTCTGGTTCGACGGCGTTTATGGCGATTGTGATCGGGGCCTTTGCTGCCTACGCGCTGGGGCGGCTGCGCTTTCGAGGCCGTACGGTGATGTTGTATCTGGTCCTGGCGATGACCATGTTCCCGCGCATTTCGATTTTGTCCGGCCTGTATAAAATTGTGCGCGATCTGGATGTTTACGGCACGCAGTTTGCGTTGATCGTGTCGTATCCGGTCTTCACGCTACCATTTGCGGTGTGGGTGTTGACGGCTTTCTTCCGTGGGTTGCCAACCGAGATCGAGGAAGCCGCGTTGGTAGACGGCGCAACGACGATGCAGACCTTTCGCCTGATCCTGCTGCCCCTGACGGCTCCGGCATTGGTGACGACCGGGCTGTTGGCGTTTATCACTTCCTGGAACGAGTACCTGTATGCATTGAACTTCACTCTCACAAATCCCGATGCGCAGACGGTGCCGGTCGCGATTGCGAAATTCACCGGCGAAGTGTCCTATCAGGAACCCATTGCGGAAATCATGGCGGCGGCGATGGTCGTGACACTGCCCCTCGTGTTCCTGGTTCTTATCTTCCAGAATCGTATTGTCGCAGGCCTGACTGCCGGTGCCGTCAAAGGATAATGTTTTGCATAAACCATAGCCGTCGCTCCCGCGATGGTGAATCGTTCTTGCTTGTGTGAACCGCAGCGCCCGGGGGCATAGTCCCCGGACGCTGCCCTCAGATATCGCTCGAACATGTTCTAACAAACGTCAATTACATATGCGTTGAATTCGGATCAAGCAGCGGTTCGGCCTGTCACTCGCGGCCCTTTTTCCGGCGTTTGTTTTGTCAGAAGCAGAGGGATATACCGTGATGCGCGGCACGCTGTCCGATCAACCGGCGCTGTATGGCGTGATAGCACGCATTCGCGACCTGGGATTGACCTTGATTTCGCTCTTGGTTTGCCAACTAACGGGAGGTTGGTGGTGGCGGATGTGGGGGATACAGGCGGTTCTGAAACGGGAAAAGCTGTTGTGTGACACTCCCCACGCCTAAAGGCGGGGGCTTCTGGCGCACGCATGAGCTTACCTGCATGAACAAGCACGGGCAGTGGTCCTACGTTAAGCGACAAGGGCGTGTCCCGCCCAAAAAGAGGTTTCTTATCTTGTGCGGTTCAAATTTTACGTGGCGACCTGCTCGCCACAACCGGCTATTTGAAGTTGTTAAGATGCCGCATTGTGCTAACGCTGAGGCTATTCTCCTTCTGACGTTTAGCGCACAATCGTATTTAGTGAGTTGTACCAT
>DAOTUD010000037.1:0-85313 GCA_034437275.1 Anaerolineae bacterium
TGGTCGGACCGGACGGCGAGATGCTTGGCAGCTACAACAAAGTGCATCTGCGCGGCGAAGAGCGGATGGCTTTCCGCGAAGGCTATAAAATGCCGATTGTGGAAACCGAGATCGGCAACATTGGCCTGATGCTGGGCTGGGACCTGGCCTTCCCCGAGGTGGGACGCTCGATGACGCTAGAAGGTGCCGAACTGCTGTGCGTCCTGGCCAACTGGGAACAGGCACAGATGGAAGAATGGCGGACCTACGTCCGGGCGCGTGCCTATGAGAACGCGCTGTACGTGGCCGCGGCCAACCGCGTCGGCGAAGACGTGACGCTCAACTTTGGCGGCGAAAGCATGATCGTCGGGCCGCGCGGCAAGGTGTACGCCTCTCTGGCCGATGAAAAAGACCCCGAATCCGGCCAACCGCGCGAAGGCTACTGCGTGGCACGGGTGGACCTGGATGAAATTCGGAAGTACCGCGAGGAGTTCCAGACCTTGCAATCGCGCCAGCCATCGGTGTATCGCGCGCTGGTGAAGAAATACTAAGCGCTGGCTGGCTGCCGGGAAAGTTATCCGCCCGACGTCCATACACGCCGGGCGGCTTTTTGCACATGTGGAGCAAAAGTTGTTATGGATCGTATCGATCTACGGAGTGATACTGTAAGCTGGCCGACACCGGACATGCGGCAGGCGATGGCCGACGCCGAGGTTGGCGATGATGTATACGACGAAGACCCGACAGTAAACCACCTTCAAGAAGTCGCCGCCCGGCGGTTTGGGAAGGAAGCGGCGCTGCTGGTCGCCAGCGGCACGATGGGCAATCTGGTCGCGGTGTTGTCGTACTGCACGCGCGGTGACGAGGTCATCCTGGGCGATAAAGCCCACACGTTCGTGTACGAGGCCGGCGGCATCGCGGCCCTGGGCGGCGTGAATCCGCATACTGTGCCTGTGCAGCCCGACGGCACGCTCCCGGTGGACGCCATCCGGGACGCGATCCGTCCCGATAACATGCACATGCCCCCCACGCGCCTGATCGCGCTGGAGAACACGCAGGGCACGGTCGGCGGCATCCCGATCCCGAAAAGCTACATCGACGCAGTGGGCGAGATCGCGCAGGCGCACGACCTACCGCTGCACATCGACGGGGCGCGCATCTTCAACGCGGCGACCGCCCTGGGCTGTGACGTGACCAAGTTGACCGAAGCGGCGGACAGCGTGATGTTCTGCCTGTCCAAAGGCTTGTGCGCGCCGGTCGGCTCGATGCTGGTCGGCTCGCAGGCGTTTATCGATCGGGCCAAGCGCATCCGTAAGCTGGTGGGCGGTGCCATGCGCCAGGCCGGTGTGCTGGCGGCGATGGGGCTGATCGCGTTGGAAAAGATGACGCTGCGCCTCGCCGACGATCACCAGACCGCGCGCCAACTCGCCGAGGGCCTGGCTGCGATGCCCCAGTTTGAGGTCGACCTGGCGCGTGTGCAGACCAATATGGTCTTCTTCGCCCTGCGCGAGGACGCCGGGATCACCGCGCCGGAACTGGCCGAAAAGCTAAAAACGCACAACGTCTGGATTATGGCGATGGGTGCGCGCAGATTCCGTGCGGTGACGCATTACTGGATTCAGCCGGAGCACATCACCCAGGTTCTAAACGCGATCCACAAGGAACTGTCGTGAAACCACCGCTAAACGAGCCGGAAGACCAGGGCACCGAAGAAGAACAAGAAGAAGAGGCATCGCCGCGCCCGATGCTGCCCCTGGACCGCCGCCGGCTGCGCGCGCACCATCCGCCCCAGGCGATCCCCCTCTCGGATGAGGAGCGCGAGGGGCAAGGTGACGATGCACCGGACGTGTCGCGCAGCACGCGCCAGGACCTCGACCCGGTGCTGGGCTACATCCTGGTGATGGCGCTCAGCGTGGGGCTGACGCCGCTGCAGGCCAATCTGCGCTACGTGATCCTGTGGGCGTGCCTCGCGGTGATGGGCGGCATGGCCTTCATGCTGGGCAGCGGCATCCGCTTCAAGGTGAATGATCCCGGCGATCTGGTGTGGGGGATCGGGTTAGGGCTGCTGGCGGGCGGCTCGTTGTTCATGGTCGGGGCCGACACGCTGGCGACAGCCTCTGAGCGGCTGTTCAACACGGGCCAGCCGGACAGCACACTGGTGGACACGTGGGTATTCCAGGCCATGGTTTTCGTCATGCCGCTGTCGGAAACGCTGTTCTTTCGCGGCGCAATGCAGCGCGCCCACCCAATTCAGGTCGTAACGCTGCTATCGACGTCCTGGTCGATGTTGATGTTTTTCCCCAACCTGGGACTGGGCGACACGTGGGTCGTCGGGGTGGTGATGGGCACCGCGCTGCTGCTGGTCAACTTCCTGTACAGCTACGTCAATCACCGCAACGGGCTGGCGGCGAGCTTTCTGTGCCAGGTGATAGCAGGCGCACTGCTGTTGTTGGTGCCGCGCTGGGTGACGTTGTGATTGCCCAATCTTTCCTGGAAAATAAAGTTCGTGTAGGCTGAGGATACTTATCTGCCCACCTGGAGCTTTGAGGAGCTAAACAATGAATGATCCCGGCAGCACGACCTGTTATTCGTTGGCGATGGGCCTGCTCGCGTTTGTGATGTCAGCCACCGGTCTTGCGCTTTTATATCTCGTGTGATTTATCTCGGGTAGAGGACAGCGTCCTGGTCACCAGCCGGGACGCTTTTTGTTTGAGCGTGGTCAGCCGGGGCCGGACCCACTTGCCGAACCGGTTGCGGCTGCGATAGTACAGCATCTGGGCCGGGTGAGCGAACCACTGCTGGCAGTGGAAATTGATATAGAACCCGGCATCCCGGCGCGGCAGGTCGCGCATGGTGGCGTACAGCGTCGTGGGCCGGCCAGTTACGCCCTGCTGGAAGTATTCATAGCGCCGCCAGTGCCAACTGGCATCCGAAATATAGGCCACCTTCGAAAAGTCGATGCTGTACGTCGTCTCGCCCACCAGCCCGCCTTGTGCCAACAGGTCCGGCTGGTGCAGCAGCAAATCGTAATTCCGCTGGTAGGTGGACGCAGTGGGCGGGCCGCCATGTGCCGCAGCGGTGCGGATCGTCAACCCGGCGGCGCGCAGCAGCTCGATATGCTCCAGGAACCGGGCTGCCGCGCAGTTGAAATCCCCCTGGCAGCTATCCAGCGTTTCGAAATGATAGCCCACCTCGTGCCCCAGGTCGGTCACCGCTTGCATCACATCGAGCGCAAAACCGCCGTTGTGGTGCCGGAAGTAAAACGACCCCGTCAGGTGGTGCTGTTCGGCGATACGCGCCAGGTAGAGCGCGTGTTCCTCACGATAATCCACGTCAAACCGCAGGATGAGATAGGGCGTGGGGGGCGGCTTGGCGCGCGTGAGGTATTTGGCCACCGTAAACACGGGCATATGCGTGATCCGTTGGCAGAACTCCTCGAACGCCGCGAAGGTAAAGTCGAAGAACATGATGCATCCTTATCAGGATATACCGTCGGTGGTGGCGGTCGCCGTCGGCGGTGGGGGCAGTTGTGGGACGACATACTGCACGCTGTACACCGCAGTCAGGTTACTATCCGGCGAGCGAAGCGAGTCAATCGTGATATCCCACCCCTCCTGGGCATAGAATGGCCGGGTGATTTGCCCGATCACCTCGATGCTGGCGAACCATTCGTACAGCATCCCATCCGATGCGCTGACCACAGCCGCCAGGGGATCGTCGTTTGAGCCACCGCCGGCCAGCCAGTCCCGGAATCCCTTCGCCAGAGCATTTGCCAGCGGGTCCAGGCCGAGCTTTTCGGCAGCGATATAGCGCGTATTGTGCACTGCCAGAATCCAGATCGTCGCCGATTCGGTCGCCGCGTTGATGCTGAGTTCAAGCGGAAACTGGCTCATCTCGAAGGCGGCGCTGTCGTCCCCCGCCTGGTTGGCCGGGTAGACCAGGTAGGTATAGCTGCCGGTCGGGTCGGCGATGATGACGAACAGTTGCACAGGCCGGGAGGTGTCCGCCAGCGAAATTCTGGGCAGCGTCACGCGCAGATAGCTCTCCGAGAGCGTCGTGCGGCTGCGCTGCAAGATCGACGTCTCCAGCGTCGGCAGCGGGGTTTGAGTCGTCGCAGGCAGGGACGGGGTATCGTTGGTGGCACAGCCAGCCAACACACCCCACAACAGCAACAAGGCCGCGACGATATGGCGGGTACGCATGTGCTTAGTGCGTGTGCTTGCGTGCAAAATAGCCATAAATCCAGCGCAGGGCTTCCAGTGCGGTTTGCGGCTGGCGCTGACCGATCTCGAGCTGGCGGCCAATGCCCCGGTCGGCCAGGAGGCGGTCATTCACCCGGTCGGTCATGATCGCGATCACGTCGGCGAGGTGCTGGCAGTCCTGGGCAAACTGCTTTTGGATGCGGCGTTGGTTGTACAGCGACAGGCTGCCCCACAGGCTTTGCAGTTCGGCCTCCAGCGCGGGCGGTTTGACAGGGGGCGCGTCTTTGAAGGCGTCTTGCATCCCGTCCAGCAGTTGGGTGATGGTTGTGGTTTCGCGCAAAAACATCGCCGCAGACCGGCTGCCGAACATGTGCGCCATCGCTTCGCGCTCCAGGGCCAGCGGAATGACCTGCTGCTCGGCGAAATGCCCGCCGATAAAGCGCATCAAATCCACACCGCTCGCCGGCGACAGGCCCCCCTGGACCAACTGCTCCTCCACAGGCTCGCGCCGCTGCTGCGTGCGCGCCTGGCCCAGTTCATACACCTGCCGGATGATATTGAGCACATTCTGGGCGACCTGGCGACGCTCGCCGCTGGACAGCCCGCCAGTCATCGTGTCGAGTTCGCGCCGCAGCCGGTGGTTAGGTGGCAGGTCTTTGTCACCATGAAATGTAGCCGCCACATCGATGAACAACTGGGCGGCGATATGCACCGCCTCGGCAAAGTCCAGCAGATTCATCGCGCGCATTGCCTGCCGCATCACATACGTGGCCTGGAGCATGTCGGCGAATTTCGCGCCGATCTCGTCCTTGAGGAACGCGAGCAGTGTCGGCACTTCGTCCAGCGGGACACCGCGAACGTAGCGCCGCAGCAGTTCGAGCGCGGCCTGTGATACCTCCTCGTCCCAGTTGAGCAAGGGCCACATCCTGGAGATCAAGACCACCCCCTGCCGGCCCATCGTAAACGTCTGGTCAATCAAGGCCGTGCCGACCCGTACCGCATCCAGCGCATTCTGCGACCGGGCGTGGAATTGGAGCAGCTTGAGCGCGTTGTCGTGGCCGATCACCGTGATCAGGTGATGGTCCCCAAAAAGAATACTGGTCAGGCGGCGCGCTGCATACTCCTGGTTGCGGTGCCACTGCCGGTTAATGAGCGCGCTGCAAAAGATCATGGCGCGCGGCTCGGGCCGAATCTGGCTGCCTTCCAAATACTCCAAAGCCTCGGCCAGTTCTTCCCCGTCGAGCGGAGTCATCAAAAAGACCTCACCGGCCAACTTCGTGAAGTCGGCCAGTTTTTCCAGCCCGAAGACCGTGGTATGGTAAAACTCCAGCAGAGCTATCGCTTCATCATACTGCCCGATTTGCAACATAAGTTGCACCAGAATCCGGGGGCCGGGCGGATCGAGCACCTGGATGATCGAAATCTGGCTGAAGTCCTCGACGACATGCTGAATAAGCAGGTCGTACTTTTCGGCCTGCGGGGACTGGGCCACCACCAGCAGCGCATGCAGCGCCGCCGTGTCGATCAGTTCGGTCCGCTGCAAGAACATCGCCCACTCGACCAGCCGGGTGAGCACCAGCATCCACTGCCCCTCCCCGAACACACGCGCGCCCTGGTCGAGCACATGGGGCGGGGCCGGGTGGCGGTTTTCCGGCTGGAGGTACTGGAGCGCAGTCTGGGTTGGCGGGGGCAACTGCTGCACAAATCGCGTATCAGCCAGCAGGCGATGCAGTTCCCCGGCAGGCAGCGCCGCGATCGCCAGTAAAAACAACGCACGGGCCAGATGCGCATCGGTATAGGCGGCTTCCTGCGCAACGTCGATCAGATCAGCGGCAGCCTCCTGAAGCTGCAGGCTGGGATGCGCAGCATGAATGTGCGCCACAAACACGGCGGCCTGTTCGGTGTGCTTGTGCGCCAGCAGTTCTTGCAGGCGAAATTTAGCGGCATGATGCAGCAGTTTGTGCAGCTTGAGCGCGGTGGCTTCCGGAATATTCAGCAGCCAGCGTTCGAGCATAGTATACACTATCGACGCCCGCCCGGACTGGATCGCGGTGGTCAACTGCTCGACGATGGCACGGGCGATGGTTTCGTGCGTGACCGCCACCACCGGGATCACGTCCGCCGCCTCTGGCTCGCTGAGGGCCAGCGCAAAGGCCAGCAGGTGCCGGGCATAAGCCTGCCGCAAGTCATCGGTCAGGGTCGGGTCTTCGCGCAAAATAGCCGCCACGACATCGCGATCGGCGGGCTGGCCTTGCCGCACCGTCTGGTCGAGCGCGGCGCGGTGCGATACCCATTTCAGCGCCTCGCCCAGGTTTTCCTTGTGCGCCGCGCGCCACACCGCTGTACGCGATAGTTGGGCCGTTTGCTCGATCACAAAGGACGGGTCCAGCCGCAGTTGGGAGAGAATATACCGGCTGTAGGAATCGTCGGGCGGGGGGGTGAGCAGTCGCCCGGCCTGCCAGTCGTAGATCAGGTGATTGGCCGGTTGGGCGGGCTGGCTGGTGAACTTGATCTGCGCCATCAGCGCCGACGGGTCCTCGGTGTGCGTGGCGAAGGTGATCCCGACGCGCGCCGGCAGCGGCAGCAAGCTCAGCAAGCCCTGGACGAAGCGCAGCCGCTTTTCCAACACCGGCGGGCTGTTGATCACCGCAATCGGCCAGCCCTGCACCAGACTGGCCAGAAGCCCCTCAACATTCTTAAACGAATCATGGCAATACAGCAGCAGGTCGAGCAGCGCCTCGCTCTGTTCGTCAGGGGTCGGCGGGGCGAGATGGTGCAGTTCGTAGCGGGCCAGGTCCTGCTTGCGCGCCGTGAAGGACGGCATGTCCATCATCGCCAGCGACCAGAAGCTCATCACGTTGCCCCCGATCCGGCGCTGGGCCTCCATCGGCAGCAAAATGTACAGCACTTGCGGATAGCCCGCGTCGCTGGGCTGGGCTTTGGCCAGGATGAAGGTGTTGCTTTCGCTCCGGAACAGCCCCAGCGCCCCCGGCATCTCCTCGGTAATTTCGCGGCGATTGGGCGGTACCAGCCTGGCCAGCCGCACACATTCCTTGACGTGCTCCGGCGTGATGTTCGGGGTACGTGCGATCACGCCCGGCGGGCTGGATTTACGTTTGGTGCGGTCCACCAGGATACCGAAGTAAAAGCGTTCGAGTTGGAAGTTGTGTGATTCGGCCACGACTGCCCCGTTCTCCATCGCTCTGAGCCGTTATACTGCTGTCCATTTTACAAGATGCGCGGCCCAAAGGCTAAGAAACGTTTAACAAATAGTCCTTGAGGCCAGCCAGGGCGCGCGCCCGCATCGAAATCTGCATCTTCTCGGCGCGCGGCATCTCGCCATAGGTACGTGACGATCCCTCGGGCTGGAAGATGCTGTCCCAGCCGAAGCCCTGATCGCCACGCGGCGCGGCGGTGATGGTGCCGCTGGTCTGCCCGGTGAAGGTGTGCAGGTCGCGCCCGTCGAACAGGCACAACACCACCGTCGCGTGGGCCTGGCGGTTGTCCCATGCGTTCAACTGGCGACACAGCCCGGCTTCGCCGACAGCGTGCAGCACCCATTTGATCAGCGCGCCCGGGTAGCCGTTCCAGGCCACCACCCCCAGCCCAGTATCCTCGACCAGCACCCGGCCAGCCCCCAGCCGGTCGTAGGCAGTGCGCGCCTTGTACGCTGCGACCCCGGCGGGGTTGAGCGCCTGGATTTCCGGCAGGTCAAGCTCCACGCGCTCAACTTCGACCGGGCAGCCAGCCAGCGCGCCGCGAATCTCCCGGTATTTTTCGGGATTGGATGAAACGAAATAGATCATAGCTGTTTCCTCATGTTCGCCTGATATTTGCCCGCTCAATGTAAGTATTCTACCTGCCAAATGGTACTTTTTACCGGGATGTTTGTGATCTCTTGCCTGACACGCTCGCTCTGGTCCGGTATTATAGAAAGCAAAGATGTTTTGTTTGATTGGGAGAATAACCATACATGGCAACAGTGACAGACACCAAAGCGGCACATAATGTTTTGGCTGAATTCGACTACGAGTGGCACCCGGTCGAAAAGGGATACGCCAACCGTACTTTACACATCGACCTGTCGACCAATACTATCAAGACCAAACCCGTTACTCAACAGATGAAGGACGTCTTCACCGGCGGACGGGGCTTTTGCCTCAAGCTGCTGTGGGATGCGATCCAGGATACCACCAGATGGGACGATCCGGAAAACGAGATCGTGATCGCCGGTGGCCCGATTGGCGGCATCACGTCCTACCCGGGATCGGGCAAATCGACAACGGTCACCATCTCACCGTTGACGCATTCGGTCATCGACAGCAACGCCGGGGGGTACTTCGGGCCATATCTGAAATTTTCCGGCTTCGACGCGATGGAAATCCAGGGCATTGCTGATCGGGACGTAATCATCGTGATCGACGGTGACAAAGGGCGCGTGACAATTGAGGAAACCCCACTGGAAGACATCGACACCCACCTGATCGGCAGCGAACTCACGCGGATGTATTCCGAGGGCGAGCGCGCGCAGCGCTATGTCTCGGTGGTGTCGTCCGGGCAAGGTGCGGAACATTCGCGCTACGCCGGGCTGAACTTGAGCTGGTACGACATGCGGCGTAAGGAAGTGCGCGTCAAACAGGCCGGGCGCGGCGGATCGGGCCGGGTCTTTCGCCACAAAGGGATCGTGGCGGTGGTCGTGCGCTACAGCGGCATGAAGGGCGACAGCAACAATCCCGTGAATATGGACCTGATCCGCAAAGCTGGGCAGCGCATGAACAAAGAGGTCGCCGAGAACGACCCCAAGCAGAACAATATGCGCAAGGTCGGGACCGGGCATCTCCCGCCGATTATGAATCACTTCGATCTGCTGCCGGTGCACAATTACCGCTACGGCACCCATCCTGATGCCCAGAATCTCGATGTGTCGGTGTGGGAAGACCTGTACACGCAGGGTATGCCCGACGGCTGCTGGTACGGCTGCACGCTGTCGTGTGCGCATGGTGTGGACAATTTCGAGCTAAAGACCGGCCCCTACAAGGGCCAGCGCGTGCTGGTGGATGGGCCGGAATACGAGACTATCGCCGGGGAAGGGTCGAACATCGGCATCTTCGATCCGCTGGCGATCATCGAGATGAATTTCTACTGCGACACCTACGGCATCGACACGATCTCGTTTGCCAATTCGGTCGCGTTGGCGATGGAATGCTACGAGATGGGCATCCTCACGCCGGAGATCACCGGCGGGCTGGAGCTGACCTGGGGCGACGCGGATGTGGCGCTCCAACTGCTGCACCAGGTCGCGCATGGCGAAGGCTTCGGCAAAGTACTGGGCCAGGGGGTGCGCTATATGAAGCAGTTGTTCATCGAGGAATACGGGGCCGACCCGGACCTGATGCAAGACATCGCGATGGAAGTCAAGGGCATGGAAATCTCCGAGTACATGACCAAAGAATCCCTGGCCCAGCAAGGCGGCTATGGGATGGCGCTGAAAGGCGCGCAGCACGACGAAGCCTGGCTGATCTTCATGGACATGGTCAAGAACGAGCTGCCCACCTTCGAAGACAAGGCCGAAGCGCTACATTACTTCCCCATGTGGCGGACGTGGTTCAGCCTGCACGGGCTGTGCAAACTGCCCTGGAACGATGTTGTGCCCACTGACAACAGCGACACCGACGAACCGAACAAGGTCCCGGAGCACGTGGAGAACTACACCTGGATTTACGAGGGTCTGTCGGGCAAACCCACCACACCGGACGACCTGATCGCGCAGTCAGAGCGCGTGTACAACTTCCAGCGCATTTTCGCGCTGCGCCTGGGCTTTGGCACCCGCGAGCACGATTACCTGCCCCACCGGGCGATGGGGCCGGTGCTGCCCATCGAGTACGAATCGCGCCAGGAACGCTATGACAAGCAGTTGCAGGAGCAGGCGGGCATCGATCCGGCGGGGCTGAGCACCGAGGAGAAGCTCGCCAAGCTGCGCGCCTATCGCCAGGATCGCTACGAGCAGTTGATCAACGCGGTGTATGCGCGGCGCGGCTGGGACGATAACGGCATCCCCACGCTGGAAAAGATCAAGGAACTGGGGATCGACTTCCCGGAGGTGGTCGCACTGGTGAAGGAAAAGACCGGTAAGGACGCTTAGCTGAGCCGACAAAGCGTGGCGATGTGAACATGTCGCCACGCTTTTTTGCATGGAGGAGCACCCGATGGGGACCTTGCAGTATGGTGTGATCGGAGCCGGGCGGCAGGGCGTCGCGACCGCCTACGACATGGTGGCACACGGTGGCGGCGCGCGCGTGATGCTGGCCGACCACGACGCCGCCATCGCCCAGCAGGCGGCAGACCGGATCAACCGGCTGGTGGGCCGCGAGGTGGCGACCTGGCAGCAGGTCGATGCGCGCGATGTCGACGCCATCGCCGCCACCGTGCAGGGCCTGGACGTGTTTTTGTGCGGTACGCCGTTCGCGTACATTCCCAATGCAACCGAAGCGGCCATCCGTGCCCAGGCGAGCATGGTGGACTACGGCGGCCACACGCCAACCGTGCTCAACCAACTGGAACGCGATGCCGACGCCAAAGCGGCAGGCGTCGCGATTGTGCCGGACTGCGGCATGGGACCGGGCATGAACAACACCCTGGGCGCGTATGCGGTGGGACTGTTGGAAAACGAGGGCCTCACGCCGCGCGAAGTGTATCTGTGGGACGGCGGCCTGCCGCAGAACCCAGAGCCGCCCTGGAATTATCAATCCACCTTCAACATCAACGGGCTGACCAACGAATACTATGGGCAGGTCGCGTTTTTGCGCAGTGGGGGGATCGTCATGGTCGGCGCGTTTGAGGAGTTGGAACACCTGACATTCGACGGCGTGGGCGAACTGGAAGCCTTCACCACCACCGGTGGTACCAGCACCGCGCCTTATACGTTCGAGGGCAAGCTGCAGGTCTACCAGAACAAGACCTGTCGCTGGCCGGGGCACTTCGCACAGTTCAAAGCGTTTCAGCAGCTTGGCCTGTTCGAGCTGGAACCCATCGACGTGAACGGGCAGCGCATCGTGCCACGTGATGTGTTCCATGCCCTGCTGGAGCCGAAGATCACGGCCCCGGTCATCAAAGACGTGTGCGTGATGCGGGCGAAGGGCGTCGGCCTGGATGCCGACGGGCACCAGCGCGCAGTGATCATCGACCTGGTGGATTATTACGATGAGGCGACCGGCTTCACCGCGATGGAGCGCATCACCGGCTGGCACGCGGGGATCATGGCGGAGTTCATCGCGCACGGTGTGGTCCAGCCCGGTAGCTGGCCGATGGAGACTGCCGTGCCCGCATCGACGTTTATGGACGTCGTGCGCGCCCGCGGCTTTGATGTGACGGTGCGCTGGGAGTAACACGACCTCACAATCAAAACCTGTATAGATCACAAAAAGCAGGCCGCGCAGCCTGCTTTTTGATGAGTGCCGAGGACCAGACTTGAACTGGTGACCCCCTGATTTTCAGTCAAGTGCTCTACCAACTGAGCTACCTCGGCTAACGACGCCTATTGTAGCGCGTTTTTTGTCTATGTCAACGGGAAAATTTCTCTCATCATACACTAACGGCTGTCAGCAGGCCGTTTTGCTACGATCTAGGCATGGTAACCAAAACGTTCGAACACCAATCGACCATCGCGGCCTCAGTGGAGCAACTAATGGCATTCCACGAGGACCCGCACGCACTGGCAGTCCTGACCATGCCGCCGACGTTTGTCCAGGTGCTGCGCGATGAGCGCATCTCGCTCACGGCGGGCGAGATCGAGTTTAAGCTGTGGATGGGGCCGTGGCCGGTGCGCTGGCTGGCGCGGCACGAACCCGGCCCGACCGATGCGTCGTTCACGGACCGAATGCTGCGCGGGCCGATGGCAGAGTGGGTCCACCAGCACATTTTCGAGCCGGTCGACGAAGGCGTGCGGCTGATCGACCGCATCACCTTCGCGCATCCGCCGGGCGTGCGCGGCTGGCTGACGCGGCTGGTTTTTGACGGCTTGCCGCTGCGGGTGCTGTTCATGTACCGGCATTGGCGCACCAAACGGGCGGTGAAAACATGAGCGAACACAATAGAATCGTGGTAATCGGCGCTGGTGTTGGCGGCCTGACCACCGCCGTGCTGCTGGCCGAAGCAGGCCATGCCGTCACCGTCCTGGAAGCCAGCCCCTATCCTGGGGGCTGCGCCGGGACGTTCTACCACAAGGGCTATCGTTTCGAGGCCGGGGCGACGCTGGCGGGCGGCTTCCAGCCGGGCGGACCACATGCCATCCTTGGCGAGCGCCTGGACATTGACTGGCCGGTGCGCCCTGCCGACCCGGCGTGGATCGTGCATCTGCCGGACCGCGCGGTGACGCTGTCCCAGAACGGCGATGATGTGCTGCGCCAGTTCCCTGGCACCGAGCGCTTCTGGCAGCAGCAGACGCAGATCGCCGACCAGGGCTGGGCGCTGGCCGCGCAGGGGTTGCCCTGGCCGCCGGCCAGCCCGGCGGAGTGGCTCCAGTTGGCGCGGATCGGGCTGGCCAATTTTCCGCAGGATGTGCGGCTGATCCCGTATGCGTTCCGCACCGTGCAGGGGTGGTTGCACCACCTGGGCCTGGACCGTGACCCGGCCTTCGTCCGCTTTATCGACGCCCAACTGCTGATCTCGGCGCAGACGGTCGCCGCGAAAGCCAACGCCCTCTACAGCGCCACCGCGCTCGACCTGCCGCGCCAGGGTGTGCAGCACGTCACCGGCGGCATCGGCACACTGGCCGAGACGCTGGCCGCGAAGGTGAAGGACCTCGGCGGGCAGGTGTTGTACAAGCACAAAGTGACGAAGGTCGACGTTGAGCAGGGGCGCATCACCGGCGTGCACACCAAACAGGGACGCCGCCCCGGCGAGCATTTCGCCTGTGATTTCGCTGTCGCCAACCTGACGCCCTGGTCGCTCGACAACCTGCTCGGCGACGCGAGTCCGCCCCGGCTGCGACGCGAGGTACAGCAGCGGGATGTGGGCTGGGGCGCGTTCGTGCTGTACCTGGGCCTGAACGACGACAAACTGCCCCGCGATCTGCCCGGCCACCACCAGATCATTACAACGATGGACGGGCCGCTGGGCGAAGGGCGCAGCATATTCCTCTCGCTGTCGCCGCGCGGGGATGGCTCGCGCGCACCGGACGGTCACCGCGCCGCCACCGTCACCACGCACACCGCCATTCAGCCCTGGTGGGAACTGCTGGAAAACGACGAGGAAGCTTACCGGACGCGCCGGGCCGAGTACACCGAAACGATCCTGGCCGCCATCAATAATGTTATCCCCGGCTTTCGTGAGGGGCTGGCGCTGGTCATAGACGGCACACCGATTACGTACGACACCTGGACGCATCGTCACCTGGGGATGGTCGGTGGCTTCCCGCAGGTCTCGCTGTTCAAGGCGCGCGGACCGCGCACCGGCCTGCCGAATGTGCGCCTTGTCGGCGATTCGATCTTCCCCGGCCAGTCAACGGCGGGAGTCACGGCGGGGGCGATGCGCGTCGCGGCGGATGTGCTGCGCGCGCTGCCACGTCCTGCCGCCCGCAGTGTGTACCAGCCTCAGACCACCAGATAGGAGGCAATATGCCAGTTATTCATTGGTTCCGCCGTGACTTACGGCTGGCGGACAACGTCGCGCTTCATGCGGCAGCAGAGAGCGGCGAAGAGATCGTGCCGTTGTTCGTGTTTGATCCAGCCATCCTGAACAGTCTACGCACGGGCGCGCCACGTCTGGCGTTTATGCTCAATGTTCTCCGATCGTTGGATGCTGACCTGCGCGAAGGAGGCAGTCGGCTGGTGATCCGGCACGGCGATCCGGCCCTGGTGGTGCCGCAGATCGTATCGCGCATCGAAGCCAGCGCAGTCTACGCCAACCGCGACTACTCGCCGTTCGCCCGCCGCCGTGATGACCGGGTGGCGACGGCGCTGCCGGTGCCGCTGCACAGCTTCGATGATGCGGTGCTGCGCGCGCCGGGCACCGTCATGAAGCAGGACGGCGATCCCTATACGGTCTACACGCCTTTTAAGAACCGCTGGCGGTCGCAGCCGGCCCCGCTGAGGCCGGTTGATGCTGGGGTGACGGCGCAGTTCGCCCCGGCCTCGACCCTGCCGGACTTGCAGCCGCTGCCAGAGCTGACCGATCTCGCCTTTGGCCCCACCATCGACGTTCCCGCCGCCAGCGAAACGCTCGCCCAGTACCGTCTGGGGCAGTTCACCGAACAGGTCATCTACCGGTATAACAACACACGCAACGCGCTGGTGAGCGATCCCTTTGCGAGTGATCCCCCAGTGGGAACGTCCTATCTCTCACCGTATTTTCGCTTGGGGTTGATCTCGCCCCGACAGGCGTACTGGGCAGGCCAGGATGCGCTGGAACAGGCGCCGGATCAAGAGGGGCGCAAATCGGTCACAACCTGGGTCAACGAGTTGATCTGGCGTGAGTTCTACATGCACATCCTGTACCACTTCCCGCACGTCGACCGGGGCAACTTCCGTACGGAATACAATGCGCTGCAATGGCGCGAGGCTCCGGACGAATTGGCAGCGTGGAAAGAGGGGCGAACCGGCTACCCGGTCGTGGACGCGGCCATGCGCCAGCTGCGGCAGATTGGGTGGATGCCCAACCGCGCCCGCATGATCGTCGCCAGTTTTCTCACGAAAGATCTGCTGCTCCACTGGCGGGTGGGCGAGCTGCACTTTATGCAGTGGCTGATCGACGGCGACCCCGCCGCCAATAACGGGGGCTGGCAGTGGGCTGCCGGCACCGGCACAGATGCTCAGCCGTATTTCCGCATCTTTAACCCGGTATCGCAGTCTGAGAAACACGACCCAAAAGGGGCCTACATTCGCCGCTGGGTGCCGGAACTGCGTGACGTTCCTGCCCCTGCGATCCATGCGCCCTGGGAAATGGCGAATCCGCCCGCTGGTTATCTCCTGCCGATGGTCGATCATGCCCTGGCGCGTGAGCGCACGCTGCGCGCGCACAAAGCGATCAAGGATCGCTGAAACAAAAAAGGGGCCGCCAAAGCCCCTGATTTTACGCCTGGATAATGCCTGTCGACGGATCGCGACACTGCGCGCGGTGGGTCACCGCCATGTGCCCGATCCGGTCATCCTCGCAATCCAGGCCGCCGAAGCGCATCAGGCCGGGGTCGCGTTCTACCACGGCCACCAGGACACCTGGCTGGCCGATTTCATCCCGCCGGAGTTTATAGCCCCCCTTGATTCGTATGTTATAATCCAATATTCTAAATCGGGATCGTCATAATTGAGAGAGGCGACATTGCACTATGCATCCAACCCCTGACCAGATTGAGCAAATCTTAGACCGCGTCTTGTGGCGCGTGGAACGACCGGGACGCTACATCGGCGGCGAGTACAACAGCCTCGCCAAGGACTGGGACGCGGTGTCCTTCCGCGCCGTGTTCGCGTTCCCCGACATTTACGACCTGGGGATGTCCAACCTGGGCTGGATGATCCTGTATGGCATCCTCAACGACCGGCCCGACATGTTCGCCGACCGGGTGTTCAGCCCGTGGGTCGATATGGAAGCCGTGATGCGCGACGAAAACCTGCCGCTGTACGGGTTGGAGAGCAAGCACGCGGTGCACGACTTCGATCTGCTGGCGATCAGCCTGCCCTACGAGCAGTTGTATACCAACACGCTGAATCTGCTCGACCTGGCGGGGCTGCCGGTACGCAGCCTGGAGCGCGATGCCAGCTATCCGCTGGTCATCGCCGGGGGACACGCCTGCTATAACCCGGAGCCAATGGCCGCCTTCATCGATGCGTTTGTGATCGGCGAGGGCGAAGACGCCATGCTGGAGATCACGCAAACGCTCCAGGCGCTGGCGGGCGCAACGCGCGCGGCGCAGCTTCGCGCGCTGGCGCAGCTTGAGGGCGTGTACGTACCGCGCTTCTATGACGTGGACTACCACGCCGACGGCACAATTCACCAGGTGACGCCCAACCACCCGGACGCACCGCCGCAAGTGCGCAAGCGTATCGTGCCGGAACTGCCCGCACCGTTCACGCGTTTTCTGGTGCCACATGTGAACACCGTCCACAACCGCGCTCCGATCGAGATCATGCGCGGCTGTACGCGCGGCTGCCGCTTTTGCCATGCCGGGATGGTCACCCGCCCGGTGCGCGAGCGCCCGGTCGAGGACGTACTGGCGGCTGCCGAAGCCATTGTGCGCAATACGGGCTTTGAGGAACTCGGCCTGCTGAGCCTGTCGTCCTCAGATTACACGCCGGTGCAGGAACTGGTCGAAGCCATTGGCGAGCGCTTCGCCGACCGGCAGCTCAGCGTCGGGCTGCCCAGCCTGCGCATCGAGTCGGTCAGCGTCGACCTGATGGATGCGCTGGGCGATGCGCGACGCGGCGGGTTTACCTTCGCGCCCGAGGCCGCCACCGAAAAAATGCGCAACATCATCAACAAGGGCATCCCCGACGAGCAACTGCTCTCGACGGCGCGGGATGTGTACGCGCGCGGCTGGCGCACGATCAAGCTGTATTTCATGATCGGCCACCCGCAGGAAACCCTGGAGGATGTGCAGGCGATCATCGATCTGGCGCAGGCCGTGCTGGCCGAAGGCCGCAAGGTGCACGGCCATAAAGCGAAGGTCAACATTGGGGTGAGCACGTTTGTGCCCAAACCGCACACGCCCTTCCAGTGGGTGGCGCTCGACAGCGAGGACCAGATTCGCGCCAAACAAGACCTGCTGAAGCGCGGGCTGCGCGGGCGGGGGCTGAATTTGCGCTGGAACCAGCTAGAGGAAACGCAGCTGGAAGCATTCTTGAGCCGGGGGGATCGCCGCCTGGGGGCTGTGATCGAGCGCGCCTGGGAACTCGGCACGCGCTTCGACGGCTGGCAGGAGCACTACAATCACGCCGCGTGGCAGCAAGCCTTCGCCGAGCACGACGCGGACGCCGGGTTCTACACGCACCGTCCGCGTGCGCTGGATGAGGTGTTCCCCTGGGACCACATCAATATCGGGGTGAAGAAGTCTTTTTTGGCCCAGGATTACGCGATGGCCCAACGCGGCGAACTACGCGAGGACTGCCGCCACCAGTGTTATGCGTGCGGCATCTTGCCAGTGTTCCGCGAGATGCGGATGCACACCCCGCCGGACGCCTGGAAGTGTCCGCCAGTGGTACCCCGTCACCAGCGCGGCCAGTGATCACACGACACGCAGTAAGACGCGAAGGAAGCCGCGCCATCGTCGTAAACACAGCCGGCAGCCTGTTTCAGTCGATGCCGTTCTCAGTCAATATGGATGGTGCCGAATACGGTGCTGGCCGTGAGGTAGAGGTCGATGGCGTCCGGATCGTAGGGCGTGGTGGCATACACCCCTGGCTCCAACTCCTCGAAGCGCGTCTCGTCCAGGTCCAGGCGCGCGAACGGCCCGGCCTGCACGGTGACCAGGGCGCGGCTGGTGGGTTGAATCGTCAACGACACGTCGCCCAGTGTCGACCGGGCGTAGACCGTGCCCCATGCCCGGCGCGGGCAGATAACGTCGACGCGCCCCATGCCCGACGCAGCGTACACGCGGTCGATGGTCATCCCGGCCAGGTCCAGTTCCAGATGGCCCAGGTAGCTGCTGACCAGCATGCCCCAGGGCAGATCATTGGCCAGCCCCAGCTCCCAGTCCGCCATCGACAGCCACCACGTTTCGCCGCGCTGCATCCGCAGCGATGCATGGTTGTTGCGCACCACCAGCGATGGACGCGAGCGCGCGGTATATTGCCCGGCGATCAGGCGGCCCGGTTTGCGCAGGGGGTGCAGTTGGACGTCCAGTTCGCCGCTTTGAATTTCAACGGACGCCGACTCGACGCTGCCGCGCGTGATGCCGAAGGTGTGCGCCTGCCAGCTTGGCGCAATGTCGCCGCGCAGCAGCACTTGCAGCCCCAGCAGCACGAACAGGATCGGCCAGTACGGCGTCAGGTCGAGATCGATCAGCAGGAAGTTGTCGAGCAGCAGCACGACTCCCCCGGCGATCAAGAGCAGCGGCCACACCCAGGGCGCGCGTTTAAGCTGGGCATTCATCGCTCATTCCTCCAACAGATAATCCTGCAGCAGTTGGAACGCGGACGAGTGGCGCAGCCGGTTGAGGGCCTGCGCTTCTAGCTGGCGGACACGCTCGCGCGTGACGCCGATCTCCTGCCCCACTTCTTCCAGTGTGTGCGTTTCCCCATCCAGCAGACCGTAACGCAGTTGCAAGATATGCGCTTCACGGTCGGGCAGCCGGCCCAACACCTGCGCCAGATGGTCGCGCAGCAAGTGCTGGGTGACGATCTGGGTCGGCTCGGGGCTGGATTTGTCCTCGATAAAGTCCCCAAACTCGGAGTCGGCGTCTTCCTCGATGGGCGTTTCCAGGCTGATCGGGCGGCGCGAGATCTCGATCAGGTTGCTGACCTTGTCCGGCGTGATCTCCATCGCCTCGGCCAGTTCCTCGTTCGTCGGTTCACGGCCTAGCTCCTGCGTGAGCTGCATCGAGACGCGGCGCAGCCGGTTGATCTGGTCGCCCATGTGGACCGGCACGCGAATCGTGCGGCCCTGGTCGGCCACGGCCCGGCTGACAGCCTGCCGAATCCACCACGTCGCGTAGGTGCTGAACTTGTGCCCGCGCTGGTACTCAAACTTGCGGGCGGCCCGGATCAGGCCGATATTGCCTTCCTGGATCAGATCAAGGAAGTGCACGCCGCGCCCGATGTATTTCTTTGCCACGCTGATCACCAGCCGCGCGTTGGCCCGCACCAGGTATTCCTGGGCGTCCTCACCATCGCGGACAATCGATTCCAGCTCGGCGCGATCATCCCGCGACAGATCGTGGCCCATCTCTTCCAGTTGTTCCTGGGCAAACTGGCCGGCCTCCATGCGCTTGGCGAGTGATACCTCTTCTTCAGCAGTCAGCAGCGGCACGCGCCCGGCCTCCTTCAAGTACAGCCCCACAACGTCGTCAGTCGCCATGGCCTGTTCGTAACCCGTATCCGTGCGCAGGTCGGCATAGAGTGATCGGGACGAAAGCTGCTGTTCTTCCTCTTCTTCGTCTTCGTCCTGCTCGCGTTCTGGCGAATCCGGCATCACCTCGATGCCGGCATTTTGCAGCGCATCGAGCAGTTCTTCCAATAGTTCGATATTGTTCTCCAGCGTAGGCAGCAGCGTCAGAATATCGTCATACGTAATGTGGCCCTGGCTTTCGCCGAGCTCGACTAACTGCTGCCAGACTTTGCTGTCAGTGGTAATGCTTGGTGTGTGTTGCGTTTTTGTTATGCTCATATCGCGTAATATGTCGCTTCTTCCTGCCTACACAAAAGCACCCTACCATCAACGGTAGGGCGCTCGTGTCTATTCCCTCATGACACGACCCGTCACCCGGATGGTTCCGCTGATGGCGTAGTTGTTGACTGGAACGTTTCAGTTAACATACTCAAAAGAGGATCCATGAGCGTATTCGATACCAGATAAATGCGCTGATCCCCTTCGGGCCATACATAGTATGCCATATCATCTAAATTTGCGTTACCTACCTGGGCCACATGCCCCTGTGAGCCTGTGGGATCGGTCGTAAACTGAAAAACATACTGCGGGTCCGACGACAATTCAAACAATGCCAGTTTGTCCGTCACAAACTCGCGCATAGTCGCGACCCAGCCAGTGTCCACCGCCAACCCAAACACCCGTAAGTTGCGAGGGCTGGCCTGATACCACTGCTTGGTCGCCATGAAAGCCAGGGACAGCGCGGCGCTCTCCGCCACCGACTGGTTAACGGCGTCGGCAGCCACATATTCCTGAATGGGTGCCCCGGTGTTTCTGTCCAGTATCTCAGGAGCGTACCACAATCCCTGCTCATTCCGTACCAATAAAACGCCTGTACCCGTAGTGACATCTAGCACTTCTATGCCATATACCTGGGCCGCTGCGCTGACGTTGGGGAAAAGCTGGGCAGGCCGCTGCGCCTGTTGGGTGGCGTTGGCGGCCACTAACTCAGCTTGTTTGGCTGCCGGATCATCGAACATTAGCAAAAAGACCATCACCGCAGCAAATCCAACGAGCATTACATACGCCACCGGGCGTTTGATCATACGTTCGGGCCCTTACCCCATCTAAGTACAGTCTACCTTAACGTTGGCGATACCACCACACGATCATGCCGCTCATCAACACCAGCCCCGGCAGCACCAGCATGGTGATATACGCAATAACGCGCCGTTCCTGGTCAGAAGCGACAACAGGCTGCAGCGTGGTATCGCTGATTACCGGGAACTGCAGCTGGCGCGAAAACCCCGTCAGCCAGTCGACCACATCCGTCCACAGGAACACATTGCCGGGAATCGACGACACGAACTCATTTTTCAGCACGTCCGAATCGCCGATAATCAGCAGCCGGGGTTGAATGTCCTCCTGCTGCTCCAGGTTGCGTTTCACCGTCACGCCCATCAGCAGCGGGCCGGGCGTGTCCTCGCCGGGCGTGTACTGCACGACATTTTGCGACTCGCTGGCGGCCTGCAGCAGGTCCGTTTCGCCAAAAGACTGCTCGGACGAGAACAGGAGCTGCTGGCGCGTATAGAGCATCTGCTGCACATTCGGCTCCGCGACAA
Source organism: Anaerolineae bacterium (assembly GCA_034437275.1). Lineage (GTDB taxonomy): Bacteria > Chloroflexota > Anaerolineae > Aggregatilineales > Aggregatilineaceae > TC-15. The sequence continues at coordinate 20,816 of DAOTUD010000037.1, forward strand.
GCTCTAGCGGGCGGGCATGTTGCAGCACGACCATCTCGTCGCGGCTGCCTTGCATGATGCTGTGCGGCGCGATGATATCGACAATCGGCGTAAATTCACTGGTGGCAATGGGATTAGCTTGAAAGACTTTCGTCTCGACAAGCAGTTCGTCTTTAACTCGTACCCCAAACTCGTCCCATAGATAATTACTAAAAATGCTGCCTTCCTGCAAAAAAGTGTAGGGACCTTCGTCCGGCATGGACACGTCGAAGCCGGGCAGTTGATCCTCGACCAGGGGCGGATCGGCGAAAATGCCCAATCGCCCGCCGCGCGCCATATACGCCTCGATTAACGCGACGTCGTCCGCGTCGAACGGCGACCTGGCGCCGATAATCAGCACTGCGCTGGCATCCGCCGGAATGGCGTTGACGGTCGACAAATCGAGCGGCTCGACCGCGATCCCCATCCCGACCAGGCTGGACGCCAGCCGCGAAATCCCGATCTCGTCGATGCGGGTCAGGTCGCGCTCGCCATGCCCGGTAGTGAAGTAAATCTTGATCGCGCCCGCCTGGGCAACCTGGTTCAAGCCTTCGGAAATCTCGCGCTCATCGACCGGGCCGAGATAAATCGGCGAGTAGCGCAAGCGCTGGCTGCCATCCGGATCGGCGACATATTCCAGTTCGCCCTCTGCGTTGAGGACGTTCAGGAACAAGGTACCGTCATAGCCCGGCTGGTAGCCATACAGGGCCGCCACATCCGGCTTTTCGTCGGGATCGATGTACTGCACCTGGATCGCACCGTCGCCATACACCTCATACTGGCGCAGCAGCAGGTCGGCCTTTTCCTGCTCGGCCAGCTTGCGGCGGCTGAAGAACCCCACGATCCGGACCTTGTAGTCCTGGGCTTTCAGGTCTTCGATCACGTTCTGCGTGGTTCCGGAGAGCGAATAGCGCTGGATGGAAGTCAGGTCGACGGTGATGTTAGCGCGGTCCACCACGACATACACGGCCACCACCAGCCCCGTAAACAGGACCGTGATCAGGAGGCTGGTCGTGCCAAAGCGGGTCTGGCGTCCGGCCAGCCAGGCCTGGAATTCGCCCGGTGCCCACCACATCCACAGCGCAATGCCGCCCACGCCGACCATCACGCACAGGAAGACCCCGATGGTGATCGCGCCGCCGAACAGGTACAACAGCCCGCCGGCCACGAGCGCCAGACTGCCGATGACGCTGGCCCAGCTTCCGATCGCGGGCTGGTTCAAACGATCAAAGAGATACATTTACCGCCATCTCCGCGACTCGACCAGGCGGATCGTGATGAACACCATCACGACGATCAGCCCGATGAAAAACACCACATCTTCGAAGCGGATAACACCAATCAAAAACGAGGTTGAATAATGGGCTTGCAAGCTCAACTGCCGCACGATCTCGGCCACCGCGCGGTTGGGGATAATCTGCCCGGCATAGTCGCCTAACCACAGGATGAACAACACCGACATGCTCAAGTATCCGGCGACGACCTGGTTTTCCGTGATGGCCGAGAAAAACAACCCGACCGCTAATGTCGCCCCGCCGAACAGCCAGATGCCGATATAGGCGCTGATCACCGGGCCGACATCCAGGTCCGGGATCAACATCCCGGTCTTGTCCCGAAAAGTGGTGATCGCCAGCCAGATGACCTGGTATACCAGCGTCAGGCACAGGATCAGCGTGTAATAGCCCCACGCCCCGATGAACTTGCCCAGGACGATATCGCTGTCGCGCGTGGGCATCGTGAGCAGCAGTTCGAGCGTGCCCTCGCGCGATTCTTCCGCGAACAGGCGCATGGTGAGCAGCGGCGCAAAGAAAATCGTGAAGAACCCGAACGCGCCGAGCACTTCCGCGCCATCCGGGGGCAGCCGCCCCACCCGCTGGCTGAGATCGGTGTTGAACTGCCACCCGGTGAGCAGCAGAATGGCAAACGCGACGAGATACGCGATAGGTGAAGTGAAATACTGTCCCAATTCGCGCCAGGCGATAATGCGGATATGACGCATCGTGCTACCCTCCGCGCGCGCTTGATGGCTGGTCGAGACGGCTGGTCAGTTCCAGGAAGCTTTCCTCCAGCGTCAGCGCCCAGGGGCGGAGTTCCAACAGTTCCAGCCCGTGCCCCACCACCGCCGCCGAGAGCGCAGGCCGGATATCGGCCTGGGGCTTGGCGCTGACCAGATAGCCCTCCCCGTGCGATGCGACGTGCGCCACCCCAGGCACCCGGTCGAGCACCTGACGCGCTTTGCGGGCCGGGCCGCCGATCCGCACGAACAACCGCCCGCCCCGATTCAAGCGCGCCTGCAACTGGCCGGGGGTCCCCTCGGCGATGATCTGGCCGCGGTCGATAATGACCACCCGGTCACACACCTGCTCGGCTTCGGTCAGGATGTGCGTGCTGAGCATGACGGTGTGCCCCTCGCCCAACTCGCGGATCAGCGCGCGCAGATCATGTACCTGGTGCGGGTCCAGCCCGATGGTGGGTTCGTCCAAAATCAGCACCTCGGGATTATGTACCATCGCCTGGGCCAGCCCGACCCGCTGCCGCATCCCTTTGGACAGATTGCGAATCAGGCTGCGCGCGCGGTCGGCCATGCCCACCAGTTCCAACACCTCGTCGATACGCTGGCGGGGCTTGCTGAGGCCGCGCAGTTGGGCACAGAATTTCAGGTAGCCCCGCACCGTCATATCCCGGTAGAGCGGCACCGTTTCCGGCAGATAGCCCACATGCCGCCGCATTTCCAGCGAGTCCGCGAACACGTCAAAACCAGCCACCCGGGCCGTACCCTCGCTGGGCGGCATGTAGCCGGTCAGGATGCGCATCGTGGTGGTCTTACCAGCCCCGTTTGGCCCCAAAAAGCCAAGAATCTGGCCTTTGTGTGCCTGGAAACTGATCGAATCCAGCGCCAGGAACCGGCCATAGCGCTTGGTCAGGTTCTTTACGTCGATCACGGTGCTTCCTGAGGGATGGTGGCGCGAGGCTGCCACGTCCAGCCGGACAGATCGTGCACCGGCAGCCAGCAGTTGTAGACGAACTCCAGGTAAATGTCCGGCGGCTTGGCCGTGATGCTGACATGACTGGGCGGAACGAAATCGAAGCGCTCGTCGGAGATAGCGTCGATGGTGACGTCATGCCCCAACGCCTGCTTGAGCTTACGACGCAGCAGCACATGCGGCGGCACCGCCGGGTCCTCGACGCTGAACACCGGCAGGGAACCATCGGCGGCCCGCACGAGCACCCGATCATCGTGCTGGATCAAGGCTTTGACGGTCGTGTGAAAGGCATGGCGCGGCAGCACGCTGGCGGCGGATGGGTCGCTGTGCTGGCGCGCACGTTCGCTCAGGATGATGTGGCGCAGCGTCTCGGCAGCCGGTTCGCGCTCATCGTTGATCACGAGATAGTGGCATTTGGGCGCGAACGTCATCTCGAAGCGCGCCCGTTCCAACCGGTCAGCCAGGGCTTCGGGGGTGATGTCGCCCCGCTGGCGGATACGGTCGGCCAGGATGTCCAGGTTGGACGGGGTCACAAAGATCAGGATCGTGTGCTGCGGATACGCTTTGTGAATTTCCGTCGCGCCCAGAAACTCGATATCGGCGATCAAATCCCGGTCGGTGTTGATCGCCGCCTCGACCGGGGCACGGGGGGTCCCATACAGATCATTGAGATGCACCTGCTGCCACTCAATGAGCCGGTCGTTGGCGATCAAGTCCTCAAATTCTTGCTGCGAAACAAACCAGTGCTCGCGCCCATTTTGCTCACCGGCGCGCATGGCGCGGGTGGTCATGGTGGCTAGCTGTGGCAGATCGTCGATCCGGTCTTGCACCCGGCGCATCAGCGTATTTTTCCCTGCACCAGAGGGGCCGACCAGAATGAAAAGTGTCCCCTTGCGCGGCATGACAATCCTTCCCGGTGTACTAGTTGCCCATTTCGACGCAGAGTGTAACATGCCCCCATCAAAAGGAAAAAACGGGCCACCCAAAGTTGCTGCGTGGCCCGTTTTGGTGAACGTCAGCGTGCTGGATTAGTCGGCAACCATGATATCGTCGAGCCACCAGCCATCGTCAACATCACTGTTGGAGCGCGCATCCAGGCGGAAGCGGATGGTGATCTGCTGCCCGGCGTAGCTGCTCAGGTCGATCAGGCGTTTGCGCCAGGTGGTGTCAGTGCCCCACTGTGTCTCCAGAGTGGTCCAGTTGAAGCCCTCGTCGGTGGACACCTCGACGCGAACCGAATCGCCGTAACCCAGGTCGCGTTTGTCCCAATACGAGAGCGTCGGATTGGCCGTACCGGACAGATCGATGGTCCCTTCCAGCGTCAGCGACATGTCGTTGTCGTCCTCGTATTCTACGCCGTCACCAGGACTATCGTGGAAGACTTGCCCGGCGATCCCGAAGTCAACCCGAACTTGCTGGTTACCGTAGTATTCATAGTATTCGACCACAACGGTATGGTTACCCTTGTCGAGCGTGACACTGCCGACATCGGGATCATTATCGTTGTATCCCCGGTTCACCCACGCATCGATCACGGTGTTCCCGTCGACAATCACCCGGACACCATCATCCGAACGCGCTTCGATCCAGTACGTCGTGCCGTCGTCGGTAACATTGATCGTGCGTGTCCATCGGATCATGAATGGAGAACCAGTGTTGATAGGGGCCGGCCAGGTCCCGTCATCGCCGGGTTCGACGATATCACCATTGTACGTCTCGGTACCGATCAGTTCGCCCGGTTCGAAGATATGGTCGCCATCGTCCTGGTAGTACTCGGCGGTCCAGCCACCCGGCCCGAGTGCCGCACCACTGCCGATCATGCGCAGGCCGGGCACGCGGTCCCAGGTATGATCCATGACCCAGTAGTCGTTCAGAGTCTCAGCATTTTCGAAGAAGGACGGGTTTAGCGTATGGACTGCCTCACGCCCATCACGGTCCACGACCCACACATCGTCAACATACCAGCCGTCGTCAACATACGTGCTACTGACGGCATACAACCGGAAACGGATCTTAACCTGTTTGTCGACATAAGATGACAAATCTACCTGCCGCCGATCCCAGGACGTTGTCTGGACATTGCGATAATGCTGGAAGACCGTATCCCACCCAGTCCAGGTCTGGCCACCATCTCCGGAGGCATTGATCTCAACCAGGGTATAATCGTTATAGGTAAGATCGAAGGTCTCCCAGAAGTAGAGGGTCGGCTCGACGGTATTGGTAAGATCAACCGCCCCACGCAGTTCGAGTATTGCATTCGTGTAGTGTTTGTAGTCGACACCACCCGGGCTGTCGGTAAAGAGGCGGGATCCCCCATTGCGTTCATACACGTTCTCGGTTGAGATCGTCCAGTCCCCGCCGACATACCAGTTGCCATCACCGGACTCGAAGTTGTCAAAGAAACCGTCGGACATATTCTCGAGTTGATAAACCGGCTCGTTGTGCTCCTGGAAGCACACATCGTCGATCCACCAGCCATCGTTGACATTGGTGTCAGATGATGTCGTATCCAGCCGGAAGCGGACTTTGATCACCTGGCCGACATAGGTAGACAGGTCGACGGCCCGGCGTGTCCAGGACAGCACCGTATCGTAGCCGCGATCGGGCACATAGCGATACCCTTCGGGCATGCCGCCTTCTTCTTCATAACGCCAGATATCCGTCCACGACGACCCATCATCGGTTGACACCTCAAGGTACAGATCATCGTGGGTATAATCGATATCCCACTGGTGCCAGAACACGACTTCGGGGTCTGTCGCGCCGGTCAGGTCGAGGTCCGCATTCAAGACCAGCGAACTATTGGTATCGTCGACGTAGTTGGAGCCGGGGCTATCGGACCAGAACTGCGACCCGCTGTGTGCCGTGATCGTTTGATCGCCCGGTTGGTCTGGATTGTAGTCCGGCCCATTCACAATCGCCCAGGTCCCCTCTGCGATCCACGAGCCAGCGCCGCCTTCCATGTTGTCGCACCAATCCGGTGTGATCACGTTGCTGGGCTTGTTGCGGATGCTGAAGTCGTCAATCCACCAGCCATCGTCCGTGTAGGAGTGGCTGCGCGCATCCAGCCGGAAGCGGAAGTATACCTCCTGCCCGATATAATCGGACAGCGAGAGCACCGTCTGGCCCCAACTGAGGTTATCTTCCTGGTAGGCCAGTTCGCTGCCGGTCAGTGGCTGCCACGTGTAGCGACCGTCGGTCGACACCTCGGCGTAGATGTAATCATGATAGGTCAGCGCGTAGCGATGCCAGAAGACGATTTGCGGGTCAACGACGGCGGCGTTATCCAGGTCGATCACCCCGTCCAGTTCCAGCGTGCTGTTCGAGTCATCCAGATAGTCGCCCCCGGGGCTGTCCGACCAGGCCTGGGACCCGCTGTGGGCGGCCTCGTTGCTCAAGGCCCACGTGCCACCAGCATACCAGTTTTCCGGCCCTTCCATATCGTCGGAGAAGCCAACCGTGTAGCGCTTCAACACATTGTTCTTGACGGATATATCGTCGATCCACCACCCTGGATCGGTACGCCATGTGCCACTATTATCCAGGATGAAACGCAGTTCAACGATCTCACCGGAGAAGTCACGTCCCACGCCAGGGCCAGCGCCATCTGGGTCGCCGAAGTTCGTCAGGTCGAAGCTTTGGCGGGACCAACTCAGGTTCACTTCACTATCCTGGTGGACCACAACATCCGTCCAGTTGTTCGTCCCCGCGATAGCCACACTGACAATCGCGCTCGCCCCCCAGTCGAGATCATAGCTATCCCAGAATTCCAGCGTAGGCTGGGTCGCGCCGACCAGATCGATATAGCCGCGCAGCGCCAGAATACAGTAGGAATAGTCATCGTACTCGCTGCCGGGGCTGTCCGACCAGGCGGTGGATGGGCTGCGATACTTTTCGTCAGAAAGCGCCCAGTTACACTCGCCCTCATCCATCATCCCCCCTGGATCGTCGATAAACACCACCGCACGCGCCCCCCAACCGCTGTCGTACAGTTCGACGACAACGTCGTTCGCGCCGGCGCTCGAAGGGGTGAAGTTGATCTCAACCCAGTTGGAGTAGCTCGGACTCCAGCTCCACTCGTCAAACAGCAAATCGCCGCCGACCCACACCCGCATCCCGTCATCCTTACGGAGGCGCAGCGTATATTCCTGGTCTTCCAACGCCGCAATCGTGGTGTAGCGCGCATAGAAGTTGTCGGTAATGCCACCCCCCGGGCTGCCTCCCCAGTAGAAGTCCAGTTCATCATGCGTGGTTTGCCAGTCCCCACTGCCGGGCGGCATACTGGTCATATCCGGCTCATAGGACACGCCATCGGTGTTGGACAAATTCCAATACTCGGCATCCCACTCGCCCAGCACACCATCAAAATCAAACTTCCACCAGTCCTGCTCGCTCCCGTCATCTTCGAACGGGTAGCCGAAGTTCTGATCAGGCGGCGTCGGGCTGGGGCCAGGGGTTGGCGTGTTGGATGGCGTTGGCGATGGTGTGATCGGGGTTGACGTCAGTGATGGCCCCACCGTCGGGGTTGCAGTTGACGGGGCCGGTGTGTTGGTTGCCAGGCCCGGGTTTTCCGGCGTAAAGGACGCGACCGCTGCCACCTGGGTCCAGAATTCGTCCGCTTCGAGCGGTTCACGCGGCTCAATCGTCCCCCCCAGCAAATTGTAGACCGTGTTGCTGAAGACATTGCCGACCGCCGGCCCGGTAATGGCCAGCACAGCAATAATCGCGAGTGTAACCAGCGTGAGGATCAGCACATATTCAACCAGTGCTTGACCGCCAGCTCGTGATCTGGAGGTGAGTCGGGACCAGAGTTTGCTAAGGCTGCGCCTGTTGGCTCTGTGGTCAGACATCTACCTATGCCCTCCTATTCTGACGGGTCATTGTTTTCTATATCACCTAATTATAGTGCATTATACGCACAATTTCGGATACTAACCGTGTTGTCTCATCCTTTATGGTACCTGACTCTGGACCAAATCGGGCTTATATTTTGTAGAAGAGTTGTCGGAAATCATTGACAAATGACCACAGTCAAACGCGCCAGCCGTCACTAGTGAACAACGACAGGCCATGTTAGGCTACAGGCACACACAGTTCAAGAAACTTAGATGAAAGGTGCAATTCAGTATATGACAGCCAAAAAAATTGATGGTAAAGCTATCGCCGCCCGCATCCAGGATCAAATCGCCGACGCTGTTCAGAAGATGCAAGCCGAACACGGTATCGTGCCGGGGTTGGCCGCGGTGCTGGTCGGTGAGGACCCGGCCTCGCAGCAGTATGTCCGCATGAAGCGCAAACGCTGCGAAAAGGTCGGGATCGCCTCGTTCGGGCACACGCTGCCCGCCGATGCCACCCAGGAGCAGGTCGAGGCGTTGGTCAAGGAACTCAACGCCGACCCGAAAGTGCACGGCATTCTGGTCCAGTTGCCGCTGCCCGATCATCTCGACGAAGAGAAAATCCTTAGCCTGATCGAACTGCACAAGGACGTGGATGGCTTCCATCCCGTCAATATCGGTCGGCTGGCGATGAAGGGCCGCGACCCGCTGTTCATCCCCTGCACACCGCACGGCGTGATCGTGCTGCTGGAAGAAGCTGGCGCACAACTCGAAGGCGCTGAGGCGGTGGTGTTGGGCCGCAGCAACATCGTCGGGCTGCCTGCTGCGATGCTGCTGATCCATCGCAACGCGACGGTCACCGTCTGCCACAGCCGCACGAAAGACCTGCCGGGGGTGTGCCGCCGGGCCGATATCCTGGTGGCGGCAGTCGGGCGTCCCAAGATGGTCAAGTCCGACTGGGTGAAACCGGGGGCCTACGTGATCGACGTGGGATCGAACAAAGTCGACGACCCCGAAGCCAAGCGCGGCTATCGCTGGGTAGGCGATGTCGATTATGACGAGGTTAAGGAAGTCGCAGGCGCGCTGACGCCGTCGCCGGGTGGCGTGGGGCCGATGACAATTGCGATGCTGCTGAAAAACACCTGGCGCGGCGCGGAACTGGTGGTGTCCGGGCAGGTCTAGCTCTTTGGTCTTCATCTGGGCGCGCACCACGCGATCTTTCTCCCTCATCATATGTTGTGAGTGCGCGCTCAGCAATTTGAGGAAAACTTCATCATGTCCACTTTGCTTGTAAAAAACGCGCTGGTGCTGGTGACGATGGACGACCAGCGGCGCGAAATACCGGATGGGGGCGTGTTCGTCCGGGATAATGTGATCGAGGCAGTCGGCCCCACCGCCGACCTCCCAGACAGCGCCGACCAGGTGTTGGACCTGGTGGGGCATGTCGTGCTGCCCGGCCTGGTGAACACGCACCACCATTTTTACCAATCCCTGACCCGCGTCATCGCCGGGGGCCAGAACAAAGAGTTGTTCGGCTGGCTCAAGGAGTTGTATCCCATCTGGGCGGGCCTGTCGGCAGAGGCGGTTTACGTCAGCGCCAAGCTGGCCGCCGCTGAATTGATCCTGTCCGGCTGCACTACCTCCAGCGACCACCTGTACATTTTCCCCAACGACGTCACACTGGACGACGAGATTCGCGGGGTGCAGGCGCTTGGGCTGCGCTTCCACGCCACACGCGGCAGCATGAGCCTGGGCGAGAGCAAAGGCGGACTGCCCCCGGACAGTGTGGTCGAAGACGAAGACGACATTCTGACCGACAGCCGCCGCGTGATCGAGCAGTATCACGACAACGACCGTTACGCCATGCTGCGCATCGGGCTTGCGCCGTGCTCGCCGTTTAGCGTCACCCAGGACCTGATGCGCACCTCGGCAGAGCTGGCGCGCAGCTATCCGGGCGTGCGGCTGCATACGCATCTGGCCGAAACCAAGCCCGACGTGGAGTACAGCCTGGCGCAGTTCGGACTCAAGCCGGGCGACTATGCCGAGGATGTCGGCTGGGTGGGCGAGGATGTCTGGCACGCGCACTGCGTGCAGCTCACCGACGAGGCGATCCAGAAGTTTGGCCGGACCGGGACCGGCGTGGCACACTGCCCATGCAGTAACGCCCGGCTGGCGAGCGGCATCGCGCGCATACGCCGGATGCTGGATGTGAACGTGCCGATCGGGATGGGCGTCGACGGCTCGGCCAGCAACGACAGCGGTCACCTGTTGAACGAGGTCCGCACCGCGTTGTTGATGCAGCGCGCGCTGACCACCGATCCCGAAGTGTTGACTGCCCGCGAGGCGCTCGAACTGGCTACGCTCGGCGGCGCAAAGGTGTTGGGGCGCGACGATATCGGCGCGCTCAAGCCCGGCATGGCCGCCGACCTGGTCGCCTACGATATGCACCAACTCCCGCTGGCCGGGGCGCTGCACGACCCGGTGGCAGCCCTGGTGTTCTGCATGTCCGTCAACGTCAATTACAGCATCATCAACGGCACGCTTGTCGTCCGCGAAGGCCATCTGCTGCCCATCGAACTCGAACCACTTATCGAACAGCATAATGCCATCGCGCAAGCGTTGGTGAACGGAGCATAGCAGACGATGACTGACAATATCACTGTTATTCGCGGAGGACAGGTTGTTACCCCGACCGCGGTGCTGCGTGCCGATCTCTGGCTGGAAGGCGAAAAAATCGCGGGCGTGCTAGCCCCGGATACACCGGTTGCAGCCGATGCACGGACCATTGATGCCGGGGGCTGTTACGTCTTTCCCGGCGTAGTCGACCCGCACCTGCACATCCAGCTAGACACCGGCGTCTTCCAAACAGCAGACAACTGGGAGATCGGGACGCGCACGGCAGCCTTTGGCGGCGTGACAACCGTCGTCGACTTCGCCACGCAGTATCCCGGTATGACATTCCCGGAAGCGCTCGACGCGCGCCTGGAAGAATGCGCGCCGGCGCTGGTAGACTATGGCCTGCACATGATGGTCACCGATCTGCCTCGCGACCCGGCAGAGGCACGCCGCCGGCTGGTGGAACTGCGCGACATGGGCATCCCCAGCATCAAGCTCTACACCACCTACCGGCCCAACTACTACGCCGACGACGCGACCTTTTTGCACACCTTCCGCGCCATGCCGGACGACATGATCGCGATGGTGCATTGCGAAAACGACGCCATCGTGAGCGATGCCACCCGGCGGCTGGTCGACGCAGGCCATACCGGCTGGCAGTATCACGGGCAGAGCCGCCCGCCTGAGGCCGAGGTCGAGGCTATCCGCCGCGTGATGCATCTGGCGAAGGTGGCCGGTAAAGCGGTGTACATCGTACACTGCTCGACCAGCGAGTCCATCGGGCAGGTTGCCAAGGCGCACCGGGCCGGCAACTGGCCGCCGGTGTACTGCGAAACCTGCCCGCAGTATTTCGTGCTGGACGACAGCCGCTACGCTGGCCCCCGCCCGGAGCATTTCATCCTGCAGCCGCCGCTGCGCCCGACGGTGTGGCAGGTCGATCTGCTGGACGCGGTGCGCACCATCAACGGCATCTGCACCGACCACTGCGATTACACGCTGGCGCAGAAAACCGAGTTCCAGGACTTCACCAAGACCCCGGGAGGACTGCCCGGCCTGGAAACATCGTTCCAACTGACCTACACTCACAGCGTGCATCGCGCCCAACAGCGCCAGGAAGCCGGCGAAGCAGTGCAGCCGCTGTCGCTGACCGAACTGGCGCGGCTGATGGCCAGCGACCCGGCGCGCATCTTCGGACTGTATCCGCAGAAGGGCGCAATTCTGCCGGGCAGCGATGCCGACCTGCTAATCTACGACCCCGCGCCCGCCGTCACGCTGCACACCGCCGACATGCACACCATCAGCGGGTACTGCCCCTACGACGGCATGACCGCCCAGGGGCAAATCCGCACGGTGCTGAGTCGCGGCGAGGTGCTGGTCGAGGATGGCCAGCTTCACGGCGAGTTTGGGCGCGGTCGTTTCCTGCGTGGCAAGCCGTTTGTCCCGCTGGCCCACCAGAAATAAGGAATGAAGTGGCAGTTTTCGAATCGCGTGGTATGCTACCTTGATCACGATTGGGCGTTTAGTGACGCTCATGATTTTATTAAAAAGTAGGAGAGACTTAAACATGCGTAGTTTTTTAGGACGTGACATTCTGTCATTGAAGGATTTTGATCGACACGAGTATTTCCGGACGTTCGAAGTCGCGGCCATGCTGGAGCCGTACGCGCGCGACCGCCGCAATGGCGACCTGCTGAAGCACAAGACGCTGGTCACCGCGTTTTACCAGCCGAGCACCCGCACCCGCCTGGCGACCGAGGCCGCTATGCACCGCCTGGGCGGGCACGTGACCGGCTTCGCCGACGCCAAGATGACCCGCGCTGGCGACTTTTACCAGGAAGGCATTCAGGACACCGTCAAAATGCTGGAATACTACGGCGACGTAATCGCCATGCGGCACTTCCAGCAGGGCGCGCCCGCCGAAGCAGCCGAACACGCCAGCGTCCCCGTGATCAACTGTGGCGATGGCTGGGGCGAGCATCCCACCCAGGTGTTGACCGACATGCTCACCATCTACCGCGAGTGCGGGACGCTGGACGGGCTGACGTGGATTCTGATCGGCGACATGCGGATGCGCACCATGCACAGCATTTGCTATGCGCTGAGCAAGTTCGACACCAAAGCCTACGTGATCGCGCCCGACGAGATGTACTTCCTGCCGGACTTCGAAGAAGAGGTGCGCGGCAAAGGCTTCAGCTTCGAGCGTAAAGAGCATATCGAGCAGGTGATCGGCGAGGCGGACGTGATCTATATGGAGCCGGTCGTCCAGCCAGACTACACCAAAGCCCGCCAGGAAGCCACCGACGACAAGGGCCTGACCCCGGCCAATTACCAGGTCACCAAGCAACTGCTGTTCGAGAAAGCGCGCCGCGATGCGATCGTGCTGCACTCGCTGCCGCGCCAGGACGAACTGCTGCCGGACGTCGACAACACGCGCCACCAGCGGTACTGGGTCGAGGCGTACAACGGCGTGCTGATGCGCATGTCGCTGCTGGCGTTGATCCTGGGCGCTGTTGAGTAGACTTCACACGAAACATTACCGGTCGTAGGGCTGGAAATATGCCCCTACGCCTCATGAAAGAAGGATTAACCATGCAAAGTTATCTCGCCGGGCGTGACATGATCACGACCCAGGAATGGACCAAAGACGAACTCGAGACGGTCTTCGACGTCGCCTTCGACCTCAAGCGCCGGCGGGCGCTGGGCGAATCCCACGCCCTGCTGCGCGACAAAGTGCTGGCCATGCTGTTCTTCTTCTCCAGCACGCGCACCCGCGTGAGCTTCGAGGCCGGGATGGCACAGCTTGGCGGCCATGCCGAGTTTATCGACAGCCGCACGACGCAGATTTCGCACGGCGACACCGGCAAGGAGATCGGCGAAATCATCGGGCGCTACTGCGACGGCATCTCCATCCGCCAGTGCGATTGGGGCATCGGTAACAGCTACATCCGCAGCGTGGCCGACTACAGCCGCGTGCCGATCCTCAACATGCAGTGTGACTATTTCCACCCGTTCCAGGCGTTGGCCGATATGCTGACCATCTTCGAGCGCTTTGGGCGCGACCCGCGCGGCAAGACGCTCAACGTCTCCTATGCGTATGCCTCCAGCTACCAGAAGCCGATGTCGGCCCCGCAGAGTTTGCTGCTGATGGCGTCCCGCTACGGCATGAACGTGCGCCTGACCCGCCCGCCAGAGTTCAAGATCATGCCGGATATCGAGGAGCAGGTGCAGGAAAACGCGCGCAAATCGGGCGGCAGCTTCGAGGTGCTCGACGACTTCGACGCCGGTTTCAAAGGGGCGGACATTGTGTATCCCAAGAGTTGGGGCGCGATGATGACCACCACCGACGAAAAAGAGTCGGCGGAGATCGGCAAGAAGTACACCGACTGGATCGCGGACGGGCGGCGCATGGCGCTGGCCAACGACGACGCAATCTATATGCATTGCCTGCCGGCGGACCGCAACATCGAGGTCACGGACGAGGTGATCGATGGACCGCAAAGCGCGGTATATGACGAAGCCGAAAACCGGCTGCACGTCCAAAAAGCGGTGATGGCGCTCACCATGCGCTAGTACGCGCCAGTGCGCAGTACACGCCGTCGACGTGTAAAGCATTATAGCCGATCAGCCACAACGTGGTGAGGTCGGCTTTCGTATCCTATTTTGATATTTTTTCGAGGATAATTATAACAATGCCATCTTCAAAAACTGCTGTTATCGCCATTGGCGGCAATTCGCTCATTCTGGACAAACACCACCCAGAAATTGAATACCAGTGGCAGGCGGTATACGAAACCGCCCAACACATCGTGGATATGCTCCGCGCGGGCTGGCGTGTGGTCATCACGCACGGCAACGGGCCGCAGGTGGGGTTCATCTTGCGGCGCAACGAACTCGCCTCCAAAGAAGAAGGCATCCACACCACGCCGATGGATGTGATCGGGGCCGATACCCAGGGCAGCATCGGGTACATGCTCCAACAGGCGCTCGACAACCAACTGCGCCTGGCCGAAATTCGGCGCGGCGTGGTGACGGTGGTCACGCAGACGCTGGTCGACCGCACCGATCCCGCCTTCAAAGACCCGAACAAACCCATCGGGGGGTTCATGTCCGAGCAAGAAGGCAAGAAGTTTGAGCGCGAAGGCTGGACGGTGGTCGAAGACGCCGGGCGTGGCTACCGCCGGGTGGTGCCGTCGCCCCTCCCGATCGAGATCGTCGAACTGGATGCAATCAACACACTGGTGCAGAACGAGTTCGTCGTGATCTGCGTCGGCGGCGGTGGAATCCCCGTCATCCGCGACGAAAACGGTAACTTGGAGGGCACACCCGCCGTGATCGACAAAGACCGGGGGACCAGCCTGCTTGCCAACGGTCTGAAGGCCGACCTGTTCGTGATCTCGACGGCGGTCGAGAAGGTCGCGCTCAACTTCGGCAAGCCGGACCAGCAAAACCTGGACCATATGACGCTGGCCGAAGCCAAGCAGTACATGAAGGAAGGCCACTTCGCGCCGGGCAGCATGTACCCCAAGATCGAGGCGATTGTGAACTTTCTGGAACGCGGCGGCCCCAAGGCCATCGTCACCAACCCGAAGAACATCGCACGGGCGCTCAAGGGCGAAACCGGCACTGTGATCATGCCCGGTTAGGCAGGTAATCCCATAATGTTTATCTCAGAACTTCGTTGTGCGATCTGCGGGCGCTTCTACCAGCCGGACGAGGTGATGTACACCTGCCCCGTTTGCGGGCAGGCAGGGACGCTCGATGTGATGTACGATTACGCCGCGCTCGGGCAGGCGGTCGCGCGGGACGATCTCGCGGCCAGCCCGGAGCAAACGATGTGGCGTTACCGCCCGCTGCTGCCGCTGGAACCCGGCGCTGACGTGCCACCACTGGCCGTCGGCTGGACGCCGCTGTATGCTGCGCCGCGCCTGGCCGGTGACCTCGGACTGGCCCGGGTCTGGGTCAAGGACGACGGGCGCAACCCGACCGGCTCGCTCAAAGACCGGGCGAGCGCCCTGATCACGGCGCGGGCGATGGCCGAAGGCATCGAGGTCGTCACGACCGCCAGCACCGGCAACGCGGCAGCGGCGCTGGCCGGACTAACCGCCAGCGTCGGGATGCCCTCGGCGATCTTCGTGCCCGCCTCGGCTCCTGAAGCCAAGATCGCGCAGTTGCTCACCTACGGCGCGAAGGTGCTGCTGGTGCAGGGCAACTACGACGCGGCCTTCGACCTGGCCGTTGAAGCGTCGGAACGCTACGGCTGGTACAACCGCAACACCGGCATGAACCCCTACACGTTGGAGGGCAAGAAAACGGTCGCGTATGAAATCGTCGAGCAGCTCGGCTGGCAAATGCCGGACGCGGTCGTCGTCAGCGTCGGGGATGGCAACATCATCAGCGGGGTGCACAAGGGCTTCCGGGACCTGTTCGCGCTCGGCTGGATCGAGCGCATCCCCCGCCTGATCGGGGTGCAGGCTGCCGGCAGCGCGGCGTGTTACCAGGTCTGGAAGGCAGATGAGGATCCGGCAACCATGTCGCCCATCGAATCGCACACCATCGCCGACAGCATCGCCGCCGATCTGCCGCGTGACCGCGTGAAGGCAGTCCGCGCCGTCAAGAGCACCGACGGGGCGTTTGTGTCCGTGCCAGACGACGCGATCCTGGCGGGCATCCCGGCGCTGGCCCGGCTGAGCGGCGTGTTTGCCGAACCAGCTGCCGCCGCGACGTATGCCGGGGCGCAGGCCGCGCTGCTCGAGGGGCACATCCAGCCGGAAGACCGCGTCGTCTTGCTGGTCACCGGCAACGGCCTGAAGGACATCAAGAGCGCGATGCAGGTCGCCGGCGAAGGGTATGCCGTCGCTCCGGAGATGGACGCCGTCGAAACCGCCCGCGTCGCGCTGGGCCTGCCGACGTTAAAATAGGGTCGCATCACGGTGAGCAATTGGTTACAATGGCGTAAAATGCGAGGATAACATGACCATCAAGCCTGTGATCTCAATTGTTGCGCCGATCTACAATGAGGCGCCCATCATCGACGAATTCCATCGTCGCATTGTGGCGGTGATGGAATCGACCGGGGACTCCTGGGAACTGGTCATGGTTAACGATGGCAGTTTCGACGGGTCGGCAGACAAAATGCGCGCGCTGACCGAACGTGATGACCGGGTGCGCGTCGTGAACTTTGCGCGCAACTTCGGCCATCAGAACGCGGTCACCGCCGGGATGGACTTCGCGCGCGGGGATGCCATCGTGATCATCGACGCCGACTTGCAAGACCCGCCGGAGGTGATCCTGGACCTGGTCGCCAAGTGGCGCGAGGGCTATCATGTGGTCTATGCAGTGCGCGCCCAGCGCAAAGGCGAGTCGTGGTTCAAGAAGATCACCGCCAAGCTGTTCTACCGGCTGATCTACCGCATCGCCGAGGTGGACATCCCGCTTGATACCGGCGACTTCCGGCTGATGGATCGCCAGGTTGTCGATGCACTGAACACCATGCGCGAGCACAACCGGTTCATCCGGGGCATGACGAGTTGGGTCGGCTTCCGCCAGACCGGTGTGGAGTATGTGCGCGAAGAACGCTTCGCGGGCCAGACCAAATACCCGTTCCGGAAGATGCTGCGCTTCGCGCTGGATGCGATCACAGGCTTTTCGTACTTCCCGCTGCAAATCACGATCTACGCCAGCCTGGTCCTGGCGCTCATTGCGGTGCTGGCGGTGCCCATCGTCGCCTTTTTGCGGCTCGCTGGCAGCACGCTGCAATTCGAAGGGCAGGCGACCACGCTGGTTGTCGTGCTGCTGATGAGTTCGTTTCAGTTGTTTTTCTTTTTCATCATGGGGCAGTACATCGCCCGTATTTATGATGAAGTTCGCCGTCGCCCGTTGTACATTGTTTCAGAAGTATGGGACCCAGCAGTAGATACTGACAGTACGGATCATAATACACACGATGTGACGGAAGCAGATTCATCTTCGTAACGAGGTAAGTGGTATGGTGACGGAACACCCTCAATCCAACGGGGCTGATGACTTTGATCTGGTGCAGCAGTACCAGGCGTTGGTCCTGGAATATGAGGAACTGGACAAACAGGTAGACAAACTCTTGGCCCAGCATGACGGCGCAACCGAGAATATGTCCGACGAAGACTACGAGCAGTACCGCACGCTGGCCTATCGCCGTGATGACGTATACAACCAGATGAAGAATTTGGAAAGCCAACTTTTCTCAGATGATGCTCCCGACCATAACGGGAAAGATTAATTCAGCTAAATTCAACTATTCGTAACCTTCAGGAGTATGCACCGTGGCACAAAGAAAATTGATCACCGGCCCCACTTTCGAAGAGATGCTGCACCCGCATCTGATCGACCCCAAAGTCCGGGCCAAAGCACACGACGCCCGCACCACCGATCCGCTGGCTTCGATCAACCTGTTTAACATCACCTGGCGTGATATCGACAACAAGATTCAGTATATCGTGCTGCCGCCCGCCCTGACCGGCATCGACACCCCGATCGCGGTGCTGACCAGCATTCACTTCCCCACGCGGAGCCACAAGGTCGGCGCGACCTATTCCGTGCTGCTGGAAAAAGAGCTGTTCGGCG
The DNA here is from genome assembly GCA_034437275.1 of Anaerolineae bacterium. Lineage (GTDB taxonomy): Bacteria > Chloroflexota > Anaerolineae > Aggregatilineales > Aggregatilineaceae > TC-15. The sequence continues at coordinate 38,868 of DAOTUD010000037.1, forward strand.
ATGTCGACCCCTGGAAGCACACGCTGCTGTGGCCCTCGACTGGTAACTACGGCATCGGCGGGGCGTACGTAGCGGGGCGCATGGGGTGCAACAGCATCGTCATTCTGCCGGAGGAGATGAGCGAAGAGCGCTTCCAGATGATCGAGGAATACGGTGCGACAGTCATCAAAACACCCGGCTGCGAAAGCAACGTGAAGGAAATCTACGACAAGGCCAAAGAATTGATGGCCGAGGACCCGACCATTCGCAACCTCAACCAGTTCGAGGTGATGGGCAACTACCGCTTCCACTACTACGTGACGGGCAACACGATCATCGACCTGGCGCGCGAACTGCACGAGCAGGGTATCGGCAGCGGCAAGGTGTCGGCCTTCGTCTCGGCGATGGGCAGCGGCGGCACCATCTCCGCCGGTGACCGGCTGAAGCAGGAATGGTACGATCACAAGATCGTCGGCCTGGAGCCGATCCAGTGCCCGACACTGTCGCTGAACGGCTACGGCGGCCACGACATCCAGGGCATCGGCGACAAGCACGCCACCTGGATTCACAACGTGAACAACATGGATTCGATCATGTGCATCGACGACATCGAGTCGAAGATGGGCATGCAAATCTTCGCCGACGAGGGCGGCAAAGAAGCGCTCATCAAGGATTTCGGCCTCGATCCAGACGTCGTCGAGCATTACGCGACTGTGCTGGGGATCAGCAGCATCTGCAATATCTTCGGCGCGATCAAAACGGCCAAATACTACGATCTCGGCCCGGACGACCTGGTCGTCACCATCGCGACCGATGGCCTGGACCGTTACCAAAGCGTGATGGAAAACATGCGCCGCGATTATGGCGTGGTGGACCGGGTCGAAGGCGTGGCCCGGGTACGCAGCCTGTTCCACGGCTTGCGCACCGACTGGACCTTCCGGGGCACGCCGGACATGCGCGCCCGGTGGCATAACCTCAAGTACTACACCTGGATCGAACAGCAGAACAAAACCGTCGAAGAACTGAATGCCCAGCGCGATCAAAGCTGGTGGGAAGACCACCAGCAGCACGTGCAGGAAATCGACGACAAACTGCTGGAGTACCGCGCCAGCCAGGAAAACTAACCGAGTTCACGATAGGGGCAAACCGTGTATCCTGAGGATCGGGTCCTGGTGGGGGTGATCAATCGGAAGCGCGATCTGGACAAAGCGCGCTACGAGCACTGGTATCGCATTCCCCGGGGCCGTGCGCCACACGGTATCCACGCGGAATATGTGGCCTTTTTCCTCAGCAAAGCCTTTGATGAACTCAACGGCGGGATACACTACTATGCACGACGCACGGGGGTGGAACTGGCACGCCGGCGGGACTTACTGCCCGACGAAGCCAACCATTCCCGTGCCGACGACCTGTACCATAAGCTGCAACTGGGGGATGTGCGCCGCAAAAATCCGCCGGTGCTCAACCCAACCCGGCGGCCCATCGCGTTCATCTACACCACCTGGGACCGCTTCTCCGAAGCGACGGAGATCGCCGACCTGTACAGCGACGCGGACCGGTTTGTCGACCGGGTCTTCTACGCGCTGGAGCGTTCCGGGGTGCAGCCCGACCGCGTGTGGGAAGCTGAACGCCAGGCCGGGGGCGCACAGATCAAAGTCGAGTGCGAAAACGGCACCGTGATCGCGGCGACAGATCCCCGCGATGCACACGAAATCGCGCTGCCGGTGTCGCGCTCATCGCGCGCGGTAGAAACCAGCGTTGATACGATTCTGAAGGCGATTGAGGCCTTCGGCGGTCCGTTAATGATCAATGTGCCAATCGAGGAATAACATTATGGCGACTCTGATAACTCATGCCACGCTTGTGACCTGGGAAGACCCCAACCAGGTAGTGACGGATGGGGCGGTGTTGATCGAGGATGGCCGCATTCAGGCCGTGGGGCCGACATCCGAGCTAGCCACACAGTACCCTGACGCCGAAACACTTGACGCACGCGGACAGGTGGCCATGCCGGGCAACATCTGCGCCCACACGCATTTTTACGGGGCCTATGCGCGCGGCCTGACGCCGCCCGGCCCGGCCCCTAAGAATTTCCCCGAGATTCTACAGCGGTTGTGGTGGCCGCTGGACAAAGCGCTGGACGAAGAATCGATCCGCTACAGCGTCCAGGTGTGCCTGGTCGATGCGATCAAACACGGCACCACGACGATCTTCGATCATCACGCCAGCCCCAACGCCATCGACGGCAGCCTCGACGTGCTCGCCGATGCGGTCGAGGCGGCAGGGCTGCGCGCCGTGCTGTGCTATGAAGTGAGCGACCGGGACGGGCCGGAAAAAGCCCAGGCCGGCATCGCGGAAAACGTGCGCTTTCTCCAGGAATCCGCCGCGCGCCCGCTGGTGGCCGGGACGTTTGGCCTGCACGCCAGCATGACCCTCTCCGACGACACGCTCGAAGCGTGCGCCGAGGCGGCGCACGGGCTGGACACCGGCTTTCACATCCACCTCGCCGAGCACGAGGTAGACGAGGAGGACAGCCTGCGCAAATATGGCGAGCGCATCGTCTCGCGCCTGGCGCGGCTGGGCATCCTGGGGCCGAAGACCATCACCGCCCACGCGGTGCATGTCGACCCGGCAGAGCGTGCCCAACTCCAAACGAGCGGCACGTGGGTCACGCACCAGCCACGCTCCAACATGAACAACGGCGTCGGAGCCGCCGCGATTGACACCATGCTCGAGGAGGGCCTCAAGCTGGGGTTGGGCAACGATGGCTTTAGCAACAATATGTGGGCCGAATGGAAGACCGCCTATCTGCTGCACAAAGTCGCGGGCCGCGATCCCCGGCTGGCCCAGGGCGACAAGATCGCCCGGATGGCGGCCTACCATAACGCTCGGCTGGCCGAGGTCTTTTTCCCAGAAACCCGCATCGGCCAGCTTGTGCCGGGGGCCGCTGCCGATGTGATCCTGGTGGACTACCACCCGTTTACGCCATTCACGAACGGCAACGTGCCCTGGCATATCATCTTTGGATTCGAAGCGTCGATGGTGACGACCACCATCGTGGCGGGTAAGGTGCTGATGCGCGACCAGAAGCTGCTGACGGTGGACGAAGCAGCCATCGCGGCTGCTGCGCACGACTACGCGCCCCACGTATGGGAGCGTTACACGCACTTTGCTAACGAGGCATTATCGAAATCATAAGGAGGCAAACTCTTGGCAAAAGATTCTCTTAAAGTGATGACTATCGCTGTTTTGGGAGGGACCGGCAAAGAAGGCTCGGGGTTGGTGCTGCGGTGGGCCCAAAGTGGCTACCGGGTGCTGATCGGTTCGCGGGATGCAGGCCGCGCCGAAGCGAAAGCCGACGAACTGAACGCCATCCTCGGCGACACGGTGATCCAAGGGGTGGATAACGTCGATGCTGCCGCCGCCGCTGACATCGTGGTGCTAAGCGTGCCCTACGCCGCCCACGAGACGATCCTGGACTCGGTGAAGGACAACGTCCAGGGCAAGATTCTGGTGGACGTGACGGTGCCGCTGGCCCCGCCGAAAGTCCGCACGGTGCACATTCCAGACGGCATTGCCGCCAGCCTGGAAGCCCAGGCGCTGCTGGGCGAGGATGTGCGCGTGGTGGCTGCCTTCCAAAACGTGGGCGCGGCCCACCTGAAGGACCTCCAGCAGGGGGTGAACTGCGACGTGCTGATCTGCGGCGATGATGAGGAAGCCAAGCAAGAGGTCGCCCGGCTGGTCGAGGCCATTCAAGGGATGCGCGCAGTAGATGCCGGTCCGCTGGCCAACGCAGTCGCCGTTGAATCATTGACCCCGGTCCTGCTGTATATCAACAAACGCTATAAGGTCGCAGGAGCCGGCATTCGAATCACAGGTTTGGCATGACGTGGCCGCACAATTAACACAACTCGCCCTGATCGGCTTACCGGGGATACCACACGTACAGCCGGGTGCCGACTTAGCCCGGCTGATCGTCGCTGGACTGGCGCGCGCAGACCTGACCCTGACCGCCGGGGACGTCCTGGTCGTGACGTCCAAGCTGGTATCCAAGGCGGAGGGACGCTTGGTCGACCTGGGCACGGTGACCCCCTCCGACCGCGCGCGCGAGGTAGCGACCATCACCCGCAAGGACCCACGCCTGGTCGAACTGATCCTGCGCGAATCCACCGCTATCTCCCGGATGCGCGGCGAGGTGCTGATCGTCCGGCACCGGCTGGGGTTTGTGCTGGCCAACGCCGGGATCGACCACTCGAACGTGGGCAAGAATGGCGACGAGTGGGTCTTGCTGCTGCCCGAAGACCCGGACCGCTCCGCTCGCCATCTCCGGCGCGCGCTGGGCGAACTGACCGGCGTGCAGCCGGGGGTGGTCATCAGCGACTCGCACGGGCGGCCCTTCCGCCTGGGGACGGTCGGGTTTGCGATTGGGCTGGCCGGGTTCCCGGCGGTGTGGGACATGCGCGGCCAGGAAGACCTGTTCGGGCGCGTGCTGCGCGTGACGGTGACCGGCCTGGGCGACGAACTGGCCGCCGCCGCCGGGCTGGTCAGCGGGCAGGGAGCCGAAGGGCTGCCGGTGGTGCTGGTGCGCGGGATGCGGCTTCCACCGGGCGATGGATCGGGGGCTGACCTGATCCGCCCCCTGGCGCTCGATCTCTATCAGGATATTGACAGCTAATCGTCATGAATTCCGACTCACTGTTTGATATAATAAAAAATAGACGGTCAATTCGGGGCTATCGTGAGCGCGCGGTACCGGACGACGTACTCCGGCGTTTGTTAGCAGCGGCCCACTGGGCACCGTCCGCGCACAATCGCCAACCCTGGCGCTTTGCCGTGATCACTCACGCGGAGCGTCGGGCGGCATTGGCACATGCGATGGGCGAGCAGTTTCGCGCCGATCTCACCGCCGACGGCCTGCCCGCCGACCAGATCGCGCGCCAGGTCGAACGGTCGTACCAGCGCATCAGCCGCGCCCCGGCCTTGATCGTGCTTTGCCTGAGCATGGCGGACATGGATCGCTATCCCGACGCCAAACGCCAGCAAGCCGAGCGCAGCATGGCGGTACAAAGCGTTGCGTTGGCGGCCCAAAATTTACTGTTAATGGCACATGCGGAGGGGGTGGGAGCGTGTTGGATGTGTGCGCCGCTGTTCTGTCCGGATGTCGTGCGCCAGGTGCTCGACCTGCCCGCCGACTGGGACGCACAGGCGCTGTTCACGCTTGGTTACCCCGCCCAAGACCGCGTTTCGGATCGGGAACCAGTAGAGAATAAGACTCGATGGTATTAAACACGAATGATCATGTTGTCGCATTAGCTGGTGGGGTTGGGGGCGCGAAGCTGGTTTATGGGTTATCAAAAATTCTGCCTCCACAACGCCTGACGATTATCGGTAACGTAGGCGACGATTTTGCACTCTACGGGCTGCACATTTCCCCTGATTTAGACACCGTGATGTATACCCTGGCAGAGGTGGCCAACCCGGCGACCGGTTGGGGCGTGGCGGACGATACCGGGCACATGCTGGCCATGCTGGAACGGTACGGCGCGGAACCCTGGTTCCGGCTGGGTGATCGGGACCTGGCGACGCACCTGCTGCGCAGCCAATGGCTGGCCGAAGGCGTGTCGCTCACCGAAGTAACGCGCCGCCTGCTGGCCGGGCTGGGCGTGGACTATCCACTGCTGCCCGCCACCGACGATCCCCTGGCCACGATGGTCGACACCGTCGAGCATGGCACGCTGGCCTTCCAGGATTATTTCGTCCGGCGGCGCTGGCAGCCGGTGGTCGAGCGCGTCTGGTTCCAGGGCGCAGACCGGGCGCGCATCACACAGCTGGCAGCTGCCGCACTGCAAGAGGCTGCCGTTGTGGTGATCTGTCCCTCGAACCCGGTGCTGTCCATCGACCCGATCCTCGCGGTCCAGGAGGTACGGCCCGCCCTCGCGCAGCGCAGTGGGGTTTGCGTGGCGGTTAGCCCATTCGTGGGCGGGGAGGCCATTAAAGGCCCGGCAGCCAAGCTAATGCGCGAGCTGGCGCTGGATATCACGCCGCGTGGTGTTGCACAGCATTACGCGGGCATCGTAGACGGGTTAGTGATTGATGTGCAAGATCAAGACCAGCCGCTGGCCAAAGACATGCCGGTGCTGGCGACGTCAACCTGGATGAAAACGGATGAAGATAAAGTGCGTTTAGCCGAACAGATTCTTGAATGGGTAGGGAGTGTTAAACGATGAATGTATGGGCGATTGTTCCTGTGAAGCCTCTGAGCCGGGCAAAGAGCCGGCTGGCCGACGAACTGGTACCGGCCCAGCGCGCACTGTTGGCCACCGGGATGTTGCAGCGTACGGTGCGTCTGCTGCTACCGCTGCCCCAGATCGAAGGCGTGTTGGTGATCAGCCGGGACATGAAAGCCCTGGCCATGGTCCGGGAATTAGGAGCACATACGGTACAGGAAAGTGGGACGCCCGAATTAAACAATGCCCTGCTGCGGGCCACACAGGTGCTCAAAGCATGGCGTTCGGATGCCGTGCTGGTCGTCCCGGCAGATTTGCCGCTGCTGACCGCCCATGACATCAAGGAGATGGTCCACCTGGGCCATTACCATAATTCGGTGGCGATTGCCCCGGACCGGCACCAGCACGGGACCAATCTGCTGTTGGTCAGGCCGCCGGGACTGATCCCCTATTCGTTTGGACACGACAGTTTTTCGACGCATCGCCAGCGCGCAATTGAGGCCGGAGCCACCGTGCAGATTTACCAGTCTGAACGGGTGGCCTTAGATGTCGACACCCCGGCTGATCTAAACCAGTACTATGAATTGGCAAACTCGCTTGAAGAGCCTATCATAAAACAAATTGGGTCCGAAGAGTGGATGGTCGCCGAACCGCCGGGCCTGACCCCGTAACGGGTCCCCGGCTGAGAGACGGGAATAACGCGGCGGCATACTGACAGGGGCAATGGTCTTGCCCCTACACTTTATACTATATCTTTATGTCAGGAGGATTTCATGGCAGATCGAGTAGCACTATATTTGCAGGATGCACACGACCTCAGCGACGCGATTGAACACGTCCAGTACGCCGAAGCACGCGGCTTCGAAGCGGTGTGGCAGGCCGAAAGCCGGCTGGTACGCGATGCGGTCGTGCCGATGGCGGCTTTTGCCGCAACAACCAAGCGGATCAAAGTTGGCTCGGGCGTGATCAACAACTGGACGCGCAACGCCGCGCTGACCGCCGCGACGTTCCTCACGCTCGACGACCTGGCCCCGGACCGGATCATGCTGGGCATCGGGGCCTGGTGGGACCCGCTGGCCAAGAACGTCGGCATCGAACGTCGTAAACCGCTGCTGGCGATGCGCGAGCATGTGACCGTCGTCCGCGACCTGCTGGCGATGAAAAACGTCACCTTCGAGGGCGAATTCGTCCAGGTCAACGGCATCGAACTGGACATCGTGCATGGCCGCCGCGAACCGCGCAACGTGCCGATCTACATCGGGGCGACCGGCCCCAAGATGCTGGCGCTCACCGGCGAGATCGCTGACGGGGCCTTGCTCAACTACCTGGTTTCCCCCGCGTATAACGCCCGGGCGATGGAACAACTTGAAAAAGGCGCGAAGCTGGCCGGCAAGACGCTGGACGATGTCGACCGGCCCCAGTTGGTGGTGTGCTCGGTGGACCAGGACCACACAAAGGCCCTCGATGCCTCGCGCAAGCTGGTCACGCAGTACCTCGGCCAGCAGCCGCACATCATGAAGGCCAGCGGCGTCAGCCAGGACTTGCTGGACGAAATTCAACAAGTGCTGACCTGGCCGGCCACCGAAGAGCAGATCGAGCGCGCGATGGAGCTGGTGCCGGATGATGTCGTCAACCTGATCACGGCCTCCGGCACGCCCGACGACGTGCGGGCCAAAGTGCGCGAATATGTCTCGGCGGGCTGCACCTGCCCGGTGCTGTATCCGCTGGGCGAGGACGTGCGCCTGATGATCGATACCTTTGCGAACGGTTATTCAGCGTAAGGACGCGGTATGTCGGATACGCAGCAGCACAAAAGCCGCGATCACGCCCAACAGGCCAGCGCCCAGTGGTGTTTTGTGTGCGGGGTCGCGAATCCCTGTGGGCTGAAGATCAAGTTTTTCAACGATGGGCCGCGGCGGGCTGTCGCGCGGGTCACGCTGGGGGATGAGTACCAGAGCTATCCAGGCATTGCGCACGGCGGGATTATCGCCACCATTCTCGACGAGACGATGGGCCGTGCGATTCTGTCCGATGGCGGCACAGAAGACAAACCCATCACCGACGAACGTTTCATGTTCACGGCCAAGATGGACGTGCGCTACCGTAAGCCGGTGCCGCTGCACGAGGAGATCACCGTGCGCGGCTGGGTTGAAAAAGACCGGGGACGGCTGGTCCTGGTCAAGGGCCAGGCGGAGCTGCCCGACGGCAGCGTTGCGGTCGAAGCGTCGGCCACGCTGGCCGACATCCCCCCCGACCAGATCGCGCAAATGTTGGAGACGGACGTCGGGTGGAAGGTCTATCCCTGAGACATAAGCGTGTGAACCTGTTTTTCACCAGGGCTGGTCGCGCATGGCTGGCCCTTTCTGTCGCGGTTGGCATCGTCGTCGCCGTCTATCTGGCGCTGAGCCTGTCCGTCAGTGACGATCCGCTGCTGATGCCGCTGGACGACACCTATATTCACTTTCAATACGCCCGGCAGTTTGCGACCGGGCATCCCCTGCACTACAACGCCGGCGACCCGGCCACCTCGGGCGGCACGAGCCTGGTCTATCCGCTGCTGCTGGCGGCGGGCTATCGGGTCGGGTTCAGCGGATGGTCGCTGGCTTACTGGGCGCTGGGCATGGGTGTGCTGGCGTTCCTGGCCTCCGCGTGGCTAGTCTACCGCATCGGCAGCGACAACCCGCTGCTGGAACGAACAGACGGGCAGGCCCCGTATGCGTTCTGGATGGCGCTGGCCTATGCCGTGTCCGGCCCGTTTGTATGGGCGGCGCTCAGCGGGATGGAAACGGCGCTGTTTTTGCTGACCGTGCTGCTGACGTTCGACGCGGTGCAGCGCCGCCGCCTGTGGCTGGCAAGCGCGGCGGCGGTGTTGATGGTCCTCACCCGCCCGGAGGGCCTGATCCTGGCCGGGCTGGCGATGGCAGCATACGCGCTGCGATGGTCCTGGGCGACGGGCTGGCGCACCCGCGTGCAGTACGCGCTCGGGTTGGGGCTGCCCGTGCTCGCCGGGCTGGTACAGCCCATCATCAACCACATCGCCACCGGCAGCAGTTCATCATCTGGGATGCAGGCCAAATCGCACCTCTACAACACCGGCGCGCCGCTTGACGTTCGGCTGGAGACGATTCTCGACTTCTTGTGGCGCATGTGGAACGAACTGCTGCGCGGACGCAGCCCGGATTTCGGCGCGTTTACGTCGCCCCTGCTGGCCGAAGCGGCGCTGGCAGGGGGGCTGGTCGGGCTGTGGCTGGCCTGGAAGCAGCGGCGGGTGAACGTCGCGGTGCTGGCCCTGGCGTGGATTCTAGCGCTGACGGCGGCGGTCGCCACGCTGGATACCGCGTTCTGGCAGTTCAAACGCTACCAACTGCCGGTCATGGCGTTGTTTTTTCCGGCGGCGGCGTGGACGGCGGGCGCATTGGGCGCGCTCTTGCAGCGGCGCAGCGAATGGGGGCTAAGCTGGGCGCGCTGGCTGCTCCCCGCGCTGATCGTGATCCCCGCTGGCTTTACGACGATCACGTTTGCGCGCTATTACCGGGACAACGTCCGGGTGGTGCGCGACCAGCAGGTGCCGATGGCGCGCTGGGTATCGGCAGAGCTGCCGGACGACGCGCGCATCGGTGTGCACGATGTCGGGCTGATGGGCTATTTCGCCGAGCAAAAGCTGTACGATGTGGTAGGGCTGACCACGCCCGGTCCGGCCCCGGCCTGGCGACAGGGTCCCGGCGCGATCTACGAGCACATGGCGCACAGCGACTACCGGCCCGACTATTTCGCGATCTATCCGGACGTGCAGGGCTTGCGCTACCTGGAAGACGCCCGGGTGTTTGGCGAAATACTGGCCACGTTTGCGATTGATCTGCCGGAGCATAACGTCGCGGCGGCAACGGACACGCAGCACGTCTATGCCGCCGAGTGGTCGAGCACACGCGCCGAGGAACAGGTCGCGCAGACGACCACGCTGGATTATGTGAACGGATTCACCCTGGTCGATCAGGTCGATGTGGCCAACCTGGACAGCGAGGCCGATCACGATTACGAGTGGTGGTTCGATGGCGTGCCCCCCGGCTTTGTGAGCGAAGTGTTCCACGATCCGTACCACGCCTGCGGGCTGGCAGATCGCGCCGCGTGTGCCCCGACCGACGGCGGACGGGTGCTCACCGGCGGCGAAGCCTTCACGCTGCGCACGCGGCCCGGCGAAGACCTGCTGCTGGTGACGCGCGTCAACGGCACACAGGCAGCGGCCCCGCTGACCATCTACGTCGATGGCGAACAGGTCGCCACGCGCGTGCAGCCGGCGGTGTCGCGGCGCTGGCTGGAGTTCATCACCTGGGTACCCGCCGACCGGGTCACGGACACCTCGCTGCGTGTGCGGATCGAGGCACAGGGCACCGGCTACCGGCCATTTTACCATTGGGCCTATCAGGGTACGTTCGAGCCGGAACGCGCCGACGCCGCGCCCATCGCAACCTTCGGCCCGGACGGAGCCGTGCGGCTGCTCCGCGCGGACATGCAGCGGGATGGGGATCAACTCCAGGTTACGTTAAACTGGCAGGGACCGGCAGCGGGCACCGGTGACGGTGTAGTTTTTGTACATGTATATGATAATATCTACGAGCCGCCGGTCGCACCGCCGGAAGGCTCGCCGGAGGGGGTCGCACGCCCCAAAGCGGGCGTACTGCCGCCGGGGAACTGGCTGCCGGGCGTGATCCGGGACGATGTGTATACCGTCACGCTGCCGGATGACCTGCCCCCCGGCACCTACCGGGTCGCTATCGGACTCTTTGACTCGTCGACCGGCCAACGCTACCCAGTCACTGGCGACGACGTCGATGCAAATCGTTTATTCATTGGCGAAATTACCATTAATTGATGGAGGAGAGCTTGCGGTGAAAATACAGTTTACGCTGAACGGGCAGACCATGGAAGCCGACGCCGCACCCAACGATACGTTACTGGTCGTGCTGCGGCGTAACGGCGTTTTCGGCGTCAAGCATGGCTGCGAAACGGGCGAGTGCGGCGCGTGTCTGGTGCTGCTGGACGGTGTGCCGGTAACCTCGTGCGTGATGCTGGCCGCGCAGGCCGGCGGGCGCGATATCGTCACCATCGAGGGCGTCGGCGGCGCGCAAGAACGCGGCTGGCGTGGCTCCGAACCGCTGCACGCGCTGCAAACCGCATTTGTCGAGACTGGCGCGATCCAGTGTGGCTACTGCACGCCGGGCATGATCATCGCTGCCAAAGCCCTGCTGGACCGCAACCCGATGCCAACCGACGTCGAGGTGCGCGACGCCCTGGCCGGGGTGCTGTGCCGCTGCACCGGGTACGTGAAGCCGGTCGAGGCAGTGCTGCGCGCGGCGGCCCGGCTGCGCGGCGAGGAGGTCCCGCCCATCGACGCAGGCAAGGGCATTGTCGCCCCGCCGGGTCTGTTTAGCCCCCCGCCGGAGGGTGACGACAGCGAACCCTCCGAGCCACTGCCGCCGGAGTCAGCCCCGGACGCAGAGGGCACACCGGGCGTCAAGACCCGCGCGCTGCCGGTGATGGTGGTCGCGCCGGAAGTCGACACGCTGCACCATGTCGGCAAGCCTGCCGAAAAGGTCGACGGGCGCAAGCTGGTACAGGGCAAACCGGCGTTTACCGACGATGTCGAGTTTCGCGGGATGCTGGTCGGCAAGCTGCTGCTCAGCCCACATCCGCACGCGCTCATCAAGCGCATCGACGCCAGCCGGGCGCGCGAACTGCCGGGCGTGCATACCGTGCTCACGCACCAGGACCTGCCGCGCGTGCCGTACACCACTGCCGGGCAGAGCGATCCCGAACCCGGCCCGCATGATAATTACAGCCTGGACTACAAGCTGCGCTTCGTCGGCGACCGGGTGGCCGCGGTTGCTGCCGAGACGGAAGAAATCGCGCGTAAGGCACTGGAGCTGATCGAGGTCGAGTACGAAGAACTGCCCCCCATCTTCGACCCACGCGAGAGCATGCAGCCCGGCGCGCCGGTGATCCATGATGAACCGGAAAGCTGGCATATCGAGGACAAGCAGCGCAACCTCGCCGCGCGCATCGAGTGGGAAGTCGGCAGCGTGCAGGACGGCTTCGCCAAAGCCGACCGCATCTTCGAGGACACCTACTACAGCCCGAAGGTCCAGCAAACGCCGATCGAGCCGCACGTGGTGGTCACCTGGTGGGACGAGGACGACCGGCTGGTGATCCGCACCAGCACCCAGGTGCCGTTCCACGTCCGGCGCATTCTGGCCCCGGTGCTGGGATTGTCCGACAAGCGCATCCGCGTGATCAAGCCGCGCATCGGCGGCGGGTTCGGCGTCAAGCAGGAAATCCTGATCGAGGACATCTGCGCCCACCTGACGATCGTCACCGGGCGTCCGGTGCGGCTGGAATACACCCGCGCGGAGGAATTCTACGCCAGCCGGTCGCGCCACCCGATGTATATCACGATGCGCACCGGCGTGACGGACGACGGCGACATCGTGGCCAACGAAATGTACGCACTGAGCGACACTGGGGCCAGCGGCACCCACGCCATGACGGTCGCCGGGAACACCGGGCACAAAGCGATGGCGCTCTACAACGCACCCAACATCAAGTTCGAGACGGACATCGTCTACACCAACACCCCGCCCAGCGGCGCGTACCGGGGCTATGGGGTGCCACAGGGCTTTTGGGCGCTGGAGCAGCACATCGAGTACATCGCGCGCGAGATGGGCTTCGACCCGCTGGAATTCCGCCTGAAGAACGCGATCCAGTCCGGCGACGAGCACCCGGTCAGCAAAGCCTGGAGCGAAGGCCGCGAAGGCGCCGCGGAGTACATTGTGTCGTGCGGCCTGGAGGAATGCGTTGAGCAGGGGGCCGAGGCCATCGGTTGGGCACAGAAGTACAATAACCCGGACTGGCACACCGTCCCCGGCCAGCCGCATCTGCGGCGCGGGATCGGGGTGGCGGCGGTGATGCAAGGCACCGCGATCCCCCGGCTGGATATGGGCGCGGCCAGCATCAAGATCAACGACGACGGCTCGTTCAACCTGCTGGTCGGTGCGACCGATCTCGGCACCGGCTCGGATACGGTGCTCACCCAGATGGCCGCCGAAGTGCTGGGCTGCCCGCCGGAGGACTTCATCACGTATTCGTCCGACACCGACTTCACGCCGTTCGACAAAGGGGCCTACGCCTCCAGCACGACCTACATTTCCGGACGCGCGGTCGTCATCGCCGCCGAGAAGGTCGCCGCCCAGATGCGGGACGTGGCGGCGCGGATGCTCAACGACCAGGAGGACGCGGACGGGGACGTCGCCGCCGGTGACCTCGTGCTGCGCGACCGGGCCGTTCATGCGCCGGACGGGCGCAGCGTGTCGCACCGCGACATCGCGCATAACAGCCTGCACCACGAACAGCAGCACCAGATCATGGGGACCGGCAGCTACGTCAGCCCGGACTCGCCGCCGCCATTTGCCGCGCAGTTCGTGACGGTCACGCTCGACACCGAAACCGGCCAGATCACCGTCGACGAGATGGTGATGGCGGTCGACGGGGGCAAGATCATCAACCCCGTCACGGCCAGCGGTCAGGTCGAGGGCGGCATGGTGCAGGCGTTGGGCTACGGCCACGCCGAGGAGATGGTGTTCGACGCCAAGGGGCGGATGCTCAATACACGCTTTGGCCCGTACAAAATCTACCGCGCCGACGAAATGCCCGCGATGGGTGTGATCTTCATCGAAACGCACGAGCCAACCGGCCCCTTCGGCGCGAAAGCCGTCGCCGAGATTCCACTGGACGGCGTCGGCCCGGCCCTGGTGAACGCGGTATACGATGCGGTGGGCGTGCGGATCAAGGATGGGCCGCTGCTGCCAGAAAGAGTCTGGCGCGCATTGCAAACAAAGGCGGTGCAATAATGGCTGAAGATCGCGTTGTATTTGAAGCAGTACTGACGGCTCAACGCGAGGGGCGACCCGCCGCGCTGGCGACGGTAGTCGACACGCAGGGATCGGTCCCCCGCCAGCCGGGCAGCAAAATGCTGGTGTGGCCGGACGGGCAGATCGTCGGGACGGTCGGCGGCGGCGAGATGGAAGCGCTCGTGATCCGGGAAGCCCAGGCGGCGATCCACGATGGGCAAACCCGGATGCTGCAGTACAACCTCACCGACTTACAGTCGGGGGACCCGGGCATCTGCGGCGGCACGCTGCGCGTGTTCGTGGAGCCGCTGCTGCCCCCGCCGGCGGTACTGGTGATCGGCTGTGGGCATGTGGGCAAAGCCGTCGCCGAGCTGGCAAAGTGGATGGCGTTCCGCGTCATTGTATCCGACGACCGCCCGGGCTATGCCACACCGGAGAACATCCCAGACATGGACGGCTACATCGAGGCCGCCCCTGCCGACCTGCCCGCCCAGCTCGACATCAACGCGCGCACGTGCATCGCGGCGGTGACGCGCGGGCTGGCAGTGGACGAAACGCTGATCCCGGCGCTGCTGGCCACCCCGGCCCCGTACATCGGCCTGATCGGCAGCCGGCGGCGTTGGGCACTCACTGCGCAGGCGCTCACCGCGCAGGGGATCGCCCGCGACGACCTGGCACGGGTCCGTGCGCCGATTGGCCTCGACCTGGAAGCCGAGACGCCTAAAGAGATTGCGGTGAGCATCCTGGCGGAGATTATTATGGTGCTGCACGGGGGCACGGGCGAGTCGATGCAGTGGCTCGGCCCGCCCCCAAACGGCGAGGATAGTTAGCGAAAAGTGAGACGGTGAAAATACTGGCCATTAGTGATGTTGTGTTACCCAAGCTGCAGGTGGCGGATTTCCTCCACCAGCAGTTTCCGGATGTGAGCCTGTTGGTAAGTTGTGGCGATATGCCGGTCTGGTATCTGGATTTTGTCGGCTCGGTCCTATCGCTGCCGCTGTTCTATGTGCGCGGCAACCACGACACCAACTACAAACCGCCCGAACCCGGCGGCGACAACTTGCACCTGCGGATCAAGAAATATCACGGCTATTCCTTTGCTGGGCTGGAAGGCTCGATCCGCTACAATCGCGGGGCGATCCAGTATACCGAGAACGAAATGCTGTGGAACGTGCTGCGCCTGATGCCGCGCCTGCTGCCGCGACGTATGCGGCACGGCTACGGGGTGGATGTGCTCGTCACGCACGCGCCCCCGCGCGGCATCCACGACATCGAAGACGACTATGCCCATCGCGGGTTCAAAGCGCTTTTGCGCGCGATGCGCTGGATACAACCGCGTTTTCTGCTGCATGGCCATGTTGACACCTGGGATCGACGCAAGACCCGAGAAACGGATTACGCCAACACCAAAGTGATCAACATCAATCCGTACTGGGTGGTAGACTTACATGATGAGTCGTGACCACCGGTCGATGGTTTTTGTGTTACCATATCAAGCAGTGGGCTTTTGAACTACTTTTTCTCAATTGATGAGGTACTATGTGGCGAGATTACTATAGTGTCACTTCCCTTAGCGAAGCGCTTGATCTACTGGCGCAGTTTGGCGAGCGTGCCCGCGTGATCGCGGGGGCGACCGACTTGATGCTGGAACTTGAACAGAAGCAGCGGCGCGGGGTCGATATCCTGATCGACATCACGCGCGTGCCCGGCCTGGACCAGATCGCGGTGCGCGGCGATACCATTCGCCTCGGTCCACTCGTGACGCATAATCACGTGGTGGGCCACCCGGTGGTGGTGGACCGGGCGCTGCCGCTGGCGCAGGCCGCGTGGTCGGTGGGCGCGCCCCAAATCCGCAACCGGGGCACCGTGGCCGGCAACCTGATCACGGCCAGCCCCGCCAACGACACCATCACGCCGCTGTGGGCGTTGGGCGCAACGGTTACGCTGGCCTCCAAACAAGGCGAGCGCACGCTGGATTTCTCGACGTTTTACCAGGGCGTGCGCCAGACCGCGATGGAGCCGGACGAACTGATGACGGCGATCACGTTCCCTGCGCTGGCCCAAAACGAGCGCGGCATCTTCCTGAAGCTCGGGCTGCGCAATGCCCAGGCCATCTCGGTGGTGAACGCGGTAGTGATCCTGGGCTTCGACAGCGATCACATCACGTCGGCGACGGTCACGCTGGGGAGCGTGGCGCCCACCATCATCCGCGCCCCGGTCGTCGAGCAGTACCTCCAGGGGCGCACCCTGAGCGACGAGGTGATCCGGGAAGCCGCGCGGCTGGCGGCCTCCACGCCGACGCCCATCGACGACATACGCGGCCCGGCGGAATACCGCACCGAAATGTGCCGGGTACTGGTTGCGCGGGCCTTGCGCGCGCTGCGGGATGGCACCGAACGCGCCGATTGGCCCCACGACCCGGCGATGCTGTGGGGGCCGCAGCATGGCATCGTGCAGGAGGGGCTACCGAGTATGGTCCGTCACGAAGACGATGCCAGCGATACCATTGTGACCACCGTCAACGGCCAGACGTACACCCGCACCGGCGGAGCCAACAAAACCTTGCTGCGCTTCTTGCGCGAGGATATCGGGCTGCCTGGCACCAAAGAAGGATGTGCCGAAGGCGAATGCGGGGCCTGTACCGTCTTCCTGGACGGCGTGGCGGTGATGGCCTGTCTGGTACCGGCCCCACGTGCGCACGGGGCGGAGATCGTCACCGTTGAGGGCCTGGTGTCGGGTGATGGGACGCTGCACCCGATCCAGCAGGCGTTTGTGGACGCCGATGCTGTGCAGTGTGGCTACTGCACGCCCGGTTTCATCATGTCCGGGGCCAAGCTCTTAGAAGAACAGCCCCACCCCACCCGCCAGCAGATTGAGCAAAGCATCACGGGCAATCTCTGTCGCTGTACCGGCTACTACAAGATTGTCGAAGCCATCGAACAAGCAGCACAGGAATAAAACCATGTTTACCAGAGACGACCAAAAAGACACCAAGTCAAACACAAAAACACTCGCCGTGATGGGGTTTACACTAGCAGTGTTACTGGGGGTGGTGGCGTACTTCACCGCGCCCGCCCTGATTGACTTTGGCGCATCCCAAAACAGCAATCTGGAAGAGACATTCACAAACATTGAAGACGAATTCGGGGCGCAGGTTCTTGATTACATCGCCGCCGGGCTGCTGTGGCTGCTGTTGTTCATCATTTTTATGCTGGTGGCAGCGGCCATGACCGGCCCAGACCCAGAACGCGAATCGCTAAAACAGATGGGGCCATCGCCAGCCAACAAAAAAGCGATGGTAAAACAGTTAAAGAAAGACTTGCGCAAGGCCAAACGGCAGGCGCGCCAGCGGGAAAAGTCTGGCAAGAAACGGCAATGAGGAGTCCTCGTGGAAAAAAATAATTTGACTCTTGGGCAGAATGTGCGCCGGGTTGGCGCGGTGGAGAAAGTCACGGGAGAAGCGCTGTATCCCGGTGATATTGATCTAAAAGATCAGTTGTGGATGAAGATTCGGTTCTCTGACCGGGTCCATGCGCGGATCACCGCCATCGACACCAGCCAGGCCGAAGCCTATCCCGGGGTCGTCGCCGTGTTCACCGCCAAAGACGTGCCGGTGAATGAGTACGGGCTGATCATGCCCGACCAGCCGGTATTGTGCGGCCCAGGCAGCGCCAGAGAGGGCGCGGACATCGTGCGCTGCATCAGCGACCAGGTGGCGCTGGTGGTCGCCGAAACAGAAGAAGCGGCTGCCGAAGCCGTCGACCTGATCGACATCACCTACGAAGACTTGCCGGCAGTGACCACCGTCGAAGACGCCCTTAAAGACGACGCGCCACAACTCCACCCACATGCCGGAAACAACATTCTGGTCCATTATCGCATTCGGCACGGCGACATCGACCAGGGCTGGGAACAGGCCGATGTGATCGTCGAAGGCGAATACCAGACCGGCTATCAGGAGCATGCCTACCTCCAGCCGGAAGCCGGGCTGGGCTACATCGACGATGAAGGCCGGGTGACGATCATCGTGGCCGGGCAGTGGGTGCACGAGGACCGCGAGCAAGTGGCGCACGCCCTGGGGCTGCCCGAAGAGCAGGTGCGCATCATCTACCCCAACATCGGCGGCGCATTCGGCGGGCGCGAGGATATGTCCGTCCAGATCGTGCTGGGGCTGGCCGCCATACGGCTCCAGCGCCCGATAAAGATCATCTGGAGCCGGGAGGAATCGATCATCGGCCACCACAAGCGGCATCCCACGAAGCTGCACGTCCGCTGGGGCGCAACTGCCGAAGGCAAGCTGGTCGCTGCCGAGGCCGAGGTGTACGGCGATTCCGGCGCGTATGCCTACACCACGACGAAAGTCATGGGCAACGCGCACTTCATGGTCAGCGGCCCATATGAAATCCCGAACGCAAAAATCGACACGTACGGGGTGTATACCAATAACATCCCGTCCGGCGCGTTTCGCGGGTTTGGCGGGCCACAGGGCGCGTTTGCCGCCGAAGGCCAGATGAACAAGCTGGCCGAAGCCCTGGGGATAGACCCCGTCGCACTGCGCCTGAAAAACGTCCTGAAAGATGGGACGATCACGGTGGTGGGGACGCCCCTGCCGCCCGGCGTGACCATGGACAAGGTCCTCAGCGAGGGAGCCAGCCAGAGCGATTACTGGCACGAGGTCGGCGGTCACTGGCAGCGCCTGCCCGCCGCCTCACCGGACGATCCCACCAAGCGGCGCGGCGTCGGCATCGCCATCGGCCTGAAAAACGTCGGGTTTTCCTTTGGCGCGCCGGAAGAAAACTGGGCCACCGTCGAACTGCACGGCACGACGGCGATCGAGCGCGTGGTGGTACACGAGGCCGGCGCGGACGTCGGCCAGGGCGCGCACACCGCCTTCGTGCAGATGGCCGCCGAAGCGGTCGGTGTCCCGGTCGATATCGTCGAACTGGTCGGGCACGACACCGCCCATACCGGCAACTCGGGCAGCGCGTCGGCGTCGCGCATGACGTTTATGTCGGGCAATGCGATCAAGGGCGCGGCAGAACAGGCGCTCGAAAAGTGGCGGGACGAGGAACGCCCCGCCATCGCCACCTACCAGTATCGCGCGCCGAAAACCTCGATGTTCGATCCGGAAACCGGCGAGGCCGAACCCAACTTCGCGTACGGCTACATGGCCCAATTCGTCGAGGTCGAGGTGGATCTCGAAACCGGGCTGGTACACGTGGTGCGCGTGGTGTCGGCGCACGATGTCGGCAAGGCAATCAACCCCCGCATGATCGAGGGCCAGGTGGAAGGAGCCGTCATCCAGGCGTTGGGCTATGCGGTGATGGAAAATCTGGTGACAGACGGCGGGCGCGTGATGAATCCGTTCCTGTCAACCTACCTGATCCCCACCATCTGGGATATCCCGCAGGAGACCAAGTCCGTCATCCTGGAGCTTGCCGACCCGCGCGGTCCGTGGGGCGCGCGCGGCATGGCCGAGATGCCGTTCATCCCATTGGCAGCAGCCATTGCCGACGCTATGCATGATGCGACCGGCATCTGGTTCGACCGCATCCCACTCACACCGGATTTCGTCGTCGCGAAGCTGCGGGAGCATGGCCTCGGTGTTATTTGAGCGTGTCCCGATCGTGATCCGGGGCGGGGGCGACCTGGCGTCCGGGGTCGCCTACCGCCTGTTCCGAGCCGGCTTTCCGGTAACGGTGCTCGAACTGGCCCAGCCGCGCGTGATCCGGCGTACAGTCGCCTTCGCGTCGGCAGTGTACGACGGGCAGATCACCGTCGAAGGCGTGACCGCGCGCCGCATCGCGGATGCTGCCAGGGCGGCGTCCGCACACGCTGCCGGCGAGATCGCGGTGCTGGTGGACGCACACGGCGCAAGCCTGCCGGCACTGGGGCCGGCGGTGGTCGTCGATGGCCGCATGGCCAAGCGCAATATCGACACCACGCGGGACGACGCCCCGCTGGTGATCGCGTTGGGGCCAGGCTACGAAGCAGGTCGCGACTGCCACGCCGTAATCGAAACCATGCGCGGGCATTATCTCGGGCGCGTGATCTGGGATGGTCCCGCCGCGCCCAACACCGGGCAGCCCGGCAGCGTGCGCGGGCGCATCGGGGAGCGCGTGCTGCGTGCCCCGGCAGACGGGCAGGTGACGTCCCGCGTCGCAATTGGCGAGCGCGTGGAAGCGGGCGTGGTGATCGCCACCGTGGGCGATGCGCCGCTGCTGGCCCTGTTCGATGGCACGCTGCGTGGTCTGGTCCATCCGGCAGTACCCGTCGTGACCGGGATGAAGATCGGAGATGTGGATCCGCGTGGCAAACGCGACCATTGCTTTACAATCTCTGATAAATCGCTGGCGATAGGTGGCGGCGTGTTGGAGGCGGTTCTCAGCGCGCCACAGCTTGCGACTCGACTGGTGGATAAGTGAATGAGGTGAGCTAGCTAACCATGCGGCTGTCTGATGCGCTGCGCGTGCAGCGTGGCGACGTAGTGGCCTTTGTGGGAGCCGGCGGCAAGACGTCGGCTCTCTTTCGCCTGGCACATGAATTGAGCGCCGAAGGCTGGCGCGTGCTGGTCACGACGACCACACGCCTGGCCCGCTCCGAAATCGACGCGGCCCCACTGGCGGCCTGCCTGACCAAAAGCATCGGGCCGCCCATGATCCGCAAGTGGCTGAACGAACACGAATTCGTGTTTCTCTACAGCGCCCTGAGCAAGGACAAAGTGATCGGGCTGCCGCCGCAGACCATCACCGGGCTGGTGGATTCGGTGAACTCGGATGTGCTGCTGGTCGAGGCCGACGGCGCGCGCCGCTTGCCGCTCAAAGCGCCCTATGATCACGAGCCGGTGATCCCCCAAGACACCTCGCTGGTGGTGCCGGTGGCGGGCGTGGATGTGCTAGGCCAGCCGCTCGATGAGACGCACGTCTACAACGCCGCGCGCATTCAAACGCGCTATGGCTTTCCCGACGGGGCGGAGATCATTCCGCCCTGGATGGCGGTGACCATCCGTGACCTGGAACTGGGCTTGCGTGGGGTGCCGGACTCGGCGCGCGTGGTGGCGCTGCTCAACAAGGTGCCGCCGCACGGCTACGAGCGGGTGCGAGCGCGCCGCGTGGCGGAACTGGTGCTCCGCTCGCCGCGCGTGGAGGCGGTCGCGTTGGGGGCCATGCACAACCCCACCAACCCGATCCTGGAGCGCCAGCAGCGCGTCGCCGCGGTCGTGCTGGCCGGGGGCCAATCAACGCGCATGGGGCAGCCTAAAGTGCTGCTGCCCTGGGATGGGCGCACCGTCATCGAGAGCATCGTCAGCCGGTTGGTCGTGGCGCGGATGCCGGAGATCGTCGTGGTGACTGGCCACCAGCGGGCAGCCGTCGAGGCAGCGCTGGCCGATCTGCCGGTGACGCTGGTGCACAACCCGCACCACGCGCAGGGTGAAATTCTGTCGTCGCTGCAAGCCGGGCTGCGCGCCTTGCCGGACAGCATCGCGGCGGGGTTGGCGGTACTCGGCGACCAGCCGATGCTCGATCCGCGCGTGGTTGGGCAGGTCCTGGCGGCCTATGCGCGTGATGAAGGCCAGATCATCGCGCCGGCCTACCGGGGCCAACGCGGGCACCCCATCCTGATCGACCGCCAGTTCTGGCCCGAACTGCTGGCAGCGCGCGCCTGTGCACCGCGTGAGGTGCTCCGCCGTTATCCCGCACACACCACTCTCGTCCCCGTAGACAACGACGACATTCTACGCGATATCGACACCCCGGAGCAGTACCGGCAGGAACGCCGCCGCGCCGGGCTGTGCTAACAAGAACGTGACCTATGAAGCTTCAGGCGTGGGAGTTGCTGCGCTGGCCCCGATCGGCGTGGGGGTCAGCGGTGGATCGCTGATGTAGATCGTGATCTCGCACGAAGCCCGCAGCATTTCGGTGTTGTCGAACACCGTCAGCCGCAGCCGGTATTCCCCGTTCGGCAGGTTGAGCGGCGCAATCTCGCCCAGCGGACCGTCGACCATCGGTTCGGTGTGGTCGTCGCCGAATTTGCGGAACTGGGTATCGGCCCCTTGCAGCTTGATCTCAAACCGGTAAAACGAAAAATTGCTGACGTTCGCCGTGCCAATGGCGGTGGTGGCTTCGTAGATGAGCTGGCCGTTGCCGGGGATGTGGAACCACGCGCTGTCACGCGGGCAGCTTACCGGCTCTGGCGCATCGGGAATGATCGTGCCCACCGGGGTATTGGTCGGCACCGGCGTCGCGAAGATATCCGGCCCATCTTCTTGCAGATCGCCGCCCCCCAACGACACTGGCGGGTTGGCGGCGGGCGTGCTGGTCACAAACGCTTGCTGCTCGACATCCGATACCTGATCTTCGCCCAGCCGGATATCGCGCATGGTAGGGGCCATCAGGTTGGAGATGGCCCCTACCGCAATCATCACCTCAACGAGCAGTCCACCGAACGTGATCGCGCTGGCCCGTTTGGTCAGCGCCAGGTCGCGCTCCAGCTTGAACTGGGCAACGGCCAGCTCGTGGCGGGCGTGCTGCAAGCGGTACAGCATGAACAAAATGCCGCCCACGCACAGGATATACAGCCCGAACTGTATCTGCTCAATGAGATAGACAAAACTAGTCATGTTCCGGTTGGTTTTCGACCTCTGCAGGATCAAAGGGTGGCATCTGGTCCAGCACCCCCCGGATGATCGTCGCCAGCCGCGGGACGATCTGCTGGCCGAGCCTCAACACGTCTTCGTGTGAAACTTCGTCCGACGCCTCGGTGCTGTCCAGCGAGACGTTGGTAATGCTGGAAAAGCCCAGGATGCGCATCCCGGCGTGATAGGCGGCCAGGGCTTCGGACGCGGTCGACATGCCCACCGCGTCACCGCCCCAGGCACGCAGCATCCGCACTTCGGCAGGCGTCTCGAACGTCGGGCCAGAAAGCGCCATATAGATGCCCTCGCGCAGTGTCAGATCGTGCTGTTTAGCGACCTGATGGGCCAGCTTGCGAAGGGTCGGGCTGTAGGTACGGGTGTGGATCGAGAAGCGAGGCCCGAACCCGCCCAGGTTAGGACCGCGCAGCGGGTTAAAGCCGGCCAACCCGGCAGGGAAGATATGGTCTTCCAGCACCATGATATCCCCCGCGTCAAAGTCCGGGTTCAGCCCACCGGCAGCGTTGGTCAGGATCAAGGTATTCACGCCCAGCAAGCGCATGACGCGCACCGGCAGCACGACTTGCGCCATCGTGTAGCCTTCGTAGAAATGCGCGCGCCCCTGCATGGCCACGACGGTATGGCCAGACAGGTCGCCGATGACCAGTTTGCCGGCATGACCCAGCACGGTCGAGTGCGGCCAGTGCGGGATATCCTCGTAGGGGACCACATCCGCGTGCTGGATTTCTTCCACCAGCGGCCCCAGCCCGGAGCCAAGCACCAGGCCAATCGTGGGCCGATGTTCGGTCTGCCGCTGGATGAAGCTGACGGCCTCGCGATGATGTTCTTCCGGAATGTATGTTAAATCGTCCATATAAATCTCCATCGGTCACAGAAGCAATTTTAATGAATGGGCTATTTTAACACTTCTTAGGAGAATTTGGCGACTTCTAGCCGGCCACTAATTTCAGTGAATCACGATTTTGGATGTCTCTTGCGCCGATTCAGCCTTCATCCCCAGCCCTTCTCCCTCAGGGAAAAGGGAGTAAGTGCCCGGCTAATCCCTCTCCCTCAGGGAGAGGGACCCGACGCCAGTCGGAAGGGTGAGGGCCATTCAACGAATCCGTGACTCACTGAATTTGTTTCTTCTGTGCTTTTATGGCACGATTTAAGTGGCGGACTCTGCTAAAGTCTGCAAGTTGCCAGCTTACAAATACAGGGGAAACTATATGAATCCGTCCTGGCTGTCTTATGTCCCGTATAACATCGCCCATGATGTGCTGACCCATCCGGGCGTAAACCCGGTTGGACGCGAGCAGCACGCGCAAACAGTCGCGTTGTTCGCGGATGTGTCGGGCTTTACCGCGATCAGCGAGGCTTTGGGGCAGGCCGGGCGCGCCGGTACTGAAGAACTTACCCAAATCCTCAACGCTTATTTCGAAACCATGATCGACTTGATCCAGTCCTACGGGGGTATTGTCGGCCAGTTTGGGGGCGATGCGCTGACGGTGCTGTTCCCCTATGCGGCGGCGACACGCGACGCGACCGCGCGCCGCGCGATCCAGTGTGCGCTGGAGATGCAGGTCAACATGGATCGCTACCAGTCTATCGACACCAGGGCCGGTAACTTCCAGCTCACCATGAAAGCCGGGTTGGCCGACGGTTCGTTCTACGCGACCACCGTTGGCAATCGTGCCGCCGGGTTGAAGGTCATCATCGCCGGGCCGGTGCTCGACCTGTGCGCTGATGCCGAACACCATGCCGGCCAGGGCGAGATCGTGATCCACGACAATCTGCTGCCGTTGGCCGGTGATATCGAGATCGCGGCCCAGCGCGACGGGTTCAGCGTGGTCACCGGGCTGGCGGCGCAGGTGGCCCCGCAGCCATTGGACACCATCGACCGGGAGCTGACCGCGGACGAGCGCGCCTTGTTCGCGGCTTATTTGCATCCCATCATCGCCCAGCGGCAAACACGCGGCCAGCGCAGGTTTATCAACGAACACCGCAAAGTAACGGTCTTGTTCGTGAACTTCCAGGGTTTTGACTACGATCACGATCCAGAGGTGGGGGCCAAGCTGCAGGCCTACTTTTTGGCGGTGCTGCGCACTGTGCAGCGTTACGATGGTTACCTCAACAAAGTGGATATGGGCGACAAGGGCAGCAAATATATCGTGCTGTTCGGTGCCCCGGTTGCGCATGAGGACGACGAGGTCCGCGCGCTGCGCTGCGCGCTGGAACTGCGCACGCTGCCCAATGCGACCGTGACCATCGGCGCGAACACCGGGTTTGCGTTCTGCGGGCTGGTTGGCTCACCGGCGCGGCAGGAGTACACCGTGATGGGCGACGCGGTGAATCTGGCGGCGCGGATGATGCAGGCCGCCGATCCGCAGCAGATTTTGGTCAGCAAGTTTACCCATCGCCACGCGGCTCCTGGTTTTGACTGGGGAGCTCTGCCACCGGTGAAGGTCAAAGGCAAGCGCGACCCGATCCAGGTGTACGCCGTCCAGCACATACGCGGGCGCTCCATTGTCCAGACGCAGGAACTCGACTATACGCTGCCGATGGTGGGCCGCGAAGACGAACGTCGCCTGATCGCCGATAAGCTCGACCAGGTACTGCAAAACCGGGGGCAGATCATCGGCATTACGGCGGAGGCCGGGATGGGCAAAACTCGGCTGGCCGCCGACGTGATCCGCATGGCTGCCGACCGGGGCTTGTCGCGCGCCGGCGGAGAGTGTGAATCCTACGGGACCAGTACGAGTTATCTGGTGTGGCATCATGTCTGGCGCACGCTGTTCGCGCTGGACCCGACGTGGTCGCTGCAGCAGCAGATCGCCCACCTGGAAGCCCAGGTCGCGGCAGTCGATCCGGACTTCGTCCGGCGCGTGCCCCTGTTGGGCGCAGCCCTGAATCTCCCCATCCCCG
The DNA here is from genome assembly GCA_034437275.1 of Anaerolineae bacterium. Lineage (GTDB taxonomy): Bacteria > Chloroflexota > Anaerolineae > Aggregatilineales > Aggregatilineaceae > TC-15. Next base: position 64,532 of record DAOTUD010000037.1, read on the forward strand.
ATAACGCGCTCACGCGCGCGCTCGAAGCGAAGGTGCGCAAGGCATCGCTGGAGTCGCTGCTGGTGGCGTACCTGCGCTACCGTGCCCAGGTGACGCCGCTGCTGCTGGTGCTGGAAGACTGCCACTGGATGGACCCGGTGTCCTACGACCTGCTGGAGACCGTCGCGCGCAATATCGACGACGTGCCGGTCCTGCTGCTGATGCTGTATCGCCCGCCGGAACTGGCACACATGGACCTCGCGCGGCTGGACCAGTTCGCCCATTTCAGCGAACTGGCGCTCACTGAGTTCGCGCCGGACGAAGCCGAATTGCTGATCAAGCTCAAGATGCAGCATTTGTTTGGCGCGATTTACGACATTCCGCCCGAACTGATCGATACTGTCACCGCCAAAGCGCAGGGCAACCCGTTCTACATCGACGAGATGATCAACTTGCTGCACGACCAGGACATCGATCCCCAGGATACCAATGCATTGCAGCAGCTTGAGCTGCCCGACAGCCTGCACAGCCTGATCATCAGCCGTATCGACCGGCTGGTCGAAGATCAGAAAATCACGCTCAAGGTTGCCAGCGTGATCGGGCGTTTGTTCCACGTCGGGTGGCTGCAGCACGTCTATCCGGAGGCAGGGCAGGCCGACCGCGTCCAGGAGCAGCTTGACGCGCTGCGTCAGCAGGATTTTGTGCTGCCATCGGGAACGCCGGACCCTGAGTTTGAATACCTGTTCAAGCACATCGTCACCCAGGAGGTCGCCTACGAAAGCCTGGCCGTGGCCACACGCGCCAATCTGCACGAACAGATCGCGGCCTACATCGAAGACACCTACACCGACACGCTGGATCAATACCTGGATTTGCTGGCGTTTCATTATGGCCACAGCGAAAACTACGACAAACAGCGCGCATATTTCGACAAAGCCGGCCAGGCCGCCCAGGCGACTTATGCCAACGATGCCGCCGTCGCGTATTACCAGCAGTTGCTGCCCCTGCTGCCGGAGCCGGAACATCCGGATGTGCTCCTGCGGCTGGGCAAGGTGTGGGAACTGACCGGCAAATGGGACGAGGCCGCGGCGACTTACCGCGATGCGCTGCGACTGGCAGAAGATGCCTACACGCAGGCGCTCAGCCGGAACGAATTGGGCCGCCTGTTGTTCTTCCAGGGCAACTACGCTGCATCGCTGGACGAATTGACCGAGGCGCGCGAGTTGTTCGAAAGCCTTGACGATCAACAGGGCATTTGCAAGGCGTTGATCAATATGGGCAATGTGCACCTTTACCAGGGGAATTTTAGCCAGGCGTTGGGGTTGTTTGAGCAGGCGTTGGAACTGGCCGAGACTATCGACGACCGCGAGTTAGCGAGTGTGATCGTCGGCAATTTGGGCATTGTCTACGGGATGCAGGGCGAATCCGACCGCGCGCTGTCGTACTTCGACCGGCAGGCGGACCTGAAAAATGACCTGGGCGACCGGCTGGGGGCCAGTGTGGCAGTCGGCAATATGGGCGTCGAATACGAGAACCAGGGGAACTACACGCGCGCGATGGAGTGCTACATGGTGCAGTTGCAGGCCAGCACCGAGGCCGGCGACCAGCGTAACGCCAGCATCGCGGTGGGCAATGTTGGCCTGATCTACAGCCAGCAGGGGGACTACGCCCGCGCGCTGCAATGCTACACCCGGCAGTTGCAGATCGCGCTCGAACGCGGCGACCTGCGCATGATCAGCTTCGCGCTGTCCGACATTGCGGATGCCTTCAAGGCGCAGGACCAGCTCAAGGAGGCCGAGACGCTCTATACACAGGCGATTGCTCTGGGGCGCTCGCTGAACATCCTGTACGACTTGTGTGGCTATCTGCACAAAAAAGCCGATCTGTTGGCGCGCCAGGAGCGTTATGCCGAGGCGCAGGCCCTCAACGACGAAACGCTGGAGATGGCGGCGCAGGTCGAATGCCAGGATATCGAGTTCCAGGCGGACGTGCTGCGCATCCGGCTGCGGGTGGCACTCGGCCAGCTTGAACCAGACGCCGCCGTCGATACGCAGGCGGCGCTGCTGGACACCTGGACCGACCCGGTCCAACAGGCCGTGCTGCACTATGAACTGTGGCGTATGGGGCAGGCGAACTACCGCGATCCCGCAGCCGAACAGTACGCCGCGCTGTACCATCAAACCCCGAATATCACCTATCGCACGCGGTATGAAGACCTCACCGGCCAGGCCCTCGACGACATGCTGGTCTTGCCCGAACTGCCCGACGTGATCACGCGCCAGCAGGTCGCGCTGGATGACTTGCTGCCGCGCACCCACAAGTTCATGCCGGATGATTTTGTGCCTGATCGGTAGTTGGTATAAGATAAGCAGCACGTTAGTACATACACAAAATGGTTGGGGGAAAGGCAGACAAATATGTTCAAGAAAATTGGTTTCGTTTTGGTGGCGTTGGCAGTGATGGCTGCCGGGCTGGGCACAGGTGGACCGGCACAGGCCGGTCTGATGCAGGCCCCTGAACGCGAAGACAACTGTGCTGTCACGCCGTTCGATATCGCCGGGCAAGGACGCTATTCGATTGGCGGCGCGTCGGGTGGCTCGGTCCCGCCGGGGTTCAACCAATCGCAGATCGTCGACACATCCGACCCCGATCTGCACATCGTGCGAAGCATCGGGTCGCAGCCGGCGGCGATCCTGGTTGTTGACGATTTCTTCGAGTACAAAGGTGAGATTCCGCACGGCAGGCTGGTCACCGATCAGATGATCGAGATGATCCAGGCCAGCAACGTCTACGGCTTCGAGCCGAAACAGATCAACGACGAGCCGGTGGTCTGGCTGTGGAGTCCCGGCAAGTCCTACGGTGATCTGTACCTGATCGAGGTGGACACCGAAGACTATGATACCGACCAGCTACAAGGTCGCGTGGAAAATGCAGTCAATCTGGCAGTCGAGGAATATGGGGCCAGCCGGGTTGTGCTCAACATGAGTTTTGTGTTGATCCCCTGCATCACGCCGGACTATGATCTGAAGGTGCTCAAGCAGGAGCGCTCCCCTGGCAAGTCGGACCACAAAACCCTGATCGGCGAGGTGGCCAAGACGCGCGATCTGCCGGTCGAAATTCAAACCGACCCCCGGAACATTGCCAATTCGTCTTTGCTCCAGAGCACAGAGACCCGTGACGCCGCTAACGTCCTGGTGCAGTATGCGCGCCAGGCCGCCGAAGACCCGAGCGGCGTGCTGGACCCGCTGCACGACTACATCCAGAAGCTGGTCAACACACGCGGCTATTGGAACGGCGGCCAGCGGGTAATCGTGGTGGCGGTTGGGTCGGCGGGCAACTTTGGGCGCGGCATTGACTCGTTTGTGCCGGCGGCGTGGCCGGAAGTCGTCAGTGTCAGCGCGTCGCTGGCGCATGGCAACGCCTGGAGTGGCAGCAACAAGGGGCAGGTGATGCTGCCTGGCGGTCTGTTCCCGCTGGACGATCTGTACCTGATCGGCACGTCGTTCTCGGCGCCGGTCATGAGCATGAACATGGCCTTTTACCTGACCAACGATCCGGTGTGCGCCGATCCGCCGCTTGATCTCGACCTGACCAGCTTCAAAGACCACGCGATGAAGCAGATCATCGATGAGGCATGCAGCCCGCCCTTCAAATAGGCGCCACGCCTGACAAGCTGTGAATAAACACATGTGGGGGCCGCGCAGGCCCCCACATTTACGTTCAGTCCTCGGGTGATGTGTGTGCTACGGAGCCTGAAACGCCATGATCGTCTGGGTGCCGTACAGAAACGCCACCATTCCGATCAGGATTGCGACCCAGGCGATCACACGCTCATAACGCGAAAATCGCTCCAGGTCGGTGATGACCATGTAGGCCCCGGTCAGCGCGTGGACGAGCACGACGCCCAGGAAGGTGATGTCGATGGCTTTCCAGACCGGGTTTTCCAACCGCTCGACCACGTTGTCGAAGTCGATGTGGAACGGCGGATAGTGCAGCACGATCATGTGCAGCGTCAAGAAGACCAACAGCGCGATGGCGGTAAACCGTTGCATCTGAAAAATACGCATGGCTTGTTATCCCTCACTCCAGCATAAACAGCAGGATCGGAATCCCGCCCGCAACCGTCAGGATAGCCGACACCACAAACGCGGCGTAGAACAGGCTTTTGCGATATTCGGTGACGTCGAAGTAGTGCACGATCAGCAGCCGGATGCCATCGAACGCATGGTAAACCACTGCCGCCAACAGCCCGATTTCCAGCACCTTGAAGACATCCGACTGCACGAAGTCCAGCCGGTTGTTAAAGGTCTCTTCGCCGCTGTTGGCCGCGCCGATCACCCAGATGTGCAAAAACAGGTAGATCACCAGCGCCACACCGGTGAGCCGGCGCAGGAAAAACGAAATAAATCCTGTTGTTTTGTACATACCTGAAAAAAACTCCTTTTTTAGCGGGCCGGTTTGTCGAGCGTTTGCTGGCGCTCGGTGCGGGCCGCCTCGTAAGCCTGCCGCTTCATCACGAGCTTGCGCAGCGTCTCGATGGCCTGGGTCGGGTTCAGGTCCTTCGGGCAGGCGTCGATGCAGTTAAAGATCGTATGGCAGCGATATACGCCGTCGCCCTGATCCAGCTCGGTGAGCCGGTCTGTTGGGGCGTTGTCGCGCGGGTCCAGGATGCGCATAAACGCCTTCAGCAAGGCGTGCGGGCCGATGTATTTTTTGTTCATGGCGACCACCTGGCAGGCCGAATAGCATGCCCCGCACATGATGCACCGTTCGGCATTTTCGAGGGCTTTTACCTCCTCGGGCGACATCCGAAATTCTTTTTCCGGGACGTCATCCGGCGGGATGAGCCAGGGCTTGACGCGCAAATACTGCTCCCAGAAGCTGGTGCGGTCGACCACCAGGTCCTTGATGATCGGCAGATAGGGCAGCGGGCGGATCGTCACCCGTTTTTTGCGATCCAGGAAGTCCTGCAGCGGGGCGTCACACACCAGCATGTTGGTGCCGTTGACGTTCATCGCGCAGCTTCCGCAGATCGCATGCCGGCACGACCGCCGGAAGGTGACGCTGCCGTCGTCCTTTTCTTTGATCTCGTGCAGCGCGTCCAGAATGGTTTTGCCCGGTGCGAGTTCAACCTGGAATTCGTCAAGGTAGGGTTTTTTGTCCACATCCGGGTTAAAGCGTTGGATGCGTACCGTCACTTGCGTAGCCATACATCCCCCTCTAATATTTCCGCTCTTGGGGCGGGTAGTTATCCCAGTCGATGGTGACACTTTTGTAGCTCAACTGCGGGGTGCCATCCGCGCCCTGCTGGGCCATCGTGTGCTTGAGCCATTTGTCGTCGTCGCGCTGGGGATGGTCGGTGCGATAGTGTGCGCCCCGGCTTTCGGTGCGGGCGAGCGCGCTGGACACGATCACCTCGCTGAACGACAGCAGGTGCTCGGTTTCGAGCGCGCCCAGCACATCGGTGTTGAAGCGTGGGCTGCGGTCCATGATGTGCACATGCTCGAAGCGGTCCTGGAGCTGCTTGATATCTTGCAGCGCGATGCGCAGTTTCTCGTCGTCGCGGAAGATGCCGCAGTTGGTGGTCATGGTTTCTTTGAGTTCGCGGGCGATGGCGGCCCAGGATTCGCCTTTGCCGTTGTGCGGATCGCGTTTGAACTGTGCGATGCGCTGCTGGTTGCGGGGCAGGGGATCGTCGGCGATAGGCGCGAGCGTCGCACCGCCGGTAACAAACTCGGCGATGGCCCGTCCCGCCCGGCGGCCAAAGATCGACGCCCCAAGCAGGCTGTTAGTGCCCAGGCGATTCGCGCCGTGCACACTGATGCTGGCACATTCGCCGGCGGCGTAAAAACCTACCACGTGATCCCCGTCGGCGTTGGCCAGCACTTGCCCGTGCACATCGGCGGGGATGCCGCCCATGCTGTAGTGCGCGGTGGGTTGGATCGGAACCGGATCGTCGATGATATCAACGCCGGCGAACTTCATCGCAATATCGCGCACCTGGGGCAGCCGTTCCATGATCTTCTCGCGGCCCAGGTGGCGCATGTCCAGGTAGATGCCCTGACCATCCGCCTCGACACCGCGCCCTTCTTCGATCTCGGTTTGCTCGGACCGGCTGACCAGATCGCGCGGGGCGAGTTCCATCTTGTCCGGCGCGTATTTTTCCATAAAGCGCTCGTCGTCGCTGTTCAGCAGGTAGCCCCCCTCACCGCGACAGGCCTCGCTCATCAGGATGCCGTGCCGGTACAGCCCGGTCGGGTGGAACTGCACAAACTCCATGTCCATCAACGGCACCCCGGCCTGGTAGGCAATTGCTACCCCGTCGCCGGTATTGGCCGTCGCGTTGGACGTAATCCGCCAGGCACGGCCATAGCCGCCCGTGCCGAACATGACAGCTTTGGCGCGCATGACGTGCAGGTGGCCGGTTTTGATATCGATCGCCACCACGCCCTTACACACCTGGTCTTCGACGATCAGGTCCAGGGCGTACCATTCTTCGTAAAACTGCACGCCTTGCTTGAGCGCCTGTTCGTGGATGGTGTGCAGCAGGACGTGCCCGGTCCAGTCGGCGGCATAGTTGGCGCGGGGTGCGCTGTGCCCGCCAAACCGGCGCTGGGCGATGCGGCCATCCGCGGTCCGGCTGAAGACACAGCCCATGTGCTCGTAGGTGTAGACGATCTCTGGGGCTTCGGTGACCATGATCTTGATCGCGTCCTGGTCCCCCAGCCAGTCCGATCCCTTGATGGTATCAAACATGTGAAGTTCCCAACTATCGACCAGGTCGTCACCGTCGGGGATCTGTTCCAGCGGCCCGCGCGGGCCGGTATCGGCCACCGGGCGTACATTGTTCAGCGCGGCGGCGATTCCCCCCTGGGCAGCGCCGCTGTGCGAACGCAGTGGGTGAACTTTCGATAACACACCGACATTGTCGACGCCTTCCTGGCACGCGGTCATGGCTGCCCATGTCCCGGCCAATCCTGCGCCCACGACAATGACATCGTGTACAATCTCTTCTGTTCTTGACATAAATTTTTCCCTCATAAAACTAACATGGTAAATTTCTATTATGGGTTAGGGCTTGTGTCGGAGAACCTCCTTTGATTCATGATTTCACGATATATTGAATGCTACAACGAAATGGAAACCTTGTCACGTTGAGGGGAAACAGGATGGGCAGCATAATTGATAAACTGAATGCATTGGTGCGCTCCAACGTCCAAAATGTATTGGAGCGTGGAAAGGGCAGCGGCGGGATGTCGCTGGGCAAAGACATTGACCGCGAAATCACCGTCCTGCGTGAGCAGATCAACACGGCGCTGGACCACGAAGAGGCGTTGAACAGCCAGATCACCGCCGCACAACAGCAGATCGCCGCGTGGGATGCGCAAGCGGACCGGGCGCTGCTCCAGGGCGACGAAGCCGCCGCGCGCCGTTTGATCCAGCAGATTCAACACGAACAGCGACAGATCGCGTTCATCGAGGCCGACCTGGACAAGCATCGCCGCGCGACATCGGAGCTGATCGAACAGGTGAACGAACTGGAGGCCGTCGTCGCTGCCGCCCGCCAGGAGCAGCAGCAACAGGCGAAAGATCAGGCCGAAGATGAGACGACGCCATCGCTGTCGGAGCGACTGCGCACTGCGCGCCAATCCATCACGCAGGAGGCTGCGCCGTCCCCATCCGCACCGGGCAGCGAGGTGGATGATCAGGCGGTCGATGATGACCTGGCCCAGCGCCGCGCGCGGCTCAGCCAGTGATGCAGCCGGCTAAGGCACTTTACAAATTTCACAAATGCATGGACAATAAATTAAGATAAGACACGCTATCGGACTGTCATGAACTATCTTTCTCACATCAACGCCGCGCGTATCCTGCTTGCCCAAAGCGATCCGGATGCCATGCAGCACGCCGCCCGCATCCTGGAGGATAGGGGCTACAACATTCACAAAGCGTATTATGTCGGGGATGCACTGTTTGCCCTGGAGCATAACCGCTTCGATCTGGCTGTAATCGACCCCACAATGACCGGGCCCGATCAGCACACGTTGGTGGAACAACTAGACCGCTTTGGCCCGCTGCGCTGGATCGCGCTGGTGGATGACGGCATGTCCGCGCAGCAGTTCACCCAACGCGGGGCTTTTGCTTGTATCAAGCGCTCAAGCTCGCCGGCGTGGTGGCGGCGTCAGATTGAAGACGCGCTGCAAACGACTGATATCCCTGGGCAAACCACCGCGCCCGCTTCCGGTGAGGAAGACGACATTCGTCACATCCTGGAGCGCCAGCTCGTTGAGCAGCAAACACTCTCTGCGCTGGCCCGGTCGTTGAGTGCGGTGTTGGACCTCGACGTGCTGCTGACACAGGTGGTCGACGCGGCAGTGCGGCTCAGTAACGCCGAGGAGGGCCTGCTGCTGCTGCCCGAAGAAGAGGGAAAGGCGTTGTATGTGCGCGCGTTTAAGGGCATCGACAGCGAAACGGCGCGCAATTTTCGCATCAGGACCCGCGACACGCTGGCAGGCCGCGTGTTTCAGTCCGGCGAGCCGATCCTGATCGGTGACCAGGGGTGGCAGAAGGTCAAGACCGAGTATCTCGTCAAGTCGCTGCTGTATGTGCCCCTCTCGATTAAAGGCGAAATTATCGGCGTGTTGGGCGTCAATAACAAAGTGGCGGAGCGTACCTTTAACCAACACGATTCCGAACTGCTGCAAGACCTGGCTGCCCACGCCGCGATTGCCATCGAAAACGCGCGCTTGTATGAAGAAAGCGTGCTGCGTACCCGGGAATTGAGCACGCTGGTCCAGGCGGGCGAAGCGGCAAATTCCACGCTCGCCACCGACCGGGTGTTGTCGATCATTGCCGGGCAGTTGATCGGCGCGCTCGAAGTCACCCAATGCTACATTTGCGAGTGGCCGTCGCAGACGGACAAGCTCAACCCGCTGGCGGTGCGTTACCGGTCGTTGTGGCCACCACGAGAGGGTCCCATCCTGCAGATGGACGCGCATCCGGCGCTGAAAGAAGCGCTGCAGCGCCGCCAGATGGCGTTCGCAACGCCCGCACTGCCCCCGGATACAGATACCGTCGCCTGGCTGCCCCATCGCTATCATGCGCAAAGCGTGGTCTATCTGCCGATCTTTGTGCAGGATCGCCCGCTGGGCGTTTTGCTCCTGTATCGCATACACCAGCCGTACCCCAAGCAGGAACCGCCGCCGTATAAACACTACCGCCAGCTCCAACAGTTAGCCCTCGACATGCTGCTCGCCCTGTCTGCTGAAGACGCAGCCTCCGAGGATCGGGCGCTGTTTCGCATTACGCGCCAGATCAACCAACTGGCCGAAGCGGATTGGTGCGAGGTTGCTTTGTGGATGGAAGACGAGTTCCACGTCATGTTGTCCAGCGGTGAAGCAGTATGGCGCAAAGCGGCCCCGCTGAGCATCGCGCTGGAGCCGTTCGCCCCCCTCCAACAGGTATTGATGACACAGCAGCCGGTTACCGGGCATACTGCTGACAGCCTGCCCGGATTGGCGGCGGCGGGTCTCGGCACCAGCTTTTTGAGCGTGCCGTTGGTGATAAAGGGGGATACAGCGGGGCTGGTGCTGCTGGTGGATACGCTGCACAAACGCAGTTTCTCCCAGCGCGAAAAGGACCTGGCCCAGGCATTGATCTTACAGGCGGCCAACGCCCTGGACAATGCGCGTTTGTTCCGCGATCTGGAACTCAGCCTGGAAGAACTGCACCGCACCCAAAGCAAGCTGGTCCAGACGGCGCGACTCTCGGCGATGGGCGAGTTGGCGGCGGCGGTAGCGCACCAGATCAATAATCCTCTCACCACGATCCTGGGGGACACCGAGCTGATCATGCAGGATTTGCCGCCGGATGACCCCAACATGGAAAGCGTAGAAGCGATCCTGCGGGCCGGCAAACGCGCGCACGAAGTGGTGCGCCGGCTGCTGACGATGGCACGCCAGCACGCCCCGGATGACACGTTCGAGGCGGTGGATGTGAACGTGAGCATCCGCAATACATTAACCCTGGTCAAGAGCCACATTCAGCAGGGCAGTGTCGATCTGCGGGTCAGGCTGGCTGACGACCTGCTGCCGGTGTTGTGTATTCGCGGCGAACTGGAAGATGTTTGGCTCAATTTGCTGCTCAACGCGCGCGATGCCGTCACCGATCGGGAGACGCCTGTCATTGGGATCGCTTCCCAACATCAGGGCGATCATGTTATGGTTGAGGTGTGGGATAATGGGATTGGTATTTCGGCAGAGCAAACCGAACACATCTTCGAACCTTTCTTCACAACCAAACCCAGCGGTGAAGGCACCGGACTCGGCTTGCACATTTGCTGCCAGATCATTGAAAAGTGCCGGGGTAGCATAAGTGTGCAGAGTGCATATAATGAAGGCACTTGTTTTACTATATACTTACCAGTTTATCGTGGGCAGGATGTTGCGGTATGAACAAGCCGTATATTTTAGCCGTAGATGACGATCCAGACGTATTGGGCACCCTGGCCCGTGCGCTGACTCGGGAGGGATTCGAGGTCGGGCGCGCGACGTCGGGCTTTGACGCGCTCAAGATGCTTTCCGAACGCAAGCCCGATTTGTTGATTCTCGACATCATCATGCCCGGTCTTGACGGGCTGACCGTTTGTCGGAAAATCCGCGCCGATAACCAGTACAGCGACCTGACCATTTTGTTCCTCACGGCACGCGGGCAGACCGACGATATTGTGGCCGGGCTGGATGCGGGGGGCGATGATTATGTCGTCAAGCCGTTCGACCTGGCCGAACTCACGGCGCGGGTCCGCGCGCTGGTCCGCCGGGGCCAACGGCACGCGATCATCGAAAGCCCTGTCCTTACCATCGGGCCACTGGTGCTGGATTCGAACACACACCAGGTCAGCATCAACGATCAACCTCCGATCCAACTCACTTCGACGGAGCATCGACTGCTGCGCTATCTGCTGGAGCACGTCAACCAGGCGCTTTCGCCCCAGCATTTGCTCGAGGCAGTCTGGGATTATCCGCCCAGCACCGGCGATCCTGACCTGGTACGCGCGCATGTCCGCAACCTGCGGGCCAAGCTGCACGCCCAGGATTCCGACGTCCAGTTGATCCGCACGATTCACGGGGTAGGGTATATGATCGCCGAGTAGTCCGCGGCATTTTCACATAACTTTCATGGTTATACCGGCTATAATCAGCGTTTGTGGCTTATACTAAGTCCAAGCGCTGGTCTTTTATGAGTCAATAGAGTTCGGTATATATATGTCAGAGAACCCTGCAAGCCCCGCAATTATCCTGGCCGTCGATGACGATTCCGATGTCCGTGCGACCATTGGCCGCACACTACGAAAAGAGGGGCATTCTGTTATTGAAGCGCCCAATGCACAGTCGGCTTTGCAATTGGCTCGTGAATATCGTCCAGATGTCATTATTTTAGATATTATGATGGCGGATATGAATGGTTTTGAACTGTGTGCCAATCTGCGCAAGATGCCCTTCATCGACTATACTCCCATTCTGTTCCTGAGCGTGCACCAAAGCGCGCAATATGTCGCCAAAGCGCTTGACTGTGGGGGGGATGATTATTTGCGCAAGCCGTTTGTGGCCCGCGAACTCAAGGCACGCATCCGCGCGCTGCTGCGACGCTCGCCACTCAAGACGGCGCAAGAGCAGGCGCTGCTCGCGCTGGACCCGAACGGAAAGCATGTACGAGTCAACAACCAGGCCATTTCGCTTACCCCCACCGAATTTATGCTGCTGGAGCATCTGTGCCAGCACGCCGACAATCACCATCCGGCGTCGAAGCTGCTCGAAACGCTGTGGAAGTATCCGCCTGGCGACGGCGATCCGGCCCTGGTGCGCAACCATATTCGCAATTTACGACGCAAAATTGAGCAAGACCCCGAACACCCCACGATCATTCAATCGCTGCATGGCCGGGGCTACACCATCAACGCCGAGGTGCTCGTCCTCAACCCAGTACGCTGACAAATCCTTATAAACTCCTCACAATTGGATACAAGGCATGTGGTATTATTCAGATAAGGGACAGTGATTGTCCCTTAATCTGGTATTATTGGCTGAAGTTGTTGAGGTGACAATATGCGCGCCGTATTCAAACGAATAGTAGCAATCTTGGACGGCACGCCTACCGGCAACCGAGGGCAAAGCCTGGTCGAACTCACGTTGACCCTGCCGATTTTGATGGTTATGCTCCTGGGGCTGACGGAGATCGGCTGGTATGCCAACAACTACCTGACCCTGCTGGATGTTGTCCGCGAGGCAGGGCGTTTTGGCGCAACCAAAGACCCGACGCTGTGGGCTGATGGCGAGGAATTGAATTACAGCCGTTTAGATTGCGAGGAAATCTCAACCGTTTACGACAAATTACCGTTTGAGAATAACACGTCACCGGTTGGGCCTGGGACCGAATATGGATACTCGGACCGAGGTGAGCGCAATATCGGTTATTATGATGGCGTGGCGTGCTCTGTGATCTCGAACATGGCCCCGCTGACATTTGACGATGATACCGATGATATCGTGGTGTCCGTGTTTTCTTATGTGGTTGTCAATCGCGGCACCCCCAATGCCGAAATCCGCATTGTAGGCCGCTATCCGGCCCGCGCGAACGAGTGCGAAGGGGATGACGCTTACGATCCCTTCGATTGGCGCGGTCCTTTGCCGACCGATGGCCCCAACGGCAGCGGCAGCGATCCGGACGAATACAGCTCGCTCTATGATGCTGAATGGGACAACATCCGGGGCTATGTCTTCCGGGGGAACCACTCGATGGACTATGGCGGGGCGAGACGCTGCCTGGGGTCGGAGTTCTCGACGGCATCTGTGCAAGATATGCTCAATTTCGAGGGCAGCAGCGATCAGGTGCGGCAGTTAGAGCAAGCCAGTCCCTATGGCCTGGTGTTGGTCGAAGTTTTTTGGGAGCACCAACAGTTGCTCGGGCTGCCCTGGTTCAACTTTGGCCCCTTAAGCAATACGCAAACCATCCATGTCTGGACATTCTTCCCGGTCTCGGCTGCCGAACCGGACCTTCAAGGCTATTAAGCAGCTCAGCACGAGGTTTTCAATGAAAAGAATCATACTTGAGAACCCCCTCTCGAAACGATTACGGCGCAGCCAGCGCGGGCAGTCCATCGTGCTGATGGCGTTCGCGTTCATCGCGTTAATTGCATTTGTCGGGCTGGTGACAGACCTGGCGCTGCTCTTTGTGCGCTATGCCGCGCTGCGCCGGGCAGTGGACTCGGCGGCGATTGCAGCCGCAGGGCAGATTCGCGAGGGGACGGATTACGGCGAAGTCACCGTTGCGGCCAAGCAATACATCGAGCTTCATAACCTCGAAGCCGATAGCATCCTGGTCGAGACGTGTGAAACCGACATCTACCAATGGCGTGAAGGGCTGGGCCACTGGGAAGGCGATCCGCATCCCGAAGGTCTCTATCCTGCGCCGGTGAGCCAACATATGCCGGAAACCGAGTTATGTGATTGGGACAACCCCCACAAGCTGGTACGGGTGAGCGCCCAGGTCCAGTCGCCGACGACATTCCTGGGGCTGATTGGCGTCGAGGATATTACACTCGAGGCCACCTCTGTCTCGGAGACGGCGGTGCTTGATATTGCCCTGGTGATCGACACATCCGAGTCAATGTCGAACCAGACATCGATCTCAGATTACACTGGTGTCGGGCTGGGGCCGAATCCGGGCGGTGGAGCGATGTCCATCCGGGCTGAGTGTGTGTCTGATACGGGCGAGATTCCAAACTCGCGCGAGCGCTGGGCCGGGTGTTGTAACGATCCCGGGACCGGCAATGTGGGCGATGGCTCGGTCCAGAGCAACGGGGTCGAGGTGCCCAATGGCCTGATCTGGCACGACACTAACGGCAACTCGATGTACGATGGGGCAGCCGAAAATGGGTTGGCCAGCAACGTGGCGCAAAGCAGCAACCTCTTCGACCCGGCAGGCTATAACTTTACGACATTGGTGTGCAACCCCTTTAAGGACGTAAAAGACGCGGCGCGGATGTTCATCAAGCGCCTGGACTTTGTGCGCGGGGATCGCGTGGTGTTGGTGACCTTTGACCGCGCGGGTGTGCCCTACGATCCGGACGGCACCGGGCCGCTGCGCCCGCTGCTGCGCAGCGAAGCGGCTGCCATCAACACGTTAAACACCAAGATCGGGGTGCGCATTAACCCGACCGGTTTCCACAATGTGTGTCCCGAATACAATTCGGCGCTGGCGGAGTGGCAGTCGTTCTTGAATGGCGATATTCCAGAGCCGGATGTGCGTCCCATGGCTTATGAGTCCATCGCCCCGTGTGGCAATACCAACGTCGGCGGCGGTATCCTGGCGGCCAACAATGCGCTGACCGACCCGGTCGACGTGCGACGCGAAGCCGTGTGGGTGATGATCGTGCTCAGCGACGGGGCAGCGAATGTGACCAACCCGACGGCTGGCGTGGGCAGCACCGAATACGGGTTCTATGGCTATTGTCCCTGGTGGACGTTCTGCGACTTAGGGCCTGGTGACCCGTATGATGCCGGTAACCCGGTCTATCATTGGCCCGAATGTACCGAAAACAACCCGGACCAAACGGAGCTGGCGTTCCCGATCTGTAACGACAACGAGCCGGATACGCGCCATTTCTGTCTGGACTGGGATACCGGGCAGCCTGAACCGGGAAATACGGAGTGTGGGGTGGCAGGTCATTACGACGCGGATGATTACGCGCGGGATATGGCCGACTTCGCCGGCCTGATCCAGGTATCGGCGACCGGTAAACCGGGTAACTTTATCGCCATGTTTGCTATCGCGTTTGGCAACGATGTCGTCAATGAACCAACTGGCGCGCCCCTGCTGCGCTATATCGCCGATGCGGGGGACAACGGCTTCATCGACAATAACCTCCAGCAAGACTGGCGCGATAACAAACAACTCGACTATTCTCCAGGGTCCTACCCACCCAGCTTTGGCGAAATGGGACCTTGCGAAGATGAGTCTGATCCGCGGACGCAATGTGGGCAGTACTATTTTGCGACCGATCTGGCTTCGCTAAACGAAGTTTTTGAGGAAATTGCGGGGCGACTGTTTACCCGTATTTCCCGCTAAAGCTGTAAAGAAGGGGGCTTCTTTATGAACCCATCACAAGATCAAGCGACGACCCAGCACAGGAGTCGGGGGCAAACGCTCGTTGAGTTCGCCTTGACCCTGCCGATTTTGCTGTTGCTGATGTTCGGCGTTATCGAGTTTGCCCGGATTTTCCAGGCCTGGATCACGCTGCAAAACGCAGCGCGCACAGCGGCGCGTTATGCCATTACCGGCCAATGGGATGAGTTCGCGGTTGCGGACATGATGAATTACTCTATTCCCGGCGGCCTCAGCCAGGAGCAAGCCAAAGATGTGGTGCTCGACGAACTGGTTCCTTGCCCAGGCGGGACGAACGACCCCATCTTCTACCAGCACTGGGGTCACCACTGCGAACCGGGTGACGAAGAGGACCAGGGGCTGCGCGTCGACCTGGCCCGCTTGCCGTCCATCGTCGAGGAAGCATACGTCGGTGCAGCAGGATTAGATGTGGCCGAAGGGAACTGGTATGTGGGCCTCAAGGATCAGAATGACGATACATACATTACGGAAACTGTCACCGAGAACGAACCGGGATGGTTCCATGTATGGATTTGCAGTTCGCGGCCCCCACTGTACGACACCAGCCAGGTGTCTCGCTATAAGGCCAGTGATGATCGCAGCGACCGTATCTGCGAAGTGACCGAAGGGATCAACATCGGCAACAACCAGTATGATGCCGGTGGGCCGGGTGACGCGGTGGAGATTGTTGTGTTCTTCAACCACCCGCTGATCACGCCGCTGGGGTTGGTGGACTACATCCAGTTGGAAGCCCGGCGCGTGATGATCAACGAGTCGTTCCGTTCGACGCGCGTGGTGAACTTGCCGCCGCAGTTGGCGCTGCCGACGTTTACCCCGTCCAATACGCCGCTGCCCAGCAACACCCCGGCTCCTTCTGAGACGCCGCTGCCGACGGCGACGCCGACCAAGACGCCGACACCTGAGCCGTCCGAGACCATCACCCCGACGCCCACCCCCGATTGTGCGCTGATCCAGATCGACAGCGTATGGATGGTGGACCGTTATCTGCGGATCAAGATCGACAACCAGAATACAGTGGCACCGGTCTTCATCTCCGGAGCCGATATCGAGTGGAGCCAACATTCGCTCTACCCGCAGATGTATGCTGAAGAAATGAGCGTGCAGGGCCGCAGCCCCTTCTGGCGCGGGCCGGACTATAATCCGCCGACAAGCGCCGATAATACGGATACGGGCGATCCGACGTGGAATGAGGATGCGCCGTATTACAACCTCCGCCGCTTCGATGCGAGCCAGGCCACAACCTGGCAGATCAAATTATCGAACGGCCCGCCCGTGTTGAGCGACTACTTCATTCCGGGCAGTTTTGCCGGTACCAAGCTCTACTTCTCGACAGCGTGGGGCGGCAGCAGCAAGGATTGTACGGTGGAGTTGTCGGGGACTGAATACCCGACGCCGACGCCTGATAATCAGACGCCGACCGACACATCGACCCCCATCTGCACGAACTATGAGGTAGAGTTCCAGGCGTTTGAGAATAATGGTGTGGTCCACTACGTGATCCGCAATACGGATGTCGCCCTGGCCTACATCACCGGCTTTAACATCGCCTGGAACACTTATGGCGAATCCAGGCCCCAGGTGTTGCTCGATTTCGTATCCGTCGGTGGGACGAATGCGTTTGATCCCTCGGCTGTCATGATCTGGGATGGCAGCGACAATTCGTCGCCTGCCACTGCTTCTGACGGGGACAGCACCTGGATCGTGAACGCGGCCATCGAACCCGGGCAGGCGGTTGACGTCTGGATGGACTTCGACGGCACGTCAGGCCGGCTGGATACGGAGTTCGGTTACGAGATCTCCGACTTCAACGATACCGCATTTGAGATCAACTTTGCGTGCTACGAAGAAGCGCCGGACGAACCGACCCCGGTCAACACGTTGCCGCCTACAGATACGCTGACACCGTCGGACACGCCAATCCCCTCCGACACGCCAATTCCGTCGGATACACCGATCCCGTCCGATACACCAATCCCGTCGGACACGCCGCTCCCGTCCGATACGCCGCTCCCGTCCGATACACCGATCCCGTCCGATACGCCTGAGCAGGATACGGCGACGCCGGTCAGCGGGTTCGACTAGGCATCTGCTGTCCTGCTGTCCAATAAGCATACACAAGCCCCGGCCTCACAGGCTGGGGCTTTTCGTTGCTGCACCGTGCATTGGCGGTGATGGTTATTCGCTCTCGGCGGCTTGCAGCTCGGCGAGCCGTTCTTCGGCGTGCGCCAGCCGGTTTTCGAGCGTGTCGATGCCGTCGCGCGTGGAGCGTTCGATATAGGGGAAGGCCAGCCACACGTTCATGATGCCGAACAACGCCCCGGTCAGCAGCCGGAAGCCGGGCAGTGTTTCGCGGATCGGCCACAGTTCCAGCGGAGGATAGCTAAACAACTGGCTGACGCCATCCAGGCCAATCGGCCCCAGCCCCAGGATCAAATACAGCCACACCGGGGCCGGG
The DNA here is from genome assembly GCA_034437275.1 of Anaerolineae bacterium. Lineage (GTDB taxonomy): Bacteria > Chloroflexota > Anaerolineae > Aggregatilineales > Aggregatilineaceae > TC-15. Next base: position 82,149 of record DAOTUD010000037.1, read on the forward strand.
CGCAGCCAGTGCCGCACGCGGATAAACAGCAAGCCCGCCAGGAACATCGCGCCATAAATGGCGACGTCGCGCTCGCACAGTGCGGTTTTGTAACCCATCTGCTCGTTGCCCCGGAACGCCCGCGCGCGAAGCTGCAGGTCCGCCGACCAGGTGTACAGGTCAATGGCCCCAAAATGGTCGTCGCCGGAAGCCTGGATGGCTTCCTCAAACGAGGTCAGGCTGGAGTCGGCCTCGGCGCGCGGATAGGCCATCTGGTCGCCAAAAAAGAACCACGACCGGAACGCGAACTGGTGGCACATCGGGCTGTAGACTTTGTACAGTACATTCGCGGGGCCTTCCATCCCGGCCTTCATGAACACCGGGGCTAGCAGCGACAGCCCGGTGTACAGGAACAGGAACGCCAGCGCGAACACAATCCAATGCCGCGAGAGAAACAAGGCGCGCCGGCTGGAGCGCATCGTTTTTTGTAGTTCTGCGATGTCATTTTGATGTTCAGCCATGCATAATCACTCCCTGGTTTCAGCCGGATGACACGTTCGCCGCAAACAGTTCCGACAACGATTCACGAATCTGCGTTTCGGTCACAATGCCAGGGAAGTATTCCACGATTACCCCGTTGCTGTCAATCAAAAAGGTGTTGGGATAGCCGGAAATGTCGTAGATGTCCTCGTTGATGGTGCCGGATTCGTCCAGCAGGATCGGGAACGTCAGCTCGAGTTCGTCGACAAAATCTGCCACTTCGCCGGTCGCTTCCTGGTTGTTGACCGCCAGCACAACGAACCGGTCGCGGTCGAACAGGTCGTACATCCGCTGGAAGTCCGGCATTTCGCGGCGGCACGGACCGCACCACGTCGCCCAGAAATTGAGCAAGACCACCTTGCCCCGGTAGTCCGACAGCTTGACCGGCTGCCCGTCCAGGGTTTGGGTCGTGAAGTCCGGCGCGCGCTGCCCCACGCGCAGCCCGACCGGCACGTCGGCAGTGTCATTGGGGATGTCGTCCGGCGCGCTGTCCGTCCCGGCGCTGGCTGCGCCAGCCCCCACGCCCGACAGATCGCGGGCGGTGATGCCATCGTCCGGATCATCCGTTTGGGCCGGAAGCGAGGCCGCAGTGCTCGTCCCGCCCGCCTGCGGGGCTGCCAGGTCGTCGTAGTCCGGCAGCGGTGCCAGTTCGCGCGTGGTGGCGAGCGCATCCGCCGGGGCGGGTGCGTCGTCAAGCGCTGGTCCGGCGCTGTATGCGGCGTACTCGAAGGCGACTGGCTCAGTGGCAGGCTTGGGATAGGTCACGTAGAAATCATCCTTGAGGCCGTTCTGTACGCAGTCCGGCCAGTTCCGTGCCAGAATTTGCCCTTCGAACCAGCCGACCGTGCAGTTTTCCAGGTTGAGCGATATATCGCCCAGTTCGCCTTCGGTGCCGACCTGTGCCAGCCGTTCCATCTGCCCGCTGAAGACCAACACCCCCAGCAGCAGCAAAAACACGCCGCTGACGGCCTCGATGGTGCGCATGTTCTTTTGCAGGCGGCGAAACACACCCTGTGCCTGGTCCAGCGCCAGCGCGGTCAGCAGGAACGGAATGCCCAGCCCCAGCGAATACGCTGTGAGCAGGGAGCCGGCTTCGGCGATCTCGCCTTCGTTGGCCGCCAGCGTGAGCACCGCCGCGTAAATCGGCCCGATGCACGGCGTCCAGCCTGCCGAGAACACCACGCCCATCCCCAACGAGCCGAAATATCCATACTGCTGTTGTTGGGGCTGGTTCTGGCGGCGCGTGTCCACATACAACGCGGTCTGAATACGCACCAGCACGCGCATCCAGAAATCACCGGCGGTGTCGGCCTTGAAGGCATCGCCAAAGAACTGGATAAAGAGCAGCACCATCAGCAGTGTCATGAACCACGATGCGACGAACAGCCAATAGATCGCGCCCAGCAGCGCAGCGGTGATCACCATCGAGATCAGGTTGCCGTAGCGGGTCTGGTCGATCTTGCTGGCCCATGTCATCAGCCAGGCCAGCACGCGGCTCAGGATGCCCATGATGTGCAGCCCGAACAGAATCACGGCGGTGCCGCCCACCCGGGCGATGCCGTCGCGTACCTGGGCTTCGGTCGCGCCGAAGGTTTCCAGGGACGACACTGCCGCTGTTGTGAGCAGGCCGAAGACCACAAAGAACAGCGTAAAGCCCAGTACGAAAAACAACCCGTGCGTGAACGTGCTAAAACGCTGCCGCAGCGAACGCTCGGTCGGCTTATCTTTTGCGCTGGCCTGCTGCGTCATGCGCCCACCCATGTACCCCACGTACGCGGGGATCAACGGCAATACACACGGGGAGATAAACGAGATTATGCCGGCTAGAAACGCCAACCCGATTGTAACGTCACCACTCATGTTCTGTCCTCCAATAAGGTGTGCTCACAGTTCTTTTGATGCAAGCCGGTGTTCCCCCGTTTCATGCTTGTTGTATGGCAGCAGTGTATAGCATGATCAGGTCACGGCCTGACCATGTCCACTGTCGATTATAATGGGTTTTGGTTAATTTTATATACGAAAATCAGGCTGAAGTCTGTTGGCGAAGCAAAAAACCGCGAATCACGATGCCCAACCCTACCGTGACCAGCATCACGCCCATCACCGTCTCCTCGAAGGTGGCGATATCCTGCGTGTCCATCAGCACGCTAAGCCCCAGGCCCGCGATCGCCGACGCGCCCAGGAACGACGCAATATGGCGCTGCACCAGCGCCCCCAGCAGCCACACCACTGTGCCGGCCAGCACCACCGCCGGCCACCACTCGCGCACGGTAGAGGGGAGCTGGTCTTGCTTCAGCAGAGTCCCCAGGATGCCTGCTGCCCCTAAAAATAACGCCAGCAGCAGGTAGCGATATTGCAGCGCCGGGCGTGCAATACGCCGCCGTCGCCGAGGCTGGTCTTCCGGCATATGGGGAAAGGCCGTATCAGGTTCTTCTTCGTCGTATTGCTGTGTGGCCGTGACCGGCACAAACGGTACCATCTCGTCCTCTGCGGGCGTGTCGTCGCTGGTTGTTTGCCGGCGACGCAAGCGCCGGAACAGTCGAAAGCGTGGCATCGCGTTCTCTCCACTCCCCAAAAAAACGAACCAGGGTGAGCCATGTTACCTCACCCTGGTTACTGTACATCACTTTTGAAAAAACTTAAAGA
>DAOTUD010000038.1:0-14906 GCA_034437275.1 Anaerolineae bacterium
TTCAGAAAACGCTGGAGTTGCTTGAACCCCTGCAGGTTATTGTCGAATTCGTCCTGAACCAACGGTTCACCTTCGCGCCACAGCGCGACAGCCAGAGTTGCCTGAGCTACGTCGATGCCCAGAATAGCACCGGCCAGGGTTGCCTTTGCTTAGCAGGCGGACGGTTATTTTTTGAACCGCCCGTTGATGAAGGTGTACAGCGGCAGCAGGGCCGTCTGCGCCGTATCCAGCATGGCGTCGGACGCCCGGCGCGCCAGATAACGCGCCCGCCCCATCGAGAACAGACTGTGCGCGGCGCTGATTTCGCCGGTCCCCATCTGCATCACGACCGAGGCCCAGGTTAGCCCCGCGCCAAAGGCGGAGAGGGCGACGATGTCGCCTTCCTTGATGCGGCCCTCTTCGATGGCCTCGACCAGGGCCAGCGGGACCGCCGCCGCCGAGGTGTTGCCGTAGCGGTCGACGTTGACGAAGAACTTCTCGAACGGGACGCGCAGGTGCCGCGCCGCCACCTCGATCAGCCGCACGTTGGATTGGTGCGGAATGTAGAGGTCGATGTCGTCCGGCGTGAGGCCCGCCTGATAGATCGTGCGTTTGAACGAAGCCGGCATGGTGCGCAGCGCGAATTTGGCCAGCCCGGCACCGTTCATGCGCAGGTAATGCCGGCGTTCGTCGATGGTCTGCTGCGACATGGGGGCGATCGTGCCGCCATCCGGCACGTAAAGGTACTCGGTGCGCGAGCCATCCGAGCCAAGCTCAAAGGACAGGATGCCACCCGGCTCCTCAGAGGCCTCGACGACGGTCGCAGCTGCCGCATCGCCAAACAGGACACAGGTCCGGCGGTCGGTGAAGTCGACCGCAAAGGATACAATCTCAACCCCGATCACCAGAATCCGGTCATAGTTGCCGTTGGCGATGAATTGCTCGGCGGTCGTCAGCGCATAGACCCACCCCGAGCACCCGGCGACGAGCGAGAATGCGCCGCAGTTGGCCCCGATCATGTCCTGTACCTTGTTGGCTACCGAGGGCAGCAGGTAGTCGGGCGACGAGGTCGCGACGATGATCAGGTCGAGGTCTTTGGGCGACAACCCGGCGACTTCCAACGCTTCCTGGCCGGCAGCAGTCGCCATGCTGGACGTGGTGTCGTGTTCGCCCCGAATCCGGCGCTCTTTGATGCCGGTGCGCGTCGTAATCCATTCATCGCTGGTGTCTACCATCTGTTCAAGGTCGTGGTTGGTCAGTATGTTTTCCGGGACATACTTGCCCCAACCGGTGATCCTGGCATAGCGTTTGATCATGCGCGGCTTTCCCCCTTAAAAAACGGTGTTGGTGTGTATCGGATGTCTTGTTATGCCGTCGAGGCCAGCCGGCGGCTGCGCCAGCCATCCCAAACCGCCAGCAGCGGACGGGACGCCAGCAGCACGACCCCCGCCGTAAGTGTGGCTCCGCCAATGCCAGCAGCGATCTGGGTGCGGGGCGAGAGCGTGCGCAGTTGCCCCCACAGCGATGGCTCCGCTGGGATATCGGCAGCTCGCAGTTCGTGGTACAGCCGGTCTACAAACTGTTCGGATGGGGACACCTGTGTCATCACCCGGCTGATGCTCTCAGCCAGAGTCAGCAGATCTTCCACCTGACTCAGCGGCGCATCGTCATAGTGTTCCAACAGTGTGTCTAGCTCAAGCGTGCCGGCGGCCAGCGCGTCGGCATGCGCCATCAGCAGGTCTTGAAGCTCCTGGTCGGTGCGATTGCGGAAAAATGGCAAGGGCATGTTTTTCTACCTTCTGGTGTGCCTTCACCTGTGTGTGACAGTTACAGTCCAGCTTACAATACAGTGTGTTCAGTTTATCCCCGTTGGCGGGGTCAGTCGTCACTCTGTTGTTTAAGGTTGCTGCGCAGCGACAGCAGCGTGCGATGATATAGTGATTTGATCGCGCCTTCGGTGCGATCCATGATCGCCCCGATCTCAGCGTTGGAGAGACGCTCGACAAATTTCAAGATCAACAGTTGCTGCCGGTCCTGTGGCAATTCTCGAATAAATTCTAGCAATTTTGCTTGCTCTTCCTGGCTTTCGGCAACCGCTTCGGGGGCTTCGAAGGGCAGCCCGCTGATGATGTAGTCGTCCAGCGGGACCATCTTCTTGCGCCCGCGATCCCGGTGCCAGTTCGCCACCAGATTATGCGCTATCCGGTACAGCCACGCCGAAAACGGCACACCGCGATCCTTATACTTATGAATATGACCCAGCGCCCGGAAGAACACGCGCGAGGTCAGGTCTTCGGCGTCATGGTGGTTACCGGTCCGGTAGTACACATAGTTGTAAATTTTCTTCACGTAGCGTGTGTACAACTCGCCGAATGCTTCCGAGTCTTCTTTGGCCCATTTAATCAGTTGGACGTCTTCAGCCTCCGCATAGTTGCGTTTAGGCTCAGTCATGCGTACTAACACCTCATGTCGGTAAAGGTTACGCGGTCGCAGAGTATACCAGGCAATTTCACTGCATACTAGCCGGGCCAGCCTGATAATGTGATATAATCTGCCGCATGAATCAAGCATTAACCAAACAACGGATCCGCATTAGTTTTGGCAAACTGGGCTTCTTGCGTTTTGTCGGCCATCTCGACCTGGCGCAATCATGGGAGCGTATTTTGCGGCGTGCCGGTATTCCGCTGGAATACTCGCAGGGCTACAATCCGCGCCCCCGGATGCAGTTCGCGGCCCCGCTGCCGGTGGGCGTGACCAGCGAAAGCGAGTACGTGGATGTGTGGCTGGTGGAACGCCTGGCGGATGAGTGGGTGGTGCGCCTGAACGCAGCCACGCCTGCCGATCTGCCAGTATATTGTATCGCTGAGGTCCCGATCCGCGCGCGCGCGCTGCCGACGTTAGTCACTCACGCCGATTACGTCATCCGGTTGTTGGACGACAGCCTGCCGCGTGACGAAGTGCAGCGCCGGGTGGACAACCTGCTAGCCGCCCCGCGCATCGAGCGGGTGCGCCGCAACAAGACCTACGACCTGCGACCGTTGATCCTTGACCTGGCGGTTAATGACGCGGGGAATATCACGGCGCAGCTTGTCACTGGTGACCGGGGCAATGGCCGCGCCGATGAACTGCTCGATGCGCTGGGGCTGGCCCGCGAGCAGGCGCGTTTGCACCGCCAACGCTTGCACCTGAGCAGCACTGCCTCACAGGAGTGATAAAAAACAGGCGGCACGGGGCCGCCTGCGGTTTTGAGCTGTCTGTGCTGGGGCGAACTCAGTCGCAGCACGTGAGAGCGCGGTTCAACTGCTCCAGTTCTTCGCGCGGCGGGCGCAGCACGTCCTCCGACAGGTGGACCAGCGGTGTCTCGACGAGGTGGCTGGTTTCGGCCAGCGTCGAGCGATTCCGGTCCACGTAGATCAAGCCGGTGATGAACTGCCGCTCCTCGCGCGCCTCTTCGATCAGGTGGAATGCCGCTTTTTTGTCCGTCGGATCGTGCTTGTCCGGGTCGAGTTTGCGCAGCATCAGGTGCGAGCCGTCGTGCAGTTCGACCGCCTGGACCTGGCCGGGTTCCTGGACGTCCATAACGATCGGATCATATTCCGGGATATAGGTCATGTCCTGGAGGATTTCCTGGTGCTCTTTGCCCCACTGGTAGCTCTTGGTCGACGTGTGGTGGTTGTTGAACGTCACGCACGGGCTGATGATGTCCAGCACCGCTGTGCCGCTGTGGCTGATGGCCGCCTTCAGCAGTTCGCGGACCTGCTTGGCATCCCCGGCGAACGAACGCGCCACAAACGACGCATCCGCTGCCAGCGCTTCCAGGCAGATGTCGATGGGCGGCAGTTCGTTGACGCCCGCGTATTTTAACTGCTGGCCCTGGTCGGCGGTGGCTGAAAACTGGCCCTTGGTCAGGCCGTACACCCCGTTGTTTTCCACGATGTAAACCACCGGCACATTGCGGCGCACCATGTGCTTGAACTGGCCCAGGCCGATGCTGCCGGTGTCACCGTCGCCGCTGACGCCGACCGCGATCAGGCGGCGGTTGGCGGTGGTGGCGCCGGTCGCCAGCGCGGGCATCCGCCCGTGCAGCGCGTTGAACCCGTGCGAGCGTCCCAGAAAGTAGGCCGGGGATTTGCTGGAGCAGCCGATTCCGCTCAGTTTGATGACCTGATGCTGGTTGAGCGCCATCTCGTAGCTGACGGCGATGATCTGGTTGGAAATCGAGTTATGACCACACCCTTTGCACAGGGTAGAGGGGCGGCCTTTGTAATCGTTGCGTTTCAGTCCTAGTTGATTGGTGCGTGCTCCCATGAGTTACTGCTCCTGTTCCAGGACAGCCCTGGTCAGCCACTTGGCCGACAGCGGCAGGCCGTCCGAGTGTGCAAGCGAACGAATGCGGGTTGCAAATTCGGGGTATTCGATCTGGAGAATACGGGCCATTTGCCCGTCGGTGTTGTTCTCCACGACGTAGACATAATCATGCTGGTCGATGAAGTCGCGGGTGGTGTCTTCCAGCGGCAGCGCCCGCAGCCGCAGGTAGCTGGCCTCGATGTTTTGCGCGCGCAGTAGATCGCGGGCCTCGACGATGCAGCCATCGGTGGTGCCATACGCGATCAGCCCGAAATTCGCCCCGTCGACCCGATCCACTTCCGGCTTGGGTACCAATGTGCGGGCCGTGTCGAACTTGCGCTTGAGCCGGTCCATGTTTTCGGTCCAGTCTTCCGGGCGCTCGCTGTAGACTGCTTGCGGATCGTGGCCCGTCCCGCGCGCAAAGTAACCGGCCAGCGGATGCTCGGTGCCGGGCAGCGTGCGGTAGGCGATGCCGTCGCCGTCCTTGTCTTCGTAGCGCGCAAATTCGCCCAGTTGCTCGATCTGCTCGGCGCTGAGCACTTTGCCACGATCCAGCGGCTGGTCCGGGTAGTCGAAGGGCGGACTCATCCAGGGGTTCATGCCCAGGTCCAGGTCGCTCATCACGAAGATCAGCGTTTGCAGCCGTTCGGCCAGGTCAAACGCTTTCCAGCCGAACTCGAACGCCTCGTGCGCGTCGCGCGGGAATAACAGGACATGATTGGTGTCGCCGTGTCCCAGGAAATAGGTGCTCAGCACGTCGCCCTGGGAGGTCCGGGTCGGCAGGCCGGTGCTCGGCCCCATGCGCTGCACGTCCCAGATCACGGACGGGACCTCGGCATAATAGGCCAGCCCGGTGAATTCGGTCATCAGTGAAATGCCAGGGCCGGAGGTCGCGGTCATGGCGCGTGCGCCAGCCCAGCCGGCGCCGATCACCATCCCGATCGCGCCAATCTCATCTTCCGCCTGGATCACGGCGTAGGTGGCCTGGCCGGTATCCAGGTGCTTGCGGAAACGGGCGAGGTAGCCGCGCATGGCGTCGATCATGCTGGTCGAGGGCGTGATCGGATACCACGCGGCCAGCGTCACGCCGCCGAAAACAGCCCCGAGCGCGCCGGCGGCGTTGCCGTCCAACAGCAGCATCCCTTCGGTGCGGTCCATCGGCTCGACGGTGAAGGGGTCGCGCTTGGCGAAGTTGTCCTGCGCCCACTCGTAAGCCGCCCGCACGATGCTCATGTTCAGTTCGATGGGCTTTTGCTTGCCGTCGAAGTGGAAATCGAGCGCGAATTCGATTTCGTCCAGATCGATATTCAGCATCGTGGTCAGCGCGCCGACATAGACCATGTTGGCCACGTAATCCTTCAGTTGGGACGGGATATCGTAGTCGGCGTTATTCAGCAGTTCCTTGACCGGCATGGGGTAGTAGACGATATCGTTCCGGTCTTCGCGGATTTTCCACTCTTCCGGGTAGAAACAAGCCCCGCCGCTGGCCAGCTTCTGGATGTCTTCGGTGATCGTTTGCCGGTTCATGGCGACCAGAATCTGGAAGTCCTCGCGCCGCCCAATATACCCGTCCTTGCTCAGCCGGATGGTATACCACGTGGGCAAGCCCTGGATATTGGACGGAAAAATGTTCTTGCCGCTGACGGGAATGCCCATCCGGAACAGGGCACGCAAGAGCACGGTGTTGGCAGTCTGGCTGCCGGACCCGTTCACGGTTGCGATCATGATCTGGAAGTCATTCACCACCGGGTCTTGATCGGTCATTAATTCGTCTAGGGTAGAGCTTTCGGCTTTGCTCATAGGTTTGAATACTCCTGTACAAAGTTCCTGTTTGCTTATTCAAAGAAATGCGTGATCGGCAACACTTGTTTCTCGGACGTCTGATCATCGGCATCGGGCTGGTAGCGCAGCAGTTGCATGTGCTCGCGTAATGCCTGGCGGCTGCCCTCAAAATCGCCTTGTGCGACACATTCCACCATGCGCTCGTGATAGGCCCATACTTCGCGGTGATAGGACAACCCGGCATACAACGCCACCCCGAACGCCCGGTAGGCCGCCCAATAGGCAAACAGCAAGCCCTGGACGAACGGGTTGGCCAGATGTTTGAAAAACGTCATGTGCAGGCTGCGATGTTCCTGGAAGGGGACTTCAATCGGCGTGTGATTGAGTTTGTCGTAAGCGCGCGCGACCAGGTCGCGGAGTTCGGCGATGTCGTCTGCGGTCAATTGCTGCACCGCCTGGTGCCAGAAGCTCAGCTCGATGTTTTTACGCAGCGTGGCAATGTCCTCGAAATGCGTCCGATCCTGTCCGAGCGCGTACAGCACGCTCAGGGTGGCGACCGGCGCGAAGTCGAATTCCTGGACCTGGGTACCAATGCGCGGCTTGACCTGGACCAGCCCCATCGTCCGCACCACTTCCAGCTCCTCGCGCACTTTGCTCACGCTCACGCCCAGTTCGCGGCTCAACTCACTAATGGTCGGCAGTTTGTCGCCGGGCTTGAGCTGGTTCTCGATGATGTAGTGCAAGATGCCGGAGTCTAGATGTGCGTAGGACATGGGGGCCCGCCTTTGCGCGCTCTGGCTCAATCCTCTGATCAATCAGATTAATCCGATTATTGGAGATTATAGAGAATCAACCAGGGGGCTGCAACCTAAATTTTGTCATGTGTTGACCGGGCAAATGTCACTGAAGCCGGCGGCTATTGCTCCGCGTCGTGCTCGGGTGGCTGCCAGGCCGAGTACTGGCGGGGGTCCGCCGGGGATTCGTCGGCATCGGCCTCGTCGGTGTCGGTGGTGGGGGCAGACTGCGGTTGGTCGTCGCCAGCGATGTCCTTTTCGATGTCGGCTTTGAGGTCGGACACGGATTTTTTGGCATAGCGTGAGGTTTCCGCCATCAACCCGCGCGGCGAAGAAACGCGCCGGATATCCTGAAAATCCTTGCCCAATTCGCGCGTGGCGTCCATCAATTCTTTGCCCTCGGGGCCGAGGTCTTCTTCGAACTCGGAGACCATGCGCGACCAGGCCTCGCGTACTTTGCGCACCGTGCGCCCCAGTTCGCGCGCCCACTTGGTCGCGTTTTCTGGCCCGCCGATGATAAACAGCACCAGTGCGATAATAATCATCTCGGCCAGCCCAATTCCAAAAATTCCATCCATAATATGCTAATTTTCCTCAACCTGTTGGTCTTTGCTTGCGGTTCCGATCCCGGTCAGGATCAGCGCCGTTCCGATCAGTTGCAATGCAACCGGCCATTCGTCCAGAAAAATGATCGCCAGCAGGCCGCTGCCCACCGGCTCGGCCAGAATCACCAGGCTCACGTAGGCGGCTGGCAGAAAACGCAGCGCATAGTTGAACGACGAGTGGCCGAGTAACTGCGGCACCAGCCCCATCAGCACAATCCACAGGTACGTTTCGCCAGAGAAGCCGGCCACCGGCAGCCCTGCCAGCGCAACTGCTACCCCTAGTATAACGGCTGCTGTGCTGTAGACCAGCCAAATGTAGACGATCAGGCTCAGTCGGGCGCGCAGCCGCCGCCCAATGATGAAATAGATCGCCACCATCGCCGCCCCGACGAGCGCCAGCCCATTCCCCAACAGGGGATCATGGCGGTTGGGTGGTTCGCCCGCCTCGCCGCTGAGGCTGACCAGCACGCCCCCGGCCATGGCCAGGATCAGGCCCGCCACCGACCAGCGGCTCAGCTTTTCGCCCAGCAGCAGCGGCGACAGCAGCGCCACCCACAGCGGCGATGTCGTTACCAGCGTGACGCTGTTCACGACGGCGGTGTATTCCAGCGACGTGATCCACGTCGCAAAATGCAGACCCAGCACCAACCCGGACGCCAGCATGAGCTTGACGTCGCCCGCTTGCAGGGCCTTGAGTTCGTCGCGGTAGCGGCTGAACACAATCGGCGTGAGCGCCATCGACGCGACACACAGCCGGGCCGCCGCCAGCATCAGCGACGGGGCCGAGTCGGCCTGTGCCAGCCGGATGAAGATCGCCGCCGTGGACACGGCCAGCACGCCGATCAGCATGGCGACATAGGGCTGCCAGTTGATAGGCGGGGCGGATGGAATGGAGGTGCGCTCGGTGATCTTCATGACAGTGTCACCATTGTGGTTCGTGTCCATTGGAACGGCGCGGCAGCACTGCGCGCGCGACGCGCTGTTCATTATAGATCACTTCGATGGGCATGTCGTAGGACTGCGAGAGCGTCTCCTCGGTGAGCACTTCCGCCGGAGTGCCGAAGGCCATCACCTGGCCTACCTTCATGACCATCACATAGTTGGCATACAGCAGCGCGCTGTTGGGGTTGTGCGACGAGATCACGAACGAAACCTGATTGTTCTGGGCCAGCGTCGAGACCGTCTCCAGCACCACGCGCTGATTGCGCGGATCGAGGTGGGCGGTTGGCTCGTCCAGCAGCAGCACGTTGGTTTGTTGGGCCAGCCCGCGCGCGATCAGCGTCAACTGCTGCTCGCCTCCGCTGATGTCGGTATACGCCCGGTCGCGGAGTTTGGACAGCCCCACTGTTTCGATGGCCTCGTCCACAATGGTGTAATCCGCACGGCTGGGGGTGCCCAACAGCCGCAGATGCGGCGTGCGGCCCATCAGCACCACTTCGCGCACGCTGTAGGCAAACACCGGGGTGTGCATCTGTGGGACCAGCCCGACACGCTGCGCGCGCTTGTGGGACTGCAAGTGGTGGAGGTTGATCCCATCCAGGTAAACCACGCCGTTCTCGGGGCTGCGCAGCCCGCCGAGAATTTCCATAAACGTCGTCTTGCCACAGCCGTTATGCCCCAGCAGGTACACGATGCTGTTGGCCTGAACGGCCAGGTCGACGGCGTGCAGCACAGGTTGCCCTGGGGTGTAGCTGTAACCGATCTGGTCGGCCTGGAGTACTATCGCCATCCGGTTTTATTGACTCGCAAAATGATTAACAACAACGGTACACCGACAATGCCAGTAAATACACCCAGTGGAATCTCGTTGGCCCACAGTGTACGGGACAGGGTGTCGATCATCAACAGAAACGACGCCCCCATCGCGGTCGAGGCCGGGATCAGGCGTTGGTGGTCGGGGCCGACCAGGGTCCGCACCGCGTGCGGGATCACGAGGCCCACCCAACCGATCACACCGCCCACCGAGACTGCCATGGCCGTCATCAGGGTGCTGCTGAGGATGATCAACAGCTTGAGCCGGGTCGGGTTGAGACCCAACGCCAACGCTTCGCCATCCCCCAACGACAGCACATTCAGCCGCCAGCGCACGCCCCACATAAACGCAGCCCCCAGGGCCGACACCGCGAACAGCGCCGGGATATCCTCCCGCGTAACGCCGGTCAGCCCGCCCAGCAGCCAGTAGGTGATGGCCGGCAGGCTGTCCAGCGGATCGGCCACGTATTTGAGCAGCGATGTCAGCGACCCAAAGAACGAGCCGATCAGGATGCCGACCAGCGTCAAGACCAGCAGTGGAGCACTATGATACAACCGGCTGATGGCATACGCCAGCATTACGGCGATCAGCCCGAACGTAAACGCCGAAGCCTGCACCAGCACGGGCTGCGCGTTGATCAGCAGCATCAGCGCGGCCCCAAAGCCCGCCCCAGAGGTTACCCCAAGAATGTTGGAGTCCACCAGGGGATTGCGGAAAATGCCCTGAAAGGCAGCGCCGGTCACGGACAGGTTGGCCCCAATCAGCAGGGAAGCCAGGATGCGCGGCATCCGCACCCGGATCACGATTTTGTGGATGATGTCTGGCTCGAAGGTAAGGTCCGGGGGGGCTGCCTGGTAGGCATACCCGCCCCGGATGATGTCCTGGGGCCAGACCTCGTAATCCACCGGCCCGATCTGGTAGAGTGCGTGATCGAGCAGGGTCCGGATCACCTCATGGGGCTGGACGTCGAACCGGCCCAGCCCCAGGGCATAGATTGCCAATGGTAGGGGAAGGACCAGCAGCAGCCAGTATAACACCGTCTGGCGCCGCTGGACCGTACTTACCCTGTGGCGTAACGTGCGAATCACTCACACAAATCCTGTGCCAGATCAGGAGCCATATCGTAGTCGTAGAACATGCTGTAGTAGTACTGCACTTCGTCGACGCAGCTTATGTCGAGCTGGTCCGGGTACAGGATTTGTGCCATCCAGATGATGCCCAGGATCGACTCCGGTGCCGGGATGTCCCAGGGGCCGAGGAACTGCGGCAGTTGGTACACATCACCATCCGCGACAGCGTCCACGATCTGCCACTCGTCGGAGTCGGTGAAGGCGTCGACGCTGGCCCCGCCGTACGTGGGCACAAAGATCACATCCGGGTTCCACTCGATCACCTGCTCCAGGTTGACGTCGTTCCAGAAACCGGGCAGCTCCTTACTCACCGGGACGCCGCCGGCGGCCTCGACCATCGCGGTCTGGTACATTGCCCCGCTGGCGACGCGCAGCGGCTCGGTCCCGGAGAAGTACACGCGCGGGCGCGAGTCAATGTCGGCGGTCTGGGCGACGATCTGATCCAGGGTGGCCTCGTAGTACGTATTGAACTGTTCCGCACGATAGGCGGCGTTCGGGCCTAACGCCGTGCCAAGCATGGTCAACGCGCCCTTGAAGCGCTCCGGCGTTTCGCCCTCGAAGCGCAAGATCGAAATGTCCAGCGCCTCGGCGGTGTCCAGCCACTCCGTCCGTGCGCTGGCGAGGACCAGGTCCGGCTCGAGATTCGCCATTTCTTCGATGTTGGTTTCCCGCTGACCGATGACCGACAAAGCATTGTTCACGGTGTCGAAATTCGGATCGACGGCGCGCATTCTTTCCAGGGTCGTGTCCGAGCGAATGCCCAGGTAGGCCGCCGCCGCCAGTCGATCCCCGGCCCCCAATGCGTACAGATAGAACGTACCAACGCCATACGCTGACACAACGGTGTCGACCGGCTGCGGGATCGTCACCGTGACGCCGCCCTGGTCTTCAATCTCGACCGCCTCGGGCAGGTAGTCCATGTCAATCGCGATCTGCTGCCCATCTGGTGAGGCAACGTATTTCAAAAAGTCTTTGACCAGCATCATATCGGGCGAGTTGTAGTCAGCGCAGTCCGCGAGGGAGCGCGCGCCCAGGTCGGGCAGGATCGCATACGCGCGGCTGATCGTCCCGCAGTCGACTCCAACCGGCGGGAGTTCGTCAAAGTTTTCGTAAATGACGATGTCGGTCTCGGCGGCTGCGTCCATCAGTGCGTCCGGTTCAGCATAGGTGACGTTCATTTCGACGTCCGTGTTGGCAAGGCTGAAGCCTTCGACCAGCGCATTGACCAGATCGCGATACGGTTCAGGAGCCAGCACGTCAACCGTATTGTCGGCGCTGTCGTCCTGTGCAGAGGTGACGGCAGGGGTGGTCCCGCCCAGCACCAATGCGCCCAGAATCAGTAATGAAAATATTCGGTTAAACAACGTTATCTCTCCTGTGTACTATATTTAGGACCGTGATTGAATGCCCGCCACTATTGCGTTGGTACATGGTGGGTATTGTATTGGTATATTTATAACACTTTTACGGTCTTCAGCCAGTTATCCTTTTGCGCGTTGGCGGCCTGGATCGCGTCCTGCGATCCCAACACCGCGACCGTGCCCTCATCACTCAACCGCGTGAGGAGGTCGGCGAAGGCAGTGAAGTCCTGCGGCGTCGTCGCCAGGATTTCATCACGTAGGCGCTGGCGGAGCGCGTCAGTTTCGCCCGTCAGGTAGCGCTGCATGGACGAATAGCCTTTGGCATCCGGCAGCTGGTAAGCGTCCATCTGCCCGATCGCGCCGATGATGCTCTTCACCAGTTCGTCCTGGCTCAGATCAAGTTCGCGCAGGAAGTCCGCGCTTTTGGCGTAGTTTTCCAGCGTGCCCAGCAGGTTCGGATCACGATAGGACAGGAACGCAAACACGCCTGAGCGCCGGTCGAAGGTGCAGAAGCCACCGTACGCGCCGCCATGTACCCGCACGCGCTCCCACAGCCAGGTGGCGCGCAGATAGTTGCTGATGACGGTAGCGGCTCCGTGCAGTTTGTAGCCCAGATCGTACAGGTTGGCCGCCTGCCCGACGTAGTTCACCTGTGCGGGGATCGTCAACCCTTCGTTGGCACGTTCGTAGGCCGGTGACCAGGTGTGCCACTCGGGGCTGGTCGTCGGGAGCGCGGCCAGGAACTCCTCCAACTGGGGCCGGATCGTGCGCCAGTTGCCGGCGTCGATGGTCACATTGGCGAGCATGGCCTGCCGGTTGACCAGCGCGGTCCGGATCGCTTGCAGCGTGTCGCGCACTGCCGGCCAGTCCTGCTCGATCTGTTTGGCCAGCTTGCGCAGGAAGAACAGATAGTCGATGCCGTCCATTTGCTCGCTGGCCCACCCGGCCTGATTGAAATGTGCCTTCAGCCGGGTGAGGGTCACCAAGTGGCCACGCGGGATGAGCATGGCTTCCTGGGTTGCCTTTTCTTCCAGCACGATCTGGCGCAGCCGATCTTTATTGTTGAGATCCACCGTGAGCAGCACATCGCGTAGGATGGCGAGCAGGTCGCCGGTCTGGTCGGTGGTGGCCTTGCCACGCAGGAAGGCCCAGGCGGCGCTGTCGTTGGATTCCAGCAGCGTCGAGGTAAATGTGGCGGGCTGGATGCCACCAGTTTCACGCCCGATGCGCTGTGAGAGCTTGACGAAATCTTCGGTTTCGGTCCCCAGCTCCAGCAGCGCGCGCCCAAAGATGCCCATATATGGCACATGCTCCTGCGGCAGCGCGTAGAGGTTGAAGCCCAGGTCCAGGTAGACGATCCCGTTGCTGAAGATATCGTGATACAGCACATCACAGCCCGCCAACTGGAGTTTTTCCAGCGGCACGGTCTTTACGTGTTTATCCAGGTCGTCGAGCGTCAGGCTGGGGATGGTCGCCAGGGCTTCGGGCGGATCGGGCGTTTCCTGCATCGCTTTGAGGGTACGGGTGTCTTCGAGCACCTGCGCGATATCATCCTGGCTCATCGCGGCGCGCGCGTCGTCCAGCCGGGCTTTTTCGGCTGCCGCCTCTCGCCGGTCCTTTTCCGGGTCGGGTTCCAGCAGCAGCGTGGTGCGGTGCGGGTTATCCACTAGGTAGGTGGTGATCAGGCTTTCGAAGAAGCGTTTGCCAGCATCCAGGCGCGTTTTGATCGCGTCCAGCGGGGCCTCGAAGGCCAGCATATCCACTGGATCGCCACCGTGCAGCCAGGTGCGCAGCGCGCGGATCATCAGCAGCAGCCCGCGCGGATAGGGGCCGGTGTTGTTCTCACGCAGCCGGAATTCAATCGTGTTCACCGCCGCGTCGATCATGTCCTGCTCGATGCCCTCGTTGGCCAGTTGGGCCAGGGTGTCCATGATCAGCGCTTCGACCTTTTCCGCGTCGGCAGGCGCGATGCTTTTCAGTCCGGTCGAGAATACGACCTGTCGCAGGTCAGCTTCCAGCCCGAGGCCGGCCAGGTCTTCGCCCAGCCCAGAGTCGATCAGCGCCTTGCGCAGCGGCGAGGCGGGCGTGCCGATCAGGATATGCTCCAGGATCGACAGCGCCAGCACGGTTTCGGTGTCGAAGATGTCGCATGTGGCCCAGTTGACGGTCACGATGCCCTTGTTGGCATCTTCGTCCTCGCTGGCGGCGTATTGGTATGTGAAGTGCTGCGGGATGTCAAAGGCCGGTTGCAGCGCGATCTTCGATTCGACGTGCTGTGTCTCGAACGCTTCCAGCCAGTCGTTCATATAGCGCAGCCGTTCCTCGGGATCGTCGTCGCCGTAGAAGAAGATCAGCGCGTTCGACGGGTGGTAGTACGTTTCGTGAAAGCGCTTGAACTGCTCGTAGGTCAAATCGGGGATCACCGCCGGGTCGCCGCCCGAGTCCACACCGTAGGGCGTGTCGGGGAACAGCGACTGCTCCACATAGCGGGCCATCAGGTTGTCCGGGTCGGAGTAGGCGCCCTTCATTTCGTTGAAGACCACGCCTTTATACACCAACGGTGCATCCGCGTTGTCGAGTTCGTAATGCCAGCCTTCCTGCTTCAGCGTGTAGGGGGTGATGTTGGGATAAAATGTCGCATCCAGGTAGACATCGATCAGATTGTAGAAATCCTGCACGTTCTGGCTGGCGACCGGGTAGCAGGTTTTGTCGGAAAAGGTGAAGGCATTGACGAACGTCTTGAGCGACCCCTTCATCAGTTCGACGAACGGCTCCTTGACCGGGTACTTGCGCGAGCCGCACAGCACTGAATGTTCCATGATGTGCGGCAGGCCGGTGGAGTCGGGGGGTGGGGTGCCAAAATTGATGCTGAACACCTTGTTTTCGTCGTCGTTTTCGAGCAAGAGGAGTTCGGCTCCTGTCTTCAGATGACGGTAGCGGCGGGCGCGCGTGTTGAGTTCCGGGATCGTGCGCTCGTCGATCAGGTCAAATCCATAGTGTGTTGGCATAACTATCTTTCTCCAGAGAGGCGTTGTTGAATGAATACGCCTGAGTTACACTGTGAGCATGGCACAGAAAAAATGAGACACGAAAATGACAAAACGGGCTAAGAAGGACGCACAGAAAACAACCTATCGCGTGCGTAATTGGGCGGC